>NZ_JACUZU010000006.1:0-433287 GCF_014851475.1 Acidovorax sp. ACV02
CCACATGGGCGATCAGGCCTTCCTGGCCAGCTTCGGTCAGGTAATGCGGCAACAGCAGGATGCCATGGGCGCCCAGGCGCTCGGCCTCCTGGGCATGGGCAATGGCCGTGCGGGTGGGGCCACCGGCACCGGCAATGATCGGCACCTTGCCCCGGCAGGTATCCACGGCCGTCTTGATGACCTCGCTGTACTCCGGGCCCGAGAGCGAGAAGTACTCGCCGGTGCCACCGGCGGCAAACAGGGCGCTGGCGCCATAGGGGGCGAGCCACTCCAGGCGCTCGATGTAGGTCTTGGGGCGGAAGTTGCCCTGCTCGTCGAAGTCGGTGATGGGGAACGAGAGCAGGCCGGAGCCCATGATGGTTTTGAGTTCTTGCGGGGTCATGGTCATTGCAGCGGGAGAGGATGGTGAATGAAACGGGTGTCTGTGGCGCTCAGTCGAGCTTGATGTTGGCGGCCTTCACCACGCTGGCCCAGCGCGCGCGTTCCTTGGCGAAGAACTGGTCCTGTTCGGTGGAGGTCATGGTCACCACTTCGGCGCCCTGGCCGGCCAGGCGCGAGCGGATCTCGGGTGCGCGGATGGCGGTGATGAGCGCCTTGTTGAGCTTTTGCACGACCGCATCGGGTGTGCCCCGTGGCAGCAGCACGCCTTGCCAGGTGCCGGACTCATAGCCAGCCACACCTTGCTCGGCAATCGTGGGCACGTCGCCGATCAGCGGCATGCGGGTGGACTTGGAAACGCCCAGCACCTTGAGCTTGCCGTTTTGTACCTGGGGCAGGGTGGCCAGCATGCCGTTCATCAGCACCTGGGTCTGGCCCGCCACGGTGTCCTGAATTGCGGTGACGCCGCCCTTGTAGGGGATGTACTGCCAGCGTGCGCCGCTGGCGCGCTCCAGCGCCACGCCCGCCAGATGGGGCGCGCTGCCGGTGGCCGTCACGGCAAAGTTCAGCTCGTTCTTCTTGGAGTAGGCGATCAGCTCCTTGAGGTTGTTGACCGGCACCGAGGGGTGCACCACCAGCAGGTGGGGCGAGTAGGCCAGCATGGTCACACCGCGCAGGTCTTTGGAGGGGTCGAAAGACAGCTTGGTGTAGACCGAGGGGCTGATCGCCAGCGCGCCCACATCACACAGCAGCATGGTGTAGCCATCGGGCTCGGCTTTGGCCACAAAGTCGGCACCCAGGTTGCCATTGGCGCCGGGCTTGTTCTCGACGATCACGCTCTGCTTGAGCGATTCGGACAGCGCCTGGCTGATCGAGCGCGCAATGATGTCAGAGCTGCCGCCTGGTGGGTAGGGCACCACGATGCGCAGTGTCTTGGCAGGCCATTCAGCGGTCTGGGCCGTGGCAGAAGCTGCCGCCAGAGCGGCAGTGCAGGCCAGAAGAATTGCGCGACGTTGCAGGCTCATGGAATGTCTCCGTGTGTTTGTGTTGTTAGTCATCGTACAACTAGATCGAAAAATATGCAATCTATGCCGGTGCCATTCAGTGCATGTTTAGGTGGATTTCAGGGTTTGTACTGAGATTTCTGGTCCAAAAAAGTCCAGAGATTGTTGACTGGCGGGTGTTTCAAGGTTGTACGTGACATCGGGTAATCCCTTTCTCTGTCAGCGCTGAAGATGGGTCAGAATGCATTCCTTGTTGTATGACGACATATCACAATTACACGATGCTGCAGCAATGAATCGCCATGCGAATGGCGTCTCCGGGCGCAGCAGAACCACCACAGCCTCACTGGCGGGCGCGCTTCAGAGTCGCAGTCCAGCCGAAGGCATTACCAGGGGACCGAGCATGAGCATCCCATTTCGTATCCATCACCGCGTCGCGCCCGTGATGCTGGCCGTCGCAACCGCGCTGGGCGTACAGGCGGTACAGGCAGCCACCTGGGTGTACGTAGCCAATGCAGACAGCCAGGATGTGTCGGTGCTGGAGCTGGACCGCGCCGCCGGGACGCTCAAGCCCGTGGACACCACGGCACTGGGCGGCGCTGCCATGCCCATGGCCGTCAGCCCGGACAAGCGCGTGCTCTATGTGGCATTGCGCTCGCAGCCGTTTCGGGTGGTCAGCCTGGCCATTGACCCGGCGAGCGGCAAGCTGCGCAAGCTGGGCGAGGCGCCGTTGGCCGACAGCATGGCCAATATCGACACCGACGCCACCGGGCGCTGGCTGTTCGCAGCCTCCTACCCCGGACACAAAATCACGGTCAACAGCATTGGCAAGGACGGTGTCGTGGGAGCGGTGCAGCAGCTCATCCCCACCGCGCCCAACGCGCACGCCATCCACGCGGACGCAGCCAACCGCTATGTCTTTGCTACCAGCCTGGGTGGCGACCACCTCTCGGCCTGGAAGTTTGATGCAGAGACCGGCAAGCTCACCGCCCACGAGCCTGCGCTGACCCCCGTGGCGCCCGAAAAGTCCGGCCCCCGCCACTTCGTCTGGAGCGGCGACCAGCGCCACCTGTATCTGCTGGACGAACTGGATGCGGCCGTGCATGTGATGGCCTACGACAAGGAGCGTGGCACGCTGCGCCCGCTGCAGCGCACCACGGCGTTGCCCGCAGGTTTTGCGGGCAAGCCCTGGGCCGCCGACATTCACCTATCGCCCGATGGCCGCACGCTGTATGCGTCGGAGCGCACGTCCAGCACGCTGAGCGCATTTCGCGTCGATGCCGCCACCGGGCAGCTGCAGCCCCTGGGGCATGTGCCCACCGAAAAGACGCCGCGCGGTTTTGCAGTGGACGCGTCTGGCCGCTTCCTGATCGCTGCGGGACAGGAGTCGCACCACGTCGCACTGCACCCCATTGACCCCGCGACAGGCCTTCCCGGTGTGCCCACCCGCGTTCCGGTGGGCAAGAACCCCAACTGGATCGAGATCGTCGATATGCCCTGAGCGAGTAAGGGCGCGCGTTCACAGGCTGCACCGACAACACGGCCTCTGCAGGCGCCCTCGCTCTTTGCCCCCTTTTTTCATTGCCCCTAGGAGACAAACACATGCAACGCAGAACCCTGGTCCAATCCGCAGCGCTGGCAGCTGCAGGCGCGCTGATGGCGCTGCCCGCCATGGCCCAGACCACCTGGCCCACCGGCAAAGCCATCAGCTACGTGGTGCCCTTTGCCGCCGGTGGCACCACCGACACCCTGGCCCGTCTGATCGGCCAGCAACTCGGCACAGCCCTGGGCACGACGGTGGTGGTGGAGAACAAGGGCGGTGCGGCTGGCAGCATCGGCTCGGAGGCCGCCGCGCGCTCGGCCCCGGATGGCTTCACGCTGCTGGGTGGCACGGTCAGCTCGCATGCCATCAACATCAGCCTGTACCCCAAGCTGGGTTACGACCCCATCAAGTCGTTCAGCCCCGTCACGCTGATCGGCACCAACCCGGTGGTGCTGGTGGTGTCGGCCAACAGCCCTTATAAAACCCTGAAGGACGTGCTGACGGCCGCCAAGGGCAAGCAGGGCGGCCTGTCGTCCGCGTCCGCTGGCACCGGCAGCTCGCAGCATCTGGCGGTGGAACTGCTGGCCTACAAGTCGGGCGTGAAGTTCACGCACATCCCCTACAAGGGCAGCGGCCCCGCCATCCAGGACGTGATCAGCGGCCAGGTGGACATGATGTTCGACACCACCGTGGTGGCCGCCCCGCACATCCAGAGCGGCAAGCTGCGCGCCATTGCCGTCACGTCGCCCAAGCGCCTGGCCTCCATGCCCGACGTGCCCACGGTGGCGGAGTCCGGCGTGGCCGAACTCAAGGACTTCGAGGTGCAGTCCTGGCAGACGATTTTTGTGCCAGCGGGCACGCCCACCCCGGTGGTGAGCCGCCTGCACGACGAGATCCGCAAGATCCTCGCCCAGCCCGACATGCAGACCCGCCTTAAAGGTTTTGGCATGGAGCCTGCCGACATGAGCGTGGCCCAGATCGCCACGTTCCAGAAGGCTGAAGTGGACAAATGGGCGCAGGTCATCAAGGCGGCCAATATCAAGGTGGACTGATCGCCCGGCTTATCCTGTTTTCTTCCTGTAGAGACTTGGCGGAACTGCCTTTGGGCCGTTCCGCCTTTTTTATTGCGGGTTGGGCGCTGGCGCGCTCGCGGGGGCGTCCGTCGATGGCGAGCGATGTGCGAGCACGAGATCGGGATGCTGTCCGGTGAGCAACAGAAACATCGCGAACACGGGTCCCTGCATGTTGCGCTCGTCGGTCATGCTCTCCAGCGCCTGCCAGGTGCGCGACTGCACACCGCCCCGGCTGCCGGTCTGCAGTGGGTAACCCATGAGTTCGGCAGCTTGCGCCTGGCTGAGCCCGGCTGCAACGCGCGCGGCCTTAAGCTGCTCGCCGGTGGGCACAGGCATCGCAAGGGCCATGGCGGAAACGGGTGGTGTGGACATGATTTGCTATAAAAAGAAGAGCTAATTGGGCATGAAGTACCGGCGCTACAGCCCATTTTTACCCAAAAAGCGGGAGCGTTATCCGGGTGTGGTGCTGGCACATCACTGGACAAAACAGAGAGGTGCCGCGATGCAGGCTGGCGGAGGGCGCTTCTAGAATTTGCTCGCACTTGACGAGCGTCAACACAAACAACAAGCCGCATTCCGAGCGGCATCCGAGGAGGGAGCCGTGAGTTACACCATCCAGATCTGGGAGAAGCCCGCTGATTGGCCCTGGCCCGCCACCAAGGCCGAGGCGGACGCGCAGTACGAGCGCGTGGAGGCCGGCCCCCAGGTGCCGATGAACCCCCAATTCACTGCCTGGGCCCGGGCCGTCGAACAGCGCTTTGCCGGGTTCTGGGACATTTACCTCGGTGGTCCTGACATCACCGACCCGACCTTTGGCGTCGGCATCAACACCCGCTTTCCGGATTGGGGCCCGCCGTTTGACGATGGCTGGGAGCAGGCGGCCCGCCTGGGCCTGAATCTGTATGACCCACAAAGTGGCGTGCACTACCTGGCCAATGGCGACGCCCCTGAGGAGCCCGACTTGCAGGTGCGCCATGCGGTCCGTGCGCGGCAGGCGGGCGATGACGCCAAAGCCTGGGCCGAGTACCGGCGCTGGGCCGCGCGGGGCAACCCCCATGCGCTGTATGCGCTGGGTCGGGCCCTGCGTTTTGGCACCATGGGCCAGCGCAGGCACTTTGACCTGGCGGCTGCACTGCAGCTCATGGGCGCGCACGATGCGGAGACCCGCAAGGACGCCCAAGCCTTCTACGAGCGCTTTCCGGACAAGGCGAAGGCCCGCGTTCAGGCTCTGATGGCACGGCTGATGGACGCCCCGGGCGAGACACTGCTGCGGATCGCGGACGAAGAGCGCAAGGCAGTCGATGACGCCGTGGCCCGCAGCGAGCAACTGGCCTTGTACTCGCGCAAGCGCATTGAAGCGGCAGACGCCCTGGAGCCCGCAGCGGACCAGGGCCACGAGGTGGCAGCCTTTCTGCAGGCGCTGGAGACCGTGACCGGCTGGGAGCAACCGAACTTTGAGAACGCACGCTCCTGGTGCCAGCGCGCGGCAGACTGGGACCATGAACCCGCCAAACGCCTGTTGGCCGTGATGTTCGAGCGCGGCTGGGGCGGGCCGGCGGACGCGCAGCAGGCCGCCAAGTGGAACGCCGCCGCGCAAACGCAGCGGCAGCGGGCGCAGCAAAAGCAGCAGGCCCAGCAAGCGTCAGAATCGCCCGGCGGCCTCAGCCTGGCGCCCATGGCCGCGGATTCGTCCGCACCAGGTGCTGCAGCACCCCTGGTGTGGACTGGCAACCCTCTGCGCGACCTGCCGGGCTGGTACGCCCGCGAGGGCGATCCGCACGCCGCGTTCCACCTGGGCACCAGCGACGAGCATGGCCGCTATGGCGGCCCCGTGAACCTGGCCCAGGCCCGCGCCTGGTATGCCCAGGCGGCCGAGGCAGGCCACGCCGACGCCACCTACAACCTGGGCACCTTCATCGAAAGCGGCAAGGGCGGTCCCAAAGATGCCCTGGTGGCCAAGGCGTTGTTCATGCTGGCCAATACGCGGGGCACCACCATGCAGGTGGTCGACCTGCGCATCAAGCCGCAAGAGCAGGGGCCCGTGCGGGCCCTGGTGATGGCACTGCGCGAGCCGGGGCGGCTGCGTGCCGTGCTGCAAGAGCGGGGACTCGCACCGAACCTGCCGGCGCCGGTCGGGGCAGCCATCGGGCCTGTGGGTATCGCGGCAGCGGCCGGCCTGTCCGCAGGCGAATGGGGGCGCGGTGATGGAGCCCAGCCCTCGCCAGCCGCAGCCAGGCCGCCCCAACCCCAGACTCCGCGCTCGCAGGCTCCCAGCCCCTCGCGCAGCCGTACGGGTCAGACGCATCCCGGGGATGAGGGGGACGAAGACGATGCCTATGAAGGTGCCCGCTACGGGCGCTCCACCTCAGCGTTTGCCTGGCACCTGGGCCATGCCGCGCTGGGCATCGGTGTGGCCAACGGGGCATTGCTCATGGCCTTCTTCAAGCCCGGGGCCAGCTTTCGCGTGGGCATGGTGGTGCTGGGCCTGATCGCGGCGCTGGGCGCCTGGCTCACAGCGCGCGACTTTGACTGGTCGCCCCTGGCGCGCGCGGTGGTCGCCGCGCTGGCTGCCATCCCTTTGCTGGGCATGGGCGTGTGCCTGGGTCTGCTCTTCAAGGCCTTGCGCGAACGCGGGTAGTGGCGGACCCAACCACCGCATACCCCCGAGGCAGTCAGGCGGTCACAGGGTGCTCCAGCATCTGCGCAAAGTACGACTCGGGCTGGATGTTGGTGTAGTTGGGAATGTCTGCCGACAGCTCAGCCATCGTCGCCTTGGCGGCCGTTTGGGCCTGCCTCAGGTCGCTGAAGAACGCGTTGGTCAGCGCCACCACCTGGCCCGGGCGCGGCTCGCCAGGGTAGAGAACACGGTCGCTCTCCAGCCGCACCAGGCCCAGCGGCTGCAATGCTGCGCGGGCGATGCGCATGTGCTCGGAGTGGTAGTAGTCGTGGTTGAAGGTGGCGCCTTCACGCCAGCGGTAAACGGCGGTGACTTTGATCATCGGTGCGATTCCATCCGGTGGTTGAAACCCGCCACCGTAGGGACAACACACCCGCCGCACAGCCGCGTGCGCGACAGCGTGTCGCCCAGGCGGCTCGTGTCCGTCCTCGCCGACTCAGTCTTCCTCCGATTCGCCCAGGAACCCGCCGCTCTGGTGGCCCCACAGCCGGGCATACACGCCGCCCTGGCCCAGCAGCTGGGCGTGTGTGCCTTCTTCCACAATGCGGCCCGCGTCCATCACGATGAGGCGGTCCATGGCGGCAATGGTGGACAGGCGGTGGGCAATGGCGATCACCGTCTTGCCCTGCATCAAGCCGTCCAGGCTTTGCTGGATGGCCGCTTCCACCTCGGAGTCGAGCGCGCTGGTGGCTTCGTCCAGCAGCAGGATGGGCGCGTCTTTCAGCATCACGCGTGCAATGGCCACACGCTGGCGCTGGCCACCCGAGAGCTTGACGCCGCGTTCGCCCACATGGGCGTCATAGCCGGTGCGGCCCTGCAGGTCGGTGAGTGTGGCGATGAAGTCTGCGGCCTCTGCACGCGCGGCCGCCTGGTGCAGGTCGGCCTCGCTGGCATCGGGGCGGCCGTACAGGATGTTGTCGCGCATGGACCGGTGCAGCAACGAGGTGTCCTGCGTGACCATGCCGATGTGGCGGCGCAGGCTGTCCTGGGTCACGTGGGCAATGTCCTGTCCGTCGATGAGGATGCGGCCGGACTGCACATCGTGAAAGCGCAGCAGCAGGTTGACCAGCGTGGACTTGCCCGCGCCCGAGCGGCCAATCAGGCCGATCTTCTCGCCGGGGCGGATGGTGAGGTTGAGGCGGTCGATGACCGGACGGGCATCGGGGCCGCTGCCGTAGGCAAAGCTCATGTCCTCAAAGCGCACCTCGCCCTGGGTCACGACCAGGGGCTTGGCATCGGGGGCATCAACCACGGCGCGCGGTCGGGTCAGCGTGTTGATGCCGTCCTGGATGGTGCCCACGCTTTCAAACAGGGTGGTCATCTCCCACATCACCCAGTGCGCGTGGCCTGATACGCGCAGCGTCATCGCGGTGACGGCGGCCACGGCACCCGCACCCACCTCGCCGGCCGACCATAGCCACAGGGCCGTGCCGCACGCGCCGAGAATCATGGCCACCACCAGCAGCTGGTTGACGATCTCGAACAGGCTCACCAGGCGCATCTGCGCATAGCCGGTCAGCTTGAACGCGTCCATGGCGGCACGGGCGAATTCGGATTCGCGCCGCGTGTGCGAGAACAGCTTGACGGTGGCAATGTTGGTGTATGCGTCGGTGATGCGCCCGGTCATCACCGAGCGCGCGTCGGCCTGCGCCTTGCCCACCTGGCCCAGGCGCGGCACAAAGTACCAGCAGGCCAGGCCATAGGCCACCATCCACGCGGCAAACGGCAGCAGCAGCCGCGCGTCAAACCCGGCCAGCAGCACAAGGATGGTCACCAGGTAGATGCCCATGCCAATCACCACGTCGGTGGTTGTGAAGATCATGTCGCGCACGGCCAGCGCGGTCTGCATGATCTTGGTGGTGATGCGGCCCGCAAACTCGTCGGCGTAGAACGCCATGCTCTGGCCCAGCATCAGCCGGTGAAAGTTCCAGCGCAGCCGCAGCGGAAAGTTGATGGCCAGCACCTGGTGCTTGATGCTGGTCTGCAAGGCGACCAGCACCACCGATACCAGCAGCAGCGCAGTGATGCCGATCAGCGCCGCTTTGCGTTCGGCCCATAGCGTGCCCGGAGACGCGGACGTGGAGATCCAGTCCACCACCACGCCCAACACGGCAAACAGCAGGGCTTCGTAAATGGCAATGGCTGCGGACAAACCTGCCATGGCGGCCACGTAGCCACGCAGGCCACGGGTGCCGTCCCACACAAAGGCCAAAAAGGCCTTGGGAGGCAAGTGCGGCTCTGCAGCGGGGTAGGGGGGAAGCCGGCTTTCGAAGAAACGGAACAACGTCAAAACTCCTGGGGCCACGCGATGCGTGCTGCCGCGCGGGGCAGCAGCCTGCGGGCCCATCCAATCAATAGACCCTAGACCAGCAGCGTGACCACGACGATCACCACACCCAGCGCCAGGTTCACGCCCACCCAGCTGCGGATGCTGCCCAGGGCCTTGGCGCCGCTGGGCCAGTCCGACGCTGCCACGGCACGCTGCAGGCGCCGGAACAACGCAAAGCGGATATGGCCGAAGATGACCATCATCACCAGGCCCAGCGTGGCCATGATGGTCCAGTCCAGTGGCATGGAGAACACACCGCCCGTCTGAACGGCCTGCTTGGCCGCGCGGCCGATCATCCACAGGCCGCTGCCCAGCACCAGCACCACGGCGGCAGTGACTGCCGCAAAAAAACGCTGCAGCACGTCATGCATCAGCCGCACGCGCTGCGGGGGCTCCAGCGACTGCGCGGCAGGCCGCAGAAAAAAATGGGCGAACACCATGCCCCCCACCCACACGATGATGGACAGGACATGGACAAGCTTCAAGGCGTTGTAGAGCATGGGTGCGTGGCGCTGGGCGCCGAGTGTGGTGAAGTGCCCCAGGGATGGGCCAGAGCATCCGGCCGGGGGGTTGCGAATGCCAGGCCGCATTGTGCGGTGATATGCCTGCGGCGGTGAACCTCGACCCAAGAACCCCTATGTGTCTGCGTGGCCATGTGGCTTGCGCAAGAGTGCCTTGGCCAGGCGCCACATTGGGGGCAGCAGGAGGGCCGTGACCATGGGCACCCACACGGCCAGATAGCACCAGCTGGCCGGCCCGCTGTGGCCCACGCTTTCGATGCCTGTCGTGCGCTCCACCCATGACCACACCGGATAGAGCATCAGCGTGACGGCAAGGGCCACCGGCAAGGCCGCCACAGCCAGACCCAACCGCACCGCGCACTGCAGTACAAGCGGCTTGGTCCCGTTGTATGCCCCCACCGAAGTCGCCTCAGAGCCAGGGACGGACGTGTGCAAGACGGGCTGGGACCACGGACATCAGGAATGCAGGGGCGCCAGCGCCACCCGCACCTGGTTGCCGCCGTTGCGCTTGGACAGGTACATGGCTTCGTCGGCGTGGCCCAGCAGGCGGTGCTCTTCCCCACCATGCTCGGGGTAGATGGCCACGCCAATGCTGGGCTGGATGTACAGACGCTGGCCTTCGAGGTCGAAGTCCTGACCAAAGGCCGCGAGTATCTTGTCGGCCACCGCACAGGCGTGCTCGCGGGCTTGGCCGCCTTCAAGCAGCACCACAAATTCATCACCGCCCAGCCGCGCCACCGTGTCGGATGCGCGCACGCATTCGAGCAGCCGCTGCGCCACCCGCTGCAGCAGCAGATCGCCCATGGCATGGCCCAGGGTGTCGTTCACTTCCTTGAACCGGTCGAGGTCAATGAACAGCAGCGACAGCAGCGTCTGGTCGCGCCGCGCGCGGGCCAGGGCGGTCTTGAGCCGGTCCAGAAACAGCTGGCGGTTGGGTAGGTGCGTGAGCTGGTCGTACTGCGCCATATGTTCAAGGCGCTCATACATCTGCTTGCGTTCAATGGCGGCCGCTACCTGGGTGGAGACGAACTGCAGCAGCTCCTTGTCCTTGTCGGTGTAGCGGCCTTGTTCGGTGTAGCTTTGCAGCACCAGTGCTCCCAGGGGGCCACGCTGCGTCTGCAAGGGCACACCCAGCCAATACAGCGGCGCCTGCGTGGCATGCGCTGCAGCGCGCCAGTGCGTGGCCTTTGCTACCGACGAGTCCGGCGTGAGCAGCAAGGTGGCACCGCCACGGATCACCTCCGCATAGCGCGGGTCCTCGGCCAGCGCCATGGGTTCGGGCGCGGGCAGGTGCTCGTTGACGTGGTACGGAAAACTCAGCTGGTCATCGTGCGGGTTGTACAGGGCCACCGCAAAATTGGTGGCGGGCAACAGGCCGCCCACGATCTGGTGAATGTGCTGGAACAGGGCCTGCAGGTTGTGTGTGGTGTGCGCGGCTTCGGAGATGGCGTAGATCACCGCCTGCATCGACTCGGTGGCCTTGCGCGCGGTGATGTCGTGGGCCACGGCCAGCCGTACCTGCTTGTCGGGCAGCCAGCGGGCCGTCCAGCGGATGTGGGCGATGGAGCCATCCTTGCGCACGTAGCGGTTTTCAAACTGCAGCTGCAGCTCGCCCTGCGTCACGTTGTGGGCCTGTCGTTGGGTGGCGGGCAGGTCGTCGGGGTGCACCATGTCCAGCATCCGCTTGCCGATCACCTCGTCGGGGGTGTACCCAAAGATGCGCTCGAACGCTGAACTGACAAACACAATCGAGCTGTCTACCCGCACGATGCAGACGGCGTCGAGCAACAGGTCCACCAGGTTCAACGAAGAAATGCTTTGCATGGTGCAGCGCGCACGGTGTGCTGGAAAGACCCATTGTGCCCGGCACCGGAGGCTTGTGCGGCCTTGAAGGCAAAAACGCGACGGGTTCTTGCCCCGGGGGTGACACTAAGGCCTGGCGTACTTCGCTTCCAGCGTATCCCAGTCGGCTTTGCGCACCAGCCGCTGGCGCTCTGCAAACGGCGCGACCAGTGCGGGGTCTTCGTCAATGCGCTGCGCGTCGCGCAGCACGGTCAAGGCCTTTTGCATGCCAGCCACCGCGCCCTGCAGCGCTGCGTTGGCGTACAGCACCAGGCCATAGCCCAAGCCGGCGAGTTCTTCGGCGCTGGTGATGGGGGTCTTGCCTCCGATCACCATGTTCATCAACTGTGGTGCCGCCAGCCGCTGGGGCAGGGCGCGGATCTCTTCCAGTGTGGTGACGGCCTCCACAAACAGGATGTCCGCGCCCGCCTCCTGAAAGCGCTGGGCGCGCTCCACGGCGGCCTCGAAGCCCTGGGTGGCGCAGGCGTCGGTGCGGGCCAGGATGAGGGTGTCCGCATCGCGGCGCGCATCCACTGCGGCTTTGATCTTGCCCAGCATCTCGTCGGTGCTGATCACGTCCTTGCCGTTGAAATGCCCGCAGCGCTTGGGGCTGACCTGGTCTTCTAGCTGGATGCAGTCGGCCCCCGCGCGCTCCAGCACACGCACCGCATGGTAGGTGTTGAGGGCGTTGCCAAAACCCGTGTCGGCATCGACGATGAGCGGCAGCTCCACCGCGTCGCGGATGCGTGCGGTGTGGTCGGCAATGTCGGTCAGGCCCATGAAGGCCTGGTCGGGCAGGCCGAACCACATGTTGGTCACGCCAGCGCCGGTGACGTAGAGGGCTTCAAAGCCCAGGTCGGCCACCACGCGGGCGGAGAGGGCGTTGAAAGCGCCGGGCACGACGACGCCCCGGCGAGCCTGGGCCAGGGCTTTGAGTTGTTGTCTGGTGTTCATGGTTGGGGTGGTGAGCTGGGTTGCTATATGTTTGATAGCTATTGGCGCATGATTCACTAGCGCATCAAGCCCTTTTTGCTTTAAAAAATGTCGCCCGGCACCCGCACCCAGCCTTCCATCAGGATGCGGGCGCTGCGGCTCATGAGGGCCTTGGTCACCTTCCACTGGCCGTTGACCTGCGCTGCTTCGGCCCCCACGCGCAGGGTGCCCGAGGGGTGGCCAAACCGCACGCTGCTGCGCATGCCCCCGCCCGCTGCCAGGTTGACCAGCGTGCCGGGGATGGCTGCGGCCGTGCCAATGGCCACCGCTGCCGTGCCCATCATGGCGTGGTGCAGTTGGCCCATGGAGAGAGCGCGCACCAGCAGGTCGATGTCCTTGGCGTCAATGGCTTTGCCGCTGGAGGCCGTGTAGCTCGCCGGCGGTGCGACAAACGCGATCTTGGGCGTGTGCTGGCGCGTGGCGGCCTCGCTCACGTGCTGGATCAGGCCCATGCGCAGGGCGCCGTATGCACGGATCGTCTCGAAGCGCGCCAGTGCCGCCGCATCGCCGTTGATGACCCGCTGCAGCTCGGTGCCGGTGTAACCCAGCTCTTGTGCATTGAGAAAGAGGGTGGGGATACCCGCGTTGATCAGCGTGGCGGCAAAGCTGCCGACCCCGGGCACCTCCAAGGTGTCCACCACGTTGCCCGTCGGGAATAACGCCCCCACGCTCCCCACTGCGTGTGGTTCGCTGCCCCCCGAGGGGGCCCTCGCCAGCTTGGGGCGGCCCGGCGCTGTCGAGATGGCTCCCCCATCATCGCCATCGTCCGCCGGGTCCATGAACTCCAGCGCCACCTCGGCGGCGACAAAAGTCACGCCGTCCAATTCAAAGTCACCCGTTTCTTGCACCCGCCCCTGGGTGATAGGCACATGCGCGACGATGGTCCTGCCGATGTTGGCCTGCCAGATGCGAACCGGAAAGGTGCCGTTCTGTGGAATACGCGCCGCATCGATCAGCCCCATGTGGATGGCGCACGGCCCCACAGCGGCCGACAGGTTGCCGCAGTTGCCGCTCCAGTCCACAAAGGGCTGGTCGACGGATACCTGCCCAAACAGGTAGTCCACGTCGTGGCCCGGCCGCGTGCTGCGCGACAGGATCACCGCTTTGCTGGTACTCGACGACGCATTGCCCATGCCGTCGATCTGCTTGCCGTACGGATCTGGGCTGCCCAGCACGCGCAGCAGCAACGCGTCCCGCGCCGGGCCGGGTTGCTGGGCGGGGGCGGGCAGGTCGTCAAGGCGAAAGAACACGCCTTTGCTGGTGCCGCCCCGCAGGTAGGTGGCGGGGATGCGGATCTGTGGTGCGGGAAAAATGCTCATGGAGAATCATCAAATTGGATAGCGCGTGGCGCTTGCTAGACGGGCGCCAGAGCCTGTTTTGGTTCTGTATTCTTGGCCAAGAAGTCTTGCGCAAAGCGCTGCAGCACGCCGCCCGCCTGGTAGATCGAGACCTCTTCGGCGGTGTCGAGTCGGCATGTCATGGGCACCTTGGTTTCCTCGCCATTCTTGCGGTGGATGACCAGGGTGAGGTCGGTACGGGGTTGCATGTCTCCCTCCACGCCATACACCTCCGTCCCATCCAGCCCCAGCGTAGTGCGGTTGACCCCCGCCTCAAACTCCAGCGGCAACACCCCCATGCCAATCAGGTTGGTGCGGTGGATGCGCTCGAAGCCCTCGGCCACCACCACCTCCACACCCGCCAGCCGGACGCCCTTGGCGGCCCAGTCGCGGCTCGACCCCTGGCCGTAGTCGGCACCGGCAATGATGATGAGCGGCTGGCGGCGGTTCAGATAGGTTTCCATGGCCTCCCACATGCGCATGACCCGGCCTTCGGGCTCCACGCGGGCGAGCGATCCCTTTTTCACTTTGCCATCCACCACGGCCATCTCGTTGACGAGCTGCGGGTTGGCAAACGTGGCGCGCATGGCGGTGAGGTGGTCGCCCCGGTGCGTGGCGTAGGAGTTGAAGTCCTCCTCGGGCACGCCCATGTGGGCCAGGTATTCGCCCGCTGCGCTGTCCGGCAGGATGGCGTTCGATGGCGACAGGTGGTCGGTCGTGATGTTGTCGGGCAGGAGGGCCAGCGGACGCATGCCTTTCAACGTGCGCGGGTGGGCGGCGAGTGCACCGATGCCCTCGGTGTCCCAGTAGGGCGGGCGGCGGATGTAGGTGGACTGCGGGCGCCACTCGTACTGCGGCGACACGCGCTGGCCATCGTCGTGTCGGATGGCGAACATGGGTTCGTACACTGCGCGGTACTGCGCGGGCTTCACGGCAGTTTTCACCACGGCGTCGATTTCTGCGTCGCTGGGCCATAGGTCTTTGAGGCGAATCGCCTGGCCGTCCACCACCGCCAGCACGTCCTTTTCGATGTTAAAACGCACCGTGCCCGCCATCGCATAGGCCACCACCAGCGGGGGCGAGGCCAGAAACGCCTGCTTGGCATAGGGGTGGATGCGCCCGTCGAAATTGCGGTTGCCCGAGAGCACGGCGGTGGCGTACAGGTCGCGGTCAATGATCTCCTGCTGGATGGCAGGGTCCAGCGCCCCACTCATCCCGTTGCACGTGGTGCAGGCAAAGGCCACGATGCCAAAGCCGAGCTTTTCCAGGTCGGCCAGCAAGCCCGCTTCCTTCAAATACAGCTCCACCGCCTTGGAGCCGGGCGCCAGCGAGGTCTTGACCCAGGGCTTGCGCGTGAGGCCCAGCCGGTTGGCGTTGCGCGCCAGCAGCGCGGCGGCGATCACGTTGCGCGGGTTGGAGGTGTTGGTGCAGCTGGTGATGGCGGCAATGACCACAGCGCCATCGGGCATCGTGCCGTCCTGTGGTGCGGGCATGGCCCAGGGGCCCGCGATGCCTTGGGCCGCCAGGTCGGACGTGGCCACGCGCGCATGCGGGTTGGAGGGGCCGGCCAGGTTGCGCACCACGCTCGACAGGTCGAACACCAGGTTGCGCGCGTAGACCGCATCTTTGAGGGTGTCGGACCACAATCCCGCTGTCTTGGCATACGCCTCGACCCGCTTCACTTGTTCCGCCTCGCGGCCCGTCAGCGTCAGATACTCCAGCGTCTGTTCGTCGATGCTGAACAAGGCCGCCGTGGCACCATATTCGGGCGCCATGTTCGAGATGGTGGCGCGGTCGCCAATCGTGAGCTTGGCGGCGCCTTCGCCAAAGAACTCCAGATAGGCGCCCACCACCTTGGCCTTGCGCAAAAACTCGGTGAGCGCCAGCACCACATCGGTGGCGGTGATGCCGTCCTGGCGATGTCCGGTCAGCTCCACGCCCACGATTTCGGGCAGCCGCATCATCGATGCACGCCCCAGCATCACGTTCTCGGCCTCCAGGCCGCCCACGCCGATGGCGATCACGCCCAGCGCATCCACATGGGGGGTGTGGCTGTCGGTGCCCACGCAGGTGTCGGGGTAGGCCAAGCCCCGGTCGGCATGGACCACGGGCGACATTTTTTCCAGATTGATCTGGTGCATGATGCCGTTCCCCGCCGGGATCACATCCACATTGGCAAAGGCTTTTTTGGTCCACTCGATGAAGTGAAAACGGTCTTCGTTGCGGCGGTCTTCGATGGCGCGGTTCATGGCGAAGGCATCGGGGTCAAACCCGCCACATTCCACGGCCAGCGAGTGGTCCACGATCAGCTGCACCGGCACCACAGGGTTCACCTGGGCCGGGTCGCCACCCTCCATGGCAATCGCATCGCGCAGGCCCGCCAGATCCACCAGCGCCGTCTGGCCCAGAATGTCGTGGCACACCACGCGTGCCGGGTACCAGGGGAAGTCGCGGTCGCTGCGCCGCTCGACGAGCTGGCGCAGGCAGTCGTTGATGGTGGCCGGATCGGCGCGGCGCACGATGTTTTCGGCGTGGACCCGGGCGGTGTAGGGCAGGGTGGCCCAGGCGCCCGGTTGCAGGGATTCGACAGCCTCGCGGGCATCAAAGTAGTCGAGCTGCGTGCCGGGCAGCTTCTTGCGGTACAGAGTGTTCATGAGCGTGGGGCAGGGGGCTTCGGCCGTTTGGTTTTACTTGCGGTCCTGGATTGGTACGAACGCCAGGTCTTCGGGCCCGGTGTAGTTCGCACTCGGCCGGATGATCTTGTTGTCCTGCCGCTGCTCGATGATGTGTGCCGCCCAGCCGCTGGTGCGGGCAATCACAAACAGCGGCGTGAACATGGCGGTGGGCACGCCCATCATGTGGTAGCTCACGGCGCTGAACCAGTCGAGGTTGGGAAACATCTTTTTCACCTCCCACATCACGGTCTCCAGCCGCTCGGCAATGTCATACATCTTGGTGCTGCCAGCCTCTTGCGACAAGTTGTGCGCCACGCCCTTGATGACGACATTGCGTGGGTCGCTCACGGTGTAGACCGGGTGGCCGAAGCCAATGACCACCTCCTTGGCCTCCACGCGGCGGCGGATGTCGGCCTCGGCTTCGTCCGGGCTGTCGTAGCGTTTCTGGATCTCGAAAGCCACCTCGTTCGCGCCGCCATGCTTGGGGCCCCGGAGCGCGCCGATGGCGCCGGTAATGGCCGAATACATGTCGCTGCCCGTGCCGGCCACCACGCGGGCGGTGAAGGTGCTGGCGTTGAACTCGTGCTCGGCATACAGGTTCAGCGAGGTGTGCATGGCACGCTCCCAGGCAGCGCTGGGTTTGGAGCCGTGCAGCAGGTGCAAGAAGTGCGCACCGATGGAGTCGTCATCGGTCTCCACCTCGATGCGGCGGCCCGAACTGGCCCAGTGGTGCCAGTAGAGCAGCATGGAGCCCAGTGATGCCATGAGCCGGTCGGCAATGTCGCGCGCACCCGGCAGGTTGTGGTCGTCCTTTTCAGGCAGCGCACAGCCCAGGGCCGAGACGCCCGTGCGCATCACGTCCATGGGGTGGCTGGCGGCGGGCAGCTGCTCCAGCGCCTGCTTCACACTCATCGGCAGGCCGCGCAGGGCCTTGAGCTTGGACTTGTAGGCACGCAGTTCGGCGCGTGTGGGCAGCTTGCCGTGTACCAGCAGGTGGGCGATTTCTTCAAACTCGCAGACCTCGGCAATGTCGAGGATGTCGTAGCCCCGGTAGTGCAGGTCGTTGCCCGTGCGGCCTACGGTGCACAGGGCGGTGTTGCCCGCCGCCACGCCCGAGAGCGCGACGGACTTCTTGGGCTTGAAGCCCGGGGTTTCAACGGTGGTAGTCATGCGGTCTCCTGGTTTACATATGTGTTGGTGATGGCAGCGGGGCGGCCTTTGCCATCCACCGCCACCATTTCAAAAATCCCCTTCAGCACTTCGTCCTGGGGCGAGCCCAGCGTGGCGGCCAGACCGGTCACGCACACGGTGAGCGAGCTGCGGCCGACGCGGGTGACCCAGGCGCGGAGCGTGAGCACATGGCCCACGGGCACGGGGGCCAGAAAACGCACGTCGGTCACGCCCGCCATCACCACATCGCGCTGTGCGGCGCCGCGCGCTGCCAGAAACGCCGCCTTGGCCATGAGCTGCAGGGCGTTGCCGCCGAACAGCGTGCCGTAGTGGTTGGCTTCTGCGGGGAAGACGATTTCCGTCAGTTCGACGGTGCCAGTGGGGGTTGTCATGCTTCGCAATTTACGCACAATGGCATTCCGCTGTAAGTCCTGAATTGGCGAATGATTGCGAACGAAAACCCGTCAATTTGCGAATATTGCGAATGGCGATCAGGGTGCGACCAAAGAGCACCGAGAAAGATGGAATGAAAAAAACCTTCATGGGTGTGCGCCTGCGCCGCCTGCGCGAAGAGCGCGGCATGACCCAGATTGCGCTGGCCCGGGCGCTGGACCTATCGGCCAGTTACCTGAACCAGCTGGAGCAAAACCAGCGCCCGCTCACCGTGCCTGTACTCCTCAAGATCAACGCGGTGTTCGGCGTGGATGTGCAGCGCTTCTCAGACGACGATGAGGCGCGCCTCATCACGGGCCTGCGCGAGGTGTTGGCCGACTTGCCTGCCGGGGTCGGCGGGGAGGGTGCTGGCGATGCCGTGTCTCTGGCAGAGATCCGCGAGCTGGCCGCAGGCATGCCCGCTGTGGCGCGCACGCTGCTGGCGTTGCACCAGAGGCACCGTCAGGCGCTGGAGCGCCTGGCCGCCCTGGGCAATGACCGGGACGGCGAGGGCACCGTGGCCCAACATCCGCCCATGGCTTATGAAGAAGTGCGCGACTTCTTTTTTGCACGCCAGAACCACATTGCCGAGCTGGACGATGCTGCCGAACGCTGTGCCGCCGAATGGGGCCTGCTGCCCGGGAGAGCGGACGAAGCGCTGGCCCAACGCCTGCTCGTGGCCCACGGAGTGCGTGTGGTGGATGTGACCGACCTGCCCGGGCAGGCGCAACGGGTATTCCAGGCCGATGCCGGCGTGCTGCAGCTGGCGGCGGGCCTGGAGCGGGGGCAGCGGGCGTTTCAGATGGCGACGCAGCTGGCGTTTCTGGAGCAGGGCGCCGAGCTGCAACGTTTGGCCGCTGGCGCCGGGTTGTCCAGCGACCAGGCCCGGGCGCTGGCGCGCATCGGTCTGGCCAACTACTTTGCGGGGGCGCTGGTGTTGCCCTACACGGCCTTTTTGCAAGCGGCCGAAGCGGCGCACTACGACATCGACCGGCTGGGCCAGCAGTTTGGTGTCGGCTTCGAGACGGTGTGCCATCGCTTGTCCACGCTGCAGCGGCCCAGTGCGCGCGGCGTGCCGTTCTTCTTCATCCGGGTAGACCGCGCGGGCAACATCAGCAAGCGGCAGTCGGCCACACACTTTCACTTCAGCAAGATCGGTGGCACCTGCCCACTGTGGAATGTGTACGAGGCCTTCGCACAGCCAGGCCGCATCGTGCCGCAGGTGGCACGCATGCCCGATGGTCGCGCCTACCTGTGGGTGGCGCGTGTGGTATCGCGCAGCGGCGGCGGCTGGGGTGTGCCCGGCAAGGAGTTCTCCGTAGCCCTGGGGTGTGACATCCGCCACGCGTCGCAGCTGGTGTATTCACGCGGGCTGGACCTGGCCAACCCCGAGGCCGCCGTGCCGATTGGCATGGGTTGCAAGGTGTGCGAGCGAGACGCCTGTCCGCAACGCGCGTTTCCGCCCATCGGGCGGGCGTTGGATGTGAATGAAAACCACAGCCGTTTCGCGCCGTACCCCGTGGCGCCAGGGGCAGTTGTCGGGTAAACCCGTGGGCGTTCTGGTGGCGAAATATGCTCATCATTTCATAGCTTGTGAGGTAAGTCGCTGTGGCGCTAGAGGCACTTTTTTCTTAAATTTTTCGCCGTAACCAAATGTTGGCTCCACAGTGGCTGGATTGCCGCTATCCTGCGCAATTTGCATGGTGTCTGGTCGGCTCCCCGGCCAGCAAAGCAAAGGCACGTCTCTGACTTCTTCCACTTCTTCCCCGCTGGCTGCCCTGGCACCCCCAAGCCGCTATCGGCATTGGGTGGCGGGCATGGGTGTGGCCGTTCTGGGGTTGGTGGTGAGCCTGTGGCTGGCGCAGCACCAGGCCGCGTCGATGGCGCAGATCGAAGAAGCGCGCTTCACCCAGGAGACGCGGGCGTTCACCGAGGCGCTGAGCCAGCGCATTGCCGGTCACACCGAGGTGGTCAACGGCCTGCGGGGCCTGTTCACGGCCAACCCCCGCTTGTCGCGCCTGGACTTTGAACGGGCCGCCAGCGAGATGGAGGTGGGCCAGCGCTACCCCGGTGTTCGCAACCTGTCTTTCACGCGCTGGGTGCCTGGGCGTGAGCGCGAGGCCTATGAGGCCAGGGTGAGGGCGGACACCTCGTTGTCACCCGACGGCTTGCCCCAGTTCAAGATCCACCCGCCCGGCGAGCGTGCCGAGTACTTTGTGGCCGAGTATCTCTGGCCCATGTTCGGCAACGAGGGGGTGCTGGGCCTGGATATCAGTGCCCAGCCCGCCAACCTTGCCGCCATGCGCTACAGCCGCGACAGCGGACAGACCGTTGTGTCGGCTCCGTTCGATCTGCTGCAGGAGACAACACATCGCGCAGGCATCGTCATCCGCGTGCCGGTGTTCGACCCCACCGCCGGCACGGCCGAGCAGCGTTTTGTGGGCGCGGTGGCGTCCACCCTGCGGGTCTATGACCTGGTGCAGGGGCTGGGCAGCCAGGGGTTTCTGAACGGCATCGCTGTCGCCATGGCGGATCTCGGCCCGGTGCGCCCGGATTCGGGCGATGCCATGGTGCGCCCCCTGCTGGAGCAGACGGCCCCGGGCCTGCCCGGTGTGCGGCCCCTGGTGCGTGAGCTGGGAGTGCATGACCGGCGCTGGCAGCTTACTTTCTACCCGACCCGGTCGTTCCTGACGGCGTCGGAGACGCGCTTGCCGTGGCTGGCCGGGCTGGCGGCCGCGGTGGTGTCGTTGTTGCTGGCTTCCGTCGTGGCCCTGCTGGTGCGCCAGCGCACCCTGGCGCTGGTGCGCGCCCAGCTGTCCGACGATGCCCGGCGCGAGAGTGAGGAGCGGTTCCGTGCGCTCTTCAACCAGGCCACCGTGGGTGTCGCTCAGGTGGACTCGGCCACGGGCCAGTTTGTGCGCGTCAACCAGCGCTACGCCGACATCCTGGGGTACAGCCCGGAGGAAATGGTGGGCATGACCTTTCAGAGCCTCACCCACCCCGATGACCTGGCAGCGGACCTGGCGCAAGTGAGGCGGCTGCAGAGCGGCGATGTGCCCGAGTACCGGCTGGAAAAACGCTACATCCACAAGGACGGGCACGAGGTCTGGGGCGACCTGACCGTGTCGTCGATGTGGGCGTCAGGCTCCGCGCCCGGCCACCACATTGCCGTGGTGCAGGACATCACTGCGCGCAAGCGCATGGAAGAAAACCTGCGGGCCAATGAACAACGCCTGCGCAGCATTCTGGAGCGCCTGCCCATGGGGCTGTGCCTGGTGCAGGACGATGGGCTCATCAGCTTTCGCAACCAGCGGTATGTCCAGATCTGCGGCTACACGCAGGAGGAGGTGCCCGACACCGACACCTGGTGGCAGCGCGCCTACCCCGACGCTGCAGAGCGCGACGCGATCCGCCAGAGGCTGCTGGACACCAGGCACCTGGGCGTGATCCCGCTGGCCGAGTACACGATCCGCTGTGCGGACGGCAAGTACAAGCCGGTGGAGATCTCCGGCATTTTTGTCGAGGGGGGGCGCCTGATCACCATGCAGGACCTGAGCGAGCGCAAAGCCGCCGAGGAAGAGATCAACCAGCTGGCCTACTACGACCCGCTCACCCGCCTGCCCAACCGCCGTTTGCTAATGGACCGGCTGCAGCAGGCGCTGGCCACCAGCGCGCGCCACCAGCGCAGTGGTGCACTGCTGATGCTGGACCTGGACAACTTCAAGACGGTGAACGAAACCCGGGGCCACGACCGGGGCGATGCCTTGCTGTTGCAGGTGGCGCACCGTTTGCGCGGCTGTGTGCATGAAGACGACACCGTGGCCCGACAGGGCGGCGACGAATTTGTGGTGGTGCTGGAAGACCTGGGCGACAGCCCCGAGGAGGCCGCAGCGCGCGCCGAGGACGTAGGTCAGCGCATCCTGGGTGTGCTGCGCGAGCCCTACCAGATCGATGGCGCTGCGCACCACAGCTCGCTGAGCATGGGCGTCACCATCTACAGCGGCACACGCGAGACCGTGGACGAGCTGCTCAAGCGTGCCGACCTGGCGCTGTACCAGGCCAAGAACGCGGGGCGGGACACCTTGCGCTTTTATGACCCCCAGATGCAGGCTGCGGTCAGCGCCCGCGCCACGCTGGAGCTGGACATGCGGGTGGGCCTGGCCCAGGGCCAGTTCGAGCTGTATTACCAACCCCAGATCGACCACGGCCGCATTACCGGGGCCGAGGCGCTGCTGCGCTGGCGGCACCCGCGCGATGGATTCATCTCGCCCGCGCATTTCATCCCGCTGGCCGAAGAAACCGGCCTGATCCTGCCGCTTGGCGAGTGGGTGCTGCAGGCAGCCTGTCGGCGGCTGGCCGCATGGGCCCAGCAGCCCGACCTTGCCTTGCTGAGCCTGGCCGTGAACGTGAGCCCACGGCAGTTCCACCAAAGCGGCTTTGTTGCCCAGGTGCTTGCGGCGCTAGCGGGTGCGGGGGCTGACGGCCACCAGCTCAAGCTAGAGATGACCGAAGGCCTGCTGCTGCAAGACGTGGAAGACACCATCGACAAGATGGGCCAGCTCAAGGGCTACGGCGTGGGCTTTTCGCTGGACGACTTTGGCACTGGCTATTCGTCGCTGAGCTACCTCAAGCGCCTGCCGCTGGACCAGCTCAAGATCGACCAGAGCTTTGTGCGCGATGTGCTGACCGACCCCAATGACGCGGCGATTGCGCGCACGGTGGTGGCGCTGGGCACCAGCCTGGGCCTGCGCGTGATTGCGGAGGGCGTGGAGACCGAGGCGCAGCGCGAGTTTCTGGAGCGCCACCACTGCCACGCCTGGCAGGGCTACCTGCTCAGCCCCCCCGTGGCAGTGGCGGAGTTTGAGGCGCTGGTGCGCCGAACCAATGGCGCCCTGGACGGGCGCCTTGGATGACGCGGGGCCTGCGGCGGGCGCAGGGTGGCGTGCATTACGCGTGGTGCAGGTGGCAACACGCCGCCGGAAACCCTTTGCAACCGCAGTCTGGCTGCGCCACCTATGATGCAGGCGCTCCACCGCTGCCGCCTTCATGTTCTTCAAAAAGCCTTCGCCGCCCGCACCCTCGCCATTGACGCAGGGCTTTGACGCGCAGCGCGAACGCTCGGTGATTGCCGAGATGCTGCTCAAGCGCTCGGCCAAGCTGATCCTGGGGCGCAGCGAGCTGGAGATCATTCGCGGGGTGTGCCAGGCCATTGTGGATGTCTCCAGCCACATCCGCCTGGCCTGGACCTGGTTCGGTCCGACCGACACGCACACCATCCGCCCGCAGGTGTTTGCAGGCCCGGCGGCGGCCTATGCCGAATCGCTGAACATCGAACGCAACCTGCTCACCCGTATTGGCCCTGCCTTCACCACGCTGGACGGCAAGTCTGCGGGCCCTTTCACGGTGTCGCAGTTTTCGCCGTTTGGGCCCTGGCGCGACGCAGCCCGCCACCACGACATCCACCACGTGCTGGCCTTGCCCATCGCCTCCACCTTCAACGGCTACAGCGGCATCTTTGTGCTGTATGCCGACCGTGATGGCTACTTTGATGAAGTCGGCGTCAGCCTGTTTGCAGGGCTGGCCGAGCTGTTCGGCTCCCTCATGACCGTGGCCGCCGAGCGCCAGGAGCTGCAGCGCGCCGCCTACCACGATGCGCTCACCGGGCTGCTCAACCGCCATGCGGTGGACCTGATCGACCGGCGCGTGTACCGCGCCTCGCTGTTTGAGCCCGTCTCGTCCATCCTGTTGATGGACCTGGACCGGTTCAAGAGCATCAATGACCGTTTTGGCCACGACGCGGGCGACAAGGCCCTGCAGGCGGTGGCCCGGGTGCTGACCGACACCTTGCGGCGTGGCGACGAGATCATTCGCTGGGGCGGCGAGGAGTTTCTGGTCTGCCTGCCGCAGACCGCGCTGCCCGACGCGCTGAAGGTGGCCGAGAAACTGCGCCGCGCGGTGGAGAGCATCACCGATCCCGAGCAGCTCACCGTGTCGATTGGCGCGTGCGAAATCTCTGCACTGCAGCACCTGCCCCAGGCGGTGGCCCGCGCAGACGAAGCACTGTTCCAGGCCAAGTCGGGTGGGCGTAACCAGGTGTGTGTGCTGCATTGATGTTGCCCGCTTTTAGCTATCAAATTTGATAGCAAACAAGCCATATCACACTAGCGCATCAGGCCGTTTTTGCCGATTTTTCGCCTGCGCAGTGCCCCCAGGCGCCACCCACGGCCCCCGAGGCCGGGGGGCGGGCAGGCGGCGCGGTATCATTCCGGCCTTGCCCACACCCGGCCCTGCCGGTGTGTTTTACGCCGGGACTGCGCACCGGCGCCCTGGTTGACCCCCGCGTCCCTCCTGCATTTATCCGCCTTCTGATCCGTGCGTCTTACCTCGATCAAGCTTTCTGGCTTCAAGTCGTTCGCTGAACCCACCAACTTCATGCTGCCCGGGCAACTGGTGGGCGTGGTGGGCCCCAACGGCTGCGGCAAGTCCAACATCATGGATGCGGTGCGCTGGGTGCTGGGCGAGAGCAAGGCCAGCGAACTGCGTGGCGAGAGCATGCAGGACGTGATCTTCAGCGGCACCACCACGCGCAAGCAGGCCAGCCGTGCGAGTGTGGAGCTGGTGTTCGACAACTCCGACCACCGCGCAGGCGGCCAGTGGGGCCAATATGGCGAGGTGGCCGTGCGCCGCGTGCTCACGCGCGACGGCACGAGCAGCTACTACCTGAACAACCAGCCCGTGCGCCGCCGCGACGTGCAGGACGTGTTTCTGGGCACCGGCCTTGGGCCGCGCGCCTACGCCATCATCGGCCAGGGCACCATCAGCCGCATCATCGAAAGCCGCCCCGAAGAGCTGCGCCTGTTCCTCGAAGAGGCCGCCGGGGTCTCCAAATACAAGGAGCGCCGCCGCGAGACCGAAAACCGCCTCTCGGACACGCGCGAGAACCTCACGCGGGTCGAAGACATCCTGCGCGAGCTGAACGCCAACCTCGAAAAGCTCGAAAAGCAGGCCGAGGTGGCCGCCAGGTACAACGCGCTGAACTCCGACGCCACACTCAAGCAGCACCAGCTGTGGTTTTTGAAGCGGGCCGAGGCCGAAGAGCAGCAGAACAAGGTGCGCCTGGACGGCCTGCAGGCCGTGAACGACCTCGAATCGCGCATGGCCGACCTGCGTGCCGTCGAGTCCGACCTAGAAACTATCCGCCAGGCCCACTACGCCGCGGGCGACCAGGTCAACCAGGCCCAGGGCAAGCTGTACGAGGCCACGGCCGAGGTCGGCAAGCTCGAAGCCGAGATCCGCTACGTGGTCGAGGGCCGCCAGCGCGTGGAACAGCGCCTGGTGCAACTGGCCGAGCAGATCGCGCAGTGGCAGACCCGCAAGGAAGAGGCCGACATCGAGCTGGAGAACCTGGCCGGTGCGGGTGTGGACGCCGAAGAACGCGCCGAGCTGCTGGCCGCCCAGGTGGAAGAGCAGGCCATGCAGATGCCCGACCTGGAAGAGGCCCTGCGCCAGGCGCAAAGCCGCACGGCCGAGCAACGGACTGCCGTGGTGCAGGTGCAGCAGCAGATTGGCGTGCTCGCTGCCGAGCAGCGCAGCTTTGACGAGCAAAGCCGTCAGCTCGATGCCCGCTTCGAGCGCCTGCGCACCGACCGCAATGCGCTGGCCGCGCCCGATGAGGCCCGCCTGACCAACCTGCGCGAGCAACTCGAAGAAGCGCAAGAGATCGCCGAAACCACCGCAGCCCGCCTGCACGAGCTGCAGGAGTCCGTGCCCCAGCTGGACGACGACCGCCGCGCCCGCCAGCAGGCCGTCAACCGCGAGAGCGCACGCCAGGCCGAGTTGTCGGCCCGCATGGAGGCACTCAAGGCGCTGCAGGAAAAGGTCAAGACCGACGGCAAGCTGCGCCCCTGGCTCGCCAAGCACGGCCTCGATGGCCTGCAGGGCCTGTGGAGCCGTATCCACATCGAACCCGGCTGGGAAAACGCGCTCGAAGCGGCGCTGCGCGAGCGCCTGGCCGCCTTGGAAGTAGGGCGCCTGGACATGGTGCGCGGCTTCCTGGGCTCGGGCGGCAACGACGCGCCGCCCGCGCGCTTGGCCTTCTACAGCGCCCCCGCTGCGGGCCACCCGGAAACATCGTCGCCCCATGCTCGCCTGTCCGACCTGCTGCGCCTGAACGATGCCGGCCTACGTGCCGTGATGGTGGACTGGCTGCAAGGCTGCTACACCGCCCCCACGCTGGACGACGCCCTGGCCCGCCGCAGCACGCTGCAACCCGGGGAGGTGGTGTTTGTTCCTACCGGCCATGCGGTCAGCGCCCACAGCGTGAGCTTTTATGCGCAGGACTCTGAGCAGTCCGGCATGCTGGCCCGCGCGCAGGAGATCGAGCACCTCGAAAAGGAATTGCGCGCGCAGGCCCTGATCGCCGAAGAATCACGCACCGCTTTGGTCCGTGCGGAAGCGGCCTATGCCGATGCCTCGCAGCGCCTCGTGGCCGCACGCCGCGAAGCCACCGAAACACAAAGCCGTGCCCACGAGCTGCAGGTCGAAACCCTGCGCCTGACCCAGCTGGCCGAGCAGACCCGCGCCCGCAGCGCACAGATCGATGGCGACCTGGCCGAGGTCGAAGCCCAGCTGGCCGACCTGCAGGAACGCCGCGTGGCCGCCGAGGCCCGCTTTGAAGAGCTGGACATGCAGCTGGCCGACAGCCAGGAGCGCGAGGCCCAGCTGGGCGACAAGGTCATTGAGGCCGAACGCAAGCTCACCGCGTGCCGCGAACAGCAGCGCACGCTGGAGCGCCAGGCGCAGGAGGCCACGTTCTCGCAGCGCAGCCTGGAGGCGCGCCGGGGCGAACTCAACCGCTCTATCGAAACCGCCACACAACAGGCCAAGGCCCTGGCCGACGAAGAGCAGCGTGCGCGCGATGAGCTTGCCCGCCTGTCGGATGCGGCTGCGCAAGGCGGCCTGCAGGCCGCGCTGGAAGTGAAGATGGAGCGCGAAAAGGCGCTCGCCGCCCAGCGCAGCGAATACGACGATCTGACGACCAAGCTGCGCGCCAGCGACGAGCGCCGCATGCAGCTGGAGCGCGCGCTCGACCCGCTGCGCCAGCGCATTACTGAGTTCCAGCTCAAGGAACAGGCCGCGCGCCTGGGCCTGGAGCAGTACACCACCTTGCTGCAAGACGCTCAGGCCGATCTGGAAGCCGTGGCCCAGTCAATCACCGAGGGCAATGTGCGCATGGGCGGCCTGCAGAGCGAAATCGACCGCCTGCACCGCGAGATTGCGGCACTGGGCGCCGTCAACCTGGCCGCGCTGGATGAATTGAAGCTGGCCAGCGAGCGCAAGGTGTTCCTCGATGCGCAGACCGCCGACCTGACCGAGGCCATGAACACGCTGGAAGACGCGATCCGCAAGATCGACGGCGAAACGCGCCAGCTGCTCTCGGGCACGTTCGACACCGTGAACGCGCACTTTGGCCGCATGTTCCCCGAGCTGTTCGGTGGCGGCCAGGCCAAGCTCATCATCACCGGCGACGAAATTCTCGATTCCGGCGTACAGGTGATGGCCCAGCCACCTGGCAAGAAGAACCAGACCATTCACCTGCTGTCGGGGGGCGAAAAGGCCCTCACGGCCATCGCGCTGGTGTTTGCCATCTTCCAGCTCAACCCCGCGCCGTTCTGCCTGCTGGACGAGGTGGACGCGCCGCTGGACGACGCCAACACCGAGCGTTATGCCAAGCTGGTATCCAGCATGAGCAAGGGCACGCAGTTTTTGTTCATCAGCCACAACAAGATCGCGATGGAAATGGCCGAGCAACTGATCGGCGTGACCATGCAGGAGCAGGGCGTGTCGCGCATCGTGGCCGTCGACATGGAGTCGGCCCTGACGATGGTGGACGCTTGAACCCATTGATTCAAACATGAGCACATTGCAACTGAGTCTCGCCATCATCGGTGGCCTGGTGCTGGCCCTGATCGTGGCCTACAACACCTGGACCTCGCGTCGCAACGCGCCCAAGCGCGCCTTGCCCACGGAGCACGACCCAGCGGCAGAGCCCGCGCAGCGCCTGGAGCCGGGTTTTGATGCCGCTGCAGCGGGGGCAATGCCGCCCAGCGAGTTCCATGGCCTGGACCGGGGGCCGGAGCCGTCTGAACACACCGTGGATGCGGGCGACGCCCTGCAACTGCCCGTGCCACCGTTTTCGTCCGAGCGCCGCCCCGGGCTGGACCCGCTCATCGACGTGATCGCCTCGCTGCAGCCCGAGCATGTGGTGTCGGGCGATGCGGCGCTGGCCGCGCTGCCGCCCACCCGCCGCGCAGGCAGCAAGCCCTTTGCCATCGAAGGCCTGAACGAAGCCACCCAGCAGTGGGAGACCCCGGCCCCTGGCCAGCGCTACCAGTCTTTCCAGGCCGGCGTGCAACTGGCCAACCGCATGGGCGCGCTCAACGAGATCGAGTTCTCCGAGTTCGTGGTCAAGGCCCAGGCCTTTGCCGACACCATCAACGCCGCCCCCGACTTCCCCGACATGCTGCAGGAAGTGGCCCGCGCGCGTGAGCTGGACCAGTTCGCCAGCGACCACGACGCCCAGCTCATGTTCATGCTGCGCGCCCGCCAGGCCGCCTGGAGCCCTGGCTACGTGCAGCAGAACGCTGCCCGCCTGGGCTTCGTGCCCGGCGCCATGCCCGGCCGCCTGGTGCTGCCCGCCAGCACCCAGGGCCTGCCGCCCTTGCTCACCCTGGGGTACGACACCCAGGCCGCGCTGGCCGAAGACCCGGACCAGTCCGCGATTCGCGACATCACCCTGAGCCTGGATGTCGCCCAGGTGCACCGCACCGAGCAGCCCTTTGCCCGCCTGCGCGACGTGGCCGCCGCCCTGTGCCAGGCCATGGATGGCGTGCTGTGCGACCAGAACGGCACGCCGCTGCCCGCCATGGCCATGGACCCGATCGCTGCGGACCTGGAGCTGCTGTATGACCAGCTCGATGGACGCGATCTGTCGGCGGGGTCGGTGCTGGCGCGGCGCCTTTTCAGCTGAGCGCCGGTGCGGCCATGACCGACAATCTGGATCTTTTTTCGGCTCCAGCGCTAGTGGATCAAGCGCAACCAGCTATCAAAATCAAAGCACTTCGCGACCAGCTCAACCACTGGGCCCACCAGTACTACGTGCTGGACGAGCCCACCGTGCCCGATGCCGAATACGACCGCGTGTTCCGCGAGCTGCAGGCCCTGGAAGCCGCGCACCCCGATCTGGTCACTCCGGATTCGCCCACGCAGCGCGTGATTGGCGCGGTGATGGAGGGCCTGGCCCCCGTGCGCCATACGGTGCCCATGCTCAGCATTTACACCGAAACCGACACCGAGGCCACGGGCGCCCAGGCGTTTGATGCCCGCGTGCGGCGCGAGCTGGGTCTGACGGATGCTGACCCTGCCATCGAATACGTGGCCGAGCCCAAGTTTGACGGCCTGGCCATGAGCCTGCGCTATGAAAACGGCCGCCTGGTGCAGGCCGCCACGCGCGGTGATGGCGAGGTGGGCGAGGACGTGACGCACAACATCCGCACCATCCGCCAGATTCCGCTGACCCTGCCCGACGGCGTGCCTTCTTTGCTCGAAGTGCGCGGCGAGGTCTACATGCGCCGCGCCGACTTCGACGCGCTGAACGAGCGCCAGCGGGAGCAGGGCGGCAAGACCTTTGTGAACCCACGCAATGCGGCTGCGGGTGCGGTGCGCCAGCTGGACTCCAACATCACCGCCCAGCGGCCCCTGAGCTTTTTTGCCTATGGCCTGGGCGCCATCACGCCGCCTGCCGAGGGTGGGCCCGTGTTCCGCACGCATTTCGAGATGCTGCAGACGTTGAAATCCTGGGGTTTTCCTGTGGCAGCGCAGGTACAAATTGCGGTGGGTGCTACTGAATTGGTAGCGTTTCACCAGCAGGTAGGTGCCAGCCGCGATGCGCTGCCGTACGACATTGACGGCGTCGTCTACAAGGTCAACTCCCTGCAGCTGCAGCGCGACCTGGGCTTCAAGACCCGCGAGCCGCGCTGGGCCGTGGCGCACAAGTACCCCGCGCAGGAGATGGCCACCAAGGTCGAAGGCATCGACGTGCAGGTGGGGCGCACCGGCAAGATCACACCCGTGGCGCGCCTGACACCAGTTTTTGTCGGCGGGGTTACCGTCACTAACGCCACGCTGCACAACCTATTCGAAATTCGCAAAAAAGGCGTGCGGGTGGGCGATCAGGTGATCGTGCGCCGAGCCGGCGATGTGATTCCCGAAGTCGTGGGAGTGATGCCCCCACTCACGGATGCGACGGAAGTCATTTCTGTTGATGGTGTGCCCGTCAAGCGGCATCACGGAAACCCTCCTCGCGAGATTTACGTCCCCAACTTCCGTATGCCCAAGGCCTGCCCCGTGTGTGGCAGCGCCGTGGTGCGCGAAAAAGGCGAGGCCAACCACCGCTGCACGGGCGGCCTGTTCTGTGCCGCGCAGCGCAAGGAAGCCATCCTGCACTTTGCCGCGCGCCGCGCCATGGACATCGAGGGCCTGGGCGACAAGCTGGTGGACCAGCTGGTGGATGCCAATGTGATCCGCACGCTGCCCGACCTGTACCGGCTGGGCCTGACCTCGCTGATTGCGCTGGAGCGCATGGCCGAAAAATCGGCCCAGAACGTGCTGGCTGCGCTCGAAAAATCCAAGCAGACCACCTTGCCACGTTTTCTGTTCGGCCTGGGACTGCGTCACGTGGGCGAGGCCACGGCCAAGGACCTCGCACGGCACTTTGGCACACTGGACGCCATCATGGACGCCAGCGTGGAGCAGTTGCTGGAGGTGAACGACGTGGGCCCCGTGGTGGCGCAGAGCCTGCACACTTTCTTCCAGCAACCGCACAACCGCGAGGTGGTCGAGCAACTGCGCGCCTGCGGCGTGACCTGGCCCGAGGGGCCGGTGGCCGAGCGCGCTCCGCAGATCCTGGCGGGCAAGACGGTGGTGCTGACCGGTACCTTGCCAACGCTGAGCCGAGACGCCGCCAAAGACCTGCTGGAGGCGGCTGGTGCCAAGGTGGCGGGCTCCGTCAGCAAAAAGACCAGCTACGTGGTGGCGGGCGAAGAAGCCGGCAGCAAGCTGGCCAAGGCCCAGGAACTGGGTGTGCCCGTGCTCGACGAAGCCGGCATGCTGGAACTGTTGTCAGGCCAGGGTGTCTGACGGAGCACGGTGCACCATGCCCGACTCTTTTTTCGCGTTCTCATTCCCCTTTCTCCTTCCTGACCAGCCCCTGGTGGGGCGGTCCTGAAGCGACCCCCAATCTCCCGGCGATTCATTGATGCACAACTGGCTGCTTTCTTTCCGGGCCCGCATGGCGGGCCTGTTGGCCTGGGTTCCCCGGCCCGTGCGGCGCCTGCTGCTGTGGACGGTGGTGGCGGTGCCCGCTGCGCTGCTGGTGTTCACGCTGGCGCTGGTGCCTTTTACTCCCGGCATCAGCGACATCCGCAAGGCCAAGAGCGAGCTGCCGGCGCAGCTCATGTCGGCCGACGGCAAGCTGCTGGCCGAATACCGCTGGGCCAACCGCGAATGGGTGGAGCTGAACCAGATCTCGCCCAACGTGGTGGACGCGCTGATAGCAACCGAGGACCACCGTTTCTACAAGCACTTCGGGCTGGACTGGCGGCGCACGGCGTCGTCGGTGGTGCTGACGCTGCGCGGGGACCCGCAGGGCGGCTCCACCATCACCCAGCAGCTGGCGCGCAATCTGTTCCCAGAGGAAATCGGGCGCTCGCGCACGCTCACGCGCAAGCTCAAGGAGGCGATCACCGCGCTCAAGATCGAGGCGTCGTATTCCAAGGACGAGATCCTGGAGACCTACCTCAACACCGTGCCGTTTCTGTACAACGCCTATGGCATCGAGATGGCCGCGCGCACCTATTTCGACAAGTCGGCCGACAAGCTCAATGTGCTGGAAAGCGCCACGCTGATTGGCATGCTCAAGGGCACGGCCTACTACAACCCGGTGCTCAACCCCGAGCGCGCGCAGGCCCGCCGCAACACGGTGCTGTCGCAGATGGTCAAGCGGGGCAAGCTCGATGCCAAGCAGTTCGAAACCCTGCAAAAACGCCCGCTGCGCATCAACTTCGAACGCCAGACGGAGGTGATGGGCCCGGCGCCGCACTTTGCGATCCAGCTGCGCAAGCAGCTCATCGACTGGGCCGACAGCAAGGGCTACAGCCTGTATTCGGACGGTCTGGTGATTCGCACCACCATCGATTCGCGCCTGCAGGCCTATGCCAACCAGGCGGTGGCACGGCAGGGCCGGCAATTGCAAGGCGTGGCAGACACCGCCTGGTCGCAGCGCAACGGCTGGGGCCCCAAGAACGAGCTGGTGCAGACCCTGGTGCGCGAGAGCGCCGAATACCGCGCAGCCGTGGACAAGGGCGACACCCCTGACGACGCCCTGAAGGCGCTGATGGATGACGCCGCCTTCATGGCCAAGCTGCGCGCCGAAAAGACGCGTGTGCAGGCGGGCTTTCTGGCGCAAGACCCGGTCACCGGCCATGTGCTGGCCTGGGTGGGCAGCCGCGACTTTGCACAAGACCCGTTTGACCACGTGCAGGCAGCGCGCCGCCAGCCGGGCTCTACCTTCAAGCCATTTGTGTACGGCGCCGCGTTTGCCAACGGCGCCACGCCCGAAGACACGCTGATGGATACCGCCGTCGAAATCCCGCTGGGCGGCGGCCGCGTCTGGCGCCCCACCGACGGTGGCCCGCCCACCGACCAGCCCATGACGCTGGCCGATGGCCTCGCGCTGTCCAAGAACACCATCACCGCGCAGGTGATGCAGCAGGTGGGCCCGGCCCGCGTGGCCGAAGTGGCACGCGCACTGGGCGTGCGGCAGTCCAAGCTGGAGGAGGTTCCGTCCCTCGCGCTGGGCACCAGCCCGGTCACGCTCAAGGAGATGATCTCGGCCTACAGCAGCATCGTGAACCTGGGCCGCTATGTGGAGCCCGTGCTCATCACCAGCATCGAAGACCGCCACGGCAAGGTGCTGGAGACCTTTGCCAAGCCCGTGCCGGAAGAGGTCTTCCAACCCCGTGCTGCCCAGACCCTGCGCAACACCATGCGCGGTGCCGTGGACCGGGGCACGGCCACAGCCATCCGCACGCGGTATGGCATCCAGGCCGATGTGGCGGGCAAGACCGGCACCACGCAGGACAACACCGATGGCTGGTTCATCCTGATGCACACCCGCGTGGTGGCGGGCGCGTGGGCCGGCTTCAACGACGGGCGCATCACGCTGCGCAGCGACTACTGGGGGCAGGGCGCGCGCAGTGCGTTGCCCATGGTGGGCGAGTTCATGCAGCAGGCCATCCGCAACAAGGTGATCGACGGCAACGACCGGTTTGTGGATGAGTTTGACACCAGCCCGCCGCCACCGCCCGACAGCTCGCTCAGCACCATGCGCGACTGGATCCGGGGGCTGTTCCGCACCGACCCCCAGCAACCCCCGGTGCCTGGCATGCCGCCAAGGCCTGCGGGTGCGGGTGGTTTGCCGCCGGTCACCATCGATCCACCGGGTTCTGTCTCGCCGCCTGTGCCTGCGGAAGACCGGGTGGGGGGCGAATAGGCCGTTGCGTCTTCTGGGCTTCTGTGACACCAGCGCCTTCGGCGCGATGGGGTGGGTGTTGCCTTGGGGCCTTCCAGCAAGGCTGCCTGGGTTGGGGCTTTGCGATGTGTAGGACGTTGTCGCCAAAGTCTGCGTCCAGCGTTTGTCGCCCGCACTAAGCGCGCAAGCGAACAGACCCTGCCAGAGGTGCCTCGCACAGTGGCGCATGCAGTCGTTGGACTGCATGCAACGCCAAAGGACTCACCATGAAAACAATCACCACCACCTTGCTGGTACTGGCCACCCTGACGCTGGGCGCCTGCACCGGCCCCATGGGCCCTCCGGGCGCGCAAGGCAATACCGGCAACACGGGTTACACCGGCAAGACTGGCGATACTGGCTACACCGGCGCGACGGGAGCCACGGGCAACCAGGGCAATACGGGCTACACCGGTGCCACAGGCAGTATGGGCTCGACAGGGGCCACCGGAGGACAGGGCAGCACCGGTGCGACCGGCATGCAGGGGGCTACCGGCTACCAGGGTGACACGGGGGCCACGGGCGCAAAGGGAAATACGGGCAACACCGGCAGCAAGGGCAACACCGGAAACACCGGCAGTGCCGGTAGCTCGGGCGACGGCAATACCGTCATCGTGATTCCTGCCAAGCCTTGATGCGCTGCGCGCGGCAGGTGCGATAAGACCACGGCCTGATGGGCTGGCCGCGCAGTCAGGCCACCGTACCGGGCCACACGATGGCCTGCGCCACGATCACGGTCTGCCCATTGAAGGTGGCCGCAGGAGAGCCATACAGCCGATAGCCCAGCGCCAGCGCGTCGCTCACGCGGCGGCAGAAGCTGGCGTCGTCGGGGCCGGTGAGCAGGCGGTAGGCGGGCAGGCCATCGGGCGGCACACTGGCCTGTGGGGTGGCCACGGGTGATGCTGTGGAGGTGGCAACTGTCATGGCAGGGCCTACTCAATGTCGATGAAGTGCATGCCCATGGTGCCCGCCTTGCGGTCGGCAAAGTAGCACTCCAGTGTTTCTTTCACGGTGCGGAAGGCCAGCTCGTCCCAGGGCACCTCGTCTTCGGCAAACAGCCGCGCCTCGATGGTCTCGTAGCCCGGGTTGAACTGGTCGCTGAGCAGCGTGGCGCGGTAGAACAGGTGCACCTGGCCCACGCGGCGCACATTCAGCAGGCTGAACAGGGGGCCGATCTCGATCTGCGCACCGGCTTCCTCATCGGTCTCGCGCGCCGCACCCTGTGCCGTGGTTTCGTCCAGCTCCATGAAGCCTGCGGGCAGCGTCCATTTGCCCCAGCGGGGTTCGATGTTGCGCTTGCACAGCAGGATGCGGCCATCGGGCAGCGCGGGCACCGTGCCCACCACATTGAGCGGGTTCTCGTAGTGCACCGTGTTGCAGGCGGGGCAGACTGCACGCTGTTTGGTGTCGCCGTCGTCCGGCAGGCGGTACACCACGGCGGTGCCACAGGCGCGGCAATGTTTGATGGGGCTGCGGTAGGTCATGCAGGGGTTTGAGGGTCAGAATGGCTGGTAGCGATAGTGAAACATGCGCTACCAGCTATGAAAATCGTACCGTTTTCGGCGTTCGCCTGGCCGGGCAGCAGGGCAGCCCGGTGGTCTTCAGACTACGGTCAAGCGCAAAGGCGTGAGGCCGTCCACACCGCCTTCGAGCGTATCGCCACGCACCACGGCGCCCACGCCTTCGGGGGTGCCGGTGTAGATCAGGTCGCCGGGCTGCAGCTCCCACGCGGCCGACAGGTGCTCGATGGTCTCGGCAATGTTCCAGATCAACTGGGTCACGGTGCTGCGCTGGCGGTCCGCTCCGTTGACCTGCAGCCAGATGGGCGCATTGGCCACATCACCTGCCTGGGCTGCCGGCGTGATGGGACCGATGGGCGCGCTGGCGTCAAAGCCCTTGCCAATGCACCAGGGGCGGCCCTGTTTCTTCATGTCGTTTTGCAGGTCGCGGCGGGTCATGTCCAGGCCCACGGCGTAGCCATAAATGTGGCTGAAAGCGTCGGCAGCCTGGATGTTCTTGCCGCCCTTGCCAATGGCCACCACCAGCTCGATCTCGTGGTGCAGGTTGGCGGTCAGGCTGGGGTAGGGCAGTTGCCCGGTTTCGCCCGCGTTGACGACCACGATGGCATCCGCAGGCTTGAGGAAGAAGAACGGTGGCTCGCGGCCGGTGAAACCCATCTCCTTGGCGTGTTCTTCGTAGTTGCGGCCCACGCAGTAGATGCGGTGCACCGGAAACCGGTCGCCGCTGCCCACCACGGGCACGCTGACCACGGGGGCTGGAGGAAACACGTAGCTCATGTCTGCCTTTCAATGGTTCTGGGAATGCTGTCAAAAAGCCGGGCGCAGCACCGTGTGCGCCGCAGTGTGGCAGTGTGCCATGGGCGCAGACCCTCTGCTGGGGGGCGCTACACTCGCGCCCATGGCAAAGAGCTTCGATTTCCACAATACGCCGGGCCACCTGGTGCGCCGCGCCCACCAGCGGACAGTGGCACTTTTCATGGAAGAGACGGCCGGATTCGACGTGACGCCGGTGCAGTTCGCCATCCTGCACGAGCTGCTGGCCCAGCCGGGCGAAGACCAGGTCACCCTGGCGGCCCGCGTGGCGTTTGATGCAGCCACTTCCGGCTCGGTGATCGGGCGTCTGGAAAAGCGCGGCTGGATCCGCCGCGAGCCCGACACCCGCGACCGCCGCCGCAAGCTGCTGTGGATCACCCCCGAAGGCGAAGTGGCCGCCCTGCAGATGCGCGACGCCGCCCAGCGAGTGCAGGAACGCCTGACCGCACCGCTCACCGCCCAGGAAAGCGCTGACCTGATGGTGCTGCTCTCCAAAGTCGTATACAACCACCAGGACCCGGCAGGCACTTCGGGCGCCTGACCGGCACGTCCCGCGCTCTCAGGCCCCAGAGGCTTGCCATTTGCGGCGTGCTGGCACCACGGTGCGCCGGTTCCGTATCTCCACAGACCCCATCACAGGCACCGTTCTTCCATGCAGCTGTACAACTACTTCCGCTCCTCTGCCTCGTTCCGCGTGCGCATCGCGCTGCAGATCAAGGGTCTGGACTATGACTACCTGCCCGTGCACCTCGTCAAGGGCGAACACAAGGACCCCGAGTACCTGCGCCGCATTGGCGATGCACTGGTGCCCACGCTGGTGACCGACGGGGGGACGGCGCTGTCCCAGTCCATGGCCATCATCGAATACCTGGACGAAACCCACCCGACTCCCGCTTTGCTTCCCTCCACGCCGCTGGCCCGGGCCCGGGTGCGGGCGCTGGCGCAGATGGTGGCGTGCGAGATCCATCCGCTCAACAACCTGCGCGTGCTCAAGTACCTGGTGCGCGACCTGAAGGTGGATGAGGATGCCAAGAACGCCTGGTATCACCACTGGGTGCGCGGCGGTCTGGAGGCATTTGAGCGGCAGCTGGGGCTGCTGGCGCAAGAACGCGCAGCGCAGGGCATGGCGCCCTCGGTGCTGTGCTGGGGCGATACGCCCACGCTGGCCGACTGCTGCCTGGTGCCCCAGATCTTCAATGCCCAGCGCTTCAAGGTCAGTCTGGACGGCCTGCCACTCACCATGGGGGTGTTTGACGCCTGCATGGCACTGCCTGCATTCCAGCAGGCGCAGCCCTCGGCTTGCCCGGACAACGAAGCGTGACGCCTGTGTCATCGTCGGTCTCAAGCTGGCACGCAGACTGGCTGGTGCCCGACTGGCCGGCACCGCCCGGTGTGCATGCGCTGTGCACCACGCGCACGGGCGGCGTGAGCCGCGCACCGTACGACCAGTTGAACCTGGGCACCCATGTGGGCGACGATTCGTTGGCGGTGGCTGCCAACCGGCAGACCTTGCAGTCCGCCTTGCAATCCACCACCCCGGACGCCCGCGCGGTGTTCCTGAACCAGGTGCACGGCGACGGCGTTGTATTGCTGGATGCGAGCACGCCCGATGGCACAGAGGCCGACGCCTGCGTGGCCAGCGCACCCGGCGCCGTCTGCACCATCATGGTGGCCGACTGCCTGCCCGTGCTGCTGGCCCACCGCTCAGGCCAGGTGGTGGCTGCGGCCCACGCCGGCTGGCGCGGACTGGCCGGGCATGCAGGGCAGGGCGTGTTGGAAGCGGTTTTCAAGCATTTTTGCCATGAAGCGCTAGTGCATCATGCCTCGGTAGCTATCAAAAACGGAGCATTGGCGCCAGACTCTCCGGCCGCTTCAGAGCTTGCTGCCCACACGCTGGCCTGGTTGGGCCCCTGCATTGGCCCCACAGCTTTCGAGGTAGGGGCTGAGGTGCGTGCAGCGTTCTGCGACGCGCCGGGCGCATTGGGCGCTGCGGCTGCTCCATGTTTTGTGGCCCGTCCCGACTCACCGGGCAAGTACCTGTGCGATCTGGCAGGGCTGGCCCGGCTGCGGCTGCGTGCCATGGGCATCACGCACATTTACGGCAACAACAGCACCCCGCCGTGGTGCACCGTCACGCAGGCCTCAAGGTTCTTTTCGCACCGCCGTGACAGCGCCGCCCTCGGCGGCAGCGGGCGCTTTGCAGCCTGCATCTGGCGCGGCTGACGCTGCCGGCTCGACTCCCGCATCGGCCACGCGGGCCGCAGCCTGCTCCGCGTCATATGCAGCCTGTTCGGCCGCCTCCCGTTCCTTGATCTTGCGCTTGCGCGAGGGCGTGCCCAGGATGTACACCAGGATGCCCATGGGCAGCAGGCCATACAGCGCAAACGTGATGATGGCGCCCAGCACGGTGCCTTGCGGACTGGTGGCCTCGGCCACCGCCATCATGAGAGTGACGTAGGTCCAGGCGATGACGATGAGGTACATTGGTTTGTGTGCACTGAAAGCGTTGAATTCGTTGCCATGCACCATGGCGGTGGGCAACAATGAACCCGCGAAACAAAAATCAGGCCCCAGCCGCTGTGAGCGACCAACCATCGAGGAATGAGCATGACTTCTGAATCACCCTGGGCCGAGAGCGCCCAGCAGTTCCAGCAGATTTTCGGGCAAAGCTGGTCGCAGGCGCTGCAATCGTTCCAGAAACTGGACCTGGGGGCGCAGGTACCCGCCGCCGCACCCCTGAAGCTGTCGCAAACCAAGCTGCAGGCATTGCAGCAGCAATACCTCAAAGAAGCGCAGGACCTCTGGGCGCAGGGCCTGCAGGGCACCCCCGAGGTCAAGGACAAACGTTTTGCCGGTGAGGGCTGGGCCAGCAACCCCGTGGCAGCGTTTTCCGCCGCCGCCTACCTGCTCAATGCCCGCACCCTGATGGGGCTGGCCGAGGCGGTCGAGGCCGACGAAAAGACCAAGGCCCGCATCCGATTTGGCGTGGAGCAGTGGATGGCAGCCATGGCGCCCAGCAACTTCCTCGCCTTCAATGCCGAAGCGCAGAAGAAAGCCATCGAGACCAAGGGCGAGAGCATCGCCAAGGGCATGCAGAACCTGCTGCACGACATCACGCAGGGCCATGTGTCGATGACCGACGAGAGCCTGTTCGAGGTAGGCCGCAATGTGGCCACCACCGAAGGCGCTGTGGTGTTCGAAAACGAGCTGTTCCAGCTGCTTGAATACAAGCCCCTCACGGCCAAGGTGTACGAGCGCCCGTTCCTGCTGGTGCCGCCCTGCATCAACAAGTTCTATATCCTTGACCTGCAGCCCGAGAACTCGCTGATCCGCTACGCGGTGGAACAAGGCCACCGCACCTTCGTGGTGAGCTGGCGCAACCCTGATGACAGCCTGGCCCACAAGACCTGGGACGACTACGTGGAAGATGGCGCCATGGCCGCCATCGACGTAGTGCAGAACATCACCGGTGCCGAGCAGATCAACGCGCTGGGTTTTTGCGTGGGCGGCACCATCCTGTCCAATGCGCTGGCGGTGCTGGCAGCGCGCGGCGACGAGCCCGTGGCCAGTGCCACCTTCCTCACCACGCTGATTGACTTCACCGACACGGGTATTCTGGACGTGTTCATTGATGAAGCCTTCGTCAAGTTCCGCGAGATGCAGATGGGCCATGGCGGGCTGATGAAGGGGCAGGACCTGGCGTCCACCTTCAGCTTCTTGCGACCCAACGATCTGGTCTGGAACTACGTGGTGGGCAACTACCTCAAGGGCGAAACGCCGCCGCCGTTTGACCTGCTGTACTGGAACAGCGACAGCACCAACCTGCCCGGCCCGTTCTACGCCTGGTACCTGCGCAATTTCTACCTCGAAAACAACCTGGTCAAGCCGGGCAAGCTCACCGTGTGCGGCGAAAAGCTGGACCTGGGCAGCCTCGACCTGCCTGTCTACATCTACGGCTCGCGCGAAGACCACATCGTGCCCGCCACGGCCGCTTATGCGTCCACCCAGGTGCTGCCGGGCAAGAAGCGTTTTGTGATGGGCGCCTCAGGCCACATCGCGGGCGTGATCAACCCACCCGCCAAGGGCAAGCGCAGCCACTGGACCCGCGCCGACGGCAAGTTCCCAGGCACGCTGGACCAATGGCTGGAAGGCGCTACCGAGCACCCCGGCAGCTGGTGGACCGACTGGTCAGGCTGGCTCAAGAGCCATGCGGGCAAACAGATTGCCGCGCCCAAGGCCTATGGCAAAGGCACCAAGTTCAAGGCCATCGAGCCCGCGCCCGGCCGCTATGTCAAGCAGAAAGCCTGATACGCAAAAGTCCTGACTTTTGGCGCTGCGAGAATCACTGAACCACCACTCACCACTACAAGGACATTCCATGGAAGACATCGTCATCGTTTCTGCCGCTCGCACTGCTGTGGGCAAGTTTGGTGGCTCGCTGGCCAAGACGCCTGCGACCGAACTCGGCGCTATCGTGATCCGTGAAGCCATCGCGCGCGCAGGTCTCTCGTCCGACCAGATCGGCGAAGTCATCATGGGCCAGGTGCTGGCAGCTGGCGTGGGCCAGAACCCCGCGCGTCAGGCCTCCATGAAGGCGGGCGTGGCCAAGGAAACCCCTGCACTCACCATCAACGCGGTGTGCGGCTCCGGTTTGAAGGCGGTCATGCTGGCCGCCCAGGCTGTGGCCTGGGGTGACAGCGAGATCGTCGTGGCCGGCGGCCAGGAGAGCATGAGTCTGGCGCCGCACGTGCTGCCCAACTCGCGCGACGGCCAGCGCATGGGCGACTGGAAGCTGATCGACACCATGATCGTGGACGGCTTGTGGGACGTGTACAACCAGTACCACATGGGCATCACGGCTGAAAACGTGGCCAAGCAGTACGGCATCACCCGCGACATGCAGGACGCACTGGCCCTGGCCAGCCAGCAAAAGGCAGCTGCTGCACAAGATGCTGGCAAGTTCGCCGATGAAATCGTCGGCGTGAGCCTGGCTCAGAAGAAGGGTGACCCCATCCTGTTCAACACCGACGAGTACCTCAACCGCAAGACCAACGCTGAAGCCCTGGCCGGCCTGCGCCCCGCCTTTGACAAGGCGGGCAGCGTGACCGCCGGCAACGCATCGGGCCTGAACGATGGCGCCGCCGCTGTGGTGGTGATGAGCGCCAAGAAGGCAGCGGCCCTTGGCCTCAAGCCCCTGGCGCGCATCGCCGCTTTTGGCACCAGCGGCCTGGACCCTGCCACCATGGGCATGGGCCCCGTGCCGGCCTCGCGCAAGGCCTTGCAGCGCGCAGGCTGGAACGCCGCCGATGTGGACTTGTTCGAGCTGAACGAAGCCTTCGCCGCACAGGCCTGCGCTGTGAACAAGGAACTGGCCATTGACCCCGCCAAGGTCAACGTGAACGGAGGCGCCATCGCCATCGGCCACCCCATCGGCGCGTCGGGCTGCCGCATTCTGGTCACGCTCTTGCACGAAATGCAGCGCCGTGACGCGAAGAAGGGCCTGGCCGCGCTGTGTATCGGTGGTGGCATGGGTGTGTCGCTGGCTGTAGAGCGTTAACCTCAAAGCCTCGGCCAGGACTGCCCTGGCTGGTTGTTGATTGACGGGGCAGCAGGCGACAAAAAAAGGCCGCATTGACATGCGGCCCTTTTTTTGTCCAGTCGAATATTGAAATGAATAGTCACAAAATTACCAAATAGTTTACAATTAATACATAACGGTTAATTTTTGATCTCTATGTCCATTTTTTCTGCGCCCCCCGCGGATTTCTCAGAACGTGCAGCTGGTCCGGTCCCAGGCGCTTTGCTCGGTGACCGGGTCATCTTGGCAGCTATTGGACTGAGTTCGCTGGCAGCCATTGCGCTGGGCTTGCAGTTTGTGGATTCGATGCTGGCGTTGACGGCAGTTTTGCTGTTGGGTGCGGTTGCCGCTGTGGCCTATGCTTTGGCTCCGGGCACGCTGGCATCGCGTCTTGTGTTGTCGTTTGTGCAGGTTAGCTTGGTTGCACTGCATATCCAGTTGGCTCGCGGCATGCTGGAGTTCCATTTCGGTGTCTTCGTGACGCTGGCGCTGCTACTGGTGTATCTGGACTGGCGGCCCATTGTTTGGGCTGCGGCATTGTTCGCCGTACACCATGTTGTGTTTGATCGGCTTCAGGCGGCAGGGGTTGGCCTGTACTGCATTACCGCTCCTGACCTGGGCCAGGTGATGTTGCATGCGCTGTACGTGGTGATCCAGACGGTGTTGGAGGTCATCCTGGCCGTGAAGATGGGCCGGACGGCTCAAGAATCCACCGAGCTGCGACGTCTGACGGCGTCGCTGGCGCACGGTGACCGCATCATGTTGGACATGTCACGCTTGTCAGTTCACACGCCAGGCGGGCGGGCGCTGAAGGATGCCCTGGACCGGATGCATCAGACCGTAGCTACCGTGCAGCAGGCCGCAGCCGGCATGGCAGTGGCGTGCGAAGAAATCGCAAGCGGAGCGCAAGACCTGTCTGTACGCACCGAACATGCTGCCGGTAGTTTGCAAGCCACGTCTGCCAGCATGGAACAGTTGACAGGCACCGTGGGGCAGACTGCCGCTGCGTCCGCCGAGGCCAACACGCTGGCGGTGTCGGCCGCAGGGGTAGCCCGGCGCGGTGGGGACGTGGTGGGCGAAGTGGTGCGGGCCATGCGTGATATCAACGAAGGCTCAGCTCGCATTGCTGACATCACAGGAGTGATTGACTCCATCGCATTTCAGACCAACATCCTTGCCCTCAATGCGGCTGTGGAGGCTGCGCGTGCTGGTGAGCAGGGGCGCGGATTTGCAGTAGTCGCCACCGAAGTGCGGGGGCTGGCGCAGCGCTCGGCACAAGCAGCCCGCGAGATCTCGGGCTTGATCGGCGCATCGGTGCAAAAGGCGTCACAGGGAGGACTATTGGCTGATGATGCCGGCCGTACCATGGCCGAAATTGTGAGATCGGTCCAGCGTGTGAGCGCGATGATGGGTGAGATTCATACTGCAGCCAGAGACCAGTCCTCGGGCATAGCGCAGGTCAATCAGTCGGTGGGCCAGCTTGATCAGATGACGCAGCAAAATGCCGCTCTTGTGGAGGAATCGGCTGCAGCCGCCGCGACCCTCAAAGGCCAAGCCGACCGGCTGGCCGAGGCGGTGGCGGTCTTCGTGCTTTAGTCGCTGGGGCCGCGTTGGGGCTATGGTCTACGTAGCAACACGAGGCTGCAGCTTTGTAATGATGCGTTACCATGGTTCTCCATGACAGTGACCATTTTTGCCCAACCCTTCGAACCTGTGGGCTGCCAATCCTGTCGTGACAAGACGCAGCTTCCGTTCGACTTCACGATGGCGTTCCAGCCCATCATGGATCTGGAGTTGGATCGTCCGTTCGCCTACGAAGCGCTGGTACGCGGTGTGGATGGCGAGTCGGCTGGTACGGTGCTGTCGTGGGTGGATGACACCAACCGCTACCGGTTTGACCAAGCGTGCCGCGTCAAGGCCATTGAACTAGCGTCGCGCCTGGGGCTCGCCAGCCTGCCAGACTGCCGACTGAGCATCAACTTCCTGCCCAATGCGGTGTATCGGCCCGAGACTTGCATCCGCGCCACCATGGAGGCGGCTGAAGAGTTCGATTTTCCGCACAACCGGATCATGTTCGAGGTGACGGAGGGCGAGCAGGTCAGCAATGGTGCACACCTGAAGTCCATCTTCAATGAATACCGGCGCCAGGGCCTCATTACGGCCATCGACGACTTTGGTGCGGGCTACGCGGGGCTGAACATGCTGGTGCAATTTCAGCCGCATGTGCTCAAGATCGATATGGAGCTCATTCGCAACATCGATCAGGACCCCGTGCGACAGGCGATCGTGTGCGGCATTGCGCTGGTCTGCCAACGGTTGTCCATCGACATTGTGGCGGAGGGCATCGAAACCTCGGCTGAGTCCGCCTACCTGAGTTCGGTGGGCGTTCGCTACCAGCAAGGTTATCTGTTCGCCAAGCCGGGATGGGAATCCTTGCCGCTGGCGCCACGGCACGTCTAGCGCAACACAGCGCCTGCATTTCAAGCCAGTCCTTGCGGGGGTGCCGCAGTCCACAGCAGCCAATCCGCTGCCTCCATTTGGTGCATCTGCAGGCGCTACGCCGGTGACGCGTCGCTAAGCGTACCTCGCGTCAGCTGTGTGACGCATGTGGATATGTCAAAAAGGAAAGGGCTTCAGTGTTTTCCTTCACGGCGGTGCCCAATTTCTTCGGTAGAGTGGGTCCTGAGCCAATCACTAACAAGGAGAAATCACATGAGCCAGAAAGTCGCGTATGTCACCGGTGGCATGGGAGGCATCGGTACCGCCATTTGCCAGCGCCTGCACAAGGAAGGTTTCAAAGTCATCGCTGGTTGCGGCCCGACACGGGACCACGCCAAATGGCTGGCAGAGCAAAAGGCCCTGGGCTACACGTTTTATGCGTCGGTCGGTAATGTGGGTGATTGGGATTCCACCGTGGAAGCCTTTGGCAAGACCAAGGCAGAGCACGGCACCATTGACGTGCTGGTGAACAACGCTGGCATCACACGCGACCGCATGTTCCTCAAGATGTCGCGCGAAGACTGGGACGCCGTGATCGAAACCAACCTCAACAGCATGTTCAATGTCACCAAACAGGTGGTGTCTGACATGGTGGAAAAGGGCTGGGGCCGCATCATCAACATCAGCTCCGTCAACGGCGAAAAAGGTCAGGCGGGGCAAACCAACTATTCCGCCGCCAAGGCGGGCATGCATGGCTTCTCGATGGCCCTGGCGCAGGAACTGGCCACCAAGGGCGTCACCGTCAATACGGTAAGCCCAGGCTACATCGGCACTGACATGGTCAAGGCAATCCGTCCGGATGTTCTGGAAAAGATTGTCGCCACGGTGCCTGTCAAGCGCCTGGGTGAGCCCAGCGAGATTGCGTCGATCATCGCATGGCTGGCCTCGGAAGAGGGCGGATACGCCACCGGTGCAGACTTTTCGGTCAATGGCGGCCTGCACATGGGCTAGAGGCTGTTCCGTCCTTTTGGACCAACAAAAAACCCCGCATCTGCGGGGTTTTTTGTTGGGACTTGCAAGAATTGCGGAGGTTAACTCCGACCTTGCTATGGTCCACGTGAGAAATATGGAGCCAATGTGGCCACATTTCTCATGCCTTGGTATGGTTTATGCTTGATGTGCACTGTGAGGCTACACAACAGAGGCAAGGCCGCAGCGCTTTAGAAGGGGGCCGGTGCGCGCTTACGGTCGCGTTCGTCTTCGGGCCAAGCGGACAAGATTGCGGTGGTATTCATGGTGGAAAACTCCTGTGATGTACCAACAACGCGGGCGGTCCACAGTCCGTTGACAACCTTTCGCAAAAAAATGCAACCGCAATAGCCTGTAGGTTCACACTAAAAATAGCTACACATTTGGTAGCATAAAAGCGAGACGGGTCAATGGAAAGTCCGGAAAATTCTGGAAAGAATTTACAGGACTTTACATCTCTAGCCCACCGATGCCGCTGAAATTTCTTCGAGTTCGGAAGAAATTTCCAGCCAACGCTCTTCCAGTTTTTCCGTTTCATCATTTGCGGCTTTCAAACGCCGGCCGCACTCGGCGATCTCTGCAGGAGGCAAGGCTTCCGTCAGTTTTTGCTCCAATTGGGTGCGTTCTGCACTCAGGGCGGTCAAGCGTTTATCGATCTGTTCCAGCTCTTTTTTGAGTGGCCGGGTCTTTTCGGCCAGCTGCTGGCGCGTTTGAGCGTCAAGCTTGCGCTGCTCGCGCCCATCACGCGAAGGGGACAGAGCGGGAGCCGGTGCTGGCGCGGCAACGGAGGCCAGCGTGACCACGGGTGCCGGTGTTGCGGCGGGCGCTGCTGCAGGAGCTTGTGAGGCCAGCGCCTGCTCGGCAAGGCGTGCTTCTTCGCGCAGGCGCTTGGACTCTTCGAGCAGGTAACGTTGATAGTCGTCCAGGTCGCCGTCGAACGGGCCAACCACACCCCGGCCCACCATCCAGAAGTCCTCACAGACCGAGCGCAGCAGGGCGCGGTCGTGGCTGACCAGCATCACAGTGCCATCGAAGTCGTTGAGCGCCATCGCCAGGGCCTCGCGGGTGGCCAGGTCCAGGTGGTTGGTAGGCTCGTCCAGCAGCAGCAGGTTGGGGCGCTGCCATACGATCATGGCCAGCACCAGGCGCGCTTTTTCACCGCCGCTCATGGTGCCAACGGCCTGCTTGACCATGTCCCCGGTGAAGTTGAAGCTGCCCAGGTAGCTGCGCAGATCCTGCTCCCGGCTGGGTTGCTTGGCATCAGGCCCCAGCTCCTTGGCCAAGCGGATCATGTGCTCCAGCGGGTGTTCGCTGGGGCGCAGCACGTCGAGTTCCTGCTGGGCAAAGTAGCCAATGTTCAGGCCCTTGCCCTCGGTGATGCTGCCGCCCAGTGCTTTCATGGTGCGCGCAATGGTCTTGACCAGCGTGGACTTGCCCTGACCGTTAGCGCCCAGGATGCCGATGCGCTGCCCCGCCAGCACCGAACGGTTGACGCCCGTAAGAATGGTGGTGGGCGTGCCCTCGTCGTCCACATAGCCGAACGAGGCGTCGCTGATGGCCAGCATTGGGTTGGGCAAGTTGGCCGGTTCCTTGAACTCGAAAGTGAAGTCCGCCTCGGCGAGCACAGGCCCGATTTTCTCCATGCGTTCGAGTTGCTTGACCCGGCTTTGCGCCTGCTTGGCCTTGCTGGCCTTGGCCTTGAAGCGGTCGATGAATTTCTGCAGGTGGGCCATCTTCTCCTGCTGCTTGGCAAAGCTGGCCTGTTGCAGTTCGAGCTGCTGGGCGCGCAGCTCTTCGAACTTGCTGTAGTTGCCACCGTAGCGGTTCAACTCGCCCTGCTGGATTTGCAGGGTGACGTTGGTGATGGCGTCCAGGAACTCGCGGTCGTGGCTGATCACGATCATGGTGCCCGCGTAGCGCTTGAGCCAGGCTTCGAGCCAGACCAGGGCGTCCAAGTCCAAGTGATTGGTGGGCTCGTCCAGCAGCAGGAGGTCGCTGGGACACATCAGCGCACGCGCCAGTTGCAGTCGCATGCGCCAGCCACCGGAGAAGCTGTTGACGGGCTGGTCGAGTTCGCTCACGCGAAAACCCAGGCCCAGGATCAGCGCCTGGGCACGCGCCACGGCATCGTGCGCGCCGGCGTCATGCAGGTCAGAATAGGCATGGGCAATGGCCATCCCATCGTCGCTGGCCTCGGCTTCGGCCAACTGGCGTTGCACCTCGGCCAGACGCGTGTCGCCTTCAAGCACAAAATCGGTGGCCGACTGGTCGGTCTCGGGCATGTTCTGCGCGACCTCGGCCATCCGCCAGCTCGACGGGATGTGAAAATCCCCGCCATCTTCATGGAGCTTGCCGCTGAGCAGCGCAAACAGGCTGGACTTGCCCGCGCCATTGCGGCCCACAAGCCCGACGCTTTCGCCGGGGTTGATGGTGGTGGACACGCTGTCGAGCACGACTTTCGTGCCTCGGCGCAGGGTAACGTTCTTGAGGGTGATCATCCGGGAATCAGAAAAAAGCGCACCCGCACGAGGCGGGTGGCATGCAAAACTCTGGGGGCCAGCGCAACTGCCAACGGCACAGCCGCTGCAGCTGCCAAAGGTGGCGTAAAGGGCTCTATTGTGCCGTGAGCCGGGTTTGGGCAGCCAGCGCCCGCCGGGTGACCAGCAAAACCTGGTTTTCTCCTGCACTGGTATCGAGCCAGAAAACCGGCAATTGCGGAAAGGCCGCCTCGAAATAGTCGCGTTCGTTGCCGATCTCCAGAATGATCACAGCGTCTTCGCTCATGCAAGCGGGCGCGGCAGCAAACAGCTGGCGCACAAAGTCCATGCCGTCCTTGCCACCGGCGAGGGCCAGTTCGGGCTCTGCGCGGTATTCGCTGGGCAGCACGGCCATGCTGTCGGCGTTGACGTAGGGCGGGTTGCACAGGATCAGGTCCCAGGGGCCGGGCAGAGCACTCAGTCCATCGGACAACTGCAAGGTGATACGCTCCCGCAGCCCATGTTTGTCCACATTGATGCTCGCCACGGCCAAGGCGTCGGGCGAAATATCGGCACCGGTCACTTCGACTTCGGGCCAGGCCATCGCCGCCAGCACAGCCAGGCTGCCGTTGCCCGTGCAAAGGTCCAGCACCCGATGGGTGCGGTCGCTCAGGAAATCGTCCACGCTGCCGTCCACCAGCAACTCTGCAATGAAGCTGCGCGGCACGATGGCGCGCTCGTCCACATAGAACGGCACGCCCTGGAGCCAGGCCTCGCGCGTGAGGTAGGCGGCAGGCTTGCGACTGGCAATGCGTTCTGCAAAAAGTGTAGCAACCAACGCCTTTTCTGCGGGCGCTACCGGCTTGTTTTTGATGGACTCTGGTGCATCGGAGAGGTCGCTATCCAGCGGGAGGCCCAGGCGCCACAACACGAGCCATGCAGCTTCGTCGTGCGCATTGGTGGTGCCATGGCCGAACGAGACGCCGGCCGACTCCAGCTGCTGAGAGCCCCATTCGATCAGTGCGCCAACGGTGTCACCTGCAACTGCCGGTGGGTGGTGGCTGGGTGCCTTGCTCATGCGACCACCGCCTGGGCCGCCAGGGCCTGTGCATGCAGGTTCTCCAGCGTGCGGCGGTAGATGTTCTTGAGCGGCTCGATATCGGCCACCACCACATGCTCGTCGATCTTGTGGATCGTTGCATTGGACGGGCCCAGTTCGATTACCTGGGGGCAGATCTGCGCAATGAAACGCCCGTCGCTGGTTCCACCGGTGGTGGAGAGTTCGGTGGTGATGCCCGTCTCGGAGGCGATGGCCTGCTGCACGGCGCCCACCAGTTCACCGGGCGTGGTGAGGAAGGGCTGGCCGCCCAGCGTCCAGCGCAGGTCATATTCGAGGCCGTGGCGGTCAAGCACGGCGTGCACGCGCTGCTGCAGCCCCTCTGCCGTCGATTCGGTCGAGAAGCGGAAGTTGAAGTCGATCACCACCTCACCCGGGATCACGTTGGTGGCGCCGGTGCCGCCATGGATGTTGCTGATCTGCCAGCTGGTGGGCGGAAAGAAGGCATTGCCGTTGTCCCACGCGGTGGAAGCCAGTTCTGCCAGTGCGGGCAGGGCCTGGTGGATGGGGTTGCGGGCCAGTTGTGGGTAGGCGATGTGGCCTTGGACACCGCGGACGCTGAGCTTGCCACTCAAGGTGCCACGCCGTCCATTCTTGATCATGTCACCGGTTTTCTCGACCGAGGTCGGTTCACCCACGATGCAGTAATCAAGCTTTTCGCCACGCGCCTGGAGCTGCTCGACCACGACCTTGGTGCCGTCAACGGAAGGACCTTCCTCGTCACTGGTCAGCAAAAAGGCCAGCTCGATCAGCGGTGCGGGCGTGGCGGCCAGGAACTCTTCCACCGCGACCACAAAGGCTGCGATGGAGGTCTTCATGTCGCTCGCACCCCGGCCATAGAGCTTGCCGTCCTTGTGGGTGGGCACGAATGGGTCACTGCTCCACTGGGCCAGCGGGCCAGTGGGGACGACATCGGTATGGCCTGCGAATACTACTGTTTTGATAGCGGATGAGGCATGATTCACTAGCGCTACCGGTCGCTTTGCCCACAAATTGCTGACACGGAAGTCTGTGGGGCCACTGTCCAGTCGTTCGCACACAAACCCGAGCGGAGCGAGCCGTGCGGCCAGCAGATCCAGGCAGCCGGCGTCCTCCGGCGTGATGGAGGGCAGGGAGATGAGCTGTTCAGTCAGGTGCAGGGTACGGGACATGGGATGGGGTCAGGGAATGGAGACAGGCAGCCGGGCTGCGATCATGGGTACAGGCATTGGCGCTGCGTGGCCCCGGCCAGAGCCGCAAAACAAGAGCTGCTCGGCAGCGAGCGCGTCATTCCCCTGAGGGAGGGCTCCGCAAGCCGCTCGAGGGACGTCACATCACGCCGCCGGCTTGACGTCCAGCACGATCTCGGTGAACGACGGTGCATCGTCGGGTGCATCGCGTGCTTCTTTCTGGGCCTTGGCGGCGTTGGCGGCCAAGGAAAAGTCGTTTTGCAGGCGCCACATCAAGTTGGTGGGCGAATCGGCGTAGGCCATGCCTTCCTTGCGGTCGATCTGCGCATCCATGATGAGGCGGGCCAGCGCTTCTTCAAAGGTCTGCGATCCTTCGGCCATGGATTTTTCCATGGCCTCGCGGACGCCCGAGAAGTCGCCTTTTTCGATGAGATCGGACACCAGCTTGGTGTTGAGCATGACTTCAACTGCCGGCACCCGGCCGCCGTCGGTCTTGCGCACCAGGCGCTGGGAAACCACGGCTTTGAGTGCCGATGCCAGGTCGCCCAGCATGGTGGGTCGTACTTCGACGGGGTAGAACGACAAGATGCGGTTGAGCGCGTGGTAGCTGTTGTTGCCGTGCAGCGTGGCCAGGCACAGGTGTCCCGACTGCGCATAGGCGATGGCGGCCGACATGGTTTCACGGTCGCGGATTTCGCCGATCAGGATCACGTCGGGTGCCTGGCGCAGCGCGTTTTTCAGGGCGGTCTGCAGGGACTGGGTGTCGCTGCCGATCTCGCGCTGGTTGACGATGGATTTCTTGTTCTTGAACTGGTATTCGACCGGGTCCTCGATGGTGAGGATGTGGCCTGTGAGCGCCTCGTTGCGGGTGTCGATCATCGACGCCAGCGAAGTGCTCTTGCCGGAACCCGTGGCACCCACCATCAGGATCAGTCCGCGTTTTTCCAAGATGAGTTCGCGCATCACCGGGGGCAGGCCCAAGGAATCGAACTCGGGAATCTGTTGCGAGATGAAGCGGATCACCACCGCATAGCTGCCACGCTGGCGCATGGCGCTGACACGGAAGCGGCCCACGCCGCTGAGCGGCACACCCATATTGAGTTCGCCGGTTTCTTCCAGCTCTTCGATACGGTCCGGGGGGACCACTTCGGACAGCAGGTTGCGCGGCGCATCGGGCGGCAGGATCTGGTTGTTGATGGGCACACACTCGCCGTTGATCTTGATCAGCGCGGGCGCGTTGGCCGACAGATAGACGTCGGAGGCCTTTTTCTCTGCCATCAGGCGAAGAATTCGTTCCATCGTGCTCATGGTGTTTCCCTCTTGTTGTCAGTCTCTGTCGGTGGGGCGAACGGCCCGGGCCGTCCGCAGGTCCCCGTCAATCAGTCGCGCAGCAGGTCGTTGATGCTGGTCTTGGAGCGCGTTTGCGCATCGACCTGCTTGACGATGATGGCAGCGTACATGCTGTAGGGCGTGCCGTTGGCGGCCGTCTTGGGCAGGTTGCCGCTCACCACCACCGAGCCCGAGGGCACGCGGCCGTAGCTGATTTCGCCGGTGGCACGGTTGAAGATCGGGGTGCTCTGGCCCAGGTACACGCCCATGCCCAGTACGGAGTTTTCTTCGACCACCACGCCTTCGACCACCTCGGAGCGTGCGCCGATGAAGCAGTTGTCTTCAATGATGGTGGGGCCGGCCTGCAGAGGCTCCAGCACACCGCCAATGCCCACGCCACCCGACAGGTGCACGTTGGAGCCAATCTGTGCGCACGAACCCACGGTGGCCCAGGTGTCGACCATGGTGCCTTCGCCCACGTAGGCGCCGATGTTCACGTACGACGGCATCAGGATCGCGCCCTTGGCGATGAAGCTGCCACGGCGGGCCACGGCGGGCGGCACCACGCGCACGCCGGTGGCTTTCATCTCTTCTTCGGACAGGTGGGCAAATTTGGTCTGCACCTTGTCGTAAAAGCCCAGGTCGCCAGCCTTGACGACTTCGTTGTCCTTGAGGCGGAACGACAGCAGCACGGCCTTCTTGATCCACTGGTGCACCGTCCACTGGCCCACGCCTTCGCGGGTGGCCACGCGCAGCTTGCCATTGTTCAGCTCGGCAATCACATGCTCGACGGCGTCCTGGATCTCCTTGGGGGCGGCGGCGGGCGAGAGGCTGGCGCGGTTTTCCCAGGCGTTGTCGATGAGGGTTTGGAGTTGTTGGGTCATGTTGTTGTCGATCAGATCAGGCAGTACGGGATTGGATGAATTGCACGATGCGCAGCGCAGCTTCCACGCATTCTTCGGCTTCGGCCACCAGGGCCATGCGCACGCGCTGGGCGCCGGGGTTGCTCCCCTGGGCCTCGCGGGCCAGGTAGCTGCCGGGCAGCACCGTGACATTGTATTGAGCCAGCAGGGCGCGCGCGAACTCGGCATCGTCCATCCCCAGGGCTTCCGGTACTTTGGCCCACAGGTAAAAACCGGCATCCGGCAGGGCGACTTCCATCACGCCAGCCAGCAGCGGTGTGACCTGGGCAAACTTCTTGCGGTACAGCGCCCGGTTGTCCACCACGTGCTTTTCATCCCCCCAGGCAGCGATGCTGGCGGCCTGCACGATGGGGCTCATGGCGCTGCCGTGGTAGGTGCGGTAGAGCAAGAACGACTTGATCAGCGCTGCGTCGCCAGCCACGAAGCCGCTGCGCATGCCGGGCACATTGCTGCGTTTTGACAGACTGGTAAAGGAGATCAGGTTCTTGAAGTCGCCGCGCCCCAGCTGCGCCGCAGCCTGCAGGCCGCCCAGGGGCGGCTCGTCGCGGAAATAGATCTCGCTGTAGCACTCGTCCGAGGCAATCACAAAACCGTAGCGGTCGCTCAGCTCAAACAGCTTCTTCCACTCGCTGAGCGGCATCACGGCGCCCGTGGGGTTGCCAGGGGAGCAGACGAAGAGCAGCTGGGTTCGTTGCCACACAGCTTCGGGCACTGCGTCCCAGTTCACCGCAAAGTTGCGGCCGGGGTCGCTGGCCGCGTAGTACGGCTGGGCTCCCGCCAGCAAGGCGGCACCTTCGTAGATTTGATAGAACGGATTGGGGCAGACGACCAGCGGCTGGCCGTGCGAGGGATCGATGATGGTCTGCGCAAATGCAAACAGTGCCTCACGCGAGCCGTTGACGGGCAGCACCTGGGTGCCCGGGTCCAGGGTCAGCGCATAGCGCTGTTGTATCCACTGGGTGAAGGCCTCGCGCAGCTTGGGTTCGCCTGCGGTGGCAGGGTAACTGGCCAGTCCGCCCAGGTTGTTACTGAGTGCATCTTTGATGAACTGCGGTGTAGGATGGCGCGGCTCACCCATGCCCAGGCTGATGGGGCTGTAAGCCGCCGGGAGTGTGACTCCCGCAAAGAGTTGCCGCAGCCGCTCGAAGGGGTAAGGCTGGAGTTGGGAGAGCAGGGGATTCATGGAGCGACATTATGGGCGAAGGGCATACGCCCACGGCACGGTGCAGGGTGTCGCGCCGTCCATGGCGAGGGCGGGGCCAGGTGCGCAGTCAAGCACTGTTCACCCCACGCACGGTTGTCAATCCGACGTAAGAGCGGGCACATAGCATGGCCCACATTCAAAAACGATAACGGAGACAAGATGTCTGGATTCCTACCGCTGCGCCCCGGGCTCTGGTGGATGCGCAGGTGGCACCTGCCGGGCAAACTGGTGACGCTGGGCGTGGTGATGGCTGGCGCCCTGGCGACGGCCGCCGTAGATGCTCCGTGGTGGGCGGCGGCATTGGCAGCCGCCGTGGTTCTGTATGCATTGTGCGCGTTGTATGCGGGTCTGGCATCCGACCTGCAAGGCTTGGCGCATGCGATGGAGCAGACCACACGCGGTGACTTGTGTGCCAGGGCGGGTGTTTATGGGCGGGACGAGGTCGGGTCCATGGCCCAGTCGCTGGACCGCATGGTGCTCACACTGTCGTCCATGGTGGCCGATATCCGCAGCAATGCCGCATTGGTGGCCCATGCGGGACAAAGCCTGGCGCAAGGTAACCGGTCTCTGGCCGATCGCACCGAACAGCAGGCGGCCAACCTGGAGCAGACGGCTGCCAGCGTGGAGCAGCTGTCGTCGGCCGTGCAGAACAACGCACAGACCGCGCGCAGCGCCGATGCCCGCGCCGCAGAAGTACGCAAGGCCGCCGACACCGGAGCCGAGGCCATGGCCCGCGCCGTGCAGTCGGTGGAGGCCATCCAGCAAAGCGCGCGCCGCATGACCGAGATCATTGGTGTCATCGACAGCATTGCGTTTCAGACCAACATCCTGGCCCTGAACGCTGCGGTGGAGGCCGCCCGTGCGGGTGAGCAGGGCCGCGGCTTTGCCGTGGTGGCGGGCGAGGTGCGCACGCTGGCCAAGCGCTCGGGCGACGCGGCGCGGGAGATCCGCGAGCTGATCAGCGCCTCGGTCAGCCAGGTGGAGGCCAGCGCCGGGTTGATCCGGTCGGCGGGCGAGGGCATTGCCAACATGGCCAGCGGTATCCGCAGCGTGGCGGCGAGCATGACCGAGATCTCCGGCTCCAGCGCCGAGCAAAGCACGGGCCTGAGCGAAGTAAGCTCCGCCGTGCAGCAGCTCGATCAGATCACGCAGCACAACGCCCAGATGGTGGGCCATGCGGTCTCGCAGGCCGAGGCGCTGGAGCACCGCGCGTCCACCCTGTCGCAAGCGGTGGCGGCGTTTCGCCTGCAGCAGGGCACCGCCGATGAGGCAGTGGCTCTTGTGAACAAGGCGGTGGCGCTGCACAAGACCAGTTCGCGTGATCAATTCCTGCGCAGCATCACCGACAAGACCCAGCCCTACCATGACCGCGACATGTATGTGTTTGTGCTCGACGCTGGCGGCACTTACCTGGCGTTTGGCGGCAACCCGGCCAAGGTGGGCACGCGGGTGCAAGACATCCCCGGCATCGCTGGCGACCGACTGGTGAGCGACATCGTGACCCAGGCCGACCGCGCCCCGGGGTGGGTGGAGTACGACATCAACAACCCGGCCACCGGCGCGGTGCAAACCAAGATGTCCTACGTGAGCCGGGTGGGGGACTGGTACGTGGGCTGCGGCGTGTACAAATCGCTGGCCGCGCGATAACCGCAGACAGGCGGTTGCTGGTCCAGCGGACCAGGTGCCGTTCTCAGCGCGCTCCCTTTTCACGCAGTTGCCGTGCGCGCTCCATGGCGGCGGCAATGGCCGCCTTGCGTGCCTCCATGCCCTCGGCAGCCACCGCAGCGGCGGCTGGGCTGTGGGTGGCGGCCGATGTCGAATCGGCCTGCGCTCCGGAGCCTTCGTCCTCTACATCCTCCAGCGGCACCCGCTGACGGTGTTGCTGATACCGCTGTTTGGCTTGGAGCGCGAGCGCATCAGACCACGCAGCCCATCCGGTGGCCATGCCGCTGGCGCTGTCGAGCTGGATGCAATCTACCGGGCAGACCGGGATGCACAGCTCGCACCCTGTGCAGTAAGGCTCGATGACGGTGTGCATTTTCTTGTTGGAGCCCACGATGGCGTCGGTGGGGCAGGCCTTGATGCACAAGGTGCAGCCAATGCACCACGCCTCGTCGATGAAGGCCACGCGGCGCGGTGCCTCCTCCCCATGGTCGGTGCTCAAGGGCGCCACGGCATGGCCCGTGATGGCGGCCAAGCGGGCCACGCCCTCAGCACCGCCCGGAGGGCACTGGGTGATGGCCGCCTCCCCCTGGGCGATGGCCTGCGCATAGCTGGCGCAGTCGGGATAGCCGCAGCGCGTGCACTGCGTCTGGGGCAGGGCGGCATCAATCCGCGCTGCCAGGTCGGTGAGGGCAGCGTGGGATGGGGTCGTGCTGGCGGAGGCGGGGTGGCTCAAGCCTTGCGCGCCTTGCTCTTGCTGCCGCTGCGGGTGGACGGCGCTGCAGTGGCGCTGGTCTGGGCCGTGGCCAGATCAGCGGTGGGCGCCTGCGCTGCACCTGTGGGCGCCGCGGCGGGCTGCACCCAGCGGGTGGCCACAGCGGTGGCCGCCACGGGCTTGGCCGCAGCGCGGACTGGAGCAGGCTTGGCTGCTGCCGTAGGCGCCTTGGTCGCCTTGATCACCTTGGTGGCGGCGGGTTTGGCAGCCGGTGCGGGCTTGCTGGCAACCTTGGCAGGGGCCGGTGCAGGGCTGGCGAGCCTGGGGGCCGGTGTGGACGTTGCGGCCACAGTGGCGGGCTTGGCAGGCAACTCGTGTTCCAGGATGAATGCGCGCACCTTGGGGTACACGATGTCGCGCCAGCGGCGGCCACTGAAGATACCGTAGTGGCCTGCGCCCTTGGCTTCCAGGTGGCGTTGCTCCTTGCGCACGATGCCGCTGCACAGGTCGTGGGCCGCTTCGGTCTGGCCCGAGCCAGAGATGTCGTCCAGCTCGCCTTCCACCGTGAAGAGGGCTGTGGTCTTGATGTCTTGCGGACGCACGCGCTCCAGCTTGCCGGCGGGTGAGCGCACATCCCAGGTGCCGTTCACCAGCTTGTAATCCTGGAACACGGTCTGGATGGTTTCGAGGTAGTAGTCCGCATCCATGTCCAGCACGGCGTTGTACTCGTCGTAGAACTTGCGGTGCGCCTCGGCACTTGCGTCGTCGCCCTTGATCAGGTCCTTGAAATAATCGTAGTGGCTGGTCGCATGGCGGTCCGGGTTCATGGCCACAAAACCGGTGTACTGCAAAAACCCCGGGTACACGCGGCGGCCCGCGCCCGGGAATTTTTCCGGCACGCGGTAGATCACGTTGTTCTCAAACCACTCGTAGCTGCGGTTGGTCGCCAGATTGTTCACTGCCGTGGGCGACTTGCGAGCGTCGATGGGGCCACCCATCATGGTCATCGTCAGGGGCGTTTTCTCGCCGCGGCTGGCCATCAGCGACACGGCTGCCAACACGGGCACCGTCGGTTGGCACACACTGATCACGTGGCAGTTGCCGTAGATGCCTTGCAGATGGCGGATGAAGTCCTGCACGTAGTTGACGTAGTCGTCGAGGTGGAACTCCCCCTCTGACAGCGGCACCAAGCGGGCGTTCTTCCAGTCGGTGATGTAGACCTTGTGGTCCTTGAGCATGGTGCGCACGGTGTCGCGCAGCAGCGTGGCGTAGTGGCCCGAGAGCGGTGCCACGATCAGCACCACGGGCTGGCCCTTGAGCTTGGTCAGCGTGGCAGGATCGTCCGAAAAGCGCTTGAAGCGGCGCAGCTCGCAAAACGGCTTGTCCACCTCAATGCGTTCATGGATAGCCACACCGATACCGTCCACGTCGACCGTGTGGATATCGAAGGCAGGCTTTTCGTAGTCCTTGCCCAGGCGGTAGAGCAGGTCGTAACCGGCAGCCATGCGCTGTGCTGCTGAGGTCTGGCTCAGCGGCGAGACGGGGTTGCTGAACAACTTGGAAGCCGCCTGCGCAAAATCTGTGAAGGGCTCCATCAAGGAGCGCTGGGTTTCGTAGAGGTGGTACAGCATGGGGCGAAACTCCGTTTTGTTGCAGTGCAATATAGCAGCACTTGGTAACAAGCGCATGGAGTAAAACCACCAATGTCCAGTCGCCTATGCGACAAATTGACGTGGCCCCAGGGGCGGCGCGCCGGTTCGGCGACGAAGGCTGCGAGGCTGTCAAAAATGATAGCAACTCAGGCAATTAGCACTAGCGCTTGCGCCGATTTTCGCCTCAACCCTGCACTTTGGGCTCCGCGTTGTCGCTCAGCCAGGCCTCGAACGACTCGCGGGCCGAGTTGCGCAGTGCGGGGCGGAACGCCGTCTTGTTACTCAGATACAGGCAATGCCGGATCACGGTGTACGGGTTGAAGCTGCCCTGCGGGTTTTGCTCTTCAAAGTGCTGCTTGTAGCGTTTGACCACTCCGATCGTCTCGCGCATCAAACTGTTAAAGCGCGCACGTGTCATGCCGGCTGACCAGGCCTGGATGTCATCCACAAACCCATCGACCTTGGACGGCTCAAATTCGAAGTCCTTGAAAAAATGCGTGGCGATCTTCAAGAACGTGAACGCGTTCAGTTCGCTGCTGGTGGCGGCTGCGCGGGTGGGAGCCTGCAAATCGGCGGCGACATCGGTTGCGGGTTCGGCGGTTTCGTCGGGGGCCTGCAGCAGCTCGGCCGCAGTGGCATCGCGGATCTGGCGGAACTCGCGGTCGGCCAGCTCGAACAGGGCGGACAGCACGTTGATGCGCCGCTTGAGCTGGCCCGGGATGGATTTTTTGTACTTGATCTTGTGGTCCAGCACGCTCCACGAGTCCTGGATGATGGTGCGCACCTGCAGCTCGAAGGGCCACTCGGCATAGGCCGCGTGCTCCGGCAGGTCGCGTTCGGCCACGCTCAGCCGCAGGTCCAGGTGCAGCCCTTTGTAGCCAAAGGACGCCTCGGTGCTTTCCACCGCCGAGACCTTGTCGGTCACGTCGATCACGGCGAAATGGGCGCGCACGATCTGGGCAATCTTCTCCAGCTCGTCTTCATACAGGCACACCACCCGCACGCCAATCAGGTCGGTGATGTAAGTCTCTATGTCGTAGGGGGTGTTGCTCTCTTCCAGCGCCGGACGGTATTTGCGCACGAACTTGCGCACGCATTCGTCCACATCCTTCACGCGGCCCTCCACCTTGGTGATGTCCACGCCGCCCGCCTGGGTTACCACCGCCGCCACCCGCGCGGTCAGCGCTGCACAGGCGTCTTCCAGCGCAACCGCCTGCGCGGTGTACCAGCTGCGAAATTGGGATTCCTCCAGGTCGAAATCGAGCGATGCCATGCCAGGCCTTTGTGGTGGGTATTGCCAGGGTTGATACGGGAAGTGGGTGCGGGCGCATAGCCCTTGGCCCAGCGGGTGCGAGCATAAACGGCATGCAGGGACCCGGCCTGTGCAGTTTGCGCGCAAATGCCCCTTTTCGGCGCAGGACAGATGCTCATAATGAGGCAGCACCGCCGGTGCACGATGCCGGTGCATCGAAGTCACACCATCCACCATGACACCTCACCCAGCCCCCGACAACGATGACCTCGCCGCGCCAGGGCAGGCGGCATGGGGGTCTGAAGGGGTTGCGGGCACCAGCAACCACCGCTGGTTGCCCGTGGTGCTGCCCCCACTGATCGCGCTGCTGACCCTGGGGCTGACCTTCCTGTACTGGCAGAGCGAAGAAAAGAACACAAGGACCAAGCGCGAGCAGAACTTTGAGGTGGCGGCCGACCAGATTGCCTACAACCTCAAGGACCGCATGGCGACCTACGAGGTGGTGTTGCGCGGCGTCAAGGGCTACTTTGAGGGCTCGGAGCGCATCGATCGCGAGGAGTTTCAGGCCTATGTGAGCGCGCTGCAGCTGCAGGCAACCCGTCCTGGGCTGCAGGGGGTGTCGCTGATTCTGCAGTTTCCTGGCAAGGCGCTCGCTGCCCACCTGGAGGACATGCGCCAGCGCGGTTTTGACCAATATGCAGTGCGACCGCCCGGCGAGCGCGAGTGGCTGGCACCCATCACCCACATCGAGCCGCTGGAGGGCCCCAACCTCAAGGCGCTGGGACTGGATGTGTTGACCATTCCCCCCGCCAAGGAGGCGCTGGACCGGGCCCGTGACACCGGAGCGCTGGCGTTGTCCGGGCGACTGACCCTGATGCAAAACGCTGCCCCTGGGCTGGTCATGTACATGCCCCTGTACCGCGCCGACGCTGACAACAGCAAGGTGGAAGGGCGTCGGCAGGGACTGGCGGGCTGGGTGTCCGCTCCGTTTCGCATGGAGGACGTGATCCATGGCATGTCCCGGGAGTTTGACGCGGACATCGGCCTGCAGATCACCGACAGCACCCCGGACGCGGGTGCGGCATCCCCCGGCACCGGACCAGGAGATGCCGGTGCCGGAGCGGGCGCGCTGCTGTTCAGCAACCTGAAGACACCGGCCCAAGGCGCTGGCGCCCCGGCGTTGCAAGCGCGGCGCGAGCTGGAGCTGGGCGGGCGCCGCTGGACCTTGCACATGGCCCCACTACCGGGCTTTGCGCAGCGCTTTCAGGACGATGCACACCACCCGGTGGCGCTTTTGGGCACGGTGCTGAGCCTGATCCTTGCGTGGTTCACCTGGCTGCTGGCCACGGGGCGCGAGCGTGCGGTGGCACTGGCGCGCGACATGACGGCCGAACTGCGCGCCACCCGGGATGACCTGGAGAGCACGCTCAGCGCCATTCCTGATCTGTTGTTCGAACTGGGGCTGGACGGCTGCATCCACCACTACCGGTCGGCACGATCGGGAGAGCTGGCTGTGCCGCCAGAGATGTTTCTGGGCCGCCTGCTGCGCGATGTGGTCCCCCCCGAAGCCGCCGCCGGCTGCCATGCGGCGCTGCAAGCGGCCCACCAGACCGGGTACTCGTCAGGCCACCAGTTCCGGCTGGAGCTGGGCGGGGTGACCCACTGGTTTGAGTTGTCGATTGCGCGCAAGGAGAGCGCCGCCCCGGGCGACGAACCTCGGTTCATCGCGCTGTCGCGCGACATCACCGAACGCAAGCAGGCCGAGGCGCGGTCACACCAGCTGGCGTACTTTGACGCGCTCACCGGCCTGCCCAACCGGCGCATGCTGCTGGACCGCATGGAACACGCACTGGCCAATGCCCGGAAGGCCGCCCAGGTGGGGGCGGTGCTCTACATCGACCTGGACAACTTCAAGCAGATCAACGATGCACGGGGCCACACGGTGGGCGACATGCTGCTCATGCAGGTGGCCCAGCGGCTCACGCAGCTGCAACGCCCGGGCGACACCGTGGCGCGCCTGGGTGGGGACGAGTTTGTGGTGCTGGTGCACAACGTGGCGTCGGACATGGAGTCCGCCGGGCGCGCTGCGCTGCTGGTGGCCGAGGAGATGCGCGCCGCACTGGAAGCGCCTTACACCATCGACACCCACCTCTACAGCACCACCGGCAGCATCGGCATCACGCTCTTCCCCAAGCGGGGCGAGGGTGTGGAAGACCTTCTGCGGGAGGCCGACACGGCCATGTACCGCGCCAAGGACCTGGGTCGCAACCGCATCCGCTTTTACGAAGCCGCGATGCAGGCCGACGTGCAGGAGCGCCTGGCGCTGGAGCAGGACCTGAAAAAAGCGCAAACCTTGGGCCAGTTGGCCGCCTTTGTGCAAAACCAGGTGGACGCTGCGGGCAACGTCGTGGGCGGCGAGCTGCTGATGCGCTGGGACCACCCCGTGCGCGGCAATGTCCCGCCCAGCCGCTTCATCCCCATCGCCGAGGCCTCGGGCCTCATCCTGCGCATGGGCGACTGGATGATCCAGCAGGCCTGTGAGACCCTGGCACGCTTGCAGGTGGCAGGGCACGCGCTATCGCTGTCCGTCAACGTGAGCGAGCGGCAGTTCCGCCAGGACGACTTTGTGGAGCGCGTGCGCCACATCCTGGCCCACACCGGCGCCAACCCGGCCCATCTGATCCTGGAGGTAACCGAAAGCCTGCTCATCGAAGACCTGGACGACACCATCGCCCGCATGACCGAGATCGTGCAGCTGGGCGTGCGTTTCTCCATCGACGACTTTGGCACCGGCTATTCGAGCCTGGCCTACCTCAAGCGGCTCCCGCTCTACGAGCTCAAGATCGACAAGAGCTTTGTGGACGACACGCCCGACGACCCCAATGACACGGCCATCGTGCAGTCCATCATCTCGGTGGCCCGCCATCTCAACCTGCGCGTGGTGGCCGAGGGGGTGGAGACACGCGCACAGGCCGACTTTCTGGTCGAAAGCCAGTGCGAGTGCCTGCAGGGCTACCTCTTCGGACGGCCCGAGCCGCTGGCGGCCTGGGTGGGGCGGCTGACTAAGTAGTCACGGAGTCCAGTGTTGCGGGTTCAGCGCTGGGCTCCGACGCTCCACTGGCATAGGCCTGCATCGCCAACGCATGCACTTCCCGCGCGGGGCGGTCCTTGAGCAGATGGTTGCTCCACACCTGGCGCCAGATGCGGGCGCCGGGCAGGCTGTGGCGCAGGCCCAGCATGTGGCGGGCGATGTGGGGCCAGGGGGTGCCGTGCTGTGCGGCCTCACGCTCCATGTATTCCACCATCGCCAGCTCCACTTCCTCTCGGGTCAGGGGGCAGGGGGCGCCGCCGTAGTAGAGCTGGTCCCAGCGCGCCAGCCACCAGGGGTTGTGGTACGCCTCGCGGCCGATCATCACGCCGTCCAGGTGTTGCAGCTGTTCCTGCACCACCGCGTCGGCGGTGATACCGCCGTTGATGGCGATGGTGAACTGCGGAAACTCGGCCTTGAGGCGGTGGACCACCTCGTAGCGCAGCGGCGGGATGTCGCGGTTTTCCTTGGGGGAGAGGCCCTGCAGCCACGCGTTGCGCGCATGCACGATGAACACGGTGCACCCGGCCTCGGCCACAGTGCCGACGAAGTCGCGCACAAAGCCGTAGTCCTCCACCTTGTCGATGCCGATGCGGTGCTTGACGGTGACGGGCACGCTGACCACGTCCTTCATGGCCTTGACGCCGTCGGCCACCAGCTGGGGGGCCTTCATCAGGCTGGCGCCAAAGGCACCGCGCTGTACGCGGTCGCTGGGGCAACCGCAGTTCAGGTTGATTTCGTCGTAGCCCCATTCCTCACCCAGTCTGGCGGCCTGGGCGAGCTTGTCGGGCTCGTTGCCGCCCAGCTGCAGGGCTACGGGGTGCTCTTCGGCGTTGAAGCGCAGGTGGCGCTCGGTGCCGCCATACAGGATGCCGCCCGCGTTCACCATCTCGGTGTACAGCAGCGTCTGGCGCGTAAGCAGCCGGTGAAAGTAACGGCAGTGGCGGTCAGTCCAGTCCATCATGGGGGCGACGGACATGCGCCAGGGGCTCAGGGTGGTTTCCACGGGCAAACAGCGAAGGCGGGGAGGGGAATGTTCTGCAGCAGAACGCCCCTCTGGTCGGGGGCGCTGCGGGGCTGCAGGTGCGAAACCTGCATTATCCCACTGGCTGCGTGATGGGCGCCAGCGGAGGGTTTTGGGTCAGAACGGGCGCAGGTGCTAGTGCCGATTGTTCCGGGTGCTATCAATAGAGGAGTGCTGGAGGTGGCGGTTGTCGGCCCGCAGGGTGCCTGTGCCCAGTCGCCAGCGCATTCTCACTCGTTCTATCCCAGGTCCTGCAACCCGTATTTCCGCACGATCGCGGCCCGCTGGCGCGGGTCGATGTTGATGTGGGCGGCGTTGCGCCCCACCTGGGCCAGCAGGCGCGGGTCCATCACGCGGCGCCACAGGGGCGGCACATAGGCCAGCGTGAACATGCCGAAGTAGCCGAGGGGCAGCTGCGGCACATCGTCAAAGTGCCGCAGAGACTGGTAGCGGCGCAGCGGGTGCGCGTGGTGGTCGGAGTGCCGCTGCAGATGGAACAGGGCCCAGTTGGAGAACACGTGGTTGCTGTTCCACGAATGCTGGGGGCGGCAGGGTTCGTAGCGGCCGCTGGCGTCCTTTTGCCGCAGCAGCCCGTAGTGCTCGACATAGTTGGCCGAGGTGAGCTGAAAGTTGGCCCAGAACGATGCCAGCAGCAAAAACGGCAGGATGACCACGCCCAGCCACAGCGCCAGCCCTGTCCACAGCAGCACCGTGATGAGCGCTGGCTGCAGGATCTCGTTGTGCCACGACAGCAGCGGCAGGTGCTGGCGGGCCAGGCGGTCTTTTTCCAGCGCCCAGGCGCGGCGTGCGGCGCCGGGCATCTCGCGCAGCACAAAGCGGTAGATGGACTCGCCCATGCGCGACGAGGCTGGGTCGGCCGGGGTGGCCACATCGCGGTGGTGGCCCCGGTTGTGTTCGATGAAGAAGTGCCCATACGCCGTGGGCGCCAGCACCAGCTTGGCCAGCCAGCGCTCCAGCGGCGTGTTCTTGTGGCCCAGCTCGTGCCCCAGATTGATGCAGAACCCGCCCACCGTGCCCGTGGTCAGCACCATCGCCAGCACGCCATGCCAGGGCAGGGGCTGCGTGGCCACCCACCAGGCGCTGAAGATGAAGGCCGCCCATAGCACCGGCACCAGCAGGAAGGTGATGCGGCGGTAGTAGCGGTCGTTTTCCAGTGCAGGCACGGCGGATTCGGGCGGGTTGCTCTGGTCCACGCCCAGCATCCCGTCGAGCAACGGGGCGACGAGGTAGAAAAACGCCACCGGCGCCCACAGCACCAGCGGTTCGCCGGTCCATGCCATCAGTGCCGGGCCTACGCCCACGGTGCAGGGCACCACCAGGGACAGCAGCCATGCGTACCGCTTGCGGTCGCGGTAGGGCGGGGTGGTGGGCAATAGGGTTGGCAGCATGGGGCGGCAGCGACAACGCGGACCTGCTGGTGGTGCATTCTGGACCGGTGGAGATCCAACGCCAGTTTTATTTGGCGTGGCGCCTTTACTCCGGCACTTGGAGCAAAAATGGCTGGTAGCGCTAGTGTTGATTGTCCTGATTGCTATGAAATTGGGAGTAATCTGCAGGGGCGCATGCAAGCGGCGGCGGCTCCACTTTGCCTTGCGTCAAGGCGGGACATTGGCACCATCAGCGATACTCGCGGCGCTCTCGATGCCTGTGGAGCCAAGCACCCACTGCCTGTGTCAGCGCCCCGGGCTCCGTTCTGTCACCCGTTTTCCCATGCACCACACCATTTTTGACACGCCGGTTGTCAACACGCTCCTGCGCGCTTTTTCCCGCTTCACCCTGCGCATCACCGGCTGGAAGGTCGAGGGCGCCTTGCCAGCCCATGCCGCCAAAAGCGTGCTGATCGCCGCACCCCACACCAGCAACTGGGACTTGCCGTACACGCTGATGCTGGCGTTCTCGCTGCGCCTGCGCGTGTACTGGATGGGCAAGCACAGCCTGTTCAAGGCGCCGTTTGGCGGGGTGATGCGCTGGCTCGGGGGCATCCCGGTGGACCGCAGCCAGGCCAACAACCTGGTCGCCAACTCGGCCCAGGCCATGCGCGATGCCGACGGACCCATGCAGCTCATCGTGCCGCCCGAGGGCACGCGGGGCAAGACGCGGCACTGGAAGACGGGCTTTTACTTCATCGCCCAGCAGGCGGGCGTGCCCATCGTGCTCGCGTTTGTGGACTATGGCCGCAAGGTCGGCGGCCTGGGCCCGGTGTTTGAGCCCACGGGCGATGTGGATCGTGACATGGCGCGCATCAAGGCGTTTTATGCGCCGATCCGGGGCAAGAATCCGACGCAGTTCGAGGCCTGATTCACTGGTTGTAAAAATAGCCACTATCGCTTGATAAATAAGCGCTGGTAGCTTCAGTATCCATAGCATTCAGCGTTTGATTTTGAGCGCGCTGGTGGCTTTTGGCGCAGCGTACGCCAGGGCTGCCGAGCAAGGGCCCCCCCGCCGCGCTGGCAGCGTCCCCCGTCCCGAATCGCGCAGCGAGCCGAGAAAAGGGGGAAGCGGCGTAAGCCGCTCAGGGGGATGTCACCCTACCTGTCGTCGGTCGATCTTGCGGCTGAGCACGATGCTGGTCTGCGTCTGGTGCACGCCCTCCAGCTGGCCGACCTTGTCTAGCAGGGTGTCGAGCTGCTCGTGGCTGGCGCAGCGTAAGAACACCAGGTAGTCAAACGGTCCGCTCACGGCCGACACCTCTTCAACCTCGGGCATGGCCTCCAGCGCGCGCAGCACGGCGGGTGCTGCCTTGGGCAGCAGGCTGATGCTGCACCAGGCCCGCACGGTGGTGGCGTCAAGCCGTGTACCCAGCCGCACCCCGTAGCCAGCCACCACACCCGAACGTTCCAGCCGCGCGATCCGCGCCACCACGGTGGTGCGGGCCAGGCCAAGCTTGCGCGCCAGCGTGGCCGTGCCTTCGCGCGCATTGGCCTGCAGCAGGCTGAGCAGTTGCCGGTCGGTGTCATCCAGGGCCTGGGTCATGCGCATTTCCTCAATAAGTCATAACGCCCATCATATTCGCCGTTATGGCAAATCAAAGAGCAGCTTTCGACGTTTTGAGCACTACACATTGACAGCGCTGTTGCCTAGCATCAAGGCATCCACAACACCTCTCCGCCATGTGCGGAGAGCACTACCGGGAGCACTGCCATGACCACCTTCGACATTTCCTCGCACTCCACCTCACGCCGCCCCATCACCATCCTGGGGGCGGGCCACATCGGCTTTGCCATGGCGCTCTTGCTGCAGCGGTCGGGCGACTACGACATCCTGGTGGTGGACCGCGACCCGGTGCGGCTGGCCGAGGTGGCAACTCTGGGTATTTCCACCCGATTGGCCACAGACGACGCGAGCCTGCAGGCCGCCATTGACGGCCGTTTTGCCGTGCTGAACGCATTGCCGTTCCATCGCGCCGTGCCCGTGGCCACGTCGTGTGCACGCGCAGGTGTGCATTACTTTGACCTGACCGAGGACGTGGCCAGCACCCAGGCCATCCGCGCCCTGGCCGCCAAGGCCCGCCGCGTGCTCATGCCGCAATGTGGCCTCGCCCCGGGCTTCATCGGCATCGTGGGCAATGACCTGGCCCGGCGTTTTGACGCGCTGCACACGCTGCGCATGCGCGTGGGGGCGCTGCCCCGCTACCCACAGGGTGCCCTGCGCTACAACCTGACCTGGAGTACCGAGGGGCTCATCAACGAGTACTGCAACCCCTGCGAAGCCATTGTGGACGGCGTGCGCACCACGGTGCCCGCGCTGGAGGGGCTGGAAACCTTTGCGCTGGACGGCGTGGAGTACGAGGCCTTCAACACCTCGGGCGGGCTGGGCACGCTGACAGAAACCTTGGCGGGCAAGGCGCGGCAGGTGGACTACCAGTCCATCCGCTACCCGGGCCACAACGCCATCCTCAAGCTGTTGCTCAATGACCTGCGTCTGCGGGACCGGCGCGATCTGCTCAAGGACATTCTGGAAACCGCCATCCCCACCACGGACCAGGATGTGATCGTGGTGTTTGCCACCGCATCAGGCCTCAAGGGCAGGCGGCTGGTGCAGGACTCGTACTCGGCCCGTATCGTGGGCACGCAAGTGGCTGGGCACACGCTGAGCGCCATCCAGCTCACCACGGCCGCAGGCATCTGCACGGCGCTGGACCTGGTGGCGCAAGGCAAGTTGCCGCCGCAGGGCTTTGTCGGGCAGGAGTCCGTGGCGCTTGCGGACTTTCTGGCCAACCGCTTTGGTTCCGCCTACGCCCGGGAGGGCGAGCTGGTGTTGTAAGGAGCAAGCCGGGGCTCAGCGCCCCGGCTTCTGGTACATGCCCTCAATGGCTTCGGCAAAGTGCGCCATAAGGTTGTTGCGCTTGAGCTTGAGCGTGGGCGTCATGAAGGTGTTTTCAATCGTCCAAGGCGTGAGCGTCAGGTGCACCGTGCGCGGCACGGCATAGCGGGCAAAGCTGGCGGTGTTCTTTTCGATGCGCGCCAGCACAGCACGGTGCACGCTGGGGTGGTTCAGGCTGTCAGCGGCCTGGGGGTTCAGACCCAGGTCAGCGGCCAGCCGCTGCCACTCGCCCGGGTTCAGCACGGCCACACAGGCGATGAAGGGGCGGTTTTCGCCCACCACAAAGGCCTGCTCCAGCAGCGGGTCGGCCAGCAGGGCCAGCTCCAGGTCGCCCGGCGGGATCTTTTCGCCGGTGGATGTGACGATGATTTCCTTGATGCGGCCCTTGATGTAGATGCGGCCGTTCACGATGTCGGCCTGGTCGCCGGTGCCCAGCCAGCCGTCGGTGCTCAGGATGCGTGCGGTGTCTTCGGGGCGCTTCCAGTAGCCCTTCATCACGATGGGGCCGCGCACCTGCAGCTCGTGGTTGTCGCCGATACGCACTTCCACACCGGGCAGGGCCTTGCCCACACAGGCGGGGTCGTTGTCGTCCAGTGCGTTGACCGACACCACCGGTGCGGTCTCGGTCATGCCGTAGCCCTGCACCAGCGGCAGGCCCAGGCCCAAGAAGCATTTGGCAATGGTGGGCGACAGCGGTGCGCCGCCGCTCACCGCCACGCGCACGCGGCCACCAAACTGGGCCAGCAGCGGCTTGGCGACCAGCGCCTGCAGCAGGGGCCAGGGCAGGGCGGCCATCCAGCCTGCGGCCTGGCCTTCGCTGGCTGCCGGGGCGGGCAGGCTTTGCACGGCACAGAAGCGGGCCCAGCCCTTGTTCTGCGCGGCTTCGTACAGCTGCATCTTCCAGGGCGTGGGCGAGAGTTTTTCGAGCAGCTTGGCGTGGATGCGTTCGTAGATGCGCGGCACCGACACCAGCACGGTGGGTCGCACGGTCTTCAGGTCCTCGGCCAGTTGCGCCACCGAGCGTGCATAGGCCACGCAGCTGCCCGCCGCAATCGGCAGGTAGTAGCCGCCTGTGCGCTCGAAGGTGTGCGACAGCGGAAGGAATGACAGGAACACGTCGTCCACTGTGGGTGCAATGCGGTCGAGCACCGCCTTCACATCGCTGACCACGTTGCGGTGGGTCAGCATCACGCCCTTGGGTTTGCCGGTGGTGCCGGAGGTGTAGACGATGGCCGCCAGGTCGTCTGCACCGGGTGGTGTGGGCGCTGGGGCTGCACCGGCCCCCGCCAGCCACTGCGTTAGCGAGCCCACGGCGGGGCCATCGACCGAAGCGGCGGTGGGCGCGAAGGTTGAAGTGTCGTCGTCGGTGATCACCACCGCCCGCAGGGCCGGGAACGGCGTGCCCACGGCGCGGATCTTTTCCCACTGCTCGGCCTGGCCCACGATGAGCATCGAGGCTTCGCAGTCGGCCAGAATGTAGGCAATGCTGCCGGGGTTGTCGATGGCGTGCAGGGGCACGGGCGCGCAGCCCGTGGCCAGCGTGGCCTGGTCGGCGCACATGGCGTGCAGGCCATTGGGCAGCAGGATGGCCACGCGGGCGGCAGGGGGCAGTTGCAGCGCAACCAGGGCTTGCGTCCAGGTTGCGATGCGCCCTGCGGCTTGCTCCCAGGTCAGGCTCATCCAGGATTGGGTGGTGGGGTCGAAGGCGCGGTACGCCTCGGCATTTGGGGTGCGGGCAGCGCGGTAGGCGAGGAGCTGGGGCAGCGTTTGCACGCTGGCGATATCGGAGGGGATGGGAGACATGGAACCTGCGGTGAAGGCTGTGCGCGCCAAAGGCGCAAAGCCTCAGTGAAAACCCGCAGAATCATACCGATCGAACCTGCTGGAAACCCACGCGCCGAGACCTCTTATGTTGCAAATGGTGCGTTCCGATTTTCGGAATGCTCCGCGCCTGTGCTTTGGCGCAGCCCTCTGCCAGAGCCCGTACATTGGCGCGCTGCGGGGCGGGTCGCTGTGCTTTCTCCGCAGTGCGTTGGGTGACGCCAAGGGGTTAGGGCGCACCCCGGAGCCGGGCTGCCGAAGAGCATTCGCACGATGCGCGGGCTGATTGCAAGCCGGGTCGGCCACAATGTCCCACCTTCCGCCGATATGAAAAGGGGAGGCCACCTCGTCGTTCACCACCCCGCCGCAAACCGCCATTTCGCCCCCGCCGCCATGGATCCCGTCACCATCTTCATTGTTGCCACGCTGATGATGCTGGCCAACGGGTGGGTGCTGGGCCTGATGCGCAAGAGCTTCCCTGTGGCCTTGCGCAACTGCACCGAAACCTGGCGCATCGCTACGCTGCTGCTGGCCGGCAGTGCCGTGATGTACGCGTCGCGCGACCAGATGCCTCTGGGGCTGGCGTCGCCGCTGGCCAACGGGCTGGTGCTGCTGGGGTGCACGGGTTACTGGCGTGCGCTAAGGCAGTTTTATGGCTTGCCGGATCTGCGCTGGATGTTGGCCCCGGCTGCGGTGGGCATCCTGGGAATACTCTGGTTCGCGGTGCTCCGGCCGGACACGCGCATGCGTGTGTTCATTCTTTCGACCTGCTGCGTGTTCTTGCTGCTGGCAAGCTTTGTGTTGCTGGTGTCGCAGAAATCACCCGATGGTGCGCACAGCCGCCGTGTGATGGCAAGCCTGTTTGCCTTTGTGGTGGGGTTCACAGTGTTTCGGGCGGCTTATTTTTTGGGGCGTGGCATCAGTCCGTCCTTTGACATCACGGGCGATGGGGCCTGGATCAACATGGCCAGCCCCATGATCACCGCATTGCTGCCGGTGGTGGGGACGACGGCCTTTTTGCTCATGTGCTCCGAACGCATTGGCCGCCAGTGGGAGCTGGCAGCCTCCACCGACTACCTCACGGGCCTTCCCAACCGCCGCACGCTGGTCACGGTGGGGGAGCGGCGATTTGCCGAGAGGCCGCAGCAGGCAAGCGGTCTGGCCCTGGCTGTGATCGATATCGATCACTTCAAGGCCATCAACGACTGCCATGGACATGAAGTGGGGGATGTGGCGCTGCGGCATGTGGCCGTGCACCTGCGCACAGCATGCCGAGGCAGCGATCTGGCGGCACGCCATGGTGGCGAGGAGTTTGTGGTGCTATGGGAGGGGCTGGACACTACAGCCGCCCTGATGGCCGGTGAGCGCCTGCGTGCACTGGTGGCCGGGGAGCCTCTGAATGCGGGCGGGGTGTTCATCCCCATGACCATTTCCATGGGGGTGGCCGCGGCAAACGCAGGGGACCGGAGTTTTCACGACCTGCTGCGCCGGGCCGACGAGGCGCTCTATGCCGCCAAGGCCGGTGGGCGCAACCGCGTGGAGCAGGCCAAGAACTGAGCCGACACAGCTTAAGCCCGCGACAAGCGGGCTTGTGCTGGCGGCTTCCAATCAGGTCGCCGCTTCCAGCCCCTGCGCAAAATGCGCCTGCATGGCCTTCACCGTGCCCTTGGCATCGCGCCCCACCATCGCAGCCAGGATGGCGCGGTGTTCGCCCAGCGAATCCTCGATGCGCCCCTGCTTGAACAACGAGTTGTGCCGGTTGAGCTTCATAACCTTGCGCAGATCGGCCACCATCTGGCTGCGCCAGCGGTTGTCGGCCATCTCCAGCAAGCACATGTGAAAGCGTTCGTTGACGGCGAAGAATTTTTCGCGATCAGCCACGGCGGCTTCCAGCTCGGCGTGCAGGTCCTGCAGCGTTTTCAACTGCGCCTCGGTGGCGTGTTCGGCCACCACACCGGCGGCGTCGCTCTCGAGCAGGCTGAGCAGGTGGTACACGTCGCGCAGGTCTTTTTCGCTCATCTCCGTCACATAGGCGCCACGGCGCACTTTCATCGTGACCAAGCCTTCAGCGGCCAGCACCTTCAGCGCCTCGCGCAGGGGGGTGCGGCTGATGCCGAATTCCTCGGCAATCTTGAGTTCGTCAATCCAGCTGCCCGGCTCCAGTTCGCGCCGGAAGATGCGCTGGCGCAATTGCTCGGCCACTTCTTCGTAGAGCGCACGGGGAGTGAGGGTGAGGGCAGACATGGAGTGGATTGTAAGCTGGGCGGAATATTTTGAATCAATAATTATGAATGATGTAAACTCGCCACCACACCAGTGCACCTGTGCGGTCACCGCCTGTGCGCTGTGTTGGACGCCCCAACGCCATCTTCGGAGTAGCTTTTGCCATGAGTGACAACCCCACCAACAACGCCCCAGAGTTCGCCGCGTCTTCGCTGGAAGCCTGGGCCAAGGCCGCAGCCAAGTCGGCGCCGGGGGGCGATGTCAGCGCCCTCAACTGGGTCACGCCCGATGGCATCACCGTCAAGCCGCTGTACACCGCCGAAGACACGGCCAGCCTGCCGTACGCCAACACGCTGCCGGGTTTTGAACCCTACCTGCGCGGCCCCCAGGCCACCATGTATGCCGTGCGGCCCTGGACGATCCGCCAGTACGCTGGTTTTTCGACCGCTGAAGAATCCAATGCGTTCTACCGGAAGGCCCTGGCTGCAGGCGGGCAGGGCGTGAGTGTGGCGTTCGACCTGGCCACCCACCGGGGTTACGACAGCGACCACCCCCGCGTGACGGGCGATGTGGGCAAGGCCGGGGTGGCAATCGACTCGGTCGAGGACATGAAGATCCTGTTCGACCAGATCCCGCTGGACAAGGTCAGCGTATCGATGACCATGAACGGCGCGGTGTTGCCCGTGCTGGCGGGCTATGTGGTGGCGGCAGAAGAGCAGGGCGTCTCGCAAGACAAGCTCTCCGGAACCATTCAGAACGACATTCTGAAAGAGTTCATGGTGCGCAACACCTACATCTACCCGCCCAAGCCGTCGATGAAGATCATTGGCGACATCATCGAGTACACGGCCAAGAACATGCCGAAGTTCAACTCGATCTCGATCAGCGGCTACCACATGCAGGAAGCCGGGGCCAACCAGGCACTGGAGCTGGCCTTCACACTGGCCGATGGCAAGGAGTATGTGAAGACTGCCATCGCCAAGGGCATGGACGTGGACGAGTTCGCCGGGCGCCTGTCGTTCTTCTGGGCGATTGGCATGAACTTCTATCTCGAAGTCGCCAAGATGCGCGCCGCGCGCCTGCTGTGGTGCCGCATCATGAAGGCCACGGGCGCCAAGAACCCCAAGAGCCTCATGCTGCGCACGCACTGCCAGACCTCGGGCTGGAGCCTCACCGAGCAGGACCCCTACAACAACGTGGTGCGCACCACCATCGAGGCCATGGCGGCCGTGTTTGGCGGCACGCAGAGCCTGCACACCAACAGCTTTGACGAAGCCATTGCGCTGCCCACCGAGTTCAGCGCCCGCATTGCGCGCAACACGCAGCTCATCATCCAGGAAGAGACCCACATCACCAACGTGATCGACCCCTGGGCTGGCAGCTACATGATGGAAAAGCTGACCCAGGACATGGCCGACGCGGCCTGGAAGATCATCGAAGAGGTCGAGGCGATGGGTGGCATGACCCAGGCCGTGGACAGCGGCTGGGCCAAGCTCAAGATCGAAGCTGCTGCCGCCGAGAAGCAGGCGCGCATCGACAGTGGCAAGGACGTGATCGTGGGCGTCAACAAGTACAAGCTGGCGAAGGAAGACCCGGTCGACATCCTGCAGATCGACAACATGAAGGTGCGCGACGGCCAGATCGCTCGCCTGCAAAAAATCCGTGCAACGCGCGATGCCGCCAAGGTGCAGGCAGCGCTGGATGCGTTGACCGCCGCTGCAGAGAGTGGCGAGGGCAACCTGCTCGATTTGTCCATCCAGGCTGTGCGTCTGCGTGCCACCGTGGGCGAGATCAGCGATGCGCTGGAGAACGTTTTTGGGCGCCACCGCGCCGATACACAAAAGGTGACCGGTGTGTACGCAGCTGCCTATGACTCGGCCGAAGGCTGGGACAAACTCAAGACCGAAATCAACGCCTTTGCCGAAGAACAAGGCCGCCGCCCCCGCGTGATGATCGCCAAACTGGGTCAGGACGGCCACGACCGGGGCGCCAAGGTGGTGGCCACCGCGTTTGCTGACCTGGGCTTTGACGTGGACATGGGCCCGCTATTCCAGACCCCCGAGGAATGCGCTCGCCAGGCCATCGAAAACGACGTGCACGCCGTGGGCGTGAGCACGCTGGCTGCAGGCCACAAGACGCTGGTGCCCGCCATCATTCAGTCGCTCAAGGACCAGGGTGCGGACGACATCATCGTGTTCGTGGGCGGGGTGATCCCGGCGCAGGACTACGACTTCTTGTACGAGTCGGGCGTCAAGGGCGTGTACGGCCCCGGCACGCCGATTCCAGCCAGCGCCAAGGATGTGCTGGAGCAGATTCGCAAGGCGGTGGCGTGACACCTGCGGCGCTTCTTGACGGGGTGGTGCAGGGCACGGCGGCGGTGCAACGCCGCGCCATGTCCAAAGCCATCACGCTGCTCGAATCAACGCGGGTGGACCACCGCGCCCAGGCCGACGAGCTGCTGACCCAGCTGCTCCCGCACACCGGCAAGGCCTTCCGCCTGGGCATCAGCGGCGTGCCCGGCGTGGGCAAGTCCACCTTCATCGAAGCCCTGGGCCTTTACCTGATCGGTCAGGGTCACCGCGTGGCCGTGCTCACCATCGACCCCTCCAGCACCGTCTCGGGCGGCTCCATCCTGGGCGACAAGACGCGCATGGAACACCTGTCGGTGCACGAAAAGGCCTACATCCGCCCCAGCCCGTCGAGCGGCACGCTGGGCGGAGTCGCAGAGAAGACCCGCGAGGCCATGCTGGTCTGCGAGGCCGCAGGCTACGACGTGGTGATCGTCGAAACCGTGGGCGTGGGCCAGAACGAGATCGCGGTGGCGGGCATGACAGACATGTTTGTGCTGATGCAGCTGCCCAACGCGGGCGACGACCTGCAGGCCATCAAGAAGGGCGTGATGGAGATTGCCGACCTGGTGGTCATCAACAAGGCCGACATCGACAAGAACGCCGCCACGCGCGCCGAGGCGCAGATCACCTCCAGCCTGCGCCTGCTCAGCCAACACGGCAACCCCGAGAACGCTCACCACGACGAAACGCTGTGGCACCCGAAAGTAGTGCAAATCAGCGCGCTGCTGGGCCAGGGCGTAGACAGCTTCTGGGCCGCCGTCACGCAGTTCCGCCAGCTGCAATCCGCCAACGGCCGCCTGGCCACGCGGCGCGAGAAGCAGGCGCTGTCCTGGATGTGGGAGCGCATCGACGCGGGCCTCAAGCTCGCGTTTCGCCAGCACCCGCAGGTGCGCGAGCTGCTGCCCCAGATGCAGGCCGATGTGGCCGCGGGGCGCATTGCAGCATCCACTGCAGCACGAAATCTGCTGCTAGCGCAATCCCATCAAGCGCAAGCAGCTATCAAATAAATAGTAGACACCAACCCATTCACCAAAGGACGACCATGCAAGACATCCTGGATCAACTGGAGAAAAAGCGTGCGCTGGCACGCCTGGGCGGCGGGCAAAAGCGCATTGATGCGCAGCACGCCAAGGGCAAGCTCACGGCGCGCGAGCGCATCGAGCTGCTGCTGGACGACGGCACGTTCGAGGAATGGGACATGTTCGTCGAGCACCGCTGCACCGACTTTGGCATGGAGGACAACAAGATCCCCGGCGACGGTGTGGTGACGGGCTACGGCATGATCAACGGCCGCCTGGTGTTTGTTTTCAGCCAGGACTTCACCGTGTTCGGCGGCGCACTCAGCGAGACGCACGCCGAGAAGATCTGCAAGGTGATGGACCAGGCCATGAAGGTCGGCGCGCCTGTCATCGGCCTCAATGACTCGGGCGGTGCCCGCATCCAGGAAGGTGTGGCGTCCCTCGGCGGCTATGCCGACGTGTTCCAGAAGAACGTGCTGGCCAGCGGCGTGATTCCGCAGATCAGCATGATCATGGGCCCCAGCGCCGGTGGCGCCGTGTACTCGCCCGCCATGACGGACTTCATCTTCATGGTCAAGGATTCGAGCTACATGTTCGTCACCGGCCCCGAAGTGGTGAAGACCGTGACGCACGAAGAAGTGACGGCCGAAGAGCTGGGCGGCGCCGTGACGCACACCACCAAGAGCGGTGTGGCCGACATGGCGTTTGAGAACGACGTGGAGGCGCTGATGATGCTGCGCCGCCTGTACAACTACCTGCCGCTCAACAACCGCGAAAAAGCCCCGGTGCGCCCCAGCAACGACCCGGCTGACCGCATGGACCTGAGCCTGGACACCCTGGTGCCCGAGAACCCCAACAAGCCCTACGACATGAAGGAGCTGATCCTCAAGACGGTGGACGATGGGGACTTCTTCGAGCTGCAGCCCGAGTACGCCAAGAACATCCTCATCGGCTTTGCCCGCATGGAAGGCCAGACCGTGGGCATCGTGGCCAACCAGCCGCTGGTGCTGGCGGGCTGCCTGGACATCAAGTCGAGCATCAAGGCCGCGCGTTTTGTGCGCTTTTGCGATGCGTTCAACATCCCCGTGGTCACGTTTGTGGACGTTCCCGGCTTCATGCCCGGCACCAGCCAGGAGTACGGCGGCATCATCAAGCACGGCGCCAAGCTGCTGTACGCGTATGCCGAGTGCACCGTGCCCAAGATCACCGTCATCACCCGAAAGGCCTACGGCGGTGCGTACGACGTGATGAGCTCCAAGCACCTGCGCGGCGACGTGAACCTGGCCTGGCCCAACGCTGAAATTGCGGTGATGGGCGCCAAGGGCGCGGTGGAGATCATCTTCCGCGAGGACAAGAACGACCCCGTGAAGCTGGCTGCGCGCGAGGCCGAATACAAGCAGCGTTTTGCCAACCCGTTTGTGGCCGGTGCTCGCGGCTTTATCGACGACGTGATCCTGCCGCACGAGACACGCAAGCGCATCTGCCGCTCATTGGTGATGCTGCGCGACAAAAAGCTCGAAAACCCGTGGCGCAAGCACGGCAACATCCCACTGTGAGCGGACAAGGAGCATAAGAACATGTTTACGAAAATCCTGATCGCCAACCGTGGCGAAATCGCCTGCCGCGTCATCGCTACTGCCCACAAGATGGGCATCAAGACCGTCGCCGTCTACTCCGACGCCGACAAGGAAGCCCGCCACGTCAAGCTGGCCGACGAGGCCGTGCACATTGGCGCCGCGCCCTCGCGCGAGTCCTACCTCCTGGCCGACAAGATCATTGCGGCCTGCAAGCAGACCGGTGCGCAGGCCGTGCACCCCGGCTATGGCTTCCTCTCCGAGAACGAAGCCTTCGCCAAACGCTGCGAAGACGAAGGCATTGCCTTCATCGGCCCCAAGGCGCATTCGATTGCGGCCATGGGCGACAAGATCGCGTCCAAGAAGCTCGCCAACGAGGCCAAGGTCAACACGATTCCTGGCTACAACGACGCCATCTCGGGTCCCGAGCAGGCGGTGGAGATCGCCAAAGGCATTGGCTACCCCGTGATGATCAAGGCCTCGGCCGGCGGCGGCGGCAAGGGCCTGCGCGTGGCGTTCAACGACAAGGAAGCGTTTGAAGGCTTTGCCAGCTGCCAGAACGAGGCCCGCAACAGCTTTGGCGACGACCGCATCTTCATTGAGAAGTTCGTGCAGGAGCCGCGCCACATTGAGATCCAGGTGCTGGGCGACAGCCACGGCAACGTGATCTACCTGAACGAGCGCGAGTGCTCCATCCAGCGCCGCCATCAGAAGGTGATCGAAGAGGCACCATCGCCCTTCATCAGCGACGCCACCCGCAAGGCCATGGGCGAGCAAGCGGTGCAACTGGCCAAGGCCGTGAAGTACCAGAGCGCGGGCACGGTGGAGTTCGTGGTCGGCAAGGACCAGGACTTCTACTTCCTGGAGATGAACACCCGCCTGCAGGTGGAGCACCCGGTGACGGAATGCATCACCGGCCTGGACCTTGTGGAGCTGATGATCCGCGTGGCCGCAGGCGAGAAGCTGCCTTTGAGCCAAGCCGATGTGAAGCGCGACGGCTGGGCCATTGAGTGCCGCATCAACGCCGAAGACCCGTTCCGCAATTTCCTGCCGTCCACCGGCCGCCTGGTGCGCTTCCAGCCGCCGGAGGAGTCGATGTTCCAGTCCGATACGACCAAAAAATTGGGCGTGCGGGTGGACACGGGCGTGTACGAGGGCGGCGAGATCCCCATGTACTACGACTCGATGATCGCCAAGCTCATCGTGCACGGCACGGACCGCAACGATGCGATTGCCAAGATGCGCGCGGCGCTGAACGGCTTTGTGATTCGCGGTATCAGCAGCAACATCCCGTTCCAGGCCGCGTTGCTGGCGCACCCCAAGTTCGTGACGGGCGACTTCAACACCGGCTTCATCGCCGAGAACTACGGCAAGGGCTTCCACGCCGAAGACGTGCCGCACAGCGACCCGCTGTTCCTGGTGGCGCTGGCCGCGTTCATGAACCGCCGCTACCGTGCACGCGCCTCCGGCATCAGCGGCCAGCTGGCAGGCCACGAGGTGAAGGTGGGCGAGCAGTTTGTGGTGGTCACGCTGGGCGCCGAAGGGCAGAACCAGCACCACGAGGTGACGGTGTCCGACTTTGAAGACAAATCGGGCTCCAGCGCAATCAGCGTGGGCGGTAATAGCTATCAGATCAGTAGCACCGCCACGCTGGGCCAGATCCGCGTGCAGGGCGCATGCAACGGCCAGGGCTTCACGGCCCAGGTGGAACGCGGCGTGGGCAAGAACCCGCTGGCGCTGCGCATTGCGCACAACGGCACGCAGATCGATGCACTGGTGCTGTCGCCGCTGGGCGCGCGGCTGCACAAGCTCATGCCCTTCAAGGCGCCGCCAGATCTGTCCAAGTTCCTGCTCTCGCCCATGCCCGGCCTTCTGGTCGATGTGGCGGTGCAGCCCGGCCAGAAGGTGCAGGCCGGTGAAAAGCTGGCGGTGATCGAAGCCATGAAGATGGAGAACATCCTCTTTGCCGCCCAAGATGGTGTGGTGGGCAAGATCACGGCGGGCAAGGGTGAGTCGCTGGCGGTGGACCAGGTGATCCTGGAATTCCAGTGATCCCAAGGGCCCTACAACCCATCCGGAGGGGCCTTGCGCCCCTTTTTTAGTCTTTTTGGCCGCTAGCGCTAGAAGAATATGCGCTGGTAGCCATCAAATCAGGAGTAATCATGAGCACAACCCCACGCCCCTTCAAGGTCCTGGGCATCCAGCAGGTGGCCATTGGCGGCACCGACAAGCAGCGGATGAAGACGCTGTGGGTGGACATGCTGGGCCTCGAACAGACCGGCACTTTCCAGAGCGAGCGCGAAAACGTCGATGAAGACATCCTGGCCATGGGCAAAGGCGCCTTCAAGGTTGAGGTGGACATCATGCAGCCGCTGGACATCGACAAGAAGCCGGCCGTGCACACCACGCCGCTCAACCACATCGGCCTGTGGATCGATGACTTGCCCAAGGCGGTGGAATGGCTCACGGCCAAAGGCGTGCGTTTTGCGCCCGGCGGCATCCGCAAGGGGGCGGCGGGCTACGACATCACGTTTTTGCACCCCAAGAGCAATGACGAGTTTCCAATTGCGGGCGAAGGCGTGTTGATCGAACTGGTGCAGGCACCGGCGGATGTGATCGCCGCGCTGGGCTGAACCCCAACACCACCGCAGCCCGCTGTCGCCCCCATGGTTTCGCTCCCGCGTACGTTGCTGGCCGGCGCCAAGGTGAGCGCCTTGCTGGTCCTCGCACTGTCAGGGCAGGGCGGTGGGGCTGCAGGTGGCACGGGCGCCTATCCGCTCGACTGGGGCCGGCCGGGGGAAACCCTGCAGTACCGGTCCTGCGGCTGCGCGGACCGCTGCTGGGTGGCGGAAGTGAAACACCAGCGGTCCCGCAAGATGCTGGCCTCCCTGCGTTGTGACTGCGAGCGCCTGTTCGGTCGCGTCGGCAGTCGCGGCGCTGAGGTGGAGCACAGTTCGAGCTGTTCTGCCATCGACGACGCAGACAACAAGCCCCGCGCCATCCGCGAGGCGCTGGAGCAGATGCTGGGACGCTGAACAGCGCGGCGTCCATGACCTGGGGCGTCATGGTCACCGGACCCGGCGGGGGCTACAACGGCGGCACCTTGTCTTTGGTGTCGCCTGCCCATGCAAAAAATCGCTTCTCTGGCCTTGCTGCTCGCGGGTGCCATTCACCTGATTCCCTTGATCGACGTGCTCGGCGCAGAGTACTTGGCCAGACTCTACGGCGTGGCCCCTTCCGATCCGAACACGCTCATCCTGCTGCGGCACCGTGCCGTGCTGTTCGGCATCGTGGGTGGGCTCTGCCTGATGGCGGCGTTCAAGCCCGGCTACCAGTGGTTGGGCTTGCTTGTTGGCGCGGTCAGCACCCTTTCTTTCCTGCTGCTTGCATGGCTCACCGGTGGCTTCAATGCGCATTTGCAGCGCGTGGTGGTGGCTGATGGCCTGGCCCTGGTGTGCCTGATGGCGGGCGCTGGGGCCTTGACCTGGTCTGGCCGGGGTGCAACGAGCGGCTAACTTTCATGAACGTCGGAGCCTCCGAGGTGGCACGGGCTGCAAGATAGAAGCCAAAGCCGCCGGTTGTCAGCGCGTTGCGTAGGCGGTTTTGGTGGTGGTTTCAACGTGCTCTCTAAAGTGGTCAACAGTCGGCTTTTTTGCGGTTCTCGCACAGCGAGATGCCGGCCGTTGAGCACCGGAAAATAGTGGCACCTTTTGTGACCATGTTGAGAGCAGTTGTGCCGAAATCTCCTTCAAAATCATGGTGATAGCAATGCAGAGCGGTGCTCCGGAAGACTCTGGAGTGGCGCCTTGTGTGATCACTGACGCAATGCCTGGTGCTTGCAGCAGCAGGCTCTTGAAAGGACCCCACCCATGGCCAACGCAACCCTCTCCGCCCCGCAGCCCATCCAGGTCCATCGCCCCGTCCCTGCGCCGGTTGTGCAGGGAGAATGGTCGGTGGAGGCCATTCAGGCGCTGCTCGACAAGCCCCTGATGGACTTGCTGTTCGAGGCACAAACCGTGCACCGCCTGCATTGGCCTGCGGGCGACATCGAGCTGGCCACGCTGCTGTCGGTCAAGACCGGCGGCTGCCCAGAAAACTGCGGCTATTGCCCGCAGGCGGCTGAGTTCGACACCGGGGTAAAGGCCGACAAGCTCATGGAGGTGAATGAGGTGGTGCGCGCCGCCCAGGCCGCCAAGGACGCGGGCGCCACGCGCTTTTGCATGGGGGCCGCCTGGCGTGCGCCCAAAGACCGCGACATTGAAAAAGTCAGCGCCCTGATTGGCGCGGTGAAGGGCCTGGGCCTGCAGACCTGCGCCACGCTGGGAATGCTCGAATCGCACCAGGCGCAGGCGCTGAAAGACGCCGGACTGGACTACTACAACCACAACCTGGACACGGCCCCCGAGTACTACACCGACGTGGTCAGCACCCGCGCCTACCAGGACCGGCTGGACACGCTGCAGAATGTGCGCAGCGCAGGCATCAGCGTGTGCTGCGGCGGCATCGTGGGCATGGGCGAAGCGCCCGTGCACCGTGCGGGCCTGATTGCGCAGCTGGCCAACCTGCAGCCGTACCCTGAGTCGGTGCCCATCAACAGCCTGGTGCGCGTGCCTGGAACGCCTTTGGCCGACAGCGAGCCCATCGACCCGTTCGACTTTGTGCGCGTGATTGCCGTGGCCCGCATCACCATGCCCAAGGCGCGCGTGCGCCTGTCGGCGGGGCGCCAGCAACTGGGTGACGCCGTGCAGGCGCTGTGCTTCATGGCCGGGGCCAATTCCATCTTTTATGGCGACAAGCTGCTGGTGACGGGCAACCCCGACGTGGAGGCCGATGTGCAACTGCTGGCCAAGCTGGGGCTGAACGGCCACCGCACAACGACCACCACCCTGGACGGGCACAGCCACAGCGCTTGATGCCCCCGGCGCGGCGGCGTGCTTCTGCAGGAGCCCGCTGCGGCGCCACCGAATGCCGTGCCTCAGTGCTGCGCTACGGTAAGGCGCGGGGCACTGCCATTCAGAGCGGCTCTTCGCGCGAGGTCAGTTCGATGCGCTCCATGGGCAGATCGGCGGCCAGGCGGTCCACCTGGGCCAGCCGTGCAGGCTCGGCATCGGCAAACTGCTGGGCAATGCGCCGGAACTCCTCGGACAGGGTCAGGAAGGCGTCGACCATGTCGGGGTCGAAGTGGCTCCCCCGGCCGTCGCGAATGATCTCTACCGCCTGCTCGTGGGAGTACGCGGGCTTGTAGACGCGTTCGGAAATCAGTGCGTCGTACACGTCGGCCACGGCCATCAGCCGCGCTGACAGTGGAATGGTGTTGCCCACCAGGCCTTCGGGGTAGCCCGAGCCGTCCCATTTCTCCTGGTGGCTGTAGGCGATCTCCTTGGCATACCGGAAAAACGGGTTGTCCTGTGTGGTCCCCGTCTCGGCCGCGATGATGGCGTCGCGCCCCAGCGTGGTGTGCGTCTTCATGATCTCGAACTCTTCCGGCGTGAGCTTGCCGGGCTTGAGCAGGATGCGGTCGGGGATGCCCACCTTGCCGATGTCGTGCAACGGGGCGGACTTGAAGATGGTCTCGATGGCGGCGTCGGTCAGCTCGTCCTTGAAGCGCGGGTGGTTTTGCAGGTGGCGGGCCAGCGCTTCCATGTAGTGCTGCGTGCGCCGGATGTGGTTGCCCGTTTCGTTGTCGCGCGTTTCGGCCAGCGAGGCCATGGCGCGGATCGTGGCGTCCTGCAGCTCGGCCATCGCCCGGGTGCGGTTGGCGACCTCCTGCTCCAGAAAGTGGTTGTGCTGGGCCAGGAAGTCGCGCGCGCGCTTGAGCTGCAGGTGGTTGCGCACCCGGGCCATCACGATGGCCGGGTTGATGGGTTTGGTGATGTAGTCCACCGCACCCAGCTCCAGGCCAATGCTTTCGTCATCGGCCGCGCTCATGGCGGTGAGGAAGATGACAGGGATGTCTTCAGTGTCGGGGTTGAACTGCAGGCGGCGCAGCACCTCGTAGCCATCCATGTCCGGCATCATGATGTCCAGCAGGATCAGGTCGGGCTTGCTGTCGCCCGCCACGATCTGCAGGGCGCGCTCGCCACTGGGCGCAAGCTTGACCTTGTAGTCGGTGCGCAGGAGGTCGCTCATCAGCGAGAGGTTGTCGGGCGTGTCGTCTACGACCAGCACCGTGCATTTGCCGCTGGGTGCGAATGGGCTATTCATGGACCGGGTCCTCCTTGTTGTCATTGTGCGCCTCGGGGGCCTGGCGCAGTATGGCCAGTGCCTCCACAAAGTCGTAGCTGTCCAGCGACCGCTTCATCTGGCCATATGCCGGCCCCAGCAGGGCCTGCAGGGTGGGCGTGGATTGCCTGAAGATTTCGATGGCGTCGGAATCGTCGTCGGACAGCAGTGCTTCAAGCTGCGCCACCAGCGCATGCGCAGCGGAGGCGTCGATCTGCGGGCCAGGCGCAGCGTCCGTGCCCGCAACCTCCTCTGCGGGCAGGGCCTGCTGCAGCGCAGTGACCAGCGCCTGGCAAGCCGCTTCCACGGGCTCCAGCAGTGGCTCTGCCAGCTCGGGCGAGGCCTTCTGGGCGATGGCTTCTTCCGCACGCTGTGCCAGGGCTGCCAGTGCGGTGGCGCCAATGGTGCCGGCCGTGCCTTTGAGCGTGTGCATGGCGCGCTGGGCCTCGTCGTGTAGCCCGGCAGCCAGGGCAGTACGGGTGGCTTGGACCGCCTGCGCTTGCCCCGCCACAAACTTGCGCAGCAGGCCTTCGTAGGCAGGCCGTTTGTCCAGCACACGCCGCAGGCCGGCGGTCACGTCGAGCCCTGGGATGCGGCGCAGTGCGTCATCGGTGGGAAGCGCAGCTGTGGAGTGGGGCGCTGTGTCGGAGTTGGAAGGGGCGCTAGCTGGCTGCCCCTGAAGGTCTCCGCCTTCGCGGTCAGCCTCGTCCGCACCGGTGGATCGGGGTGCAATCCATTGCAGCAGGGCAGCAAACAGTTCGTCCGGGTCGATGGGTTTGGCCAGGTGACCGTTCATGCCCGCTTCCAGGCACAGGTCACGGTCGCGGCTCATGGCGTTGGCCGTCATGGCCAGCACGGGCAGCTGGGCCCAGGACGGGTTCTGGCGCAGGTGCCTGGTGGCGGTCAGGCCGTCCATCACGGGCATTTGCATGTCCATCAGTACCAGGTCGTAGGGGGCTTGGGCGAGCATGTCCAGCGCCACCTGTCCGTTCTGGGCCACATCCACCACCAGGCCAGCGCCGCTCAGCAGCTCGGCGCCCACCTGCTGGTTCAGGTCGTTGTCATCCACCAGCAGCACCCGTGCGCCAGCAATGGCGGAAAGGTGCGCAGCGCGCCGGGGTGTTTGTGTGCCACGCCCGTCGGACGACCGGACCTGCCCGCCCAGCGCCTGCATGGCGGCATCAAAAAGTTGCGAGGGGCTGACGGGTTTGGACAGCATCAGCTGCAGCCCGGCGCGTTCCAGTTCGCTTTGCACATCGTCGCGGCCTGCTGCGGTCACGATGACCGTGAGTGGCGGGTGCTGCAGGCGGGCAAGTGCGCGGTGGGTGTCAAACCCGTCCATGCCGGGCATCTTCCAGTCCACGAATGCGATCTCGCAGGGGCGACCGGCCTGTTCGGCGGCGCGGGCCCGGGTTACCGCCTCCTCGCCGGAAGAGGCCGTGGTGACGGCAAAGCTCATGCGGGCCAGCATCTCGCCCAGGATATGCCGGGCCTGCTCGCTGTCGTCCACCACCAAGACATGCCGCCCGCGCAGGTCGGGGGTGGGCAGCAGGGGGGCATGACTGGGGTTGCCCAGCCCGAGACGGGCGGTAAACCAGAAGGTGCTGCCCACCCCCGGCTGGCTTTGTACTCCCACTTCGCCGCCCATCAAGCCGGCCAGCTTCTTGGAAATGGCCAGCCCCAGCCCGGTGCCACCGTATTTGCGCGTAGTAGATGTGTCGGCCTGTTCGAACGAGCGAAACAGCCGCAACTGCTGCTCAGAGGTCAGGCCGATGCCGGTGTCTTGCACCTCAAAACGCAGCAGGACTCCGGTGTCGTCGCGCGACGTTTCGGTGACGCGCACGATGATTTCGCCCTTGTCGGTGAACTTGACGGCGTTGTTGGCGTAGTTGACCAGGATCTGCCCCAGGCGCAACGGGTCGCCGCGCAGGTCGTCGGGCAGGGCCGGGTCCACATCGAACAGCAGCTCCAGACCCTTGTGCGCGCATTTGTCGCTGACCAGGTTGGCCACGTTGTCCAGCACGCCGCGCAGGTCAAAGTCCACCACCTCCACTTCGAGCTTGCCCGCTTCGATCTTGCTGAAGTCCAGGATGTCGTTGATCAGGCCAAGCAGATGCTGGCCGGAGCGCTGGATCTTTTCGACATAGTCGCGCTGGCGCGGTGTGAGGTCGGTGCCCAGGGCCAGGTGGCTCATGCCGATCACCGCGTTCATGGGGGTGCGGATCTCGTGGCTCATGTTGGCCAGGAAGTCCGACTTCATCTGCGAGGCGTCCTCCGCACGGGCGCGGGCAATCTCCAGCTCGTCCTCATGTTCGCGCAGGGCTGCGTTGACTTTTTGCAGCTCCACGGTGCGCTCGGCCACGCGCGCTTCCAGCACCTCCTCGTTGCGCTTGAGGGCATCGACCAGCTCGTTCTGCGCCGCCATGGCCTGGGCCGTGGCCTTTTCGCGCTGAAGGAACTGCCGCGCCATCGCAAAAGCGAGCAAAAAGGTGAGCAGGGCCTGGAATGCAGTGAGCCCGGTGGTCAGCAAAGTCTGGTGTTTGACCTCGGCGTTGCGCGAGTCGCCCAGCAGGGCCGACACGCGCGACGCACTGAGCGACAGCTCTTGCACCGTTTCACGCAGGCCGTCCAGCTCGGTGCGCAGGCGCCGCATGTTGGTCTGGCTGGAGAGGGCATCCACACTGGCGCCAAAGTAGCTGTCGCCCGCCGCCACAAACCGCTGCAGGGCGGCCAGCGCATTGCTGTAGATGGGCTCGTCCTGCATCAGCGTGCGCGAGGTGCCGCTTTCCAAGGCGCTGAATCGGCTCAGGAACAGGTCATACCGCAGCTCCAGCCGGTCCATGGTGATGCTGGTGGGGTCCAGCTCGAACTGGTGCAGCGCATGGTCCAGCTTTTCATATTCCACATTGAGCTGCAAGAACGACCACAGCGCATTCACATCGCCGCGCCGCATGACGGCCTCCACACTGCGGTACTGGCTGTACTGCACCGCCGCAATAGCGACATAGGCCAACACCAGCCCGGCAATGATGAGCCGCAGGATGTGTTGGCTGCGCAGCATAGATGGGGCGGGAAGCGGGGAGGGCGGCTACCGGATGTGCAGTGCGTTGAGCTGCCAGGCCGCCCGGTTGTAGTACAGCTCGCTGCGCAGCTCGGCCTTGGTATCAAACGGGTACACGATGAACAGCGGGCCTTTTTCGCGGATGGGCATGGGCCGGTTGTTCATCAGGCGCGCCACGATCACGTCATGCCGCGTGGCGTCGTCTGCCGGAATCTCGGTCTTGTAGTCATTCAGGGCCACGGCAGTGATCTTGGTGCCCTTGGCTCCCACCGCCGCCAGCACATCGCGCAGCAGGGGGCCAGTGAACGTGACAGCGCTGGGGTACCAGGGTGTCTGGGTGGAGAAGCTGTGCTGCGGCAGCTTCTCCAGCATCTTCATGTCGAACTGCGCCTGCGGGCCCCGGTTGGTCTGCGTGATGGCGCCGTGGATGGTGAGGATGACAGGGCCGGTGGGTGGCTCCAGCGCCTGCACGTTGCTCGCGGCCAGCAAGGCCGCGCCAATGACCCCTGCGGCCCATGCCTTGGACAACACCCGTTCCAACCCATGACGACGATGAGATTGCATGGACACCCCCTCCTGTTTTGGTAACAGTCTCGCGGATAGATGCCCAAAATGTAAACCGATTTATCGCCGCCAGTCTGACGGACGGTACGCCGGGGTGTCGAGCGCGCGACGGCGGCGGACGGATGGCAGGGTTGCTGCGTCAGGCTGCGGCGGGTGCGCTGGCGGCGGCCATGGTGTCCCAGGCCTTCAGGGCCTCGGCCGTGTACATGAGTGCCGGGCCGCCGCCCATGTAAACGCACACGGCCAGCATCTCTTCCAGCTCTGCGCGGGTGGCACCGAGCTTTTGCAGTGCCTTGACATGAAAACCGATGCACCCGGAGCAGCGCTGGGTGACGCCAATGGCCAGGGCAATCAGCTCCTTGTGCTTGCTGGTCAACGCACCTTCCGCCATCGAGGCCTGCGCAAGCTGCGCAAAGCCCCGCATGGCGTCAGGCTGGGCCTTTCGGAAGGTAGCCAGGCTTTCGTTGATGCCCTGGATCAGGCTGGTGTGGTCGAACGTACTCATGGAATGGTTCCTTGCTGGGGCCTTGAGGGCACCGGACTCTGCGTGTGTCGGCGCCTGTCGGCGGCTTATTTCTTCATGGGACAGGTGTTGATGCCAAGCAGCGTGTAAGCCGGGCAGAAGCGGAACAGGCCGGTGGCCAGTGGCACCACGCCCAGCCATCCCCACCAGCCCACCGTCCCGGTGGCAGCCAGTGCGATCAGGACCAGGCCTGCCAAGACGCGCAGCACACGGTCCACGGTTCCTACGTTGATGTTCATGATGATTTCCTTGCTCTGAGGTTGTGGCCCGGGATGGGCCTGGCTTGCACAAGCGCAGCGAGCGCGTAATGCGCTCGCTGCCCGGTCAGTCGAATGAGGGAGACGCAGGCGCTGCCACGGGCTTGCCCGCCGCCACCCAGGCGTCAAAGCCGCCGGCGATGGACTGCACCTGCAGATAGCCCATGTCGTGCATGGCGCGCGCGGCCAGTGCGGCACGGCCGCTGGTCTTGCAGTACAGCACCACCTTGAGGTCGCGTGCGCTGAGTTCGGGCGTGCTGCTGAGCCGGAACTCCAGCACTCCGCGCGAGGCGTGAATTGCGCCGGGGATATGTCCGGCCTGGTACTCGTCGGCCTCCCGCACATCGATCAGCACGTCGGCGGTTCGGATGGCTTCGTCGGCCTGGTTCGGTGGTACCTCTTGCACCAGGGCCTTGGCAGCGGTGACGAGGTCGTGGGCTGTTTTCATGTGTGCGTTCCTGCGGTGGGTGTGGCGGTACGGATGTGGCAGTTGTGTCACAGCGCGTTGACGGGAATCTTGAGATAGGTCACGCCATTGGCTTCCGCTGGCGGCATTTCCCCTGCGCGGATGTTGACCTGCACCGAGGGCAGGATGAGCACGGGCATCTCCAGCGTCGCGTCGCGCTGGGTGCGCAGCGCCACAAAGGCGTCTTCGGTCACCCCGTCATGCACATGGATGTTCTTGGCACGCTGGTCGGCGACGGTGGTTTGCCAGGCCACGGCGCGCCCTGCGGGTGGGTAGTCGTGGCACATGAACAGGCGGGTTTCATCCGGCAGGCTCAGCAGTTTGCGCACCGACTGGTATAGCGTGTGGGCATTGCCCCCGGGAAAGTCGCAGCGCGCTGTGCCCACGTCGGGCATGAACAGGGTGTCGCCCACAAACACAGCGTCACCGACCTGGTAGGCCATGCAAGCGGGGGTGTGACCAGGCACTGCCAGCGCCTGGGCCTCCAGCTGGCCGATGTGGAAGACCTCGTTGTCGTGCAGCAGCTGGTCGAACTGGCTGCCATCGGGGTGGAATCCGGGCTCCAGATGAAACACCTTCTTGAATACGTCCTGCACCTGGGTGATGGACGCACCAATGGCGATTTTTCCACCCAACTTGTCGCGAAGGTAGTGCGCGGCCGACAGGTGGTCCGCATGGGCGTGGGTTTCCAGAATCCATTGCACCGTCAACCCCTGACTCTGTACGAACGCCACGATCTTGTCGGCTGACCGCGTGCGGGTGCGGCCCGACTTCGGATCGTAGTCGAGCACTGAATCGACCACCGCGCAGTGGCCGCCAGGTTGATCGAACACCACATAGGTCACCGTCCAGGTGGCGTCGTCGAAGAAGGCTTCTATCTGGGGTTTCATCGAAGGGCTCCGTTTTTAATTTCGATGCAGATAGTTTATTGACAAATAGATTGTTAGTCAATAGAATATCAACATCGAATTTGAAAAGGAGCGCGCGACCATGCACGCAGAAGCACAAATGGACCTGGAAACCTTGCGCAGGTCCGCCGACAGCGCTTGTCGCTTGATGAAGGTGTTGTCCAACCCCGACCGCCTGCTGCTGCTATGCCAGCTGACGCAGGGTGAAAAGCGTGTGGGTGAACTGGAAGAGTTGGTGGGCATCTCCCAGCCCACCTTGTCGCAGCAGCTGGGCGTATTGCGCGAGGAGGGCCTCGTCAACACGCGCCGTGACGGCAAAAACATCTATTACGAGATCGCCAGCCCCCAGGCCCTGGCGGTGATGAACGTGCTGTTTGAACAATTTTGTGGCCCCGCCCAGGAGAGCAAGCCATGCTGATCGACTGGACCCATTTCACCCCCTGGGCTGCGCTCGCTGGCGGTGTTTTGCTGGGCCTTGCCTCAGCGCTTTTTGTGCTTCTCAACGGGCGCATCCTGGGCATCAGCGGCATTGTGGGAGGGCTGCTGCGCCCCCGCGCGGGTGACATGGGCTGGCGCCTGGCTTTTGTGCTGGGCATGTTGGTGGCGCCTGGCCTTTACTGGCTGGTGGTCGGCCCCACGCAGCCGCGCATTGATGCGAACTGGGGCATGGTGGTGATCGCCGGCCTGCTGGTGGGTGTCGGCACCCGCTACGGATCGGGCTGCACCAGCGGCCACGGCGTGTGCGGACTCTCGCGCATGTCGCCTCGGTCCTTGGTAGCGACGCTGGCCTTCATGGGGGCAGGGTTCGTCACCGTCTTCCTAATCCGGCACGCGCTGGCCTGACCGCACCCCCATTCATCGGAGCATTGATCGCTATGAAAAATCGTATCTCGGAGTTTGTGGTGGGTCTGATCTTCGGGCTGGGCCTGATCGTCTCGGGCATGACCGACCCGGGCAAGGTGCTGGGTTTTCTGGACCTGGCTGGCTTGTGGGACCCATCGCTGGCGTTTGTGATGGGCGGAGCCATTGCGGTGGGCGTCTTTGCCTTCGCCGTAGCCAAGAAGCGGACCACCAGCTTCCTGGGTGGCGCCATGCACCTGCCCACGTCGCATGATATTGACCGCCGTCTGGTGGTTGGAAGCCTCATCTTTGGTGCGGGCTGGGGCATTGCAGGCTTTTGCCCGGGGCCAGCCATCGTTTCGGCGGGTGCAGGCCAGCCCAAAGCCATCGTGTTTGTGATCGCGATGCTGGCGGGCATGTGGCTGTTTGAACTGGCCGAACGCATGTCCCACCGCGCCCCACCTACCCAGACCGGAGCCCGCTGACATGCCGCTGCAGATCATTGCCCTGACCCCCGACTTTGCTGTGTCGCCGCAGCTGGCCACTACGGACTTTGCTGCTTTGGCCCAGCAGGGCTTCAAGACCATCATCAACAACCGGCCCGACGGGGAGGGCGGTGGCGCACAACCCACCAGCCCTGAAATGGAGCGCGCTGCCACAGTGGCCGGGCTGCACTATGTGTATCTGCCCGTGGTCAGTGGCTCCATCACGCCGGAACAGGTGCAGGCCATGCACAAGGTCCTGATCTCGGCCCCCAAGCCCATGTTGGCGTTTTGCCGTTCAGGCGCCCGGTCTGCACAGTTGTTCGGGCTGGCGCAGGACTTGGACGCCGAAGCGTCCTGAACACCCTGGAACCATAATGAACTTCATCCCCGGCTGGGTTCGCAACTACCAGAAGTCCTGGCTCTCCGGCGACATGGTCGCCGGCGTGATCGTGACGGTGATGCTGATCCCGCAGAGTCTGGCCTACGCACTGTTGGCGGGCTTGCCACCCGAGGTGGGCTTGTACGCCAGCATCCTGCCCATCATTGCCTACGCCATGCTGGGCTCCAGCATGACGCTGGCTGTGGGGCCCGTGGCGGTGGCCTCACTCATGACGGCGAGCGCCCTGCAGCCGCTAGCGGCGGCTGGCTCGCCCGACTACGTGGCGCTGGCCATGCTGCTGTCACTCCTGTCAGGAGGCATGTTGCTGCTATTTGGCGCATTGCGGCTGGGCTTCCTGGCCCATTTTCTGAGCCATCCGGTCATCAGCGGGTTTATCTCCGGCTCGGCAGTGCTCATCGCCGTGGGGCAGGTCAAGCACCTGCTGGGGGTAAGGGCCGGCGGTACCAACCTCTTTGACACCGTGGTGCAGCTCGCGCACGCGGCGCCCGGAACCAACCTGGTCACGCTGGGCATTGGTGCGGGCAGCGTGTTGTTTCTCGTGCTGGCGCGCAAGTCTTTGTCCCCTTGGCTGGTCCGCCTGGGCGCCAGCCCTCGGTTGGCAGACATCGCATCCAAACTGGCGCCGATGCTGGCGGTGATGGTGTCCACTGCCTTGGTGGCCGCCATGCGCTGGGACCAGACGGCAGGGGTCAGCATTGTCGGCACGGTGCCCCAGGGCCTGCCACAGCTTGGGCTGCCGGCAGTTTCTATGGCGTCTGTGGGCTCGCTGTGGCTGCCTGCGCTGCTGATCTCGCTGGTGGGCTTTGTGGAAAGTGTGTCGGTAGCGCAATCGCTGGCGCTCAAGCGGCAGCAGCGCATTCAGCCCAACCGGGAGCTGCTGGGCTTGGGAGCGGCCAATGTCGCCAGTGCGCTGTCGGGCGGTTTCCCCGTCACGGGCGGCTTTGCGCGCTCGGTCGTCAATTTTGCCGCCGGAGCCAACACGCCCCTGGCAGGTGTCATTTCTGCCGTGCTGATGGGTGTGGTGATTGCCGCGCTGACCGGGCTGTTTCACTATCTGCCCCATGCCGTACTGGCGGCCACCATCATCGTGGCGGTGGTGTCCCTGATTGACGTAGAGACACTGCGCGAGGCCTGGCATTACGACAAGGCGGATGCCATGGCCCTGCTGGCCACCGCAGGGGGCGTGATCGCTTTGGGCGTGGAAGTCGGCATCCTGACGGGGGTGGCGTTGTCGCTGGGCACGTTGGTGTGGCGCAGCAGCCATCCGCACATTGCGGTTGTGGGGCGCGTGCCAGGCACGGAGCATTTCCGCAACGTGACCCGTCATACGGTGAACACAGAGCCCGGCCTGATTGCCGTGCGGGTGGATGAAAGCCTGAATTTCGCCAACTCGGATGCCTTGCTGGACCGCGTGGAGGAATTGATAGCCAACCAACCAGACACTCGATGTGTGCTTCTTGTGTGCTCAGCCATCAACCAGATCGACACGACTGCGTTGGGCGTACTTACAGACCTGGAGCGAAGTCTGGCTCAGCGAGGGGCGGCGCTGCTGCTAGCCGAGGTGAAAGGTCCTGTACTCGACCGTTTGCGGGGCACGGCACTCAGCCAGCGGCTGGAGGGACGAATCTTTTTGAGTACTCATGCTGCCTTCGAATACGCAAGGCGGACCGGCAGCATGGTTGCTCGGTATGGCGATCCGGCGGCGGCTATCTAGCCAATGCGTAGCCCGTTGCCCCACGGGTTTTCCCCGGGATTTTTTTGAGCCCCGGACGCAACTTTGCATCTATTCTGAAATACGTCGCAAACCTCTTTTCGTTTGAGGGGGCGCATGCAATCACACCGCATTGCACTTGTTTAACAGTGCCCCAGGAGGAACGAGTATGAAGAGGCGAAGTTTTTTGTCCACATTGGGCACCAGCGCCGCCATCAGCGGAATATCGACCATGTCCCACGCCGCGGTTGCTGCTGATGCTGCTTCTTCGGCTGCAAACATCTCCGCTGCGGTCACGATCGACGGGAGCGCCAAGACATCCCGTATTCGTGTACGCCCCGCCGCACGCGGCGGGAAGTATCTTGGACATGATGCGGCAGATCCCAACAATCTCAGCGCACTGATCGCACTGCAAGATCCCCGCACCTCCAAAATCGTGGCCTACGGCTTCGCACAAGCCCCCACGCCACAAAGTGCTGGGCCAGAACAACTGATGAGCCCTGTCAGCCGAAGCCAGCCTTTCCCCAGTGATGAGCACAGCGTAGAGGTACAGCTCCAGGTCCCCGTTCAATCTCCCTCCCAGTTGCGCTTGCTGGTGTTTGGGCCGTTGAAACATCCTGAACAGGCACGCTTGGTGCAGACAGACATCAACCTACTGCCGGGGGTGGACATTGGCATGGGGCCCGAAACTCCCGAGGGAATGGTTATCGAAATCCCCGGGCTCTGTATCAGCAACGTTAGCGCCCAGTGGCAAACCTCGCAGCTCAACTGCACGGCCGAGATCACGATGATGTGCGGATGTCCCATCCACGACCAGCCAGGTTGGTTCTGGCCAGACACCGATTTTTCTATTCAGTTGGTTACCCACATGCAAAGCGGTGCGCAACATTCCTATCTCATGGCCTACGACAAGACAAAGGGGACTGTCAGCACATTCACGGGCAGCTGGGCTAGCCAGGCCCGCAAAGGCGACCGCATACGGCAAGTTTGGGTATATGCCATCCAGCCAAAGCTGGGGAATCTGGGGAAATTTCGAGTTTTTCCTCCGCTGCCGACCAGCCCTGAGCTGCCTCCGGAGGTGCGGGAGATTGTCAAATCGCGAGGCAAAAAGCTTCGGTCTTGATCTATTGGCGCCGATTGACACCGTACAGGGCGGGGCGGCGATAAGCACTTGGGCGACCTAAATTCAGCCGGGTTGCAGCTCCCAACCACAAATGGCTGGCGTACATCACGGAGTTCCAGATTCCGGCTGGGAAGGTTTGCCTGTCGCCGGTCATTGCTTGTTTTTACGGTGTGGTGGTAAGTTGTACCGCTGCAACGATGCCGGACGCACAACCGGTCAACACAATGCTGGAGGCAGCCATCGAGATACTGGCCGACACCACTGGCCAGCGTGTCGACATGGACGTGGAAACGTAAATTTTTTATTTTACATAATATACATCGTATCTAGTATTGATGATGTCATTCCAACGAAGCGCCAATGCGCCGTCGGCTCCGCATCCTGCCCAAGCCGCTACCATCACCGCCCATGAACCTTCCCACCCAAGCACCTTCTACATCGTCCATCCACTTCGGTCATCAGGGCCGCGTCTGCATCGTCACGGGTGGCGCCCAAGGCATTGGCGAGGCCTGCGTCCGCCGCTTTGCTGCCGAAGGCGCCAAGCCGGTGATCGTCGATGTGGACGATGCGCGTGGCCAGGCGCTGGCGCAGGAGCTGGGCGCGCTGTATGTGCGCTGCGATGTGGGCGATAAATCGCAAGTGGATGCACTGGTGGCCCAGACCCTGGCGGCCCATGGGCACATCGACGTTTTGGTGAACAACGCGGGCATCTTTCGCGCGGCAGACTTTCTGGAGGTAACCGAGGCCGACTTTGACGCGGTGCTGCGGGTCAACCTCAAGGGCTCGTTCCTGGTCGGCCAGGCGGTGGCGCGGGCCATGGTGGTATCGGGAGGCGGTTCGATCGTGAACATGAGCTCGGTCAACGGTGTGCTGACCATTCCCAATATCTCCAGCTACAACGTGAGCAAAGGCGGCGTGAACCAGCTCACGCGGGTGATGGCGCTGGCATTGGCCGACAAGAACATCCGCGTGAACGCGGTGGCGCCGGGCACCATCGCCACCGAGCTGGCCGCCAAGGCCGTGCTGACCAGCGATGAGGCCAAGAACAAGATCATGAGCCGCACGCCTATGAAGCGGCTGGGCGAGCCGTCCGAGATTGCCGATGTGGTGGCCTGGCTGGCCAGCGATGCGGCCAGCTATGTGACCGGCGAGATCGTGACTGTGGACGGTGGGCGCATGACGCTCAACTACACCGTGCCGGTCTGACGCACTTCTGACCACTCCTGTTTTGATAGCTGCCAGCGCATGATTCACTAGCGCTAGCAGCTATTTTTTCATCACTTTCAGACCTGTGGCATGCGCTGCAGCAGCCGGGTGGTACTGCGCGGCCAGCCCACCGGACCGAACCAGGCGCCGCCAGCAATCGCCCAGGCGTTGACCAAGCCGTAAAGCACCAGCGCCGCCCCCTGCGCTGCAAACACGGCGGCCAGTCCACCGCCCCAGCGCAGCGCCAGCCAGCCGCCGGTGACGGCCACCGCCAGGCGCACGATGTTGCCGATCACCGGCCAGAGCAGGCGCCCTGCCCCTTGCGAGGCAAAGTACAGCACCAGGCCCAGGCCGAAGAAGCCGTACACGGGGCCAACGGTGCGCAGATACAGCGCACCCGCTTCCAGCATGGCGGGGTCGCTGTTGAACAGGGACAGCCACGCGTTGGGAAAGGCTGCCGCCCACAGGCCAATCGCCTCGGCCATCACAAACGCCATGGCCGCGCCAATCCAGGTGGCGCGCAAGGCGCGCTCGCGCTGGCCAGCGCCGATGCATGTGCCGACCATGGCCACCAGCGGCGCGCCCAGGCCAAACACCAACGGAACCAGCAGGTATTCCAGCCGCGATGCGGTGCCGTAGCCCGCGATGGCCGCTGTGCCAAAACCACCCACCAATGCGGTCGTGACGCCAATCGCCAGATTGGTGGCGACGGTAGACACCGTGCCCACCAGACCCACCCGCAGGATGTCTTTGAACAGCACCCAACGAAACCGGATGTGCGCCAGCGACGGCCGCAGCAGGCTGCGCGGCGACCACAGGTATGCGGCCAGCACGGCGCTGCCGATCAGGTAATACGCCATCAGCGCAATGGCGCCACCGGCAATGCCCAGGCCCGGCATGGGGCCCCAGCCAAAGATGAACAGTGGCGACAGCGGCACCAGTACAAACGCGCCCAGCACCGTGACGTAGGCTGGCACAGCCATGTTGCCCGTGCCCCGGATCACGGCCGACAGCGTGTTGAACAGCCACACCAGAAACGCGCCCGCAAACACCCAGTTGGAATAGACCAGTGCCGCATTCAGTGCGCCGCCCGTGCCGCCCATGCGGGTGTAGAGCCAGCGCCCTCCGCCCACCACGCCCACGGTAAAGACCAGCGAAAACACCGCCGCAATGGCCAGCGCATGCAGCACCAGCGCGTCGGCATCGTCCCGCCGCCTTGCGCCCAGGGCGCGTGCAATGGCCGAAGCAATGCCGCCGCCCATGGCGCCCGCCGAGGTCATCTGCATCAGCATGACGACCGGAAACACCAGCGCCATGCCGGCCAGTGCATCGGTGCCCAGCTGGCCGACAAAGTAGGTCTCGATCAGCCCGACGCCCGCCTGCGCCAGCATCACCAGCACGTTGGGCGCGGCCAGCCGCAGCAAGGTGGGCGCAATGGGCGCCTCCAGCAGCATGCGGGTACGCGGGTTCAGGGCCTCGGTCACATCAGGCCCCTGCCCCACCGGCTGCAGGCCGGCGTGGCACCACGATGCGCACGGTAGACAACTGAAGCACATCGCCGTGCTGGTTGCGGGTCTCGCTGCGCACCGTGACCATGCCTCGGTCGGGCTTGGACTTGGAGGGCTGGATCTGCACCACCTCGCTCACCACATGCAGCACATCGGTGGCGCGTGTGGGCCGAGGCCAGCTCAGTTCGCCCCCCGCACCGATGATGCCGCCCGCAATCGGCAGCCCACTGGTCACTTGCAAGCGCATGGTCACGGCCGCCGTGTGCCAGCCGCTGGCGGCCAGACCGCCAAACAGCGTCTCGCGCGCAGCAGCGTCGTCCAGGTGAAAGGGCTGCGGGTCGAACTGCGCAGCAAAGGTGGTGATCTGCGCTTCGTCCATCGCGTGTTCGCCGCTTTGGAACTGGTCGCCGACAGACAGGTCGTCCAGGTAAATCGGGGACGTGGGGGCTGTCGAAACGTTGCTGGCGGGGGTCTGCGTCATGTCGATGGCTTTCGTGGAGAGAAGGTGGTTGGTCAGGCCGCCGTGGCGGCGGGGCGCGCCACGCGCGCTTCTCGGATCGACAGGTTGACCAGCGCTGCGCCTACGGCCAGCACGATGTCGATGTACCAGACCCAGTCATAGCTGCCGGTGGCCTGGAACACGCTGCCGCCGAGGTAGGCACCCAGGAATCCGCCAATCTGGTGCGACAGCATCACGATGCCGAACAGCATTGCCATGTTGGCCGTGCCAAACATCTTGGCGACCAGACCGGCCGTGGGTGGTACGGTGGACAAGAAGGTGATGCCCATGACGGCGGCAAAGACCAGCACCACGGCCGGCGTCTTGGGAGCAAACAGGAAAATCAGCACCGCCAGACCTCGCGTGGCGTACAGCAGCGACAGCAGCGACTTCATGCGCCAGCGCCCTACCGCCCAGCCCATGGCCAGGCTGCCCACAATGTTGAACAGCCCGATCACCGCCAGCGACCAGCCCCCTACTTCGGGCGCCAACCCGCACGCTGCGATCACGCCGGGCAAGTGCGTGGCCAGGAACGCCACGTGAAAGCCGCACACCAGAAAGCCTGCCGCCAGATACCGGTAGCTCGGTGTGGCCAGGGCCTGGGCAATGGCCTCGCGCGCGGTCAATGCCTTCTGGCCGGATACCGCTGCAGCCTGTGCCGCCAGGGCGTTGGAGTTGCCCTTGAGCACCCACACCGCCGGCAGCGCTAGCAGCACCAGCACGCCCAGCCACTGCATCGCACTGGCCCAGCCCACGGCGGCGGTCAGGCTGATGGCGACGGGCGCCATCAAAAACTGCCCGAACGAGCCGCCCGCGTTGACGATGCCGCTGGCCAGCCCGCGCTTTTGCACAGGCACCAGCCGGGCAGTGGCCGCCATCAGCACAGACGGCCCAGCCATGCCTGCGCCGCCTGCGGCCAACACGCCAATCGCAAAAATCAACCCGGCCGTGGTGGTCATATACGGCGTGATGAAGGTGCCCAGCGCCACCAGCGCCACACCTATCAGGATCACACGACCCGTGCCGATGCGGTCGGCCACAGCCCCGGCAAACGGCTGGGTCAGCCCCCACCACAGTTGGCCAAACGCAAACGCCAGGCTGATGCTGCCGATGCCCAGGCCCGTGGAGGTGTTGAGTGCGGACAGGAACAGACCCATGGTCTGGCGCGTGCCCATGGTCAGCGCAAAGGCGCCTGAGGCCGCCAGCAGCACCAGCCACAGGGCCAGCGGTGCGGCGGGCTTGGTGGCCGTCGCCTGCGGGGTGTGGTTATTCGTCATGCGCAGTCTCCTGCACTGGCAGTGCTGCCAGCAGATCGAGCGAGTCGTCCACCAACGCGTGCAAGGCCATCACGCGTTCCACGCCCAGTGCCTCGTTCAGCGCCAGTTGTGCGGCCTTCCAGTGGCGTTGCGCTTCCGCGCGCTTGTCGCGGCCTGCGTCGGTGATGTGCACCAGGCGGCTGCGTGCGTCCGTGCCCGCCCTCAGCGTCACCCAGCCCGCATCCACCAACGGGCGCAGGTTGCGGGTCAGCGTGGACGCATCCATCTTCATCTCCGTGGCCAGATCACCGGGGCGAATCGGGCCCAGCTTGAGCACATGCGACAGCAGCGAGTACTGCGTGGTCTTGAGTCCACATTTCGCCATTTCGGCGTCGTAGTGGTTGGCCACGCGGCGCATCAGCTGGCGCAGCTTGAAGTTGGTGCAGCCCTGCGGCAGCACAGGGGCCAGGGTGGATGGGTTGGCTTGCATGGATTTGATTGTATCTGCAATAATTGCATATGCAACTCATGCATTTCAACCCCGCCACCAACCAGGACACCCCATGACACAGCACAACCACCTTGAACACTGGCTGGCACAGGAGCGCGACATTCTGGCCACGCTGGATGCAGGCCCCGGCCCGGGCGTGGCCCGCCGCGAGCAGATCGCCCACCTGAACGGCCTGCAGCAGATGCAGGCCATGCTGCGCGGTGAGTTGCCCTACGCGGCCATTGCCAAGACGCTGGACTTCCTGATCGTCGAAGTGGGAGAAGGTACGGCCATCTTCCAGGGCACACCCCGCGCAGAGCACCTGAACCCCATGGGCACGGTGCATGGCGGCTGGTTTGCCACCCTGCTCGACTCCGCCCTGGGCTGCTCCATCCACACGCGCATGGAACCTGGGCGCGGCTACACCACGGCCGAGCTGGGCATCAACCTGGTAAAGGCCATCACGCCCAAGGTACAGCGCGTGCGCGCCGAGGGCCGGGTGATCCACAGCGGGCGCCAGCTGGCCACGGCCGAGGCGCGCCTGGTGGGGCCGGACGGCACGCTGTATGCCCACGCCACCACCACCTGCCTGGTTTTCGATCTGCCTGCACAATCGAAGGGATGAAATTCCTCCACACGATGCTGCGCGTTGGCAACCTTCAACGCTCGATTGATTTCTACACCCAGGTGCTGGGTATGCAACTGCTGCGCCAGTCCGAGAACCCCGAGTACAAATACTCGCTGGCCTTTCTGGGCTTCGAGGGCGGCAACCCCGGCCAGGCCGAGATCGAGTTGACCTACAACTGGGGCGTGGAAAGCTACGACATGGGCACGGCCTACGGCCACATCGCGCTGGGCGTGCACGATGCGTATGCCGCGTGCGAAAAGATCAAGGCCTCGGGTGGCAACGTGACGCGCGAAGCAGGTCCGGTCAAGGGCGGCACCACGGTGATCGCGTTTGTGACCGACCCCGATGGCTACAAGATCGAGTTGATCCAGCGCGCCGAAGGCGCAGGCGGCCAGGGTCTGCGGTAATATTCACTATCAAATAGATAGCTGCTGGCGCATATTCCACTAGCGCATGCGGCCATTTGGCCCAAAAAAACCCGGGAGCACCGGGTTTTTTGTTGGAGAAGCAGGCGGCGCTTACAGGGCGCCCAGCGTCACTTCCACGCGGCGGGCTTCGGCGTTGCTGCCGGTCGCGGTGGTTTCTTCTGGCTTCTTCAGCTCCACCTTGTCTTCGGCCACGCCCAGGGCCTTGAGCGCTTCGGCCACGGCCACTGCGCGCTGCTTGGCCAGTTCTGCATTCAGTGCGGCGTCGCCCGTGGCATCGTGGAAGCCGGAAATGACGGCCTTCTTGCCCTCAGCCACACCCTTGACCACGTCGGCCAGGGCTTCGTTGGCACCCACGGCCAGCTCGGCCTTGGCGGTGGCAAAGTAGAACTTCACCACACCGTTTTCCACGCGCACGCTGGCAATATCTTCTTCCACGGCTACGGCGGGTGCTGCGGGCGTGTTGCTGGCCGCAACGGCGGCAGGCTGGACCGGTGCCTTGGCGCCCAGACGCTTGACCACCACGGTGCCCACGACCACGGAGATCACCAACGCAATCAGTGCAAACAGAAAACCGAGGGCAAAACGTTGTTGGCTATCGTCGTCAGAGCTGGACATGGAAGATCCCTGTAGTGATGAATAAAGTGGTTGGACGGCCAATGCAGGCGTTGCGAAAACAAGGCCCCGGCCGCTTGCAGCAAAGCTTTCGATTGTAGAGTGAAGGCATGACGAATCTGCCCGCCCCACTGCGAGACCCGGCGCCGATGCTGGAGCGTGCCCTTCAGGAATGGGGTGGCCATCAGGACCTGTGGATTTTTGGCTATGGGTCGCTCATCTGGCGGCCGGATTTTGACTACGCCGAGCGCCGCCCGGCCAAGGTCCACGGCTGGCACAGGGCGCTCAAGATGTGGAGCCGTATCAACCGTGGCACGCCCGAGTGCCCGGGACTGGTGTTCGGCATGCTGTCGGGCGGAAGCTGCCGGGGCATGGTGTTCCGCGTGGACAAGGTGCATGCGCGGCAGGTGATGATCAACCTGTGGCAACGCGAGATGGTCACCGCTGTCTACGACCCGCGCTGGCTGGTGTGCCACACGCCCCATGGCCCGGTGCGGGCGCTGGCCTTTACCCTGTCGCGCAAAAGTCCCAACCACACGGGCGAGCTGCCAGACCACGAATACTGCCGCATTTTCGAGCAGGCCTGTGGACGCTACGGCACCACCCGCGACTACGCCCAGGCCACCTACGACGAGTTGCGCAAGCACGGCATCCACGACAGGGCTTTGGCTCGGTTGATCGCGTTGGCCCAAAAAGAGGCATAGTGCACATTTTTCTGGACTCTCGCGTGGTGGCTTGCGAGACTGCGCCTTTGTATCGGGTTCAATCCCGCGTTCATTCATTCGCACCGAGGAGTTTGAGTCATGAATATTCGTTTTGCTTTTGCCCTGTCTTCCCTGGCTGTTGTGGCGCTGGCGGGCTGTGCCTCCCACCTGTCTGGCAACCGCGCTACCGCCAAGCTGGAGCCCACCCGGGGCAACACAGCCACTGGTACGGTGACGTTTGTACAGACCGGCGATGGTGTGCAGGTGTCGGGTGAAATTCGTGGACTCAAACCTGACGCAGAACACGGCTTTCATGTGCATGAAAAGGGCGACTGCTCCAGCGGCGACGGCATGAGCACCGGCGGACATTTCAACCCCACGGCCAAACCGCACGGGTCCCACGGCGCGGGAGAACACCACACCGGTGATCTGCCCAGCCTCAAGGCCGACAAATACGGCGTCGCCGCATTCAGCTTTGTGTCGCGGTCCATCAGCGTGGGCGGCCCCACCACAGACATCGTCGGCAAGGGCCTGATCGTTCACCGCGACCCCGACGACTACAAGACCCAACCCACCGGCAACGCAGGACCACGCCTGGCTTGCGCGGTGATTGCTTCCAAATAAAGCGAAAGCGGCCTTCGCCGCCGTTACCCGCGCGCTGCCAGCAACTGCGCGGCGCGTTCCAGGTCTTGCACGGTGTCTATGTCGGTCACCGTGCCTTCGTCATCCACCTCCACCTGCCGTACCCTGCCCTGCTGCGCCTGCGCGCGCACTACGCTAGCGGCGCCCTGCTCGCCAGTCAGCGCCCGCAAGCTGGACAAGCATGCGGCCGAAAACCCCACAGGGTGACCGCGCTCGCCCTGGTACACCGGCATGACCACGGCGCAGTCCGGGTCCGCCAGCGCGGCGGCGATGGTGCGCAAGGTGTCGGGACGGATCAGCGGCAAATCCCCCGGCAACACCAGCCAACCGGGCGCCTGGGCCGTGGCGCGCACGGCTGCGGCGATCGAATCCCCCATGCCGGGGTGGCCTGCGTCTTCGAGGTGCCAGGGCAGGCCGCTGGCGCGCACGGCATCTAGGGTGTGTTCCAGCACGGTCTTTGCTCCCAGGGGCGCGCGCAGCTTGTGCACCGCACCGCCGGACGCAGCAAAACGCGCTCCCCGGCCCGAGGCCAGCACCAGAACGACGGGGAGCAAAGGCGATACGAGCATGGGGTTCCGCTTGAACAGGTTGCTGGGCCATCAACTGTGGCGTGCAGCGGGCGCGATTCTAGTGCTGCGATGCCGGGCCAGCAGTCTTCAGAACGCGCCACTCGCCACCGTGAAATCCGCATGCTGCGCTGCCAGCCCGTGCAGCATGCTCACCAGCGGCCGCAGGTCATCACGCCGACTGTGCAACGCATAGCCGAGCGACCCCAGCGGCACAGGGCTTGGCAACACCTGCAACACATCCCTGGCGTGCAGGGCTTGCGCCCAGCCCTCGGGCAGCAGGCCAATGCCGCTGCCCTGTGCCAGCAAGCCCACGATGGCGCCCCAGTGGTTGCACACCAATCTGCGCGCGGGGCGTGCATCGGCCTGCCGCAGCCAGTCGTCGATGAGGTGGGTCACCCCCGAGCCTTGCGGCAGCGTTATCAGCGGTTGCGACTGCATCGCATCGGCATCCATCTGGCGCAGGCCGTGCGCCACGCCAGGGCCAGCGCACCAGGCAAAGCGCGCATGCGCCAGCGGCACCGAGGTGAGCGCGCTGCGGCTGGCGGGGCCGGCGATCACGGCCACATCCAGCTCGCCCTTGTCCAACCGCCCTGCCAGGGCAGCGCCCACATCCACGTGCACCGACACCTCCAGTGCCGGGTGCGCCGCCGCCAGGGCTTCCACCAGGCGCGGCAGCCAGGTGATCGCCGTCAGCTCGCCCACCCCCAGGCGGCAGGGGCCGCGCAGGCCGGTGGTGCTACCCATGTCCTGCTGCAAACGGTCTGCCTGCTGCAGCAACGCGCCCGCCAGGGGCAGCAGTCGCGTGCCCGACTCCGTCAAAGCCGCGCGGTGCCCGGCGCGGTCAAAGAGCACCTGACCCAGCGATGCCTCCAGTTCGGCGATCCGCTTAGACAGGGAGGACACCGACAGGTGCACCCGCTCCGCAGCCATGGCAAAGCTGCTGCAGGTGGCGGCCCAGTAGAAGGCTTCGAGCTGCTTAAGGGTCATGTCGTGAATGTATTTTCAATTTGGAGAACAAATTATTAGCAATAAATTCGCTTTCTTGATTATTGCGGTTTCAGGACACTGCTTTCCAGCCCTCGTTAGCTCTTGCCTGGAGTCACGCTATGCCCACCCCCTCCACCACGCCCCAACAGCCCCCCACCAATGCCTGGAGCGCCTTCAACGGAACGCATCGCAGTGGCCGCACGTCCCATCTGCTGTCGCTGGACGACTTTGAAGCCGCTGCCCGCCGCGTGCTACCCCGCCCTATCTTTGGCTACGTCGCCGGGGCGGCGGAAGACAACCTGGCCCTGGACGACAACCGCCAGGCGTTCCGAGAGATCGCCCTCGTCCCCCGCGTGCTGCGCAACGTGGCCCAACGCGACCAGGGCGTAACCCTGTTTGGCCAGCGCTATGCCAGCCCCTTCGGCATCGCGCCCATGGGCATAGCGGCGCTGTCGGCCTACCGGGGCGACATCGTGCTCGCCCGTGCGGCGGCAGCGGCGGGCATCCCGGCCGTGCAAAGCGGCAGCTCGCTCATCCGGCTGGAAGAAGTGATGGCCGCCGCCCCCGGCACTTGGTTCCAGGCCTACCTGCCCGGCACCCCCGAACGCATCGACGCCTTGCTGTGGCGCGTGATTGCGGCAGGCGTACAGACCCTCGTAGTGACAGTGGACATCCCCGTGGCGGGCAACCGCGAGAACAACATCCGCGCGGGCTTCTCCACCCCGCTGCGCCCCAGCCTTCGCCTGGCGTGGGACGGCATGGTGCGCCCGCGCTGGCTGGCAGGCACACTGCTGCGCACGCTGGCACACCACGGCATGCCGCATTTTGAAAACTCGTTTGCCGAGCGCGGCGCGCCCATCCTGTCCTCACGTGTACAGCGCGACTTTGCCGCGCGTGACCACTTTGACTGGAGCCACATCGCCCACATCCGCCGCCAGTGGCGCGGCCCGCTGGTCGTCAAGGGCATCCTCAGCCCGCAGGATGCCGCCCTCGCCCGCCAGCACGGGGTGGACGGCATCATCGTCAGCAACCACGGCGGTCGCCAGCTCGATGGCGCCGTGGCCCCGCTGCGAGTGCTGCCCGCCATTGCCGAGCAGGCTGGCAGCGGCATGACCGTAATGTTGGACGGCGGCATCCGCCGGGGCACCGACGTGATCAAGGCCCTGGCGCTGGGCGCGCAGGCAGTGTTTGTGGGGCGGCCCTTCAACTACGCAGCAGCAGTGGACGGCGAGGCAGGCGTTACAGCGGCCATCGATCTATTGCGCGCCGAGGTGGACCGCAACTTGGCAATGCTGGGCGCCACCTCCTGCGCAGCGCTGGGGCCAGAGCATCTCATGGACCGCCGAGCACCGTAGAGGACTGCGGCGCACGCTTCACTGCGGGTGCCTGATCAAGCTGGGGAGCAAAGTGCAATCAGCGCAGTTTGAAATGAAGTGATGGCAGCGCCGCCAACGCTCCTCTGTCGATCACTTCAAAATTCATAGCTGCCAGCGCTTATCCACAAAGCGCTAGTAGCACTTTTCATTCAATAGGGTTGGTCTGCAGCGTCACGGACAGCCTCAGGCTGATTTCGAACTTTCACTCGACCACCATTGGCAGGCAGTTTTTGACCCGAACCGTTCCGTTTGCCGCGCACTATGGAACTGCCATGGGGGGCCCTTCAGTTAAAGTCCTCGCCCCGCGGGTGATTTTTGGCCGCTTCGTGCACCCCAGTGACTGGGTTTGAAAACAAAATCTGCGACTTTGGGTGGCACCAGGGATCCTCTGAACAAATCACCGCGCCGTGCGCATCTGCGGACTCGGGCGGTCTGCCGCGTTGCAAATGCTCGCAATAGCTACGGCTATTGCTGCGCTTTGCGCCTTGCAGCCCATCCCGATCCACAGCGCACACTTACCGCTCGATTCATGCAGAGGATCCCCAGCTGATTCGGCCAAGCAAACTGCAACTCGCGGAGATAAAAAAATATGCTGCTAATCGATATAGCCGTCGAGCACACTTTGGTGTCTAAAAAGGATGGCGTTCGTCAGGCTTTCTTGCTGCATCCTTTCACTGATACACAGCGCGATTCACTGGGCAAATTCGAGCTCGTTCGCGACGTCAGCCAGCCCGGACTCAAAGACGTGAAACGCTCCACCTTCGTATCGTTTCACCAATTGGCGGAGCTGTATGCAAAAGGCCTGCTCGAAGAATTCGGGTTTTCCGTTCGCATGTGTCCGGGTAAAGGCACCTACCCTGCCAAGCTTCCAGCCAAAAAGATACTGCCCACCAGCATCAAGCCAGGCTCTTCGTTCGATCTGGCGGTGCAAAAGGTGGATATTTCCAAACCGGCCACGCGCGAATTGAAAACGGCCTTGCTTCGCACCAACGTCCAAATTTAAGCGTGACGGCGCTGATTGATAAGGGAGCCGATGTGAATCCAACCATTGCGCATGCTGAACTGATTGCCACATTCAAGCGGGCCGAGGCAGATGCCGCTCACAAGTTCGGACTGATCCAAGCGGCTGCGAACAAGGGCCCCAAGGCGATACAAGCCGCCACAGAAACAGCGGCAAAGGCGGCAAAACGCAGGGACTCTTTTGCGAAAAAGCTGGGCGATCTGGGGGTGAATCTAAAGTATTGAACGCCGCCACGCACATGGCGCAACACCCACCATTGGCGACCGCGCACAACAGGCGATGATTGTCAAAACAATCTCCGCAATCTAAAAGCAGAATTGGCCACGGGTCCTGCCCCGATTTGCATGCTTTCCAAGCACGGCAATTGAAGCGTCTTCATTTTCTGGATTACAAAGGTGTTGAGAGAGATCGGATACCGCTGTAGGCTGATTGCGGACATAGGGCGTCCGCACGCGAATGAGTACTTTCGGCTAAGAGCAGACGTTCACCCATTCATTTAGGAGAAGGCATGGAGCGTTGGCAAGTTATGGAGCGTAGAGTTCTTATTGCAGTAGGCATCGTCTTGATCTCTCTCTCTGCCTGGCTTTTGATGGATGGGGAGAGAGCGTTCTTCGCAATACTGCTGGCTCCCATTATTTTCTGGGTCTTCTGGCAGGCGTTCTTTGAAGACAAGTTAGACTCTAACGAGCCTGTCTCTGGTGCAGAGCGCCTTATGTACGTGACATATCTTTGGGCGAGGCGCCTGCTGATTGGGGGCATTGCATTGGTACTTGCCGCGATGGCCTTCAAGTTGGCGCGAGATGGTATGGGTCTCGCGGCGATTCTTCTCCCCGCAGGGCTTTCCCTGTTTGCAGGCTGGGTTTCCATCTTTGGCGCCGGAAGGGCGAAATCGATGTCCGACGATCTGCAAATCCACCGCCAACGTCACAAGCGCTATCGGAAGCCCTAATGTCGGCTTAGGGCCCGAAACCGTCGGTTTACAAAACCACCCATAGCTGCCGGTGGGTCACTCCCCGCTGGTATGAAGTCCAAACCGCGCTGTCTAGGTTCATGTGCCTGCCTTTGACGAGCTATAGTTTGCCGAGTTAGTACCTGCAGCCTTCGGCGACCCCTCCAACTTGGGACAAGATGAGTCACAACATTCTTCGAGCGATCCTATTCATCGCGTTGATACCGGCCGCACTCAGCGCGCAGCCTAGTTCCGTCTTCTTGTTGGGCGAAGGCCGCGACAACGTCATGCAGAATTGGGAGGTAGCTCGCGAGAAGTGGGACGCACAGCCTAAGTGGACACCGTCGTCAGCCGGGCCACCGCCGCTGTCCGTCGGGAAGGCTGTAGAAGCCAGTGAGTTATGGCTGCGAAAGCGCCACCCTGAACTCACACAACTGGCAGTCAGTCAGATAGATCTGCGGATGCAGTCCGCAGCTGGCTCTGGTACCAAGGACGGTTGGTTTTACCGCGTTGAATTTCAGCCCATAGTCGCAGGAAAAAAGGTCTGGGGCGCAGATCTGGTAGCTGTGGTTCTGTTCGATGGAACGGTCGTCACGCCGAAGTCAGCGCCGCGTACCCCCCCGCGGAATTGATCGGAGGCGTCTATCCATGTGCGTTTTACCCTTCGTTGCAACGGACCGCCTGCTGTGACTGTTGAGCTCAAACATTGAGCGTCCGCTTTCAACTACGGTGACCGACGGCTTCTGGCCGAATTCTGCCCGACGGCGAAGGACGCTATCAGGCCCACGGCAGACACCAAAGCACCTCCAGATAGTGAGAACTAGATTGCAATTCAATCGTGCTGCTCTCTATGGCCCGTCCTAACGCAACTGATCAAGTTGTTCGCGCATTTCTCGAAGCTCACGGATGGCCTCTGCTATGGAGCGAGAAGAGTTGGGTGCCCCCTTGCCATAGAACTTGTTTTGGGTCTCTTCATACGCGGCAAGCAAGGTGTGAATCTCCGCGCACAGCAACTTAACTCCTTGACCCGTCGCCCCTACTTCGATGTCACACATAGCGGCGGCCAAGACTTTATCCAAGTGATGTAGATATCCCGCTCCTAAAACAATCGAGGGGCCATCCTGGCCGCGAATCGAGACGATTGCACCATCCTCGCCCTGATCTAGTACTGCGAGTTCTTCATATTGCTGCAGCATTGAAACCTCCTTGATCCACGACCCGCGAGCATTACGTGAAATGAGTCGTCTGAGCGACAGCTCCTGGCCGAAAGCTGCGTGCCAAAACACAACCAGAGCAATGCTATGGTCGGACACCGACCTGAAGCAGATGGATGGGTCGTAAAAAAAGCGCCGGGCTTTCCCAAACCCGGCGCTCTTATTCCAACAAGCTTTATCAAGCCAGCTTGAACGGCAGCTCGCGTGGCGTCTTGCCCGTGATCTGCGCGATGGCATTGGCAAACGCCGGTGCCAGCGGTGGCAGGCCAGGTTCGCCCATGCCCTTCGGCGGATCGGCGCTGGGCACGATGTGCACCGTCACCTGCGGCATGTCGGTGATGCGGGGCACGGCGTAGTCGCCGAAGTTGCTCTGCTCCACCACACCGTCCTTGAGCGTGATGGCTGCGCCGGGCAGGCAGGTGCCCAGGCCCATCAGCGCGGCGCCTTGTACCTGGGCTTCCACGCTTTTGGGGTTGACCACCAGGTTGCAATGCACGCCGGCCGTGATGCTGTGCAGCTTGGGCGTGCCGTCTTTGACGGAGGCCTCGACCACATAGGCCACCACCGACTCGAACGACTCGTGCACCGCCACGCCCCAGGCGCGGCCGGCGGCCAGCTTCTTCTTGCCGTAGCCCGACTGGGCGACGGCCAGCTGCAGCGCCGCCTTGTGGCGCGGGTGCTTGTCGCCCATCAGGGCCAGGCGGTACGCCACAGGGTCCTGCTTGGTGGTACGGGCCACTTCGTCGATCAGAGTCTCCATGGCGTAGGCCGTGTGGGTAGAACCCACGCTACGCCACCACAGCACCGGCACGTTCACGTCCGGGTGGTGTACCGACAGCTTCATGGGCACGTCGTAGGGCTCTTTCATGCCTTCGATGGCCGTGGCGTCAATGCCGTTCTTGATCATGAAGGCCTCGAACGGCGAGCCCTTGGTGATGGACTGGCCGACGATGGTGTGGTCCCACGCCAGGATCTTGCCCTTGGCGTCAAAGCCGATCTCGGCGCGGTGCACGTGCATGGGGCGGTAGTAGCCGCCCTTGATGTCGTCTTCGCGGCTCCACAGCGTGCGCACGGGCGCGGTGATACCGACGGTGTGGGCCGCCTTGGCCACGCCGCAGGCCTCCACCACGTAGTCGCTGGTGGGGATGGCGCGGCGGCCAAAGCCGCCACCGGCCATCTGCGTGTTGACCTTCACGTTCTGCGGCTGCAGGCCCAGTGTCTTGGCGGCGGCCATCGCGTCCAGGCCGGGCATCTGGGTGCCCATCCACAGTTCGGCCTTGTCGCCGTCCAGCTTCACGGTGCAGTTGAGCGGCTCCATGGGCGCGTGCGCCAGGTACGGGAAGACGAACTCGGCACTGATCTTGTGGGGTGCGCCCGCCAGCGGCGCCATGTCGGCCTGCATGGCCACATTGCCTGGCTTGGCGGCCAGTTCGCGGTACTGCGCCAGCAGCGCGGCGGTGTCGGGCTTGGTGACCGCGCTGGTGTCCCACTCCACCTTGAGGGCGTCGCGCCCCTGCTTGGCGGGCCAGTAGCCGTCGGCCACGATGGCAACGCCCTCGCCGCCCCGGTCGGTGGGCACGCGAAGCACGGCCTTCACGCCCTTGATGGCTTTGGCGGCGCTGTCGTCCAGGGACTTCACCTTGGCGCCAAACACGGGCGGGCGGGCCACCACGGCCGTCAACATGCCGGGCAGGCGCACGTCAATGCCGTAGTCCTGCTGGCCGCTCGACTTGGCCTTGGCATCCAGGCGCCCGGTGGGCTTGCCGATCAGGCGGAATTGCTTGGGGTCCTTGAGTGCGACCTTTTCAGGCACGGGCTGCTTCATGGCGGCTTCGGCCAGTGCACCGTAGCCCAGCTTCTTGCCACCGGGGCCGACCACAAAGCCGTTGCTGGTGCGCAGGGCCGACGCGTCCACGCCCCACTGGGCGGCCGCCGCCGAAACCAGCATGGCCCGGGTGCGCGCGCCCAGCTCGCGGTACTGGGTATACGAGTTCTTGATGGAGTTGGAGCCACCGGTGAGGTGCATTCCAAATGCGGGGTCGGCGTAGGCCGGGTTGGCGTCGCCGTGCACGCTGCGCACCTTGCTCCAGTCGGCATCCAGCTCCTCGGCCAGGATCATGGGCAGGCCGGTTTGCACGCCCTGGCCAAAGTCCAGGCGATTGATGGTGACGGTGACGGTGCCATCGGCATCGATGCGCACAAAGGCAGAGGGCTGTTCGTGCGGCTTGAGGCCAGCGGGGGCCGCAGCGGCTGCGCCCTGTGCAGCAGACACCAGGGGAAACGCGCCCAGCGCAAAGCCCGAGGCAGCCGACACCTTGAGGAAGGTGCGGCGAGCCACACCTTCCGAGGCATCAAAAGCTCCTGAATTCATAGCGCCCTGCGCTTTATCCACTAGCGCTTGGAGGTGTTTTGGCATGAAATGTTGTGCCTGGCCCTGCAGGGCATGGGGTTCGAAGTGCATGGTGGTCTCCTTCAATCAGGCCAGGGTCTTGGCAGCGTCGTGGATGGCGGCGCGGATGCGCACGTAGGTGCCGCAGCGGCACACGTTGCCGGCCATGGCAGCGTCGATGTCGGCGTCGGAGGGCTTATTCTTGCCCTTGAGCAGCGCGGTGGCGCTCATGATCTGGCCGCTCTGGCAGTAGCCGCACTGGGCCACATCGTGCTTGACCCAGGCGGCATGCACGGCCTTGCCCACCTTGTCGTCGGCGGCAATGGCTTCAATGGTGGTGATCTTCTGGCCTGCCGCCGCCGAGATGGGCGTGATGCAGGACCGCACCGGCGAGCCGTTCAGGTGCACGGTGCACGCACCGCACAGCGCCTGGCCGCAGCCAAACTTGGTGCCGGTCATGCCCAGCGTGTCGCGCAGGGCCCAGAGGATGGGGGTGGATTCGTCGGCATCCACGGCCGTGTCTTTGCCGTTGATATTGAGGGTGGGCATCGTGGGACTCCTTGGGGTGAAGGTCAGCGCTCAAAAGCACAGCGCAATCGGTAGGGCGGCGCGGGCAGACATCAAGCCGCTTTGTTGTTTTAAGAGAATAACTATTCGATTAAACCGCAAAATTCGAGTTTCTGCAGCGGCACGATTTACGCCTTGATGGCGTCCCAGCACAGGCCAAACGCCATTTGGTGCACGGCCTCGTCATCGGGCAGCACCTGGGTACGGATCAGGTTGCCGGTCTCCCGCACCGAGCCCACCAGGCTGGCCGTGAGCAGCGGAATGGGCACGGCCTTGAGGATCTCCTGCTGCTGGCCTTCTTCCATCAGCGCAAAAAAGCCCGCCATCAGCCGGGTCGAAAATTCGCGGTTGCCCTGGGTGAACCAGGGCGAGTTGTAGTACTGCTCCTGGAACACCACCTCGGCGTATTGGTCCAGCCGATGGCGCAGCAGATTACCCCAGGCGCGGCGCACCCGTGCGCGGTAGGGCATGCCAGGTTCTATCCCACTCATGATGCGCGCGGCCGTCACGGTCTTGGCATCCTGGTACAGCTGGCTGATCAGTTCGTCCTTGGACGGGTAGTACACGTACAGCGTGCTCGTGGCCACACCCGCTGCCCGGGCAATGTCGGCCAGGGTCAGGCCGCTCAGGCCGCGCTGGGCCACCAGTTCAAAGGTGGCCTGGGCAATGGCGCGCTGTTTCTCGTCATCTTTGGGTTTCATCGGAACCAGGAATATAAGCGAACACAAATTCGATCACCACCAAAGCCCGTGCGCATGACTACGGCGCCATGCCCTAGCGCAAAGCACCATGGTACGGGGGATGCACAATCGTGGCCATGACCACGAACTCCATCGCGGACCTCCGCAAGAGCTACGAGCGCGCCGAACTCAACGAAGACGCCTCGCACGCCGCCCCCCTGCAGCAGTTTGACCAGTGGCTCAAAGAAGCCATCAGCGCCGAAGTGCCCGAGCCCAACGCCATGACCCTGGCCACCGTGGGCAGCGACCTGCGACCCAGCACACGCATCGTGCTCATCAAGGGTTATGACGAGCGCGGCATTGTCTGGTTTACCAACTACGACAGCCGCAAGGGCCGCCAGATTGCGGGCAACCCGTTTGCAGCGCTGCAGTTTCACTGGGTGGAGCTGGAGCGTGTGGTGCGCATCGAAGGCGTGGTGGAGAAGGTCAGCGACGAGGAAAGCGACGAATACTTCAGCAGCCGCCCCCTGGATTCGCGCATCGGCGCCTGGGCCAGCCCCCAAAGCCAGGTCATTTCAGGCCGCAGCGTGCTGGTGGCCAACGCGGCCAAATACGGGGCGCAATTCATGCTGAAACCGCCCCGCCCTCCACACTGGGGCGGCTACCGACTCAAGCCCGACCAGTGGGAGTTCTGGCAGGGGCGCAAGAGCCGTCTGCATGACCGGCTGCGCTACCGCCTCGATGGCAGCGACTGGGTGCGGGAGCGGCTGGCGCCCTGACCTGAACTAGGGCCCTGGGCCGTTAGCTCAGCCCGCCACCCAGCGCGTCACCGCCACAATCACCACCGGCATCGTCACCAGCCCCAGCGCGGTAGACACCGCCACGCTGGCGGTCACCTCTTCTTCTGCCACGCGGTAGCGCTGGGAGAACAAGAAGACGTTGGCCCCCACGGGCAGCGATGCCGCCACGATCATCACGGCCAGCGGCATGCCCGACAGGCCCAGCGCCCAGCCCATGCTGGCCAGCACCAGCGGGTGCACCACACATTTCACCAGCGCAATGCGCAGCGCAGCCTTGAACTGGTGGCCCACCTTGGTGAACGCCAGCGTCACCCCCACCAGCAGCAGCGCAATCGGCCCCAGCGCCTGGCCCAGCAGCTGCAGGGGCTTGCCCACCACCTCGGGCACCACCAGTCCCGTCTGTGCAAACAGCAGACCCGCAATGATGGGCAGCGGCACGGGGTGCACGATGCCGTTGCGGATGGCCTGCAGCACGGTGCGCCACATGGGCTGCTGCACGCCGCCTGGGCGCCCGGCATGTTCGCGTGCAGCCGCCAGCTCGAACACCACCGTGGCCGCAGTCAGCAGGATGAGCGAGTGCACCGAGATCAGGGTGAACAGCGTGACCAGCCCCGCATCGCCAAACACCAGGCCCACCAGCGGCACGCCGATCATCAGCGTGTTGCTGAAGGTGTTGGCCAGCGCCCGGGCGGCGCCCAGTGTGTTGAAGCCCTGCACCGCCAGCGTGGCCGCGTAGACCACGCCAAACGCCACAAAGTAGATGCCCACGGGGCCGAAGTTGAGGTCTTCGATGTGCACCGTGCTCATGGTGCGAAACAGCAGCGCGGGCGTGAGCACCATGAACACCAGGTTGGCCAGGTCCTTGACGGATTCGGCACGAATCCAGCCACGCCGCCCCACATAAAAGCCAATGGCGATGAACAGGATGACGGGGATCAGCGAGGTGAAGACAGGAGAGTTCACGGAGAAAAGCGCGCCAGGTCGGCAAAGGTGGGCGCCGATTGTCTCCCATGATCCCTGTCGACTCGGCGTGCTGCGCCCACCGCACTCCCAATTCTTGCTACATATTCAATAGCTATTAGCGCATATTTCACTAGCGCTTGACGCCGATTTCATTCAATTCCCCGGCCTGGGCCCGCTGGGGGCGTATCTGCCGCGGCGCGGGGCGCATCCTCCGACAGCAGGGCCAGCAGCCCTTGCAGCCCCTCCACCCGGTGGTCGGCCAGAGGCCAGGGTTCGACCCCCGGCCGCACCGTCTGGACGGTGGTGGCCCCCAGGGCGCGCCCGGCCGACAGTTCGGACAAGGGGTTGTCGCCCACCACCAGCATCTGGCGGGGCGCGCAGCCCTCGCGGGCCAGGATCTGCTCAAAAATGGCCTGCTTGCCATGCGCGGCGTCGGTGGGTGGTGCGTCAATCGCGTCGATGAGCACCTGTTCGAACCACGGGCGGATTCCCAGCGCATCGATCTTGCTGTCCTGCAGGCGCCGAAAGCCGCTGGTGACCAGGTAGCGCCGCAGCGGGATGCGGGGCAGCAGTTCGATGTCGGCGTAGCCTCGCAACGGCGCCTTCGCCTCCATCTGGCTGAACTGCTGCCACCCCGCCGCGCGCATCGCGGGCGTGAAATGGTGGCGCTCAGCCACCAGGTCGAACGCGGTGAACCAGCAGGCCTGCAGCGCTTGCTCAAGGGCGTCCGGGCTCAACGCGCCCTGGTTGGCTTGCCGCACAGCCTCGAAAGCGGGCTCGAACAAGGGCCCCACCGCCCGGGCATCCATCAGGCAGTTGTCCAGATCAAAAACAGCAACGGTGTAGTCCAAGGGCATCGCTCATCAAAAAAGTATCAGTGAACGGCGTGGCGCGTGACGGGCAAACGTCGCCCGCCTCATCCGGCCACGACGGACACCCCGTGGTCTGCCAGCGTCAGGCTGACCGGGGCCCCCACATCCAGCGGCAACTCCACCAGGGGCGACACCACAAAAATGGCGCCCAGGGCGCTGGCAAAGGTGTATTCCATGACGCTGCCCAGATAGGTGCAGCGGGTGACCCGCGCGGCCAGGCCCGCCGATGTGGCCGGGCCGATCACCCAGGCCTCAGGCCGCACGGCGATCTTGACCGGGCCTGCGGACAGTGCGGCGGGTGACGGCACACGCAGCGGGCCCAGCTGCGCATACCCGGTGGCTGCATTGCTGCCCGGGCTGGGCGCGTGGTTCTGGGCCGCGAACAGCATGGCCTCGCCCATGAAGCCGGCCACAAACTCGGAGGTCGGTTGCTCGTACAGCGCGCTGGGCACGCCGCTTTGGGCGATGGCGCCCCGGTCCATCACCACGATCTGGTCGCTGACGGCCAGGGCCTCGGACTGGTCGTGGGTGACATAGGCCACGGTGAGCTTCAGGCGCTGTTGCAGGGCCCGGATTTCCTCGCGCATGGAACGGCGCAGGCGGGCGTCCAGGTTGGACAGGGGTTCGTCAAACAGCAGCACGGCAGGCTCCAGCGCCAGCGCGCGGGCCAGGGCCACGCGCTGCTGCTGCCCGCCCGACAACTCGTGCGGCCTGCGCTGGTCCAGACCGTGCAGGCCCACGGTGTCGAGCATGGCACGCGCCTTGTCGCGCACCTGCTGTTTGCCCAGGCCCGACAAATGCAGGCCGTAGACCACGTTGTCGATGACATTCATGTGCGGAAACAGCGCGTAGTTCTGGAACACCAGGCTCACGTTGCGCTGCGCCGGGCCGAGGGGGGTCACGTCATGCCCGTCGATGAAGATGCGGCCCGATGTGGGAGATTCGAGCCCGGCAATCAGGCGCAGCGTGGTCGTCTTGCCGCAGCCCGACGGCCCAAGGATGGTGGTGAGCGTGCCGCGCGGCACGCTGAAGCTGATGTGGTCCACCACCAGCGGGGCGCCGGGCGATGCTCCATACCGCTTGCACACATCCCTGAATTCAATGCCGTGATGGCCCGCAGAGTTCGTCATGGTGCGTACGTTTTGGCGACTGCCATGTCTAAGGCCGATGGGAAGCTCAATGAACGACAACGGGCCCCATGAAACCGGCGCGCCCTGCGCCAGAGCAGCCGAGCAAGGGCCGCCCCGCAGCGAGGGCTGCGTCCCCCAGGGGGGAAGGCGCCGCAGGCGACACAGAGGGGCTTCATATCAACTTTCCCAGGCCACCACGGCATCCACGCCGATGACATGCCCCGCGTCCATGCGGTTGAACAGCGTGACCTGGGCGCCCATCGCCTCGGCAATCTGCCGGCAGATGGACAACCCCAGCCCCACCCCGCCCTTCCCCGCCGAAAACGGCTGGAACAGTCGCTGCCGCACGGCGTCGTCGATGCCGGGGCCCTCGTCCCACACCAGCACCTCGCGCCGCCCGGTGCTGTCGCGCAGCAGCACACCCAGCCGCCCATGGGTGGGCGTGTGGTGGATGGCGTTGGCCAGCAGGTTGCGCATCAGCTCGCCCAGCAGCGCTGCGTCGCCGGGTGCCCACAGCGTGTCAGGGCCCTCCAGCGCAAAGTCGAGCCGTTTGGCCGCAATCAGCGGTGCCAGCTCCATCACGGCCTCGCGGGCAATCGCGTTCAGGTCCACGATGGGCAGCTCGCCCATGCGCTTGAGCTGCTCCACCTTGCTCAGGCTAAGCAACTGGTTGGCCAGGCCCGAGGCGCGGTCCACGGTATGCAGCATCTGCTGCAGCGCATCGCCCACCAGCATGTCACCCGCCATGGCGGCCTGCAGCTGGGTGCGCAGCACGGCCATGGGGGTGCGCAGCTGGTGGGTGGCATCCGCCAGAAAGCGCCGCTGCTCCTCGATCCAGCGGCTCTGACTGTGTTGGAGCTCGGCAAAATGCTGCACGGCCGGAGCGAGTTCCGACGGGCCTTCGTAGATGCGGCCTGCGGTGCCCACAACGTCGCCGCTGGGCGGCCGCATCAGCGACACATCCGCATGCCGCAACCAGCCCGATGCCGCCCGCGCCAGCAGCACCGCCACGGTGGTCATCGCCAGTGCCAGCAGGACCACCCACCACAGGCCCGAGCCACCGCCCAGCAGGCGGCGCGCACCCGGCAGGCGCTCGCCCAGCGGGCGCGCCGCCTGGCGCACCACGGGCGCAGCCACGGCTTGCCCCTCCTTCACCCCGGTGGGCTGGTACAGGGTCACTGCCACCCGCACCAGTTGGTCCCCGACCTGCGCCAGGTAGAAGTGCACGGCACCGGGGTCACGCACCACCTCGGTGGGAGGCACGCGCGGCAGATCGGCGCTGCCAGCCAGGCGTTCGCCGTCCAGATTGCTCTCGCGGTACCAGACACCGGGCACGGGTTGGGCACGCAGGGAGGCGGCGGGCTCTGCTGATAGATCTGCAGGCCAGTGCGCCAGCGCCTGGCGCAAGGCCTCATCTTGTGCGGTGGCGTCATGCTGCACCTGATAGGTCCATTGCACCACGCAGATCACGGCCACCAGCCCCCACAGCGGCACCAGCCAGCCCACCAGCAGCACCCGCTGCAATGAGCCGCCCCGCGGCCGCCAGGGCCGCCGCTGCCACCACCGCAGCGTCACCGGGCCACCCCGCCCTTATCGGACTTGTCGGCTTTGTCCGTCTTGTGGGCGGCCATGCTGTCGGCATCGCACAGCAGGTAACCCACGCCGCGCAAGGTCACGATCTCGGCGTTGGTGCCCACCAGCTTCTTGCGCAGCCGGTGCACCACCACTTCCACCGCGTCGGCTTGCACCTGCTCGTCCGTGTTGGCAAACACCTGGGTGCGCAGCTCTTCCTTGCTGACCACCCGGTCCACGCGCGACATCAGCAGCCGCAGCAGCTCGGACTCCCGCTGCGACAGCTCCAGCGGCAAGGCATCGTTGTAGAACACGCCACTGCCCGGCTCGCGGTATAGCGCCCCGCAGCGCAACTGCCCGTCGCGCCCCACGCGGCGCGTCAGGGCCCGCAGCCGCGCCACCAGCTCATCCAGGTCAAAGGGCTTGGCCAGGTAGTCATCGGCCCCGGCCTCCAGTCCTGCCACCCGGTCCGTGACGGCAGCGCGGGCCGTCAACGCCAGTACCGGTGTGGTGCTGCCGCCATCGCGCAGGCGCCGCAGCACCTCCAGCCCGTCCAGGCCCGGCAGCGACAGGTCGAGCGTGATCACGTCAAACGCGGTGCGCCGCGCAGCCGCCAGGGCCTCCTTGCCATCGGCGCAGCACAACACCTCAAACCCACGGGCCACCAGACTGCGGCTCAGGGCCCCGGCCAGATCAAAATCGTCTTCGACCAACAGCAGTTTCATCCCCCGATCATGCCGCCTGTGGCGGGCTGGGGCCACTGTGCTTCTACGGACAGGCGATGAAAGCGAAGCGAAAGGCGGTGCACACCCCTCCACGGCTGTGCCGCTGTACAGTAATGCGCAGTATTTTCGAAACCGCCTCCATGAGATACCTCCGGAACCAGACAGCGCTGCCAGGCCTTCATCAAAGGACCTTGCAGCTGGTGGCAACCGCACTGGCCTTGTGCACGGTGCTGCCGGCCCAGGCCTCGCAGTCCCTGCGCTGCAATGGATCACTGGTGGGCAAAGGCGACTCTCCCGTGACGCTGCTGCAAAAATGTGGTGACCCCATCTACCGCCAGGGCGTGTGCGTTTCCATGCTGCAGCTGGGCTGGGTGGTGACGCCCTACCGCCCGGGCAGTCCCGCAGCGGTGCTGGCCAACCAGTGTGTGCCCATGGAAGAGTGGACGTACGACCGGGGGCCAGGCACCTTCCTGGGGGTGGTTCGCATCTACAACGGCACGATCGAATCCGTGCGCGACGGCGATCGCAGCAGGTAGCGGGGCGTGCTGGCCCGCCTGTCCAATGCGCTGGAAGGCCCTCAACCCTCAGGAAGCCGCGGCGATGACGATGCTGGATTCGTCAAAAACCGCCGTGGCTTGCTGGCCCGCTCGAACCTTGGCTCCTTCAGCGGCAAAGCCCACCAGCTGGATGCCGCTGGGCAGCTGTAGCACCACCTCGGGGGCGGCGCCGCGAGCGACGCTCCGCACCACCCCGGCCATGGCATTGCCTGCGGGACTGCCAGGGGCCGGGGCCACCTGAACCGCCGTCGCCTTGCACAGCGCCAGCACACCAACCCCTGCCTTCAAACCCAGCAACTGGGCGCTGACCCGCGTGATGGACGCATGCAGCGCCTGCCCATCCGCCAGCAGCAGCTGCACACGCACCTGCCCTCCCACGGCCCGCACCTTGCCCACGGTGCAAGGAAACTGGTTGCGCATGCTGGTGCGCAGCGCCAGTGCGGCGCGGCCGGTCGCTGCGTCGTCGTCGCTCTTCAATCGGCCCAGTACCTGCTGGCGTGCATCCGCCAGCGCATGGGCCGCCTGCAGTACCCGCTGGCCGGCTGGGGTGAGCGCGGCCCCGCCGCCGCCGCTGCCGCCCACCACCTTCTCCACCAGCGGCACCCCGGCCAGGTTGGTCAGCGTCTCCAGTGCCTGCCAGGCGGCCTTGTAGCTCACGCCCGCGCCCCGCGCCGCCTCGGAAATGGAGCCCACCTCGCCAATGCGGCGCAGGATGTCGATGCGCTTGTCCGTGGCCTCGTGGCCCAGCACCTCGGCCAGTGGCAGTGAAGAATTGCTCATGCGGGCATGTTAACTGGGTGGTACAGACGCTTGAGGCATCGCTGTTCATCAATGGAATAGCGCAGTAGCTGACATGCTACAGTCCCGCTATTCCAATGAAGAATAGCGAGATTGTCGTGAAGCGTTTCCTGTTGTCCCTGGCCGCCTCGTTGGCGGTGGCGGTTTCGGCCCAAGCGGGTGAGGTGTCGGTGGCCGTGGCCGCCAACTTCACAGCCCCGATGCAAAAGATGGCCCGCCTGTTCGAGCAGGACACCGGCCACAAAGCCACGCTGGCTTTTGGCTCCACCGGGCGGTTCTATGCGCAGATCAAGAACGGTGCGCCGTTTGACCTGCTGCTGTCCGCCGATGATGAAACCCCGGCCAGGCTCGCCAAGGAAGGCCTGGCGGTGGATGCCAGCCGTTTCACCTATGCCATTGGCAAGCTGGCCCTTTGGAGCAAGCAGCCCAGCCTGGTAGATGCACAGGGCCAGGTGCTCCAATCCGGCACCTTCGACAAGATCGCGCTGGCCGACCCCAAGCTCGCCCCCTACGGTGCTGCCGCAGTGGAGGTAATGACCCATCTGGGCGTGCTGAACACCCTGCGGCCCAAATTTGTACAGGGCGAGAACATTGCCCAGACCCACCAGTTCGTTGCCACCCAGAATGCACAGCTCGGCTTTGTCGCCCTATCGCAGGTGATGACCGATGGCCGCCTGGTGGAGGGCTCGGTGTGGGCCGTCCCTGCAGCGCTCTACACACCGCTGCGCCAGGACGCCGTGCTGCTGACCAAGGGCCAGGGCAACGCCGCAGCGGCAGCATTGCTGCAATACCTTAAGGGAGACAAGGCGCGCGCGGTCATTCGCGGCTTTGGCTACGAGCACTGAGATACTCACACCCCATCCCCGCCACCGCCCTTTTCCTTTATGCCCCTCGGCCCTGAAGCACTGCAAGCCATCTGGCTGACCCTGCAGCTTGCCACCCTCACCACCATAGCGCTACTGTTGATCGCCACGCCACTGGCTTGGTGGCTGTCGCAAACCGAGTCGTGGTGGAAGGGGCCCGTGGGCGCCTTTGTGACCCTGCCGCTGGTGCTGCCGCCCTCGGTGCTCGGCTTTTACCTGCTGGTTGCCATGGGGCCTGCCGGGCCGTTGGGGCAGTTCACGCAGGCCATGGGCTGGGGCCTGCTGTCGTTCACCTTCACGGGCTTGGTGATCGGGTCGGTGGTGTTCTCCATGCCGTTTGCGGTGCAGCCGCTGCAGCATGCCTTCGAGTCGATGGGCCGCCGCCCGATGGAAGTGGCCGCCACCCTGCGGGCCAGCCCGGTGGATGCGTTTTTCACGGTGGCCTTGCCGCAGGCCCGCACCGGTCTGCTCACCGCAGCCATCCTGAGTTTTGCCCACACCGTGGGCGAGTTTGGCGTGGTGCTGATGATTGGCGGCAACATCCCGGGCAAGACACGGGTGGTCTCCACCCAGATCTACGGCCATGTGGAAGCCATGGAATACGCCCAGGCGCACTGGCTGGCGGGCGGCATGGTGCTGTTCTCGTTCGTGGTGCTGCTGTGCCTGGCGCTGCTCAAGAACCGTGGCTCGCGGGTGCTGCCATGAGTGCGCCCGGCGACCTGCGCATCCGGCTTGCGCTGCCGCGTGCCGACTTTGAACTGGCCGTGGACCTGCACCTGCCCGGCAGCGGCATCACGGTGCTGTTTGGTGTCTCGGGCTCGGGCAAGACCAGCGTGCTGCGCTGCGTGGCGGGGCTGGAGCGCGCGCACCCCGGCCTGGTGGTGGTGGCTGGCGAGGTGTGGCAGGACGATGCCACCCAGGTGTTTCTGCCCACCCACCAGCGGGCGCTGGGCTACGTGTTCCAGGAGGCCAGCCTGTTCGAGCACCTGGACGTGCTGGGCAACCTGCGGTATGGCCTGAAGCGCGCCCGGTCTGCGCAGGCCGAGGCCACGCTGCAGACGGCCATCGAACTGCTGGGAATCGGCCGTCTGTTGCAGCGCCGGCCCGGCCAGCTCTCGGGCGGCGAGCGCCAGCGGGTGGCCATTGCCCGTGCCTTGGCAACTTCCCCCCGCCTGCTGCTGCTGGACGAGCCCATGGCCGCACTCGACCTGGCGCGGCGCCAGGAGATCATGCCCTGGCTGGAGCGCCTGCGCGACGAGCTGCACATCCCCATGCTGTATGTCACGCACTCTGCCGACGAACTGGCACGGCTGGCCGACCACCTGGTGGTGCTGGAGGGCGGCCAGGTCAAGGCCGCCGGGCCGGTGGACCAGGTGCTGTCGTCGGTGCACCTGCCCATGGTGCTGGGCGACGACGCGGGCGCGCTGCTGCGCGGCCAGGTGCTGGAGCGGGACACGGCCTGGCACCTGGCGCGCGTGGGCTTTGCCGGTGGCGCCATGTGGCTGCGCGACAGCGGCCTGCCCGTTGGCCAGGCGGTGCGGCTGCGGGTGCTGGCCCGCGACGTGAGCCTGACGGTGCAGGAGCCCACGCAGACCAGCATCCAGAACCACCTGCCCTGCGTGATCGACTCGGTCGCGCCCGACGCCCACCCCTCGCAGGCGCTGGTGCGGCTGCGCTGTGGGGAGTCTTTTCTGCTCGCGCGGGTCACCCGCCGGTCCCTGCATGCGCTGGGTGTGGTGCCCGGCAGCGCGGTGTGGGCCCAGGTCAAATCGGTGGCGATTGTTCCTTGAGGTGCCCACCTGCGGCCCTGCAGCCCGGATCCGCACGCCCTCGCAGGGCGTGGCCACGACGCCTTATGGGGCCACGCACACGCCCAATGACTGACTTTTGGCCTGGTACATGGCGGTGTCTGCCGCGCGCAGGTAGTCGTCGACCGTCGCCAGCCTGGATGCGCTGGTGGCCAAGCCAACACTCGCGCCACTGATCACGGTGTGTTCGCCGATCACATAGGGCGCGGCAAGGGCGGCGGCGATCTGCTCTGCCCGTTGGCTGGCTTCAGCGGGGTCAATGGACTCCAGCAGCACATTGAACTCGTCGCCACTCATGCGGGCGACCAGATCCACCGCCCGCACGCAGGATTCGAGCCGCCGCGCCACCTGTTGCAATAGCTGGTCGCCCACATGGTGTCCGTAGCAGTCATTGACGGCCTTGAACCCGTTGAGGTCCAGCAGCAGCACGGCAAACATCGTGGCCCCAGCGCGTATTGGCTCGCCATCACCGTTCACCCCATCGTTCTGGTGCAGCGCGATGAGTTGTGCGAGGCGATCGCGGAACAACGGCCGGCCGGGCAAGTTGGTCAGTGCGTCGTAGGAGCTGCCACGCTCGGCCAGATCGCTCAACGATCCCGCCATGCGCATGGGAACACCGTCTTCAAACTCGGCGAGCCCGCGCCAATTGACCCACACCAGCCGCCCAGCCCCGTGGAACGCTCGGAAGTCCACCGAAAAGTTCGCGCTGTTTCCGGACAGATGTCTGCGGTAGGCCTCCTGCACGCGAGCGCGATCCTCGCGATCGATCAGTTGCTCGAGAAAGCGCCAGCCTCCGTCGTACACATGATCGCGGCTACCCAGCCCGACGATCTGGAGAAAGCGCCCGGACACATGCAGGGCGTCCGTTCGCAAGTCCCAATACCAGATGCCGTCATTGGATCCGCGGGTCGCCAGCGAATAGCGGTTTTCCGAACGCAACAGATCGAGTTCGGTGTTCTTCTGCTGGGTGACATCGATCATCAGGCCGATCATGCGGTTCGGGCGACCCGGTTCGACCACTGCGCGGCACAGGTCACGCACCCACACGACCTTGCCCGACTTGGCAATCAGCCGGTAGCTCATCTCGTAGGCATGGCTGTGCGTGGCGTTGTAGGCGGCATCGTCGATCACCAAGGCCTCCTCCAGATCATCGGGATGCACATGCGCCCTCCAGAAGCCCGGGTCAGCCCGCCACTCCTCGACGAAGTAGCCGAACAAGCGTTCGACCTGAGGGCTCAGAAAGGTATTGCCCACCCCGATTTCAGCCTCCCACACCACGCCATCAATGGTTTCCAGCAAGCGCAGAAAGCGCTGGCGAATTTCCACCAGCACCTGCTCGGTGACCTCGGTGATCTCGATCAGGACACCCTGGCGGCTGATCACCCGCTCTGCCGCATCCGTCTCCGGGTGGAACTGCAAACGCACCCAGCGGTAGTCCGCGTCGGCAAAGCGCAAGCGGAACACCGGCATGCCCGAGCGCATGGTGCCAATGTCGTCGGGATGCACGAACTCCAGCAAAGACCTGCCAAGCGCCGCTGCCACCGAGTGGCCGGTGAGCTTGTGCCACGCCGGGTTCAGATACGTGATCTCCCACAGCGCATCGGTCTGCACCACCGCCTCAGGAAGCAGTTGCAACAGGTTTGCGGACGGCGTGGGAGTGATGGGCATGCAGGGCTATTGCAAATGGGTCAGATTCATGCAGGGACGCGCCGAACAAGTCCTTCGCGCGTCGCGCAACCCGGCGTTGGGCGGCCTGCTGCGGTGCCAATCCCATTTCCGAATCGGTTGCGCGCCATCACCGGGACTGAGACAGCGTCGCCTTGACGGATCGAAATATCAACCACGTCAAAGCGAGTATGGCATGCATCCAAGTCACCTTTGGACTCGGTGGTTTGGGGCCGGGAGGTGGGCGAGCCAGCAACGCCCTCCCCGCCGCTGGCTCGCTGACATCACGACGGCATCACCCGTCAGAACGCTACCTTCACCCCCACCGTCAGATTGCGCCCCATCAGCGGCGCTGCGTTCTTGATGAACGAGGTGTGTGCGTACGCAAGGCGGTCCGTCAGGTTGTTGGCCTTCAGGTACACCTGCCAGGGGGTGCCGCTGCTGAACTGGCCGTTGTAGCTCACGCCCAGGTTCAGCATGCCGTAGCCGGGCGTGGCGGTTTCAAAGTCGGCCACGCGGTTCTGGCGGGCCACCTGCACCCATTCCACCTGGCCTTCCCAGGCCTGCCAGTTGGCGTCCAGCCGCACACCGGCGCGGGTGGCCGGGATGCGCGGCAGCAATCCACCGCCATCCAGCCTGGCGCGCACGGTGTCGCCAAACAGTGTGATGCCCAGATTGCGCGTGAGGCGCTGGCGCACCTGGCCTTCGATGCCGGTGAAGGTGGCGTCGGCCTGGCTGTACTGCAGCAGTTGCAGGCCGTCCAGCGCGTCGAGCGTGCGGCCATAGATGTAGTTCTGGATGCGGTTGCGGAACACGCTCACGCCGAAGGTGGTGTCGCCGCTGGTCTTCTTCAGGCTCACATCGATGTTCTGCGAGATTTCGGAGCGCAGGTCGGCATTGCCCCGTTCGTACGTGCTGGTGGCCATGTGCAGGCCCTGGGCGTACAGCTCTTCGGCCGACGGGGCGCGGCTGGCGCGGGTGAAAGAGGTGCCCACCTGGTAGCCCGGCGTGAACTTCCACACCGCGCCCAGCGACGCCGAGGTACCGTTGTGGCTGCGCTCGATGCCGCTGGTCTGGGCCTCGGCCGTCTGGCGGTCATGGCGCAGGGCGGCTTCAAAGCGCCAGTCGTTCCAGCGGTACTCTTCCAGCACGAAAAGGCCCGTCTTGCGGGTCACAGTGGGCTGCACATAGGCCTCCTCGCCCTCGGCGCTGAACTTGCGCTGCGAGGTCTGCAGGCCGATCACGCCCTTGAAGCCGCCGATGGGCTCGTGCTGCAGCTCGACGCGCGTGTCGTAGGCCTTGTTCTTGAAGGTGGTGCTGATAGCACCGTCTTCGACCTCGTCGTGTTTGTAGTCGGTGACACCCGCGCGCAGCCGCAGTGCCGAGACGCCCGTAAACGGGTTGCGCAGCTCGCCCCGCACGTCAAAGCGCTCGCTGCGCAGGTCCACCACCGGCACATCGCCTGCTGCGGCGTCGTGGTCATGGTCGTCGGCTTCGTCATCCGCGTGGGCGCCGCAGTGCAGGTGGTCGCCATGGGTGTGGCAGCCGTCAAAGCTGTGGTTGTGGCCGGGCAGACCGTACTTGGCGGTCTGGCGGGTGTAGGCCGCACCCAGGTAGCCCTGGTCGCCCACCCACGACAGGCCCACGCTGCCAGTGTCCGTGCGGTTGAAGCTGCCCAGCACCTTGCTGCCGCCCGACCAGCCCTTGCCCACGCGGTAGTCGCCCGCATCCCGCGCCACACCCTCCACATGCACGGCCAGGTTGCCCGCCCCACCCGTCAGCGAAAAGGCCCCGGCGCCCTCGCCCGCCCCCGAGTTGGCGCGCAGCTCGGCGCTGCCTTCGTAACCCTTTTGCGGAATGGCGGTGGGCACCTTGCCGTCCAGCACGTTGACCACGCCGCCCACGGCGCCGTTGCCATAGACCAGGGCCGAGGGGCCACGCAGCACCTCGATCTGCGTGGCCAGCAACGGCTCGGACACCACGGCGTGGTCGGGGCTGATGGTGGAGGCGTCGTGCAGCTCGGCGCCATCGCTCAGCACCTTGACGCGCGGGCCGTCCATGCCGCGGATGATGGGCCGGCTGGCGCCCGCACCAAAGTGGCTGCTGGTGATGCCGGGCTCGCTGTTCAGCGTTTCGCCCAGCGTGGCCTCGCGGCGGCGCACCAGTTCATCCCCTTCCAGCACGGTGGCGGGGGTGGTCATGTCGCTGGCGCCCAGTTGCAGGCCGCTGGCCGACACGGTGACCGCGGGCAGACTGGGTGCAGCGTCTGCCGCCGCAGCGGGCGCGGGTGCAGTCTGCGCCTGGGTGGCAACGCTGGTGCCAGACAGCGCCAGCAGGGTCGCCAGGGCCACAGGGTGGAGCGCCGGGTGTGCACGGCGGGAAGCAAAGCGGTGGGTAGAAAAGGTGTGGGTCATGGTGGTGGCCTGCAACAAGGCATGCGCGGCGCTGGCGGTGCCAACGCGCCTGCGCATGCCGAGCCGCGCCCAGGGCGCGGGTTGATGAATAAAAACCGCTGCAAGCGCTAGTGAAATATGCGCTAGCAGCTATGAAAACAGGAGTAATGATGGGCGGCGCGCCGTGGTACGGCCGCTGGCAGCCGCCAAATCGGCCTGCATACAGCGGCTTGCATACCGCGCCCCACGCCAGCAGGCACAACACCGCGGCGTTGCCCTGCAAGGCACACAGCGGGGACGCCGGCTGAGAAGGTGGGGCTAGGGACCCTCTGCACAAATCAGCGCGCCGTGTGCATCAGCGGGCTCGGGCGGTCTGCCGCGTTGCAAATACTCGCAATAGCTACCGCTATTGCTGCGTTTTGCGCCTTGCAGCCCTTCCCGATCCGCTGCGCCCACTTGCCGCTTGATTCGTGCAGAGGGTCCCTAGAGGTGCGCTTCGCGTCAGGCGACCGGTGGGCCGCGCGCGTGGAACAGCGCAATGTGGGGTGTGCTCGCCCGCCCTGCCGCATGCACGGGCGGCGGCAGCGGCGCATCGGCCGCAGGCAGCGCCAGCGGGGCGGCATGCAATGCGTCGCCCAGCGCCAGTTGGTCGAGCAACAGGCAGTCCACCGGCGCGTGGTGGGCCAGCAGATAGGGCAGCCACAGACCGTGGCCGGGTGTGGCAGCGAGTCGCGCAGTGGGGGCCGGGTCCCACCCCGGCTGCCCGGGCAACGAAGAGGGCGCGGCCAGCACCCCGGCATGCGCCTGGTCCAGCGCGCCGCCGTGCACCACCTGGTGCAGCCGACCCAGCGTGGGCACCACCACCAATGCCAGCAGCAGCCACGCCAATGCCACGCGCCGCACCGCTGCGCCGCGCAGCGCGGCGGACGGCAGGTGCAAAGGGCGAAGGAAGGCGCGGGTCACGTCAGGCAAAAAGGGAAAGGATTGCGGCAGAGGCTGCAGCGGCAAAAGCCGTGGATTATTTCACCGGCACCGCATCCACCACGCGGTAGTACAGGCCATATTGGTCATTGGGGAGCACGGTGAACTTGCCTTCCACCACCACGGGCTCCAGCGAATAGCGCACGGGTGTCTTGGCCTTGACCTCAACCATGCTCTCGGGCCCGCCCGGTGTGCAGAACGAGCAGGTCAGCGGCACGGAGGTGAGGATGAAGTGCGTCTGCGTCGGCTTGGCGTCCAGCGGCACCATGAAGCCCTGAATGCGCTGCGTGGTCCTGTCCATGCCCTTCTGGGCGTCGTTGAACACGGGCAGGATGCCGTCCTTAGTGGTCTTTTTGCTCAGGTCGGTCAGCACCGACCAGGGCACCACGTCGTTGCGCTGGGGCAGCGGGGCAATCGGGCTGTTGGGGCTGTGGTAGCCCGCACCCGACCCCGATGGCACGACGGTGCCAGCGCCCGCAGGCAGTGGCGACGACAGCACTGGCGCTGCGGCAGCTCCTTCTTTGGCGCGCTCAAAGGCGCCCGGCGCGGGCTTGGTGGCGCCGCCTTGCTGCGCGTGCGCACCGCTTGCCAGAACCAGCGTGGCGGCCAGACAAGCCACGCGAGCCATCAGGCCGGGGATGGGCAAGGGTTTCAAGGTGCAGGACATGGCGGGGACTCCGGGCGAACGAGCATCAAAAAAACAGGCGCTCAGTGTGCGTGTTTCATGCCGCAGTATTTTCCAATGGCCAGGTTCTTGCACGCCGCCTGCAGGTCTTTCTGGCACTGGTCGTGGCCCTTGCCGGACTCCAGGCACTTGGCGGCGGCCTCGTGGGCGGCAGCCATGGCACGGTGGCGGGCGACGTCTTCCTGGGTGTCCTTGTCGTTGTGGGCTTGCGCATTGGCCAGGGCACCGGCGAGCAGCATGGGGGCCAGGGCGAGAGCAGCGAAAAGTTTTTTCATGGAAAGACTTTCAGGTGGAGTGGCTAGAGGGTTTATGGAGGTCAGAACTCGGGGGCCGCATCAGGGCTGGCTCAACAAGTCGGCCACATCGGTGCGGTAGGCCTGCATGGCCGGCAGCAGCGCCGCCAAGGCCGCCACGCCTGCGGCCAGCAGCGGCACCCCGGCTTCGGCGGGCAGCCAGATCCAGCCCGTCACCGGTAGCAAGCCCTGCGCCTGCAAGGCCCAGCCCAGGGCCTGCGTCAGGCCGTGGCCCAGCAGCAGCCCCAGCATGGACGCGAGCGCGGCCAGCCACAGCGCCTCCCACAGCACCAGCCCGGCCACCCGGCCCGGCGGCGCGCCCAGCATGCGCAGCATGGCCAGGTCGGCGCGGCGCTCGCGCACGGCATTCCACAGCGCGATGAACACGCTGAGCGCGGCCACGGCCAGCAGCACGCCGCCAAAGGCGCGCAGCACATCGGCACCCACGCCCAGCAGACGCAGCAGGCGCGTGACCTCGATGGCGGGCGCCGCCGCCTGCATCGAGGTGCCGCCGTTGATCAGGCGTGGCAGCGTGATGGCCGCCATGGGCGTGCGGTAGCGCACCAGGGCCACGGTCACCTCACGCTCTTCCTTCATGATTTCCAGGTCTTCGGCATCGTTGGCCGTGGCGGTCTCGTGCACCATCCAGACGGATTCGGTACTGGTCAGGATCAATCGGTCCAGCACACAGCCGCAGGGCGCCAGCACCCCGCTCACACGGTAGGGGTGGTTGCCATGGGCGTGCCCTCCTCCCCCCAGGCCGTGGCTGCCAATGAAGGTGGCCCCCACCAGCGGCGCGCCCTGATGGCTGGCTTTGACAATGCCCCGCGCCACGCTGGCGCCCAGCACCGCGTCCATGGGCTGCTGCCACAGCGCGCCTTCGGCCAACTGGGCCTCATAGTGCGCCACGTAGTCGGGCGTGGTGCCCACGATGCGAAAGCCCTGGTAGCTGTCGCCCAGGCTCAGCGGGATGACCTGCGCCACCAGCGGGTTCTTCTGCAGCGCCTGCACTTCTTGCAGGGGGATGTTGCCCGTGGGTACGTCGATGTGGAACACGCCCGCCAGGATGAGCTGCAGCGGGCTGCCCTTGGCGCCTACTACCAGGTCGATACCGCTCAGATCACGCTCAAACGCCTTGTCGAGCTGCGTGGCCACCAGCAGCACCAAAGTGATGGCGGCCAGGCCCAGCGTGAGCACCAGCAGGTTGAGCACGGCGGCCAGCGGTCGGGACCACAGGTAGCGCCAGGACAGGCGGGCGAGTTTGAACACTCCTGAATTCATAGCTGCTCAGGCATATTCAACCGGCGCTCCGTGCCGATTTCATTCAAATTGAGGGTCTGGACACCTGCCAGGGCGGACACCACACGCTGGTCATGCGTGGCAATCACCAGGCTGGCATCGCAGGCAGCGGCACTGTGCTGCAGCAGGGCCAATGCATCGGCCGCCGCCTCGTCGTCCAAGCTGGCCGTGGGCTCGTCAGCTAGCAGCACCTGCGGCGCCAGCAGCACGGCCCGCGCCAGCGCCACGCGCTGCGCCTGCCCGCCGGAGAGCTGGTGTGGCTTGCGGGCGGCCAGTTCGGCCACGCCCACTTGGGTGAGTGCGCGGTGGATGGCCGCATCGTCACGCGGCAGCCCGGCTGCAAAGTACGCCAGCGCCAGGTTGTCCGCCACGGTGAGTGCGCTGCTGAGGTACAGCTTTTGCGGCAAGAAGCCAATGGTGCGCGCGCGCCAGGCATCGATCTCGGCCCCCCGCTGCGTGCCCAGCTGGGTGCCCGCCACAAACAGGTCGCCGCCACTGGCGCCGCGCAAGCCCGCCATCAGCGCCAGCCAGGTGGACTTGCCGGTGCCCGAGCGCCCGCGCAGCAGCAGCGTGCCGCCTTGGCGCAGATCCACATCCGGAAAGCGCAGCGGCGCGGCGCCACCCGTGGCATAGGTGTAGGAAAGCCCCCGGGTGCGGATCATGCGGCAGCGCCCTCTGCCGGGTGCGCGCAGTCGGCACAGCGCCCGTGCACTGCAATGTCCACCGCCAGGCTCTCGTGTCCTGCGGTGGCCAGCGCCTGCAGCACCTGCTTGAGGGCGGTCTGCACCTTGGCCGAGCCCTGCGACAGGCGGAACTGGCGGTGGCAGTCGTCGCATTCAAAACGTGGGGCGGCGCCCTCCTCCCCTTGTGGCGCCAGCGCATACCGCGTCACGCGGGCGGCATCGACTTGCTTGTGCAGCAGGCCGGCGGCGGCAAAACGATCGAGCATGCGGTAGACCGTGACCTTGTTGACCGCAACACCCGCTGCAGCTAAGGCCGCTTCAACCTCGGGCTCTGACAGGGCTGCGTCCGGCCGGGCTTCGTACACTGCCGCCAACGCCCGTGTGGCGCGGGTGGCACGCATGCCGGGGGGAAGCGACCAAGGCTGGAGACGTTGAGGGGACGGGGAAGACATGGGTGGTGCGGATGAACTGCGCATAACGCAATCGGGTTGCATTATGCCTGCCTGCAGCCTCGCTCTGAACGAATTTGCTCCCTCCAAGCATTGAACCCAGAGCGCAAGACCCGGATCCCGCCCCTCTGGCAGCCGCCAGCGCGTCAGCGTCCGCCCTTCAAATACCGCGCAAACGTCTTGCGAAACTTCTCCACCTTCGGCCCCACCACAAACGCGCAGTACCCCGCGTTGGGGTGGTTGGCAAAGTAGTCCTGGTGGTAGGCCTCGGCCGTGCTGTAGTTCGAGAGCGGCTTCACCTCGGTGGTGACGGGCGCGCCAAACAGCTTGTCTTGCGACATCTGGCGGATCATGGCGTTGGCGATCTCGCCGTGCTCGGGGGTGTCGTAGTAGATGCCGCTGCGGTACTGCGTGCCCACGTCATTGCCCTGGCGGTTGAGGGTGGTCGGGTCGTGGGTGTGGAAGAAGATTTCCAGGATCTCTTCCAGGCTGATCTCGTCGGCATCGAACGTCAGCCGCACCACCTCGGCATGGCCGGTGTCGCCCTGGCAGATCTGCTCGTACGTGGGGTTGATGGTGTGGCCGTTGGTGTAGCCGCTTTCCACATCGGTGATGCCGCGCACGCGGTCGAACACGGCTTCGGTGCACCAGAAGCAGCCGCCGCCCAGGGTGATGGTTTGTGGGTTGTGGGCCATGTGGGAGGTCTCCATGCAGTTTCGGGGGAAAAACGTTCACGGCATGGTACGCGCCCTCACCCGCCGCAGTGCGGGCGGGGGCATTGGCCTTTACCCCTTGGGGGGGCTACTCGTACTGGCGACCCTGTGCCATCAGTTCGGGCGTGCCGATCAGCGCATTCAGGCCGTCAAAGTCCATCATCCGGTCCTTGAATGGCGCGGTGGTCTGGTGCGTGTGCAGGCTGGCGTAGTAGCCCTGCAGCGTGTGCGCCACCGCGCGGGCGGTGCCGCCGGGGAAGATCACGATGCGAAAGCCGCGCTGCTGCAGCTCGGCCGCGCTCTGGATCGGTGTCTTGCCGCCTTCGACCATGTTGGCCAGCAGCGGGATGCGGTGGGCAAAGCGCTGGCAGGCCGCGTCCATCTGCTCGGGGGTACGCAGGGCTTCGATGAAAAGCGCATCCACACCACATTCCAGGTACGCCTCGGCGCGGTCGAAGGCGGCGTCGATGCCCTCCACGGCCAGCGCGTCGGTGCGGGCCAGGATCAGGGTGTGGGCGCTGCGGCGTGCGTCCAGCGCGGCCTTAAGCTTGCCGCACATCTCGCCCACCGGCACCACCGTCTTGCCGTCCAGGTGCCCGCAGCGCTTGGGAAAGCCCTGGTCCTCGATCTGCACCATGGCCGCGCCCGCGCGCTCAAAGCCGCGCACGGTGCGCTGGGTGTTGAGCGCGTTGCCAAAGCCGGTGTCGGCATCGACGACGACCGGCGTGCGTACGCGCTCGGTGATGCGTGCCAGGGTGTCTTCCACCTCGGTGTAGGTGGTCAGGCCCACGTCGGAGCGGCCCAGACGGGTGTAGGCAATCGATGCGCCCGAGAGGTACAGCGCCTCGAAGCCAGCCTGCTCGGCCACCAGGGCGCTCAGGGCGTCGTAGACGCCAGGGGCCAGGATGGCGCGGGGTTCATGGAGGCGTTCTTTGAACGATGAAGGGGTCATGTCTTCACACTTTCTGACGGTTCAGCCCGGCCGCCGTGTTCGCAGCGATGTAGCCCCCGGCCACGGCGCTGAGCAGGCCGTTGCCGGAGAGATATCCCCACACCGCATCGCCCGACACGCCACGGGCTGCGCCGCCTGCGGCCAAAAGATTGGGAAATGGCTGGCCGGTCTGCCCCAGCACACGGCACTGGGCGTCGATGTCCAGCCCGCCCTGGGTATGGAACAGCGCGCCGGTCACCTTGACCGCGCAGAACGGCGCCTGCAATGGGCGGGCAAACACACGTCGGTTGTTGTCGTTCTGGCCGCTAGCGCTAGTGGTACTTGCCAGGGCTGCTATCAATTTTGATTCATCGCAGCCGATCAACGCCGCCAGCGCCTGCACGCTGTCACAGTGCTTTACCGCACCGGCTGCCTCGGCATCGACAAAGTCCGGAAAGCCACGCGCCAGTGCGAGGATGGGCGCATCGAACACATTCCACGCCACGCCGCCCGGCTGCGCCAGCACATGCACCGAGGCCTCGGAGTAGCCCTGCGTCTCGTCGTGAAAGCGCTCGCCCAGCGCATTGACCTGGATGCCGCCTTCCATCATCAGCGCCCACGAGATCAGCGCGCCCTGCGGAATGGCCCAGGAGCCGTGGCCCTGGTAGCCGCCCAGGTCTGCCAGCCGTGCCCCCAGCGCCTGGCCCCAGGCGATGGCGCTACCGTCGTTGCCTGTGTGGCCGGCGAAGAGGGCGTCGCGCATCTCGGGCAGCAGCTCGCGCACCATGGACGGGTTGCCGCCAAAGCCGTTGCAGGCCAGGATGAGTGCGTCGCAGGCCAGGTGCTCCAGGGTGCCATCAGGCCGCTCGTAGCCCACGCCGATCACGCGCTGCTGGGCATTGACCCACAGCTCGCGCACGGTGGCTTCGGTGATCAGCGGGATGTCGACCGCCGTCACCGCGTTGGCCAGGCGGCCCATCAGGCCCACGCCGGTTTTCTCGGGCGTGGCGTGCATGCGGCGCACGCTGTGGCCGGGGTACAAAAATCCATCGAGCACCTGCCACTGCAGGCCATGGCGCGCTTGCAGTGCATCGAGCGCCGGGCCGATGGCCTGGGCATAGGCCTGCACCAAATGGGGCGCTGCCCTGCCCTTGGCCTTGGCACTGATGTCGGCGGCAAACCGCTTCGGGCTGTCATCAATGCCCGCCGCGCGCTGCGCCTGCGTGCCGGGCGCGGGGATAAAGCCGGATGAGAGGGCCGAAGAGCCCAGCGGGGTGGCATCGCGCTCCAGCACCGCGCAGTCCACACCGGCGTCGTGCAGCATCAGCGCCGCCGTGAGGCCACAGGCACCGCCGCCCACGATGAGCGCCGGCACATGCGCGTCCTGCGCCACGGTGCCGGGTAGGTGCTCGGCATGGCAGATGCGGGGTGTGCTCATGGGCGCATTCATGCGGAAGGGGCGGCCACAGCGGCAGCAAAGTCGGCGCAGGTCAGCACCTGGGCCACGTTGGCCATGTCGGCCACCGAGGTGTCGTGCACTGCCTGCTTGAAGGCCGCGCAGCCGTCGGACAGCACCAGGGTTTGGTAGTCGCGCATGTGCGCATCGCGCACCGTGCTGGCCACGCCCCCGTTGGTGACGATGCCGCACACCGCCACGGTGGTGATGCCCGCGCGGCGCAGCACCCAGTCGAGCTGGGTGTTGAAGAAGGCCGAATACGCCACCTTGCACACCGACACATCCACCCACGGTGCGATCTCGGCCACATGCGCCTGGCCTGTGCTGCCGGGCGCAAAGTCGCCGCGCCGTAGAAACGGGCGCAAGGCCTTGAGGTGCGGCGACACCATGGGCTCACCTTGCGCGTCAGGCCACAGGGTGAACTGGCTGCCCACCACCATGCCGCCCGCCGCCTTGAGTGCCTTGGCCACCGCTGCCACCCGGGGTGGCAAGGCCTGGGCGGCTGCGCTCACCGCGCCACCGCGCGCGTAGGCGCCGTCCGGGGCCAAAAAGTCGTTTTGCAGGTCGATGATGACCAGCGCGGCGTGGTGCGGGTTGATGCTCGGGTTAGTTGCGCCGTGGCTCATGCTGCGCCCTCCCCGTCGGCCCGCACCAGCAGATTGCCCAGCGGGTCCACCGTGGCGCTGAAGCCAGGCTCCAGCCACACCGTGGTGTCGGGCTGCTCCAGGATGGCCGGGCCGTCGACGCGGGTGCCAACGGGCAGGTCCAGCCGTGCGTGGCGCACGGCGTCCCACCAGCGGCCAGCGTGGAACACACGCTGCACGCCCAGCGACGGGTTCACGGTAGTGGTCTGCGGTGCCAGCACCGTCAGGTCGAACTTGGGGCGCACGCCCACGCGGGCGTAGCGCAGGTTCATCACCCGCACGGCAATGCCGTCAAGCACACGGCCAAAAGCGGCGCGGTAGGCGGTTTCGAACGCGGCACGGATGCCATCGTGGCTCAGCGCGTCGGCTGCTACTGGCACCTGCACGGTGTGGGTCTGCCCGGCGTAGAGCATGTCGAGCGCAATGATTTCCTGCACTTCCACAAACTTCACGCCCGCTGAATCCAGGCGCTGCTGGCAGGTGGCTGCGAGTGTGGCCACGCGCTGGCGCAGGTCGGCCACGTCCAGGTCGACCAGGGGTTTGTTCAGCGTCTGCACCGCGTCGTGGCGCATGTCAGCCATCACACAGCCCAGGGCGGAGGTGACGCCGGGGTAGCGCGGCACGATGCCCGTGCCCACGCCCACCTCGCGCATCATGGCGCACACATGCAGTGCGCCGCCGCCGCCAAAGGGCATGTAGGCAAACTGGCGCGGGTCGTGCCCGCGCTCGATGGACACCACGCGCACAGCGCCCGCCATCTTGGCGTTGGCCACCGTGAGGATGGCTTCGGCGGCTGCCATCACATCCAGGCCCAGGGGTCGGGCCACATGGGTCTCGATGGCGTCGCGCGACTTTTGCGCGTCCATGGCGGCCAGCAGGCCACCGCCCAGGGGCCGGTCGGCGGCGATACGGCCCAGCAGCACGTTGGCATCGGTGACCGTGGGCCGGGTGTTGCCCCGGCCATAGCAGGCCGGGCCGGGGATGCTACCGGCCGACTCGGGGCCCACCTGCAGCATGCCGCTGGCGTCCACCGAGGCAATCGAGCCACCACCCGCGCCAATGGTCTCAATCTGGATCATGGGCGAGCGCACCACCATGCCAAATTCAATGGCCGTCTGTGCGGCCAACGCCGCCTCGCCCTTGGCCACCAGCGACACGTCGAACGAGGTGCCGCCCATGTCGCCCGTGATCACATCGGGGAAACCTGCCGCACGCGCAATCGCCGCGCAGGCAATCACGCCCGCCGCCGGGCCCGAGAGCGCGGTGCGCACGGGCACATCGCAAGCCGTCTGGCGCGACATCACGCCGCCGTTGCTTTGCACGATGAGCAGCTCGCCGCCAAAGCCCTGCGTGCGCAGGTCGCCCTCCAGCCGCTCCAGGTAGCTGCCCACCACGGGCTGGAGGGCAGCGTTGAGCGTGGCGGTGGAGCAGCGCTCGAACTCGCGGATTTCGGGCAGCACCTCGCTGGCGGCCGTCACATGTGGGTTGGGCCACACGCTGCGCACGGCGGCCACGGCGGCCTGCTCGTTGGTGGGGTTGGCGTAGGTGTTGATGAAGAACACGCAGACGGCCTCGCAGCCTGCCTCCAGCAGCGCGCGCGCCTGGGCCTTGACCTGTTCGATGTCCACGGGCGTGTGCACCGTGCCATCGGCCAACACACGCTCGTCCACCTCCAGGCGCAGGTTGCGCGGCACGATGGGCTCGAAGCTGCCGCGCAGGCCCCAGGTCTGCGGCCGGTCGCGGCGGCGCATCTCCAGCACATCCCGAAAGCCGCGGGTGGTGATGATGCCGGTGCGCGCCACTTTGCGCTCCAGCAGCGCATTGGTGCCCACGGTGGTGCCGTGCACGATGGTGGCGATCTGCGCGGCCGAGTCGGCCACGCGCGCCACGCCGTTCATGAAACCTCGCGCCTCCTCGCCCCGGGTGCTGGGCACCTTGACGATGCGGGCGCTGCCATCGCGCTCGTCCAGTACAAACAGGTCGGTGAACGTGCCGCCCACGTCCACACCCACCACATACGAAGCCTGATCCGAAACCTTGTCGCTGCTCATGCCTTGCCTTTCGCTGTGGCGGGGGCAGTGACGTAGCCCATCGCCAAATCTTTCTCACGCGCTGCTGCGGCCCGTGCGGCCGGTACACCGTAGCCCCCGCCACCGGGGGTTTCCAGCCGCACGCGCTCGCCCTGCTTCAGGCGGATGCCGATCATCTTGGAGCGCATGGGTGGCTGCTTCCATTCACTATTATTTTCATAGCTGAAGACGTTCATGGAACCAGCGCCACCGCCCGAAATGCCTTGGGGGGCAGCCTTGCCGCGCTCGCCAAAGATGAACACCTCGGCGTCCTGCTCCAGCAGCTCGATTTCATAGATCGCACCCAGGCCGCCCCGGTGCTCGCCATCACCGCCCGAATCAGGGCGCAGTGCCCATTGCGTGAAGCGCACGGGGTACGCAGCCTCCAGAATTTCGAGCGGCGGGATGGTGGCGGTGGAGATGGGTGCATTGCCATGGCTCAGGCCATCGCCATCGCTGTGCCCGCCGTGGCCGCCGCCAAAAAAGCTGAACATGACCCAGCGCTGGCCCTTGCGCGCGGCGTCGGTGCGCAGCCCGGCGATGGACAGTGCGTTTATGGTGCCGTAGGCCTGGGCCATGGCGCGCTTGGGGTCGGCCTGCGCAGTGGCGCTGAAGATCACATCGATCATGCGCAGGATGGTCTCGGTGTAGCCACCCACCGGGCGTGGCCGTGCGGCGCTGATGACCAGCCCCTCGGGCAATACAAAGTCCACCGCGTCCAGCACACCGGCATTGGCCGGCACATCGGGAAACAAATGCTTGAGCGCCACGTAGCACGCCGCAATCGCCGTGGCGCGCGAGATGTTGACGGGCCCGGCGCATTGCGGCGAGGTGCGCGAGAAGTCGAGCGTGAGGCGCTCGCCCTGCACCGTCATGTCGAGGGCGATGGTCAACGCCTCATCCTTCACTCCGTCGTTATCCAGGATGTCGCTGAAGCTGTAGCGCCCGTCGGGCAGCGCCGCGATGTGCGACTGCATGAGCTTGACGGCGCGCATGCGTAGCTCGCCCATGGCCTGCTGCACCAGGGCATCGCCGTACTGGTCCAACAGGTCGTGCAGGCGGCGCTCGCCCAGGTCCAGGGCGGCCAGCTGACCGTTCAGGTCGCCCCACAGACTGTCGGGCAGGCGGGTGTTGGCCTTGAGGATGGCGAGCACATCGTCGTCGAATACGCCGCCGCGCACGATGCGCACGGGCGGGATCTGCACGGCCTCCTGCCAGCATTCGGTGGCGGCCGGGTTGTAGTTGCCGGGCACGTTGCCGCCCACATCGTGCCAGTGCGCGGCCGATGCCAGAAAGCAGTACAGCTTGCCACCGCGAAAGAAGGGCCGCACCAGCTTGAAGTCGTTGGCGTGCGTGCCACCCTCGTAGGGGTCGTTGAACAACCAGGTGTCGCCCGCCGTGATGCCACCGCGCTCGCCCGCTGCCCGCATGGCAGCGCGCACGGCGAAAGCCATCGCCCCCACAAACACGGGCAGGCCCGATTTGCCCTGCACCAGCGTGTCGCCACTGACGGCGTCGTACAGGCCGTGGCAGGCATCGTGCGCCTCGGCAATGATGGGGTTGAACGCGCTGCGGTACAGCGTGGCGTCCATCTCGTCGGCGATCTGCTCCAGGCGGCCGCGCAAGACGGCCAGGGTGACGGGGTCCATAGCGGGCGGTGCGGTGGTGGTGTTGTTGTGTTCAGCCATTGACGGCCTCCTTGCCAAAGCGGGTGCGCAGCTGGTTCAGCAGACCGCCAGCGCGCACCATGTCCATGAGAAACGGGGGAATCGGGTCGCAGGCCAGCGCGCGGCCCTGGGGTGTGATGACGGCGGGCGCTTGCCAGTTGAGCGTGACGACATCGCCTTCACCCAGTGCACCGGCCTCGGCGCAGGTCAGCAGCAGCAGGCCCAGGTTGAAGGCGTTGCGAAAGTAGAGACCGCTGAACGACGGCGCGATGACCGCGACGATGCCCAGCCGCACCAGCACGGCGGCCGCCTGCTCGCGCGAGGAGCCAATACCGAAGTTGGGCCCGGCCACGATCACATCGCCCTTGCGCACGCCGCCCACGAAGTCGGGCCGCACCGATTCGAGGCAGTGGCGCGCCAGCACGTCCAGGCCGTGCTTCATGGCATGGCCGGGGGCGAGTACATCCGTGTCGATGTCAGCGCCAAGGCGCCATACCCTGTGAATATTCGTCATGTCGTTCATCCAACGCGCGGTGTATGAAACCGGCAAGGCCCAGACCGGTGCCACCGTGGAACTGGCTTTGCCAGGCCACCGGTGGCGTCCCCCTCCCGCGCAGCGAGAGAGGGGGAAGGCGCGAAGCGACTCAGGGGGTGAATCATGCTCATGCGAGTACCTCGCGGGGGTCGGTGATGCAACCGCGCACGGCCGATGCCGCCACGGTGTACGGCGACGCCAGATACACCTGCGCGGTGGCCGAGCCCATGCGGCCCTTGAAGTTGCGGGCGGTGCTGGAGATGACGGTGGTGTTATCGCCCACCGTGTCGCCATAGCCTGCGCAGGCACCGCAAGTGGTAGGGAACAGTTCGGCCCCCGCGTCCTGCAGCACCTGCAGAACGCCCTCTTCGCGCGCAGCGGCCTGGTCCTGCTGGCTGGCAGGGGCCACCATCAGGCGCACTCCACTGGCCACACGTTTGCCACGCAGCACCGAGGCGGCAGCGCGCAGGTCGTCCAGCTTGGCGCCCGTGCAGGCGCCGATGTAGGCCACGTCGATGCCCTGCCCTGCGTGCTGCGCCACGGGGGCGGCGTTGGCCGGGCTGTGGGGCGCGGCGACCTGCGGCGTGAGCGTGGTGGCGTCGAAGGTGTGGCGCGTGAGGGCTGCGCCTTCATCCGTGCGCCAGGCATCCAGCCCCTGAAGGTCTGCGTCGGGCACGCCCGCCGCCCGCAACCACTCGCGTGTGGTGGCGTCGGGGGCAATCAGACCGGCCTGGGCGCCCAGCTCGGCGCTCATGTTCGAGAGCGTCATGCGCTCCTGCATGCGCAGCGCCTGCACGGCGGGGCCGGCAAACTCCACGGCCTGGTACTGGCCGCCGTTCATGCCAAAGCGGCCAATCATGTGCAGCATCATGTCCTTGGCGGTCACACCGGGGGCCAGCTGTCCGCTCCAATGCATCTGCAAGGTGTGGGGCACGCGCAGCCAGATTTCGCCGGTCACCACCACGCCCAGCATTTCGGTGCTGCCGATGCCAAACATGTAGGCACCAAAGGCACCGCCTGTGGGCGAATGCGAGTCGCCGCCCACGCAGAACATGCCGGGCCGGATGTGGCCGTGCTGGGGCACCACCACATGGCAGATGCCCTGGCCGTCATACACATGGGGCAAAGCCTGCTCGCGCGCCCAGTCGCGGGCGATGCGCACGATGCGGCGGGATTCTTCGTCGCGCTCGGGCAGGTAGTGGTCCATGACAAGGACCACGCGCGATTTGTCCCAGATCTGCGCGCCCAGTTCGTCGAGCATGGGCTTGAGGCGCCGGGGGCCGGACGAGTCGTGGAACATGGCCAGATCCACCCGGCAGTTCACGATTTCACCGGGTGTGACGCTGGCGCGGCCGCTGGCGCGGGCCACCAGCTTCTGGGCCAGGGTGCTGGCCACAACATCAGGGGTGGCGGTCATTCGGGTTTGGCTCCGGCAAACTTCACCACCTTGGCCCAGCGCGGGATTTCGGCCTGCACAAAACGCGCAAACTCGTCCGGGCTGTTGCCCACGGGCACGGCGCCCTCCAGCTCCAGGCGCTTTTTCACGTCGGGGGTAGCAATGGCCTGGCGTGCGGCATCGCTCAGGCGCTTGGCCAGCTCGGGGTTCATCTGCCCCGGGCCAAACAGGCCAAACCAGGCGCTGGATTCGTAGCCCGGCAGCACCTCGGCAATCGCAGGCACATCCGGAAAGGCGGGCAGGCGCTTGGCACTGGTCACGCCCAACGCCTTGAGCTTGCCCGCGCGGATCTGCGCCTGTGCATTGCCGACGGCGGCGAACATCAGGTCGACCTGCCCGGCCAGCACATCCTGCAACGCGGGCGCAGTGCCCCGGTACGGAATGTTGACGATGTAGGCGCCCGACTGCATCTTGAAGGCATCGCCCGCCAGATGCAGCGATGAACCCACCGCGCCAATCGCAAAGTTGAGCTTGCCAGGCTTGGCCTTGGCCAGTGCGATCAGCTCACGCACATCTTTGGCAGGCAGCGAGGGGTGGGCCACCAGCACCGAGGGCGAGGTGGCCACACAGGTCAGCGGGGTGAAGTCCTTGACAGGGTCGAACGGCAGCGACGGGTAGAGGCTGGCGTTGATGGCATGGCTGGTGAAGCTCATGAGCAGCGTGTTGCCATCGGGTGCGGCTTTGGCCACCGCATCGGCCGCGATGTTGCCGCCCGCACCGGGCCGGTTCTCGACAATCACGGTGCGGCCCAGCAGGCGGCCCATTTCGATGGACAGGGTGCGCGCCAGGGTGTCGGTGGAGCCGCCGGCCGGGGCGCCGACCAGGATGCGGATGGGTGTGGACTGGGCAAAGGCCCGCACACCCATCAGCATGGCCGGCACAGGGGCAAAAGCTTGGAGGATTCTGCGGCGTTGGATCATGGTGTGGTGTCTCCTTCTACGGTCACAGCGCAGGCATCACCCTGCCTTGGTCAAACAGGATGGCATGGGCGAGGAGCATGGGATTCAAAGGCCCAGATAGGCGCGACGCAGGTCGTCGCTGCGCAGCAGTTCGTCGGGCGCGCCGGAAAAGCGGATGCTGCCGTTTTCCATCACGTAGGCACGGTCCGCAATCTCCAGCGACTGGCCCACGTTCTGCTCGACCAGCAACACCGCCAGCCCGGTGGCACGCAGCTGGCGAATCAGGCCGAACATCTCCTCGACCAGCAGGGGCGACAGGCCCAGCGAGGGCTCGTCCAGGATCAGCAGGCGGGGTTCGGCCATCAGGCCCCGGCCAATGGCCAGCATCTGCTGCTCGCCGCCGCTCATGGTGCCCGCGAGCTGGGTGGTGCGCTCCTTCAGGCGTGGAAAGGTGGCAAACACCTTGTCGATGTTGTCGGCCCGGCGCTCCCGTGCGCGGGTGAAGCTGCCCAGCGCGAGGTTTTCGAGCACGCTGAGGTTCGGGAAAATTTTGCGCCCTTCGGGTACCTGGATCAGCCCGGCCTTGACGACCTCGGTGTAGTGCGCGCCGCTCAGGTCCGCACCGCCAAAAGCGACAGTACCGTCCCAGGCCTTGTAAATGCCACACACGACGTTGTTGAAGGTGGATTTGCCCGCGCCGTTGCTGCCCAGCAGGGCCACGGTCTCGCCAGGCTGGACCTGCAGGTCCACGCCCCGCAGGACCTCGACGCGGCCGTAGCCGCCGCGCAAGCCCGCCACGCTGAGCAAGGGGCTGGATGCGGACGATGGGACGGCGCTGCTCATGCGGCCTCCTTCGCTGCAGCGGCACGCAGGCGCGCCGCCGTGCCGTGGCCCAGGTAGGCCTCGATCACGCGCTCGTCGGACGTCACCACGCCCGGGCTGCCCTCGGCAATCAACTGGCCCTGCGCCAGCACCCACACATGCTCGGCCAGGTTCATCACGGCCTGCATCACGTGCTCGATCATCAACACGGTCACGCCACCATCGGCAATGCCGCGCACCACGGGAATCATCTCGGCAATCTCCTGGGGGTTGAGGCCCGCCAGCACTTCATCGAGCAGCAGCAGGCGCGGTTGTGTCGCCAGCGCGCGCGCCAGCTCCAGCCGCTTGCGGCCCGCCACTGTGAGGTCGGCTGCAGGCTTGTCCAGCTGGGGCGAAAGGCCCACGCGGGCCGCTACGTCGCTGGCCAGCGCCAGCGCCGCGCGGCGGTTTGGCTCCTTCAGGTGAGCGCCCACGGCAATGTTTTCACGCACGGTTTGTGCCGCAAACGGCTGCACGATCTGGAAGGTGCGCGTCATGCCCAGCCGGGCATTGAGATGGGGCGCCTGGGCGGTGATGTCCTGGCCTGCGAAGCGCACCGTGCCTGCGTCGGGCCGTACAAAGCCCGACATCAGGGCAAACAGCGTGGTCTTGCCTGCGCCATTGGGGCCAATCAGCGCCGTTAACGAACCTTCTGGCACCGCCAGGCTCACGTTTTGCACGGCTTTCAGGCCGCCGAAGGATTTGCTCAGGCCACTGAGCTGCAACAGGTCATTGGCCATGGCGGCCTCCCGAACGTTTCCACACCGCCACCACCGACTGCCCAATGCCTGCGATACCACGCGGCAGGAACATCACGATGAGCACCAGCACCACGCCGTAGATCACCATGTTGATGCCCGGCAGCTGCCCGAACAGGTTGCGCGTGATGTCGGCCAGGATGTGCAGCACCAGGGCGCCCAGCACGGGCCCCCAAACGGTGCCGATGCCGCCCACGATGGCGGCCACCAGGGCCTCTACCGATGTGACGGAGCCGTAGGCAATGCCCGGGTCGATGTACTGGAACACCTGCACATAAAACGCACCGGCAGCGCCCATGAAACCGCCCGACAGTGCAATCGCGCCCATCTTCACGTTGAAAGGATTCACGCCAATGGCGCGCGCCGCGTCTTCGTTGTCGCGCACGGCCTGCAGCCAGGCTCCAAAGCGCGAGTTCTTGAGCCAGCAGCTCACCAGCAGCGCCAGCGTGACCAGCGCGAGGATCAGAAATACATAGCCCTTGCGCGAGCCGAACTGCATGTTGCCCAGCGACTCCTTGAGCGGCAGCATCAGGCCCACACCCGCCCCGGTGAACGGCACCGACAGCGCCAGGATGCGGAACACCTCGGCAAAGGCCAGCGTGACCAGCGCAAAGTACGAACCCTTGAGCCCGTAGCGGAACGACAGCCCGCCCACGAACAACCCCACCAGCGCACTGCCCGCCACGGCCATGGGCAAGGCCACCCAGGGGTTGATGCCGCCTTGCATCTGCGCAATAGCCTGTATGTAGGCGCCCGTGCCAAAGAACAGTGCATGGCCAAACGAGAACTGCCCGCCAAAGCCGCCCAGAATGTTCCAGGCCTGGGCCAGCAAGGCAGCGTAGAGCGCCATCATCACGAAGTTGAGCAGCACGCCGGAGTCCGACACGCCCGTCACGGCCGCCACGATGGCCGCGAACACTCCAATGGTCCAGAGTTGCTTCATGCCTTGGCTCCAAACAAGCCCTGCGGGCGGAACAGCAACACCGCGATGAAGATGGCAAAGATGCCGATCTGCCCCAGCGATTCGCCCAGATACAGGCCGCCCAGCGACTCCACCACCCCAATCAGCAGCCCTCCCACCAGCGCGCCACTAAAGCTGCCCATGCCGCCCAGCACCACGATGGTGAAAGCCACCAGCACAAAGCCGCTGCCGACCTGCGGGTTCACGTAGTAAGCCGGCAGCAGAAAGCACGCGGCCGCCCCCAGGCAAGCCAGGCCGATGCCAAAGCTCATCGCGTACACGTGGTCCACGTTGATGCCCATGAGCTTGGCGCCATGCTTTTCCTTGGCCACAGCACGGATGGCGCGGCCCAGGTCGGTCTTGCCGACGATCCAGAGCAAGACGCCCGACACCACCAGCGCCCCGGCGAAGGCCACCAGCTTCGGAAGCGCAATCATGGCCGGGCCTACAGCGACGGTGGTCAGCGTGTAGGCCGTTTCGATGGTGCGCGTGTCGGACTTGAAGAACAGCAGAGCGAGGTTCTCCATCACGATGGAGATGCCCAGCGTGACCAGCAGGATGTTCTCGTCCTTGCCGTGGCTGGCGCGGTTGATCACCAGGCGCTGCAGGCCATAGCCCAGGGCGAACATGCCAGGCACCAGGATGGGCAGCGCCAGGTAGGGGTCGAGCCCGAAGTGCTGCTTGAGCAGGTACACGGCGTACAGCGCCAACATCAGCGACGCGCCATGCGCGAAGTTGATGATGTGCAGCACGCCGTAGATCAGCGTGAGCCCGAGCGCGATCAGTGCATAGACCGCGCCCGTCGTCAGGCCGTTCAGGAGGGAGGGAAAGAGGATGCTGAGCTCGAACATGGGTGTGGAGTCCGGCGTTGAGGCAAAGGCGCGGCCTGGCGCTCCGCGTGGGAGCGCCCCGCAGCCCCTGCATTCAGGGCCGAAAATTGGTGGGTGTCAGGCCTTCAGCGGGAAGAGCGGGTCCGCTTCGCGATAGTCGCGCGGGATGATGACCTTGATGTCCTTGTTCAGCACCTGGGTCATGAGCGGCTGGGCACCCTGGTTCTGTCCATTGACGAATTTGGTCGGGCCGTACGGCATGATGTGATCGGCAAAGGTGCTCTTTTCCAGTGCGTCGATGAGGGCGGCACGGTCCATTGACTTGGCGCGCTCCAGCGCATCGGCCAGCAGCCACATCGAGGTGTAGGTCATGAACAGCTCGTAGCTGAAGAACAGGCCCTTGGCCTCGACCCGCTTCTTCAGGTCCTGCGCGCGCTTGTCCTTGGGATTGAACCAGTGGTTGCAGTCGATGATGCCGTTGGCTGCGTCCGGAAACTCCTTGACGAACTTGTAGCTCGATGCCGCCCCACCCAACACCGAGTAGATGGCCTTGGGCGTGACCTTTTGCTGCTGCATGGTGCGCACCAGCAATGCGTATTCGTTGTAATAGTTGGCGGGTATGACGATGTCGGGGTTGATCGCCTTCATGCGCAGCACGATGTTGTTGAAGTCGCGCGTGGGGTTGGCGTGCTTGACGATTTCCTTGACCTCGTAACCGTAGCCGGGCAGCTCACGCGCCAGCAGCTGCGCAGTGCCGGTGCCGAACAGCGATTCTTCATGGATGATCATCACTGTTTTGGCGGGCTTGCCTGCCGCCGTGTTCAGCACATGCAGGTTGGCCACGGCGGTCTCGGCACACTTCTTGTAGCCGGGGCCAAAGCGGAAGGTGTTCTTGAGGCCGCGCTCCACGATCTGGTCGGCCACGCCCACATCCACGATGTGCGGCAGGTTGTACTTGGCGGCGGCCTGCGTAGTGGCCAGGCAGATGGCCGAGGCAAACGCCCCCACCACGGCGGACACGCCCGCTTCATTCATCTTCTCGACCTCGGCGGCACCGGCCTGAGGCTGTGACTGCGCATCGCCCAGCAGGGCTTCGAGCTTGGCGCCGCCCAGAGCCTTGATGCCACCAGCCTTGTTGATGTCTTCAATGGCCATCATCGCGCCTTCGCGGCATTGCTGGCCCGAATAGGCCAGTGCGCCGGTCACAGGGTGCAGCACCCCCACCTTGACGGACTTGGCCTGCGCCCCGCCCACCAGTGGGAAGGCCAGCGCCGACGCGGCGGCAGCCGACTGGGACATGAAATGGCGGCGAGTACTCATGGGCATTCTCCTGGCAGGTGGGTCGGATTGAGGTTGGAGGAACGGATTCAGTGGAACTGGGCCGACAGCTCTTTGCTGACCCAGACCTTGGCGTCGATGCTGCCCACACGGGACAGCTGCATTTCGTATTCGTAGCGGTCCGGCCGGTAGAGGCCGTGCAGCCACTGCACGGGGCGCTCCTGGTCGTCATAGATGAGACGGCGCACAGCCAGCAGTGCCGAGCCCACCGAGACATCCAGGTGGCGGGCCACGACAGCGTCAGCCAGCTTGGCCGAGATGGTCTGGTGCGCGCGGCCCACCTTGACGCCCGACTCTTCGAGCAGCACCAGGATGGGCTTGCGCGCCAGCTCGCGCCGTCCGAACTGGCGGGCAATGTCGGCGGGCACATAGGTGGTGATGTGCGACAGCGGCCCCTCTTTGGTGCTCCGCACCCGGACCGCCTTTTGCACGGCGTCGCCCACTGCAATATTCAGTGCACCGGCCACGGCACGCGATGCTGTGACCGTATCCACATCCAGCACCTTGACGGAGGTGCGCAGGCCCATGCTGACCAGGTTCTCCAGAAGGCCGGTGAGATGCGCGCGGCTGCTTTCGCCTTCGCCGCCCGCGCCGTTGGCGGTGGCTGGGGCGGGAGCCAAAGGGCGGGTGCCCCGGCCGGGCTCGCGGGAGATCATGCCCTCGCCTTCCAGCAGCTCCAGCGCGCGGCGCACCGTGACACGCGCCACCGCGAACTGCCGCATCAGCGCCAGTTCGCCCGGCAGACCATCGGCAAACCGACCCTCTTGCAACTGCTCGCGCAGCACCAGATAGATCTGGTGGTACTTGGGGAGCGGCAGGTTGTTGGACGACATGGAGGTCATATTAGGAATAGTTCTAATGTCCTGTCAATAAGACATTTAGGAGCGAAATTTGTCTTGCTGCAGACATTTGCGGCACCGGTGCACTGCACCGAGTGCACGCAACCACCGTGCCAGCAAGGAGAGATGTGCACCGCAGCAATGCGAAACCGCGCGCCTTTTGGCAGCTTGTGACAAGGCCGCATTGACGCGCCCACAGGCACTGGCTACATTACTAACCAGTCAGTCATTAAAAATAGCCGGTTTGACCACTCCCCCCCCACCCTCCTCTGCCACGACCAGCACCAAACGCGAGCGCCGCAAGGAAGCCCGCCCGGGAGAGCTGCTGGAGGCTGCGCTCGACCTGTTTGTCGAGAAGGGGTTTGCCGCCACAAGGGTGGATGAGGTGGCGGCGCGCGCCGGGGTATCCAAGGGCACGCTGTTTTTGTACTTCCCCAGCAAGGAAGAGCTCTTCAAGGCGGTGGTGCGCGAAAACATCGCCGGCCGCTTTGCCGAGTGGAACAGCGAGCTGGAGACCTTTGTGGGAACCACCAGCGAGGTCCTGCGCTATTGCTACCAGGTCTGGTGGGAACGCATCGGGTGCACCAAGGCCTCAGGCATTACCAAGCTCATGCTCAGCGAGGCACAGAACTTCCCCGAGATTGCGCAGTTCTACCAGCACGAAGTCATTCTGCCCGGCCAGGCGCTGATTCGCCGCATCCTGGAGCGTGGCATTGCGCGGGGCGAATTCCGCCCCGTGAACCTCGACTACGCCGTGTACCTGGTGCTGGCCCCCATGATCTTCCTCATGATGTGGAAGCACTCAGTGGGCGCCTGCGTGCCTGATGCCCAGGAGCTGACACCTGAGCAATACATCGAGACGCAGATCGACAACATCCTGCACGGCCTGTGTGTGCGCCCCGAGGCGCCTGCAGCTTCCGGCGCAGCAGGCACATTGCCGTCTGACAAGCCGTCCCCTCCCCCTTCTTTCACGCGCTCGCGCACACCCTGACCATGAAACGCTGGATTCCCTGGATGGCTGCGGCCGTCGTTGTCGTGCTGCTCGGTGGCGGTGTCTGGCGTGCCATGGCGGCGCGGCAGGCGCAGCAGAAGGCTTTGGCCGAGGCGTCCACACAACGGGCCGAGGCACCGCTGCAGCTGGCGGCCGACGAAGTGATCACCGTGCAATCGTCCCAACTCTCGCTGGGGGTACCGGTATCAGGATCGTTGCGTGCCGTGGACTCGGCCATGGTCAAAGCACGCGTGGCCGGCGAGCTGCAGGGCCTGACTTTGCGCGAGGGCGACAGCGTCAAGGCGGGACAGGAAGTGGCCCGCATCGACCCGACCGAAGCCCGTGCACGCCTGCGCCAGGCCCAGCAACAGGCCGATGCAGCCAAATCGCAGGTGGACATCAACCAGCGGCAGTACAACAACAACCGTGCACTGGTAGACCAGGGCTTTATCTCTGCCACGGCGCTGGTCACCTCGCAGGCCAGCCTGGAAGCGGCCCAATCCAGCTACCAGGCCGCCGTATCGGCCGCCGATGTCGCCCGCAAGGCGCTGGAAGACACCGTCCTCAAAAGCCCCATCAGCGGCCTGGTGGCGCAGCGGCTGGCCCAGCCGGGAGAGCGGGTGCCCATCGACGCCCGCATCATCGAAGTGGTGGACCTCTCCCGCCTGGAACTCGAAGCCCTGCTCACCCCGGCTGACTCCGTCGGCGTGCGTGTGGGTCAGAAGGCCCAGCTCACGGTCGAAGGCGCCTCGGCGCCGGTACAAGCCACCGTCGTGCGCATCAACCCCAGCGCCCAGGCGGGCAGCCGCACCGTGCCAGTCTATTTGCGGGTGGACCAGGCACCCCACAACGCCAGCCTGCGCCAGGGCCTGTTTGTGCAAGGCCTTCTGGCCACGGGCAGTGCGCAGGTACTGACCGTTCCATTGGATGCCGTGCGCACCGACAAACCGGCACCCTACCTCCAGACGATCAAGGAGGGCCGCGTGGCCTATGCGCCGGTACAGACGGGAGCGCGCGCCGTGGTCAATGGGCAGACCCTGGTCGCGGTGGACGGCGTACCCGTGGGCACGACGGTCATTGCGGGCCGCATGGGTTCGCTGCGCGAGGGCACGCCCGTGGCGGCGGCAACTGCTGCGCCGCAAGCCGCTCCCGCCTCGCGCACTGCGCCCTGACCAGCTGACGCGCCATGTGGTTCACCAAAGTCAGTCTTAAAAACCCCGTGTTCGCCACGATGGTGATGCTCGCCATCGTCGTGCTGGGCCTGTTCTCGTACCAGCGCCTCAAGGTCGATCAGTTTCCCAACATCGACTTCCCGGTGGTGGTGGTCACCGTGGACTACCCCGGTGCGTCGCCTGAAATCGTCGAGAGCGAGGTCACCAAGAAGATCGAGGAAGGTGTCAACTCGATTGCGGGCATCAACGCCCTCACCTCGCGCAGCTATGAGGGCACGGCGGTTGTCATCATCGAGTTCCAGCTCCACATCGACGGCCGCAAGGCCGCCGAAGACGTGCGCGAAAAGGTCGCCACCGTGCGCCCCTTGCTGCGCACCGAGGTCAAGGAGCCACGCGTGCTGCGCTTTGACCCCGCCAGCCGCGCCGTATGGTCGCTGGCCGTGTTGCCCGACGAAAAATCGGGTCGCAGCGCGGTGGAACTGACAACCTGGGCCGAACAGATCCTGAAGAAGCGCCTGGAAAACGTGCGCGGCGTGGGCGCGGTGAACCTGGTGGGTGCTACCAAGCGCGAAATCAACATCTACCTCAACCCGCAGGCCCTGGAAGCCTTTGGCGTGACCCCCGACCAAGTGGCCAATGCCGTGCGCAACGAGAACCAGGACCTGCCCGTGGGTGCGATCCGCTCGCTGGCGCAGGAGCGCGTGGTGCAGATCGACGCGCGCATGGAGCGGCCCGAGGATTTCGGCAAGATCATCGTCGCCCGCAAGAACGGGGCGCCCGTTCGCCTGGACCAGGTGGCCCGCGTCAACGACGGCGCGCAGGAAGTGGAAAGCCTGGCGCTCTACAACGGCCAGCGCACGCTGCTGCTGTCGGTGCAAAAATCGCAGGGCGAGAACACCATTGAGGTGGTCGATGGCCTGAACGCCGCCGTGGTGGAACTGAAGAACCAGCTGCCACCCGGGGTGCGGCTCGAAACCATTGGCGATAGCGCCCGCCCGATCCGCGTGGCGGTCAACAACGTGCGCCAGACGCTGATCGAGGGGGCCATCCTCACGGTGCTCATCGTCTTTCTGTTCCTGAACTCCTGGCGCTCCACCGTGATCACCGGGTTGACGCTGCCCATCGCGCTGATCGGCACGTTCCTGTTCATGAACATGTTTGGCTTCACCATCAATATGATCACGCTCATGGCGCTGAGCCTGTGCGTGGGGCTGCTGATCGACGACGCCATCGTGGTGCGCGAGAACATCGTGCGCCACGTGCAGATGGGCAAAGGCGCCTACGCGGCCGCCATGGACGGCACGCAGGAGATCGGCCTGGCGGTGCTGGCCACCACGCTGTCCATCGTGGCAGTGTTCATGCCCATCGGCTTCATGGGCGGGATCATCGGCAAGTTCTTCCACGAGTTCGGCATCACCATCGTCGCGGCGGTGATGATTTCGATGTTTGTGAGCTTCACGCTCGACCCGATGCTGTCGAGCATCTGGCACGACCCGAGCATTCATGCGCACGGCCAAAAGACGGCGCCCGTCACCTTCTATGACAAGACCATTGGCCGCGTCACCGGCTGGTTTGACTGCGCCACCGATGCGCTGGCAGAGGGCTATCAGCACATCCTGCGGTGGTCGCTGGTGCACAAACTGGCCACCATGGTCATCGCCCTGGCGGTGTTCGTGCTGAGCGTGGTCATGGTGCCGCTGCTGGGCACCGAGTTTGTGCCCAAGGCCGATTTTTCAGAGACCTCCCTCAATTTCTACACCCCCGTGGGTTCGTCGCTCGAGGCCACCGAGACCAAGGCCAGGCAGGTGGAAGGCATCCTGCGCGAGATGCCGGAAGTGCGCTACACACTGGCCACCATCAACACCGGCAACGCCCAGGGCAAGATGTACGCCAGCATCTACGTGCGGCTTGTAGACCGCAAGGACCGCAGCCGCAGCGTGGACCAGATGTCCGACGTGCTGCGCGAGCGCCTCAAGACCGTGCCCGGCATCACCGTGACCCATGTGGGCCTGCTGGACGCGGTGGGCGGCCAGAAGCAGGTGGAGTTCTCGCTGCAGGGGCCCGACCTGCGCGAACTGGAGCGCCTGACCAAAATCGTCACCGAGAAGATCCGCGACATTCCCGGCCTGGTGGACCTGGACACCAGCGCCAAGCCTGACAAGCCCGTGATTGCGCTGGATGTGAAGCGTGAAGTGGCGTCGGACCTGGGCCTGTCGGTGGCGCCCATGGCGGCCTCGCTGCGCACGCTGGTGGCAGGTACCACGGTGGGCAACTGGCGTGCGCCCGACGACCAGACCTATGACGTGAATGTGCGCCTGGCGCCCGAGGCGCGCACCACCCCGGCCGACCTGGAGCGCCTGCCCTTTGCCCTGGCCGCCACCGATGGTACGACCCGCATCGTGCGCCTGAACCAGGTCGCCAGCGTCACCGAATCCACCGGCGCCAACCAGATCAACCGCCGCGACCTGACCCGCGAAGTGGCGGTGAACGCCAACGTGTCCCAACGCTCGGCCGGTGAAGTGTCGAACGACATCAAGAAGGCGCTGGAGACCGTGACCTTCCCGCCGGGTTACCGCTACCAGTTTGGCGGCTCCACCAAGAACATGGCCGAATCGTTTGGCTATGCCATCTCGGCACTGGCCATGGCCATCATCTTCATCTACATGATCCTGGCGAGCCAGTTCAAGAGCTTTTTGCAGCCGCTGGCGCTGATGACCTCGCTGCCACTCACGCTGATCGGTGTGGTGCTGGCGCTGCTGATGTTCCGCTCCACGCTGTCGATGTTCTCCATCATCGGCGTGGTCATGCTGATGGGGCTGGTGACCAAGAACGCCATCCTGCTGGTGGACTTTGCGATCCGTGCCCGCGAGGAACACGTGAATGACCAGGGCCAGACCGTGCCCGGCCTGCCCCGCGCTGACGCACTGCTGCTGGCCGCCCGGGTGCGGCTGCGCCCCATCCTCATGACCACGCTGGCCATGATTTTTGGCATGGTGCCATTGGCGTTCGCGTTGTCCGAAGGGTCCGAGCAGCGCGCGCCCATGGGCCAGGCCGTGATCGGCGGGGTCATTACCTCTTCTCTCTTGACCCTGGTGGTGGTGCCAGTGGTGTATTGCTACATGGACGACTTGGCCCAGTGGGCGCTTCGCAAGATGGGACGCGCCCCGGCAGCGCCTAAAATCGAAGGTTTGTCCTGATCGCCCCGATCGGCCTTGCATCTGCCCCACGGAGAAATCCCATGAACCTGCCCCTGAACACGTCCGCCAACATCAGCGATCCCATCGCCCAGGCCCGCTACAACATGATCGAGCAGCAGATCCGCCCCTGGAATGTGCTCGACGCCGACGTGCTGGACCTGCTGGCCGTGGTGCGCCGCGAAGACTTTGTCCCCCCTGCCTACCGCAGCCTGGCCTTCATGGACATTGAAGTGCCCTTGCTGGGCAACGACGCTGAAGAAGCCGTGCGCAAAGGCCACAGCATGCTGCAACCCCGCGTGGAAGCGCGCGTCCTGCAAGACCTGCGGATTTTGCCCACCGACCGCGTGCTCGAAATCGGCGCCGGCTCGGGCTACATGGCCGCCCTGCTGGCCGCCCGCGCCGAGCGTGTGGTGTCCCTCGAAATCCACCCCGAGCTGGCCGAAATGGCCCGCGAGAACCTGCGCGACGCGGGCGTGCAGAACGCCGACGTTCGCCAGGCCGATGGCGCCCGCGATGCCATCCCTGACGGCCCGTTTGACGTGATTGTGCTCAGCGGCTCCGTGGCCGAGGTGCCCAGCCACCTGCTGTCCCTGCTGCGCGATGGGGGCCGCCTGGGCGCCATCGTGGGTGGCGAGCCCGTGATGCGTTTCACCCTGACCCGCCGCACCGGCGACCGCTTTGAGACCACATCGCCGTGGGACACCATCGCGCCGCGCCTGGTGAACTTCCCCGAGCCCTCTGGCTTCACGTTCTGACCCCCTGCCCTTCGGTTGCCTTCGGAGTTTTGCATGATCGATCACGTCCGCCCCGCCCAGCTGTCTGCCTGGTTTGCCGCTGCACCTGAAGGCAGCCAGCCCCTGGTGCTGGACGTGCGTGAGCCCTGGGAGCTGCAGACCGCCAGCGTGCGCGCCGACGGGTTTGAGCTGGTGGCCATCCCCATGGGCGAGTTGCCCGCGCGGCTGGCCGAGCTGGAGCCCGCCCGCCAGGCGCAACGCCCTATTGCCTGCCTATGCCACCACGGCGCCCGCAGCCTGCGCGTGGCCTCGTTCTTGCAGCACCACGGGTTCGAGCATCTGGCCAACATCACCGGCGGTATTGACGCCTGGTCGCACGAAAGCGATCCGGCAGTGCCGCGCTACTGACGCCCTTTGTGGTTGATGGACCGTTGTTGATGGACCGCACTTGCCGCGCCCATGCCCCAGTGCTGCCCGCCGCTGCCCACCCCGATTCGATTCGCAGACTCTTCCGAAGGACCCCCAATGACACCGTTTAGGCCCCTGTCCCTGTCCATCCTGTCCCTGGCGCTGGGCGCAGCGCTGTGTGCGCCGGCCCAGGCCCAAAGCCTGCTGCAGCTGGTGGAATCGGCCCGCACCTATGACACGGCCTGGCAGTCGGCGCGCGCACAGCTGGACGCCGCAGCCCGCAAGGCCGACCAGGCCCGCGCCGGCCTGCTGCCTTCCGCCGCACTCACCGGGGGCCTCACCCGCTCCAACGTGGAGCTGAGCAAACCCAAGATCGAGAACACCGGCACGGCACAGACCGTGGGTGTCAATGCCTCCCAGCCGCTGTACCGGCCTGCCAATCGCATCACGCTGGAACAAGGTCAGCGCGGCGTGGATGTGGCCCAGGCCCAGCTGGATGCCGCCACCCAAGACCTGCTGGTGCGGGTGAGCCAGGCTTACTTCGACGTGCTGGCTGCGCAAGACACCCTGACCTTTGTGCAGGCCCAGAAGGCCGCCGTGTCCGAGCAACTGGCCGCCGCCAAGCGCAATTTCGAGGTCGGCACCACCACGGTGACCGATTCGCGTGAAGCCCAGGCCCGCTACGACCTGGTGATTGCCCAGGAGATCGCCGCCGAGAACGACCTGCGCGTCAAGCGCCTGGCGCTGGACCAGCTGGTCGGCATCGCCGGCACCAAGCCGCAGCCCCTGGCACTGCCGGTGCAACTGCCTGGCGTAGTGCCGGACAACCTTGCCACCTGGGTGGACACCGCCCGCGACCAGCAGCCCGGCGTGCGCCAGGCCGCCATTGCGCTGGACATTGCGCGGCTGGAGACCAAAAAAGCCGAAACCGGGCACCTGCCCACGGTGGACCTGCAGGCGGGCTACAACGTCACGCGCAACCTGCACGGCACCATCACCTCGCCCGGCGTCACGGCCCGCAGCAATGCCGCCAGCGTGGGCGTGGCACTGAACCTCCCCCTGTTTGCAGGCTTTGCCGTGCAAAACCGCGTGAAGGAAACCCTGGCCCTCGAAACCAAGGCCGAGGCCGACCTCGAAACCGCCCGCCGCAACGTGGCCCAGGCCACGCGCGCGGCGTTCTACGGCGTGCAGTCCGGCCAGGGCCAGGTGCAGGCCCTGGAAGCGGCCGAAGCCTCCAGCCAGAGCGCGCTGGACGCCAACAAGCTGGGCTACCAGGTGGGTGTGCGCATCAACATCGACGTGCTCAACGCCCAAAGCCAGCTCTACCAGACCAAGCGTGACCTGGCCCAGGCCCGCTACAACGTGCTTCTGGGCGGGCTCAAGCTGCGCCAGGCGGCAGGCACGCTGTCGCAGCAGGACATCGAAGCGGTCAACGCACTGCTGGCCAAGTAGTTGATCCTTGCACCCCGCGCCGGGGTGCATCCCGTGCCCGAATTGCTGAGGCCTAGTGCAGGCCGCCCTCGGGCTGCACCAGCGCCACAATCGCACGCGCCGTGGCCTGCGCAGCCCCTCGGTGCGTGGCGGCAAACCGGGTGGCCCGCTCGCTGGCCTGTTCATGGGCGCGGGCGTCCCCCGCCAGCGCTGCAGCCTGTGCCATTCCTTGTGCCAGGTCGGGCACCCGCTGTGCCGCCCCCGCCGCGCACGCCAGTTCGGCCGCCTCGGCAAAGTTGAAGGTGTGCGGGCCCAGCACCACCGGGCAACCGCAGGCGGCGGCCTCGATCAGGTTCTGGCCGCCCAGTGGGGCGAAACTCCCGCCCAGCAAAGCCACATCGGCCAGGCCGTAATACAACGCCATTTCGCCGATCGAGTCCCCCAGCCACACGTCAGCGGCCGCAGGTGCCGCCGCCCAGGTGCTGCGGCGCGACACCGACAGGCCGGCCCGCTGCAGCAGCTGGTGGACCTCGTCAAACCGCTGCGGGTGGCGCGGCACGATGAGCCATTGCACGGGGGGAAAATCGTCGCCAGATGCTTCACTATTGATAGCTGCCAAGGCATGATCCACTAGCGCTTGGGGCGATTTTTGCCGTATTTCCTGGATCTGCTCCAGCCACATGGCCTCCTCGCCCTCGCGGCTGCTGGCCAGCAAGACCACCGGGCGGCCGGTGCGCGCGCGCCACTCGCGGCCCCGCTCCAGCAGCTGTGCGTCGGGCACCACGTCAAACTTGAGGTTGCCCAGCACACCACGCACCGGCGCGCCCATGGCCGCGAGCCGCGTGGCGTCTTCCTGCGTCTGGGCCCAGACTGCCGTCAGGCCGCCATACGCAGGACGTGCCAGGGCTGACAGGCGCTGCGCCTTGCGCAGCGATATCTCGTTGAAGCGCGCATTGGCCAGCACCAGCGGAATGCGCCGCTGTCGGCAGCCCGCCACCAGGTTGGGCCACACCTCGGTTTCCATCAGGATGCCGATGGCAGGGCGGAACTTGCGCAAAAACCGACCCACGGCGCCCGGCGTGTCCCAGGGCTGCCACACCTGCACATCGCCCGGCAGCAGCAGCTTTTCGCCCTCGGCCCGCCCTGTGGCGGTGCCGTGGGTGAGCAACAGGCGCATGCCCGGCAGCTGTTCACGCAACTGGGCCAGCAAGATGGCGGCGGCCCGGGTTTCGCCCAGCGACACGGCATGCACCCACACAAACCGCCCCAGCGGGTCGGTGCTGCTATGGGGCATCAGGCTGTCGATGGGTGCCGGGTAGCGGCCAAAGCGCTCTCCCACCGCGTAGGCGTAGCCCGGCTCGGCCACTGCACGGCGGCGCAGCTTGCGGCGCAGCAGCGGCTGCGCGCTCCAGGTCAGCAGCGAATACAGGGCCCGCGCGGCGTTCATGCGGGCACAGACAGGCTCAGCACACCACCCGCCCAGCCGCTGTCGCTGCGCTGTGCCCAGACGATGGAGGGCGCGTCACCCGGCGCCGCCACCACACAGCGGCCACCGGGCGCCCAGAAGGCGCTGCGCCCCGCACTCACGTAGCCACCGGACGTGCCGCTGTAGTTGGCCGCGAGTACGGCCATGTCGTGGTCGCGCGCGTAGCCTTCCAGCATGGCCGATTCGGCCGCATAGGCCTTTTCGGAGATCAGCACGCCCGCCGCATACAGGGCCGCGCCCGCCCCACGGGCCGCCTGGGCATGCTCGGAATGGGTGATGTCGGCGCACACAGCCAGTGCCGTGGGCTCGCCGGCCACCAGTTGCACCTGCGCGTCGTCCGTGCCCGCGCTGGCAAATTGCTCTTCGCTGTCGTGCAGATGGCGCTTGCGGTACAGCGCCACGCTGCCGTCCGGCCCCAGCAGCCAGGCACCAATGGCGGGCAATGCGCCCTGCTCCACAGGCTCAGCCGGAGCACCCACCACCAGGGCCATGCCATGGCTTTGGGCGGCCTGGCGCAGGGCCAGCAGCACGGGGTGGTCGGCCGTCAGTACATGGTCTGCCATGAGCGCGGGCTCATAGCCCATGAGCGACAGCTCCGGGAACTGCAGCAGTTGCACGCCCTGGTGGGCGGCAGCCCGCACGCAGGCCAGGTGCGTTTGCAGATTGCGCTCCAAGTCGCCCGGCGCCGACGGCGTCTGGGCGGCAGCGACACACAAAGGGGTGGAGAGCGACAGCATCGGGCGTGCGGCAGGCAATATCAGTGGCTGGCTGCGCCCACATGGGCGTCGGGCTTGACCCGGTGCAGCAGAGCCAGCATGGCGGCCTCGATGCGGGCCAGGGCTTCGGGCGTGTGGCCCTCAAAGCGCAGCACCAGCACGGGGGTGGTGTTGCTGGCGCGGATCAAGCCAAAGCCATCGGGCCAGTCCACGCGCAAGCCATCGATGCTGCTGATGGCGGCGGGCGCGGCAAAGGTTTCTGCGGCCAGGGCCTGCAGCTCGGCCGTCAGGCGGTGCGGCTCGCCCTCGGCACAGGCCACGTTCAGCTCAGGGGTCGAGAAGCTGGTGGGCAGCGCGTTCAGCACGGCGCTCGGGTCGCTGCTGCGGCTCAGGATCTCCAGCAGGCGGCAGCCGGCATAGGTGCCGTCGTCAAAGCCGTACCAGCGTTCCTTGAAGAAGATGTGGCCGCTCATCTCGCCACCCAGGGGAGAGTTCGTCTCCTTCATGCGGGCCTTGATCAGCGAGTGGCCGGTCTTGAACATCACCGGCACGCCACCGGCCGCTGCAATGGCGGGCGCCAGGCGCTGGGTGCACTTCACGTCGAAGATGATGTCGCCGCCGGGCACGCGCGAAAGCACGTCTTGCGCAAACAGCATCATCTGGCGGTCGGGGAAGATGTTGGTGCCGTCCTTGGTCACAATGCCCAGGCGGTCGCCGTCGCCGTCAAAGGCCAGGCCCAGTTCGGCATCGCTGGCCTTCAGGGCATCGATCAGGTCACGCAGGTTTTCAGGTTTGCTCGGGTCGGGGTGGTGGTTGGGGAAGTTGCCGTCCACCTCCGAGAACAGCTCGATCACCTCGCAGCCCAGCGCACGGAAGATGGCCGGGGCCGACGCGCCGGCAATGCCGTTGCCGCAGTCCACCACGATCTTGAGCGGCCGGGCCAGCTTCACGTCACCCACAATGCGTTCGCGGTACGCGGGCAGCACATCCACGTGGCGGACCGAGCCACCGGCCACCAACTGCCAGCTTTCCTGCTCCATGGTGCGGCGCAGGCCCTGGATCTCATCACCATAGATGGCGCGGCCGTTCAGCACCATCTTGAAGCCGTTGTAGTCCTTGGGGTTGTGGCTGCCGGTGACCTGGATACCACTGGTGCACAGCGTGCTGGCCGCAAAGTAGAGCAGCGGCGTGGTGACCAGGCCCACGTCGATCACCTCGATGCCCGCCTCCACCAGCCCCCGGATCAGCGCCGCCGACATGGCGGGGCCGGACAGGCGCCCATCGCGCCCCACCGCCACGGTGGTCTGCCCTTCCGCACGTGCTGCGGTGCCAAAGGCCCGGCCCAGGCCCAGGGCCACGTCTTCGTTCAGGGTGGACGGCACGATGCCGCGGATGTCATAGGCTTTGAAGATGGCGGGGGTCGGTTGCACGCAGGGGGGCCTTTCGTGATGGGGTTGAAAAGTCCGCTGCATTGTAGGCGGCGGCCCTGGGGGTGTTTGTCAGTCGATGCCTCAGGCGTGCGCCCTGCCCTTGCCAAAGGCACAGGTCCGAAAACGGCTAGTGGTGCGAAGCCAGGCTCCTATGATCTGGCCCATGACCCCGACCGCCCCCCCCTCGTACACCGCCACGGATGTGGCATCCGACGAAGGCCGCTACCTGGCGCTGCAGGCGCGCGACGCGCGGTTTGACGGGCATTTTTTCACCGGAGTGACCTCCACCGGCATCTACTGCCGCCCCGTCTGCGCCGTGCGCACACCCCGGCGCGAGAACTGCCGGTTTTTTGCGCTGGCGGCGCAGGCCGAAAGCGCCGGGTTTCGCCCCTGCCTGCGCTGCCGGCCGGAGCTGGCCCCCCAGGCGATGGTGTGGTCGGTGCAGGACGCCAGCGGCATTCTGGTGCAGCAAGCCGTGCGCCTGCTGGACGCGCCCGACCTCTGGCCCACACCGGCCGCACCCGGCGAGGGCAGCGCCACCGTGGCCCGCCTGGCCGAGCGACTGGGCGTGAGCGACCGGCATCTGCGCCGCATTTTTGAGGCGGCCCTGGGCGTATCGCCGCTGCAATATCTGCAGACACGGCGGTTGCTCACGGCCAAGCAGCTGCTCACCGACACCGCCATGCCCGTGACGCAGGTCGCACTGGCCAGCGGGTTCGCCAGCGTGCGCCGCTTCAATGCCGCCTTTGTGGGGCATTACGGGCTCAACCCCACCCAGCTGCGGCGCAACGGGGGTGGCAGCGCCGCATCGGGCGCGGGGCGCACCAGCGCTGTGCGCCTGGCGTGGCGCCCGCCACTGGACGTGGCGGCGTTGCTGGCCTTTTTTGAAAAGCGGCAGTTCCATGGCGTGGAGTGCGTGGTGCATGGTGTGGACGGCCCCGGCCTGCGCCGCACCGTGCGGCTGGCCAGGACCTGCACCGGCCTGCCGCAGGAGACCACCGGCTGGCTGAGTGCCCGTTTTGACCTGGCGCGCCACCAGGTGCTGCTGCAGACCAGCGACAGCCTGTACCCCGTGCTGCCGCTCGTCATCCGCCGCGTGCGCGCCATGCTCGACCTGGACGCCGACCCCGCGGCCATCAACGCCGTGCTGCACCCGCGCTTTCCGGACGGTGATGGCCTGCGTGTGCCCGGAGCGTTTGACGGCTTTGAGCTGGCCGTGCGCGCCGTGCTGGGCCAGCAGATCACCGTGGCGGCCGCGCGCACGCTGGGCCAGCGGCTGGTGGAGCGGCTGGGTGAACCCATCGCCACGCCCTGGCCCGGGCTGCACCGGCTGTTTCCCACCGCAGCCACCCTGGCCTGCGCCGATGGCGACACGCTGGGCCAGCTGGGCATTGTGCGCCAGCGTCAAGCGGCGATCGTGGCGCTGGCCCGCGCGGTGGACAGCAGCGCCCTGCCCCTGCACGCGGGTGCCGACGTGCCGAGCACCACTGCCGCCCTGTGCGCCCTGCCCGGCATTGGTGACTGGACGGCGCAGTACATCGCCATGCGGGTGCTGCGCTGGCCCGACGCCTTCCCGGCGGGGGACGTGGCGCTGCACAAGGCGCTGGGGGTGCAGCAGCACAAGAACCCCGCACGCGCCGCGCAAGAGGCCTCGCAAGCCTGGCGCCCCTGGCGCAGCTACGCGGTGCTGCGCGCATGGGCTGCCGGTGGCAGCAGTGCCGGAGCGGCTCAGCCTACAGATGCTCAAACACTATCAAAACAGTAGCAAACCAGGCAATAAACACTAGCGCATGGTGCCAATTTCGCCCCAAAACGGCCTCTATCACTCTTTCAAGACCTCTCAGCATGCAGTTCCACGCTTTCACCGTGCAGGCACGGGCCGACACCCCGCTGGGGCCCGTGCGGCTGGCCGCTTCCCCCAACGGCTTGTCGGGCGTCTGGTTTGAAGGCCAGCGCCACGAGCCCAGCGCCTACTTGCACGGTTCCGAGGCCTGGGCGTTGGCCCCTGGCGACCATCCTGTGCTGCAAGAAGCCGCCCACCAGCTGCAGCAATACCTGGGCGGGCAGCGCCAGCATTTCGACCTGCCGCTGGACCTGTCGGGGGGCACGGCATTCCAGCAATCGGTGTGGCGCGCGCTGCTGCAGATTGGCCGGGGCCAGACCATCAGCTACGGCACGCTGGGCCGCCAGCTGGGCAACCCCAGCGCCGTGCGGGCCGTGGGTGCCGCCGTGGGTCGCAACCCACTGAGCGTGGTGGTGCCCTGCCACCGTGTGCTGGGTGCCGATGGCAGCCTGACGGGCTATGCAGGCGGCCTCGATCGCAAGAGGGCTTTGCTGACGCTGGAGAATGCACCCCTTTTGGCCGCCGCAGCCCATCCCATGAAAGCCACCGCATGAACAGCCCCGCCACCCGGCCCGTCTCCACCTGGATCGGCGAATTCATCCTGCTGGCCGCACTCTGGGGCGCGTCGTTCCTGTTCATGCGCCTGGGCGCGTCCGACTTTGGTCCCCTGCCCACCGCCGGCCTGCGGGTGGCGTTGGCCACGGTGTTCCTGTGGCCCATCATGCTGCGCCAGGGCCACTGGCCTGCGCTGCGCCAGCACTGGCGGCCCATCCTGTTTGCGGGGGTCATCAATTCGGCGATTCCGTTCTCGCTGTTTTCCTGGGCGGTGCTGCACATCGCCACGGGCCTGACCTCGATCCTCAACGCCACGGTGCCGCTCTTTGGTGCGCTGATCGCCTGGGTGTGGCTGGGCGACCGCATCAACCGCCTGCGCTGGGTGGGGCTGGCCCTGGGTTTTGTGGGCGTGGCCCTGCTGGCCTGGCGCGCACCCGCCGGCACCGGGTTCAAGACCGACCACGCCCACTGGGCGATTGCGGCCTGCCTGCTCGCGTCGGCGTTCTATGGCGTGTCGGCCAGTTTTGCGCGGCGCCACCTCACGGGGCTGCCGCCGCTGGCCACGGCCGCAGGCAGCCAGCTGGGTGCCGCGCTGGGCCTGGCCTTGCCCACGCTGTGGCTGTGGCCGGCGCAGATGCCCGGTGTACGCGCCTGGGCGGCCATCCTGGCCATTGCCGTGCTGTGCACCGGCATTGCCTACATCCTGTACTTTCGCCTGATCGAGCACGCGGGCCCCAGCCGCGCGCTGGCCGTGACCTTCATCACCCCGGTGTTCGCCGTGCTGTATGGCACGCTGTTCCTGGGCGAGACCATCACGCCGTGGATGGTGGGCTGCGCGCTGGTGATCGTGTGCGGCACCTTGTTGTCAACCGGACTTATCAGGACGCTGCGGCCCGCCCGGCCCACCTCAGAACAGGCCTAAACTTGGCGGATGGTTTTTTTATCGGGTGCATGCCTTCTGAGCAAGGCCACATGCGGCACAGGTCGCGACATGCACCCGCTCCTTCTTTTGGCTTGTTCGCCACTTTTCAGACCCGCAGCCGCCCGCTTCAGCGACCAGACCACCCAAGGAAAACACCATGGGTAACAACACGCTGCTGGCGGGCACTGCCCTCATGCTGCTGCTGCTGGTGCCGGTCTGGCTGTCGCCGCAGGAGTCTCTGCACCCGTCCCGGCGCACCCTGATCCTGCTCGGTGTGGCTGGCGGGCTGGTCTCCATCGCAGCTTTCGAGGCGCTGCGATGGAATGCGCCGGAGCTCCATATCGTGGCCTACCCCACCGCCACGGCGTTCGTGGCGCTGTTTTTTGGCGTGCCGGCGGCGGCCATCACCGCCCTGCTGGCCTTGCAGGCCGCGCTCTGGACAGACACCTCGGCCGTCTGGCCCGCCACCACCGTTCTGGGCGGCGCGCTGGCTACCGGCTGGACGTGGCGCAGCCTGGGCCAGCGCTGGGCCTGGCCCGACTGGGCGCCACTGGCCGGACTGACCCTCACACTGCCGCTCGTGGTTTCGCTGGTCACAACGGCCACCAGCACGGCCCCTGAAGGCGCCAGCAACATGCACTGGCACCACGGCGCGGGCGTGCTGATGCTCGGGATTGGCTGGCTGGTGATTGCCAGCCGGGCCCGCGCCGAGCTGGCGCGCAACGAGATCCAGCAGACGCTGGGCCAGCAGGAGCACCAGCTGCGCCTGGCGCTGGATGCCCTGGGCGGCGGCCGCTGGGAATGGGATGTGGTCGAACGCCGGTTCTTCTGTGATGGCCGGTTTTACGAGGCCTATGGCATTACCAGTGCCGACTTGAAGTCGCCCGACCTCTGGCAGCGCTGGTACGCCCGGCGCCACCCGTTGGACGCTGAACGCAATGCCTCCAAGCTGGCCCGTGCCATGGACGGCCTGGAAGAAAGCTACGAGGCCGAGTTCCGCGTGATGGACACCCAGGGCCGATGGCGCTGGCTGATGTCCCGTGGCACCGTCGCCCGGCGCGATGCGCAGGGGCGCCCGGCCAGCCTGATCGGCATGGACGTGGACATCTCCGCCCACCGCGAGGCCGAGGAGGCCCTTCAGTCTGCCGAGGCCAAATACACCACCTTCTACCAGACGCTGCCCGACCCGGCAGGCATCACCCGCATAGCCGACGGGCGCTACATCGATGTGAACCCGGCGTTCTGCGAGCTGCTGGGCTTCACACGCGATGAGGTCCTGGGCCGCACCTCGTCGGAGCTGCACATCTGGGCCAACGAGCACGAGCGCAAGCGGCTGCTGGACACCTATCAGCGAGAAGGCAAGGTGGACCGGTTGCCCCTGGTTGCGCAAAGCAAGGGGGTACAGGTTCCGGGCCTGATGTCGGCACGCTCTGTGCTTGTGAATGGCGAAAACTGCTTTGTTTTCGTTTTCCACGACATGACCGAAGCCCAACGCACCAGCGACGAACTTCGGGCGCTCTACAACCAGCTGCAGCAAGCCGGCCGACTGGCCCGGCTGGGCGCATGGGAGGACGAGCGTGGCCGCGGCCTGGTGTACTGGTCGGACGTGTGTTTTGACATCCACGGCCTGTCACCCAACCAGCCGCCCCCCAGCGACTACATCGACCGCCATGTGGCCCCGCAGTACCGCGAGCCGCTGCGCGAAAAGTTCCGCCAGAGCATCCGTTCACGCGCTGAGTGGAGCATGGAGATGGAGGTCTATCACGCCGACGGCCATCTTTTTTGGGTGCGCGCCCGGGGCGAGCCGGTGATCGAGAACGGCCGCGTGGTCAGGGTGCGCGGCGTGATGCAGGACATCGACGAGGCCAAGCGTGCCGAGCAGCGCCTTCGCCAGTCCGAGGAGCGCTTCTCGCGCATCTTCCATCTCATGCCCTACCCCATGGGCCTGTCGCACCGCAGCGATGGCCGCTATGTGGACCTCAACCCTGCCTGGGTCGAGATGCTGGGCATTCCCCGTGAGGAAGCCATTGGCCGCACCGCAGTGGAGCTGGGCATCTTCACCGCCGAAGACCGCCAGCGCCTGATGGAGCAGGTCAGCCAGACCGGCCACCTCAGCGACTACGAAGTGACGCTGAACGTGCGCAATGGTCCCCGGCGCACCGTGCTGCAGTCCATGCGCGCCACCGAGTTCGATGGCGAGCCCTGCTGGTTGTTCTCGGTGCACGACATCACTGACCGCAAGCGCAACGAGGTGCAGGTGCGTGAACGCGAGGCCCTGCTGTCGCTCACCATCTCCGCCGCATCGCTGGGACTGTGGGACTGGGACCTGCAGACCGGCCTGGTCACGGGCGACCGCCGCTGGCGTGCCATGCGCGGGCTGCCGGTGACCGGCGACACCTCGGCGGCCGTGCAATGGACCACGGCCATTGCGCCAGACGACATCGACCGCATCACCACCGAGCTGTCGCGCCACACCGCCCACCTGGGCACACCGTTTGACGCCACCTGGCGGCTGAACCAGCCCAACGAGCCGGTGCGCTGGGTGCGCAACCTGGGCAAGATCGTGGGCTTTGACGAGCAAGGCCGCCCGGCCCGCATGCTCGGTGTGGCCATCGACGTGACCCCCCAGCGCGAGCAGGAGGTCATGCTGCAGCGCCTGGCGTTGTACGACGCCCTCACCGGACTGCCCAACCGGGTGTTGCTGGCGCGCAAGCTGCAGGAATGCATGGCCCAGGCCCGTGACACCGGCAAGCAGCTGGGTGTGGCCTACCTCGACCTGGACGGCTTCAAGCCCGTCAACGACCGCCTGGGCCACGGGGCGGGCGACCGCCTGCTGGTGGTGGTGGCCGGGCGGCTCACGCGCGCGCTGCAGCCGCTGGACACGGTGGCCCGGCTGGGTGGCGACGAGTTCGTGATCCTCATGCCTGGCCTCGGCTCGGTGAGCGACTGCGAACGCATGCTGGAACGCGTGATGGAAAGCGTCTCGGCCCCCTACACGCTGGACACCGAGCGCGTGGTCGTCACGGCCAGCATCGGCTACACCATCTTTCCGCAGGACGACGCCGACGCCGACACCCTGCTGCGCCATGCCGACCAGGCCATGTATGCCGCCAAGCAGGCGGGGCGCAACCGCTTCCACCAGTTTGACGCCGCCCAGGAGCGCGCCCTGCAGCTGCTGCGCGCGCAGGGGCACTACCTGCGCGAGGCACTGGCGCAAGCCCAGTTCATCCTGTACCTGCAGCCCAAGGTGGACATGCGCAGTGGCACGGTGGTGGGCGCCGAAGTGCTCTCACGCTGGCAGCACCCCGAGCGCGGCCTGGTGTCCCCCGGCGAATTTTTGCCGCTGCTGGAGGGCACCGATCTGGAGATCGGCTTTGGCGAATGGGTTGCCGAGGCCGCGCTCACGGTGCTGGAGCAGCTGCAGGACCGGGGCATGCCCATGCCGCTGAGCATCAACATTGCTGCCCAGCACCTGCAGCAACCAGACTTTGCCGACTGGGTGGCCGGCTGTCTGGCGCGCCACCCCCGGGTGCCCGCGCACCTGGTCGAGATCGAGATCACCGAAAGCGCCGCCCTGTACGACCTGAGCGCCGTCGCCGACACCCTGAACGCCCTGCGCGCCATGGGCGTGACGGTGGCGCTGGACGACTTTGGCACCGGCTATTCGTCGCTGACCTACCTGCGCCGCCTGCCCATGGACACGCTCAAGATCGATCAGAGCTTTGTGCACGGCATGATGGGTGACCCGGGGGACCTGGCCATCGTGCAGGGTGTGATCGGCCTGGCACGCTCGTTCGGCTACCGGGTGATCGCCGAAGGGGTGGAAACCGTCGAACAGGGGCAGATGCTGCTGCAGCTGGGCTGCCTGCAGGCGCAGGGTTACTGCATTGCCCGACCCATGCCGCTGGAGGATTTCATCGGCTGGACGCCCACCTGGCAGCCGCCTGCGGGGTGGCAGCGGAACCGGCCGGTTTTGTAGCATTAAAACCTTGCCATGCGCTAGCATCGTATGCGCCAGCAGCTATGATTTTGGTAGCAACCAAGCATATTCTTCGCCCCCTGGAGGCTGGCCTTGAACATCCGTGAGCTCAGCGTCGAAGACCTGGCCCCCCTGCTCAGTCTGTACACCCACCTGCACGCGCAGGACGACCCGCTGCCCCCACTCCCCGAGGTGCAGACCGTGTGGGCCGAGGCGCTCGCCAACCCACGCATTCGGTACTTTGGTGGGTGGGATGAGGGTGTGCTGGTCTCGTCCTGCACGCTGACCGTCATCCCCAACCTCACGCGTGCATGCCGTCCCTACGGCGTCATCGAGAACGTCGTGACGCACTCGTCCCATCGCGGCCGGGGCTGGGGGCATGCGCTGCTGCAGCACGCCCTGGCCCATGCCTGGCGGGAGCACTGCTACAAGGTCATGCTGATGACGGGCCGCAAGGACGAAAACACCCTGCGCTTTTACGAGCAGGCGGGGTTCGACCGGCAGGGTAAACAGGCATTTGTTGCCAGGCCACTGCAGTGACCCCCCGGCCCGGGCGGGCCTGAACTCAGCCCACCAGGTCCTTCACCTGCTGCAGCGCCGCCGGGTCTTCCATCGTTGTCAGGTCGCCCGGATCGCGCCGCTCGGCCACGGCCTGCAGGGCGCGGCGCAGCAGCTTGCCGCTGCGGGTCTTGGGCAGCACGGTCACAAAGTACACGCGCGATGGCCGCGCCACGGCGCCGAGCTGGTGGTCCACCTGCTTCATGACCTCGCCTTCGAGCTTGAGGCGCGCGGCATCATCGGTCAGGCCTGAGGCATCACGCGCCACGGCAAACGCCATCGCCACCTGGCCTTTCAGGCTGTCGGCCACGCCCACCACAGCCACTTCGGCAATGTTGGGGTGGGAGGCAATGCTCTCCTCGATCTCGCGCGTGCCCAGGCGGTGGCCGGCCACGTTGATCACATCGTCCGTGCGGCCCAGGATGAAGTGGTAGCCGTCGGCATCGCGGATGCCCCAGTCAAACGTGCTGTAGATCAGGCGGCCCGGGATGCTCTTCCAATAAGTGTTTACAAACCGTGCATCGTCACGCCACACCGTCTGCATGCAGCCGGGGGGCAGCGGGCCTTCGATGGCGACCACACCCTTCTGGTTGGCACCGGTCAGTTCTTCGCCCGTGGCCTCGTCGATCAGCTTCACGCCATAGCCATACATGGCTTTGCCGGGGCTGCCGAAGCGTGTGGTCTGCTGATGCACGCCGTTGGCAAGGGTCAGGATGGGCCAGCCGGTTTCGGTCTGCCAGTAGTTGTCGATGATGGGCACGGCCAGCGCGTCGCTGATCCACTGGGCCGTGGGCTCGTCCAGCGGCTCGCCCGCCAGCCACAGGGCCTTGAGGCTTTTCACGTTGTACTTGGCCAGATAGGCCGGGTCCTGCTTCTTCAGCACCCGCACCGCCGTGGGGGCCGAGAACATGTGCGTGACCTGGTACTTCTCGACGATGCTCCACCACACGCCCGCATCGGGCCGCGTGGGCAGGCCTTCGTACATGATGGTGGTCATGCCTGCGATCAGCGGGCCGTAAACGATGTAGCTGTGGCCCACCACCCAGCCGATGTCGCTGGTCGCAAAGTACACATCGCCCGCCTTGGCGTCAAAGATGTGCTTCATGCTTGCCGCCAGCGCCACCGTGTAGCCGCCGGTATCGCGCTGCACCCCCTTGGGCTTGCCGGTGGTGCCGCTGGTGTACAGCGTGTAGCTGGGGTGGGTGGATTCCACCCATTCGCAGGGCACCACGGTGTTCAGGTACTGCTCTCGCAGCGGCGCCCATTCGTGGTCGCGGCCTGCCTGCAGGTGCATGGGGGCCAGGCCCCGGTTCACCATCAGCACGGCGCTGGGCTTGTGTTTGGACAGCGCAATGGCCTCGTCCAGCAGCGGCTTGTACGGCACCACCTTGCCACCCCGCGACCCGGCATCGGCGCTGACCACGGCCACCGGCTCGGCATCTTCGATTCGCGAGGCCAGCGAGCCCGAGGCAAAGCCGCCAAACACCACCGAATGCAGAGCGCCAATGCGCACGCAGGCCAGCATGGCAAACGCGGCCTCGGCAATCATGGGCATGTAGATGAGTACGCGGTCTCCCTTCTTCACGCCCAGGCCTTGCAGCACCGCCGCCATGCGCTGCACCTCGGCATGCAATTCGGCAAAGCTGTAGCTGCGTTCGGTGTCGGTTTCTGTAGAGATCGCCACCAGCGCGGCCTGGCTGCCGCGCGTGGCCAGGTGCCGGTCTACCGCGTTGTGGCACAGGTTGGTGGTGCCGCCCACAAACCATTTCGCAAACGGCGGGTTGCTGTAGTCGCACACCTGCTGCGGGGGCGTCTTCCAGTCGATCAACTTCGCCTGCTCGCTCCAGAAGGCGTCGCGGTGGTCGATGGACTGGCGGTAGAAGTCGGCGTAGGTGCTGTGTGCGGTCATTGTGGGTGTCTCCTCGGCATCTCTCTCGCCCTGCCAGGACAGCAGGTTTTGAATTCATAATTATTCATGACGGGCTTGCGGCAAACTGACGCAACCAACCCTCTGCCTAATCATCCATGGCTCCAGATGCAGCAGGCATATTGATATGTCGGCAAACGTCATACCGGCCTGTCACACTCCCGGACCATGCACCCAGCACCGTCCCCTGCCCCCACGTCCGTCCCGTTCCGCGACGCCTTTCTGTTCTGGCTGAAGCTCGGATTCATCAGCTTCGGCGGGCCGGCAGGCCAGATCGCCATCATGCACGCCGAGCTGGTGGAACGCCGCCGCTGGATCAGCGAAAACCGCTTCTTGCACGCCCTCAACTACTGCATGCTTCTGCCTGGCCCCGAGGCGCAGCAGCTGGCCACCTACATCGGCTGGCTCATGCACCGCACCTGGGGCGGCATCGTGGCGGGGGCACTGTTTGTGCTGCCCTCGTTGTTCATCCTGATCGGGCTGTCGTGGGTGTATCTGCGTTTTGGCGATGTGCCGGTGGTGGCGGGCATCTTCTACGGCATCAAGCCCGCAGTGACGGCGCTGGTGCTGCATGCCGCGCACCGCATCGGCACCCGCGCGCTCAAGAACGGCTGGATGTGGGGCATCGCTGCCGCATCGTTTGTGGCGATCTTCGCGTTCGACACGCCCTTCCCCGCCATCGTGCTGGCGGCCGGGCTCATCGGCTACTTTGGCGCGCAGCGCTGGCCCGCCGTGTTTGCATTGGGGGGCGGCCATGCCGATGCCCACAAGGGCTATGGCCCCGCGCTGATCGATGACGACACGCCAACGCCTGCCCATGCGCGCTTTTCTCGCGTCCACCTGGTCAAGGTGCTGGCGGCGGGGCTGGCGCTGTGGCTCGCCGCCATGGGCCTGCTGGTGGCCACCCAGGGCTGGCAAGGCACGCTCACGCAGATGGGATGGTTCTTCACCAAGGCAGCCATGCTCACCTTTGGGGGCGCCTATGCCGTGCTGCCCTATGTGTACCAGGGCGCGGTGGAGCACTACCAGTGGCTCAGCGGCCCGCAGATGATTGACGGCCTGGCCCTGGGCGAGACCACCCCTGGCCCGTTGATCATGGTGGTGGCGTTTGTGGGTTTTGTGGGCGGCTGGCTGCAACAGGTGTGGGGGGCAGACGCGCTGTTTGCCGGCGCCGCAGCGGCAGCCGCCGTGGTGACGTTTGTGACCTTTTTGCCCTCATTCATCTTCATCCTGGCAGGCGGCCCGCTGGTGGAGGCCACGCACGGCAAGCTGGGCTTTACGGCGCCGCTGTCGGCCATCACCGCCGCCGTGGTGGGCGTGATCCTGAATCTGGCGCTGTTTTTTGCCTACCACCTGCTGTGGCCACAAGGATTTGGCGGCCACTTCGATGCCGTGTCGGCGGTGATCGCCGTGGGTGCACTGGTGGCACTGTTCCGCTTCAAGCTGGGCGTCATGCCGCTGCTGGGCGGCTGTGCCCTGGTGGGCCTGGCAGTGAAGCTGGCAACGCCCTACTTCGCCTGACCGGAATCTGCATCAGTCACTATTATTTTGATAGCTGCCAGCGCATAAAAATCATGCGCTAGCAGCCAATTTGGCTTGAAAAGCGCTATTTGATCAGCCCGAGCACGTCCTTGAACGCCGGGTGCTCGCAGCTGCCCAGCCATTCAAACGCCACCATCTCGGTGGTCACCAGCTCGGCGCCTGCGCCGGCCAGGCGGTCAAAGGCGGCGTCGCGGTTGCGTTCGGTGCGCGAGCCGCAGGCGTCGGTCACCACCCACACTTCAAACTCGTCGTCGAGCAGGTCCAGCGCGGTTTGCAGCAGGCAGACATGGGCTTCGCACCCGGCAATGACGATGGTGCCGCGCTCTGAAGCCAGCGGGGCAGGCTTTTGCAGGTGCTTGGGCAGGCTGCGCGCGTTGCCGCCCTGGGGCTTGGCGGGAGGGCGCAGCCATTCGCCCAGGCCTTCTTCGGCGGCGCTGAAGTGCATCTTGGCCAGGGTCTTCTGGCACAGGGCGCGCAGCGCGGCGTCGTTGGCACCCAGTCGCGAGGGGTTTTGCTCGGTGCCCCACACGGGCACATCCAGCATGCGGGCGATCTCGGCCAGGCGGCGGGCGTTGGCCAGCACGGCGGGGCCTTCGTGGATGGCGGGCATCAGGCGATCCTGGTAATCGACCAGGACGAGTTGGGATTCGGTGGCGTCAAGCAGCATGGTGGGACCGTTTCTGTGTTCGTTGAATCGCTGTGCGGGCGCAGCGAGGAAGGCAATGGCACATTGTCGCAGCCCGAGCCCAGGGTTTTCAGGTGCGAAGGACGGACTGCAGCGCCGTGGCCAGCGGCCCGGCCATGGCCACGGCGTTGCTCGGGTGCGGGATGCAGTCCGTGCTCCACACCTCCTCCACCCCGGCTTCATGCAGCACCTGCAGCGCATCGCCCGCAAACAGCGCATGCGTCACCGCCACATCCACCGAGGCGGCACCCGCCTGCAGCAGCAGCCGCGCGGCCAGCGCCAGCGTGCGGCCGGTGCTGGCCATGTCGTCCAGCAGCACCACCGCCCTCCCCTGGGCGTTGAGCGCGGGCAGTTCGATGGCCACATGGCGGTCGCCATGGCGCACCTTGGTGCACACGGCATGGTCAAAGCCGTGGCGCGCGGCGGCCTGGGCGATCCACTGGGCGGATTCGCCATCGGGCCCCACCAGCAAAGCACTCGGGCGGCGTTCAGCAATCAGATCGGCCAGCGGCTCGGCGCCGCTGAGCACCACGGCCTGCGGCACGGGGATGGCCTGCTCCAGCCGTTCGATGCGGTGCAGGTGCGGGTCCACGGTGATGACGGCATCGAACAGCCCGGCCAAAAACCCACCCACCACCTGCTGGCTCACGGCCTCACCGGGATGGAAGGCGATGTCTTGCCGCATATAGGCCAGGTACGGCGCCACCAGCGTGAGGTGGTGTACACCCAGGCTGCGGGCCGTGCGTGCGGCCAGCAGCAGCTCCACCAGCTTTTCATTGGGCTGGTGCAGGCTGCGCAGCAACAGGGCGTGGCGTGGGAGGCGGCCAGTGGTCTCGTTCACCGGCAGGCGCAGCTTGAGTTCGCCATCGGGAAAACGGTGGCGTTCGATGGCCTGGGCAGGCAAACCGGCGGCCTGCGCCAGGCGCAGCGCAGGCGCGGCTTCGTCGTCGAAATACAGCAAACAGGCGGCTTCAGGTGCGGACATGCTCAGAACTCCACAAACACGCGTGGCACCTCGTCGGCCGTGCCCAGGCGGAAGCCGCTGTCCCGCTCGCACGCATGGCGCGCAAACTCCAGGTCCGCCGGGTAGCTGGCGTGCACGCGGTACAGCAAGTCCCCCGCCGCCACGGTGTCGCCCAGCTTCTGCATCAGGTCCACCCCGGCGCCCGGCACCTTGGGCGCCCCGGCCAGCCGGGCCACGCGGGCGATCTGGTAGTTGTCGATGCCCGCCACCACGCCGCTGGCGGGCGCCACCACGTCCAGCGTCAGCACACCCAGTGCCGGGTGGTTATGGTCAAACCCCGTGCTGCCCTGAGCGGCGATGATCGCGTTCATGCGCGCCAGCGCCCGGCCGGAGTCAAGGATGTCGCGCGCAATCGCGTAGCCGTCGCCGCCGCGCACATCAGGGTCGCACTCGATCAGGCGTCCGGCCAGGCGCAGCGCCTTCTGCCGCAGGTCGTCAGGCGCGCGCGGGTCGTTCTGCAGCACGCGCATCACATCGCGCGCCTCCAGCACCGGGCCCACGCCGTTGCCCACGGGCTGGCGGCCGTCGGTGATGACCACGTCCAGCGACAGGCCCATGCGCCGCGCCACATATTCAAACAGGCGGCGCAGGCGCTGTGCGTCGGGCATGGAGCGCACCTTGGCCGTGGGACCGATGGGAATGTCAAGCACCAGGTGCGTGGCACCGGCAGCCACTTTTTTGGACAGGATGGACGCCACCATCTGCCCGGCAGAGTCGATGGACAGCGGCCGCTCCACCGAGATCAGCACATCGTCGGCGGGCGACAGGTTGGCCGTGCCGCCCCAGGCCAGGCAGCCCCGGTAGTCGCGCACGATGTCGGCCAGCTGCTCCAGCGGCAGCTCCACCTTGGCCAGCACCTCCATGGTGTCGGCCGTGCCGGCAGGGGATGTGATGGCGCGCGATGACGTCTTGGGGCACAACATGCCGTGCGCCGCCACGATGGGCACGACCAGCATGGTCGTGCGGTTGCCGGGGATGCCGCCAATGCAGTGCTTGTCCACCACCAGCGGTTCGTGCCAGTCCAGGCGCCGGCCACTGGCCACCATGGCATCGGTCAGGAAGAAGACCTCCTCCCGGTCCAGCTCGTTGCGGTGGCAAGCCACCACAAAGGCTGTGAGTTCGATCTTGGAATACCGGTGGTCGGCAATGTCACGCACGATGGCGCCAAAGTCCTCCCGCGTGAGGCGCTCGCTGGCGATCTTGCGGAACAGCGCGCCCATGGACTCGGGTGGCTCTGCCTGGGCCACCGACACGGTATGGCCGTTGTCCACGCCGAGCTGGGCAAACGCGTCTTCCGACAGGCCCAGCTCGTGGCAGCCCACGATGGCAGGGTCGTCCACCACGTTCACCGTGGCCAGGATGCGGCGGCCGTTGGCGCGCACCTCGATCTTGGAAAGCGCCTGGAAGCCCTCGGCCCGGTACACGGCGCAGTCACGGTGCAGGTAGGCGACGTTTTCTCGCCAGGTGTCGATCGCCACACGGCGCAGGGCCAGCTTGGACCGGGCGGGCGTGCTCGCCAGATCGTCGGGCGCGGTGCCCGGATTGACCGAGGCCGCAGGAGGAGCGGAGGGCGTGGCAGGGGAAGAGGTGGTGGGCTCAGCATGCATCGCGCCAGCCTATACCGAAAATACGCGCCCAGCCTGCGGGATCACCCCGGGTCCGCCGGATCGGTCACCCATCTCCGGGCTTGCTTGACCTGCATCAAGCAAAACCGGTCATGGGGCCGCAGCGGGCTGCAAGCGCAGCAACCGTCCCTGCGGGCTGTCGGTCAGCAGGTACAACAAGCCGTCTGGCCCCTGGCGTACGTCGCGGATGCGCTCGCCATTGCCTTGCAACAGCCGCTCCTCCTTTTGCACCTTGCCGCCAGACACTTCCAGCCGGTGCAGGGTGCCGAACTTGAGCGACCCGACGAACAAACTGCCCTGCCACGCCGCGCCGTAGCGCGTGCTGGTCAGAAACGCCATGCCCGAGGGGGCGATGGACGGTGTCCAGTGGTGCAGTGGCTGTTCCATGCCGGAGCGGGCCGTGCCCTCGCCCATCTTTCCGCCGCCGTAGTTCTCGCCGTAGGTGATGACGGGCCAGCCGTAGTTGCGCCCGGGCTGGGGCAGATTGATTTCGTCACCGCCCTGCGGGCCATGTTCGTGCATCCACAGCTTGCCGTCGGGGCCCATCGTGGCGCCCTGGGGGTTGCGGTGGCCGTAGCTCCAGATCTCGGGCAAGGCGCCGGGCTGCTTCACGTAAGGGTTGTCGGGCGGCGCTGCTCCGTCGGGCGTGATGCGGATGACCTTGCCGTGGTGGTTGTCGAGCTTTTGGGCGTCGTCCTTGCGGTGGTAGCGCTCGCCCAGCGCCACAAACAGGTTGCCGTCGCTGGCCTGGGCAATGCGGCAGCCAAAGTGCAGCGCGCTCTCCACCTTGGGCCGCTGGCTGAAGATGACGCGCACCTCCTGAAGGCTGCTGGCGTCGGCCGACAAGGTGGCGCGCGCCACCGCCGTGCTGTTGCCTGCCGCGCCACCCGCTGCGGGCTCGGCAAAACAGAAGTAGATGCTGCGGTTGCGGGCAAAGTCGTTGTCGGTCACCACGTCCAGCAGGCCGCCCTGCCCGCCTGCCGCCACTTGCGGCACTCCCGCCAGCGCAGGCCCCACCTGTCCCGTCGCGCTGACAACGCGGAGGCGCCCCGGCCGCTCGGTCACCAAGAACTGACCGCCCGGCAAAAAGGCCACCGCCCAGGGGTGGACCAGGCCGGTGGCCACCGGCACCAGCGACACCGCCGGCGGCGGCACGGGGACGCCTTGGGCCTGGCTGCCTGCGTGCGCACTGGCTGCTATCAAACATATAGCTACCCGTGCTTTGTTCACTAGCACTACCTGCCGATTTAGAGTCCAACCCATGCTCTCAAGCTCCTTTTGGCCCATGGCCTTGCCACCGACCGCACCTGGGGCGGAGGCAAGCCGGTCTGGCGCGCATCTTGCAAGCGGCTTTTGCCTGTGAAAACACTGCGCCCATCGATTTATCTGAATCAAATCAACAGCTTGCAAAAATGCTTATTTTTGATAAATAACCATACCGTGTTACCCTTCGCCCCCATGTCCAGATGGTTTTGCATCCTCATCCTTGCCTGCGCCACCGCTGCGCATGCGGCGCCCCAGGGCACCAATTCTGACGATATGGACCGCTTGCTCGCGGACAAAGGGCTGTTTACCCGACTCGAAGACGTGAGCCACAAGGTGGCTGACAAGGCCCAGACCGTAGCAGGCCGCGCGGGTGACCTGGTGGTCAACGCCATGGGTTTTTTGGGTGTGCCCTACAAGCGTGGCGGCAATAGTGCCGAGACCGGCTTTGACTGCAGCGGCTTTGTGCGCGCTATCTATGAGCAGACGGTGGGGCTTTTGCTGCCCCGCCGGGCTGATCAGCAGGCAGCCGCCACCCAGGTCATCGACAAGAAAGAGCTGCAACCCGGCGACCTGGTGTTCTTCAACACCATGCGCCGCAACTTCAGCCACGTGGGCATTTATGTGGGGGACGGCAAGTTCATCCACTCGCCCCGCAGCGGCTCGGAGATCCGGGTGGAAGACATGGGCGTCGCCTACTGGGCACGCCGTTTCAACGGCGCGCGCCGTGTGACGCCGGGCGAAGGTGTCGAGAGCGCCCAGGCACCCCAGGCGCAGAAATAAATCGTAAAACGCTCCCGGCTTCCTTCATTGGCGGGCCGTGGTGATCACGGCTTGACCACGTACACCGTCTCGGTGCTGCGGATCGGTCCACCCGTCACATTGACCGGCCCTGCAGACGGATCGCCCCGCAGCAGCGCCTTGGCTGCTGCCATGTCCGACTGATATCGCGCCCGGGCCTCGGACTCACACCGCTTGCGCGCCGCCGTCGGCATGGACCGGCACTCTTCCAGGCTCACCTTGAGCCCGCCCCCCGCTTCACGAATGGCCGACTGGTAGCGCTGCTGCGGCGTGGTGTCAGGCACGGCACCGCGCGCCAGGGATGCCTCGTCGCTTTGCGCCTGGGCGGCAGTGGGAAACGACAACACACCGCCCAAGGCCATGGCGGCCATCAATACGGCGGCCGGGCGAGCCACCAACCGGCTCCATGACGAGCGCTGGGCCCCAGCCGGTGCAACGGAGTATGAAATGAATGGGGTGGATGACATAGTGAACATGGTGGGTACACCTTTCTGTCTTGAGAGAAGTCTGCGGCAGTTGTGGGTACGACAAGCACCCCACCACCCTTTGCGAGCCTCACTGTAGCCCCGGGCGCAACCTGCGCGGCGCCAGCACCGGCCGCGCTACCATGTCGGACACCACCCACAGGGCGTTGCCATGCACCACACCCCCGCGCTGCCCCCCGATGCTGCGACTGCACACGACAAGGGCTATCTCCGGCGCCTGCTGTCAGAGCGCAACCAGAGCCCCACCAGCGGCACCGGGGCGATTGACGCCGCCATTGAACAGGCGTTTGTGCGCAGTGTCGCCATCCTGGTGCAGGACATGTGCGGCTTCTCCCGCATCACCCAGCGCCACGGCATCATTCACTTCCTGGCGATGATCCACCAGATGGAGCAGGCAGCGCGCCCTGCGATCGAAGGCAACGGCGGTGAGGTCATCAAGCAGGAGGCCGATAACCTGTTTGCGGTGTTCGCCACGCCCGAGCAAGCCCTGGAGGCCGCGCTGGACACCCTGCGCGCCCTGGGCGCCATGAACACCGTGCTGCCGCCTGAGCGGACGCTGAACGTGAGCGCAGGCATTGGCTTTGGGCCCACCCTGGTGATTGCACGCGAGGACCTGTTTGGCCCCGAGATGAACTGCGCCTGCAAGCTGGGCGAAGACATTGCCACAGCCAACGAGATCCTGCTCACTGAGGCGGCCTGGGCCAGCCTGCCGAGCGGGCGCTACGTGTGCTCGCGCACCGACCACCAGATATCGGGCATGGACCTGCATGCGCACCGCTTTGAGCGCTGCCTTTTTGAACGCCCCCTGCATCCGTGGAACTCCACACGGCACAGCACCACCTTGCCTGGGGGACGCTGACAGGGGGCATTGTCCGACAGCGCTTTGACTGCCCCATCTGTAAAGTGACTCTATCGTCTGAACCAACTATCAAGGGGAAAAACATGCTGTCACTTCTGGGGATGTTGCTGATTGGTTTGGTGGTGGGCTTGATTGCCCGTGCCGTCAAACCCGGGGACGACAAACTGGGCTGGATCATGACGGCGCTGCTCGGTGTAGCGGGCTCGTTTCTGGCCAGCTACGTGGGCATGGCCATGGGCTGGTATGCGCAGGGCGACAGCGCTGGCTGGATTGCATCCGTGCTGGGCGCTGTCGCTCTGCTGTTGGTGTACGGCCTGGTCAAGGGCAAGTCCTGAGAGGTCCTGGATCTTGCCCCGCTCGCTGACCTGCTCGCCATCTGCGCTTTGAATCACGCACTTTCGTCCTATCACCCTCCATCACGTTGTCACCCATGCCCACCTCATTGCAAATGGCCGCTGGAGACCCTGAACTGGCCGCGGTTGTACGCCTCGCCCGCAAGCTGCTGCACCGCCGCGCCATGGTGGCGGCAGCGGCCAGCGTGGTCCCGGTGCCGGGGCTGGACTGGGCGGTCGATGCTGCCCTGCTTTCCCGCCTGATTCCACAGATCAATACCGAGTTCGGCCTGTCGGCCGAGCAGATCGACCAGCTGGATCCAAAAAAGCGGGAGCAGGTGCAAAAGGCGGTGGGCCTGGTGGGTTCGGTGCTGATCGGCAAGCTCATCACCCGCGAACTGGTCATCCGTGCCACCCAGACGGTGGGTTTGCGCCTGAGCACCAAGCAGGCTGCCAAGTACGTGCCCCTGGCGGGACAAGCCATCGCGGCCACCCTTGGCTACGCCACCCTGCGCTACCTGGGCGAGCAGCATTTGCGTGACTGCATCCGCGTGGTGCAACAAGCCCAACTGCGGTTGCCGCCGCCCGTGGAGTCCTCAACGGTCAAGCGCTGACCCCAGGACCCAGGTGTACAGACCCAAAAAAAGGGCCCGAGGGCCCTTTCCGCTTTATTGCAGCGTCGCTCAGGCCGCGCATCAGCTGGCCGAGCAGACAAAGCTGCTGGCGTCTTCCACACTGCCCGAGCCCTTGTACTTGGCAAACTGCGGGTAGGAGCACAGCGGACGCGTGCGGTTGGGGAAGTCGGCGTTGGTGGGCAGCGCCTTGGCCGCGATGCTTTGTGGGGCAATCCCCTTCTCTACCCAATCCACCATGGTCTGGATCGAGTCGAAGTTGTCGGTGGCCGGACCGCCCGAGCAGTGGTTCATGCCCGGCACCAGGAAGGTCCGCGCAAAGTTCTGCGTAGCCGCCATGCCGCCGTTGTTAGCGGCCAGACGTTCGTAGTAGTCCACCGTGTCAAACGCCGAGAAGATCGGGTCAGACATGCCGTGAATGAACAGCAGCTTGCCGCCGCGCTGCTTGTAGGCCGCCAGTTTGTCGTCGGCATAGGTGTCGTAGACGGCAGAGTACGCGGCCATGCGTGCGGGGTCGGTATCAAAGTTGAAGGTCAGCGGGTTGAACGAGAGATCGGGCGGTGTGAAGAACTCGTTGACCAGGGCATCCACCATCAGTGTGATGTAGCGTGCGTCGGGCGTGGCCGTGGTCGAGTTACCCAGCGTCCAGGACCGCCAGCCGGGAGCCGCCAGCCCGGCGTCCCACGGTTGGCCGGAGTACAGCGCCTTGCCCGCCGAGTTGCGGGGCCCGGCGAACACGCTCTTGAGCGCACCCACCTGGGCGGACGACAGGCAGCTGTCGGTCTTGCCGCCCGCGCATTGCAGCACGCTGGGGTCAAACGCCTTGCAGGCGTTGACGTTCTGGGCCAGGCCGTCCACCACGCCGTCGGCCGCGTCGCAGCGGGCATTGACCGCATTGGCCACCAGTTTCAGGTCGGTGTTGCTGAAGGCGCGCGACAGGATGCGGTTGCCGCTGGCGTCTTGGGGCGCAATCGCGTTGAACTGGATGGTGTTCCACATGGCGGCCACCGTGGCACCGCTGGACACGCGCATGGCGGGCGCTCCGGCGGTGATGCCGTCAAAGTAGTCCGGGAATCGCTGCGAGAACATCATGCCCTGGCGCCCGCCGCCGGAGCAGCCAGAGAAGTAGGAGTAGTCGGGCTTGCGGCCGTAGCGCGTGCTGATCAGCGACTTGGAGGCCACGGCCGTCTTGTCGTAAGAGTTGTAGGCATGGTCGGTGCGCGCCTGCGGGTCGGCGCCAAAGCTGGCGCTGGTGCCGGTATGGCCCGCATCGGTGGACACCACCGCAAAGCCCTGCCCCAGCGGCGATGGCGTGCCGCCCGAAATGCTGGAGCTGAGCGAGGTGTCGCGCAGGATGCCGTCGTTGCCGCCCCCGCCGATGAACAGAAAGCGTCCGTTCCAGCGGTCGGGCAGGCTCAACTGAAAGCCGATCGCATAGTTCTTGCCATCCACACCCACACGCGGGTTGATGGCCCCCGTGACCACACAGTGCCCGGGCAAAACGTCGCCCGTGGCAGCGCCACCGGGGCGGCGCGTGCCCGGTGGCACATAGCTGGTGGACAAGTTGGTGTTGCTGAGCTGCGCGTTGGTGCTCAATGCGGCGCAAGCGGCGGCCGGGTTGGCGCTCTCCGTCACCAGCACAGCGTTGCCGCCGCCGCAGGCACTGAGCAATAACGGCAGCAGCACGGCGGCGGGCAGCGCAACGCGTTGCGCGATGGGGGTATCCAGCGAAAGGGATGGCATGGTGATCTCCTCGGTAGATCGGTCTTGTGGGGTTGAACCATTGGCGCAGGAACGCACGGCGACGTCCGTCAGGGCGTCGCTGAGGAAGGTGCGCGGATTTTTTGGAAATCGGACGGCGTTGCCGCTATCGCCTGGCGCCGCCCTGCGAGCGGAATGCGTAGCGCCCGGCAATCACTGGGCAGTGCCGACTCAGTCGGCCTTGAAGCCCGTGGCGGCCACGGCCTTGCCCCAGGTCACCGTGTCGGCCGCGATGATGCGTGCGAACTCCTCGCGGTTGGTGCCCGTCACGCGGAAACCAGCCTCTTCCATCTTGGCCTTGCCCTCGGGCGACTGCACGGCCTTGATGATGTCAGCGCTCAGCTTGGCGACGATCTCGGGGGGCGTCTTGGCCGGGGCCACGATGCCAAACCACGAGTTGAACTCAAGGCTGGGGTAGCCCTGCTCCTTGATGGTGGGCACATCGGGCAGTGCGTTGGACCGGGTGCCGCCCGTAGTGCCCAGCGCCACCAGCTTGCCGGCCTTCACGTTGGGCGCAGCCAGGCCCACGCTGGCAAACACGCCCTGCACGTCGCCGCTGAACAGGCCACCCAGCGCGTCGGTGGTGTTCTTGTAGTGCACCGGTTCGGGCTTGAGCTTCACGGCCTCGCCAAACATGAAGGCGCCAAAGTGCCCCGGGGTACCCGCGCCAAAGGTGGCCAGGAACAGGCCCTTTTGCTGCTGGGTCCAGGTCACAAAGTCCTTCACATTGCGCGACGGCACCTTTTGTGGGTTGACGAGCAACGCGAAGTCGGCGGTGACCACCTGGCTCACGGGCGCGAAGTCCTTTTGCGGGTCGTAGGGCAGCTTGTTGTAGCTGCTGGGCGCAATGCTGAGCTGTCCAGTTTCGCCCAGCATCAGCGTGTAGCCATCAGGGGTGGCGCGTGCGGCCTCGGTCGCAGCGATCAGGCCCCCGGCGCCGGGCTTGTTGTCCACGATCACGCCCAGGTTGCCCCAGCCTTCCGACAGCTTCTGCGCCAGCAGCCGCGCCACGATGTCCGGCCCGGTGCCTGCCGGAAAGCCCACGATGATGCGCACCGGCTTGTTGGGGTAACTGGCCGTCTGCGCCAGGGCACCAGTGGCGGGGGCCAGGCCCGCCACCACCGTGGCTGCCAGGCAGACGCTGCGCAGGGCATGCCGACGAGAGAAGTTGCGGGACAGGGTGCGGGTGAGCGTGGAAAAAGAGGTCATGACAAGGTCTCCAGGGTGTTGTTGTGTGCTGTCGGTCATCAAAAAAGTGAAATGCGGGACTGCTGTGCGGCTACATCAGCTCCCAGAACCGCATGGCTACTGCATCGGGAAACCGCGCACCGGTGCCCGTGAACATGCGCTCCCCGATCCATCGCAGTGCGGGAGACGCTGTCTCGAACTGGGGGCTGCAGCGAAAGTAGATCTGCGCCGGGTCCACCACCTCGCCACGCACCAGGCGCGCCATCAGCTCGGGTGGGCCGGACCGCACTGCGCGGTTCTGCACATAGATCAAGTCACCGCCATCCGCCTCCAGCGTGTAGCGCGCGTCCAGCTCGGCCAGGGTGTCGCTCACGATGAGCTGAAAATCCGCCCCGCCGGGCATCACCCGGGCCTGCCAGCCATCGCCCTGGGCCTTACCGCCCAGGATGGGGATGAGCCGACGCAGGCCGTGCACGGTGCGGCCCACCTCCTGGGGCACGCCCACCTCCACGCGCAGGTCGGCAAAAAATCGCAAACGGGGTTCCACAAAGGGCACGGGTTCGGTCATGGGCTCCATCTTTCGGGTGTCTGGCAGGCAAGCGGCCAGGGGCGGCGTGCACCCAGCCTGCTTGCGGGGTTGCACCTAGCGTAAATCCCGTGGCGCTTGACCCCTGTCATCCCTGAAGATGACAACAATGACAAAGCCCACCCGGCATACCCCGCGCAACCCATGAGGCACTGGCTCCCTGCAAGCACCTCGGGCAGCAGCATTGCGCCCACGCCCAACCTCACGGGCTCAGCCCTGGGCGCCATGGTTCACCAGCTGGGCGATGACGGGTTTGCCTGCGGCATGCTGCAGGAGCTGGCACCCGTGCTGCCCGCAGCGTCTTGGTCGGTGTACCGCACCGGGCGCCATTGCAAACCCACCTTGTTCATGTCGGCCAGTTACGGCATTCCCGACACCACGCAGGACTGCTGGTGGGCCTACCTGTCAGGCCCCTACCGCACCGACCGCACCTGGGGCCGCTCGCTGGACGAAGCCGCCCCGGCCGAAGCGCCCACCCAGTTGTGCCACCTGACGGCGCCCGAGGTGGACGCAGAACACCGCGCCCGCGTATACGAGGCCCATGGCGTGGCCGAGCGGGTGTCGGTGGTCGAACACGAGAGCGATGGCTCGGTCTTTGCCGTCAACTTCTACCGCCACCAGCACCAAAAGCCGTTCCAGGACCGGCAGATCAGCGACTTTGAGGGCATGGCCCCGGTGCTGCTGGCGCTGACCCGCAAGCACATCGCCCTGGCCCAGCGCCCCGGGGTGTTGCAACCCGCACTGCAGCCCCCGCCACAGGCCACGGCCCCCGCGCTGTCCCACAGCCTGCCCGCGCTGCGCGAACGCCTGCTGCGCGCTCACGCGGGGCTGACCGAGCGCGAGCTGGACGTGTGCGCCCGCCTGCTGCAAGGCATGACGCAGGAGGGCATTGCCTGCGACCTGGGCCTGAGCCTTCCCACCGTCAAAACCTACCGCAACCGCGCATTCAGCCGCCTGGGCATCCACTTTCGCAACGAGCTGTTTGCACTGGCGCTGGGCACCCAACGCAGCGTCTAGACGAAAAGGCACGCCACGCATGGGCACAATGCCAGCCCATGCCCAGCCTGCCGCAGTCACCCGTTCCACCCACGCCCCCCGCAGGCCGTGCCCATGTGGTTGCGCAATGGGCCCAGGCCCTGCGCAACCGTGCTGACAGCGCCGCCCTGCAGCAGCTGCCCCCGCTGACCGACGCCGAGGCCGCGCAGGTCATGGCCCAGCTGCGGGGCGATGGCAGCCACCCGCCGGGCCACAGCCCGGCGCCCAACACACCCGATGGCGTCGTCCCCGGCCACTTTCGCCCGCGCATCACCCTCATGACGCTGGGCCGGGGCGATGGCCTGCTGGGCATGGCGCCCCAGGGCAAGCTGGGCCCGCGTGGTGACAGCGTGACGCTGGTGCAGATTGACTGGACCTACCGCACCGACGATGGCGCCACCTGGCAGACGCCGGCCCCCACCTCCATCCTCAACGCGCGCCCGGCCCCGGTGCAAGACCTGTTCGACACCGGTGGCCCGGTGGTGCGCATGCAGCGCAACCTAGCGGCTGAAGCCGATGCCGTGGACCGCGTGTGGGACCTGGGCCTGACCCCTGTAGACCCCAAAAGCCTGCAGTGGCGCCACCGCGCAGCCGCCACCACGCTGGGCCCTGTGTGGACGCTGGCGCAGGAGGCGCACTTTGGCGACTTCTGGGCCGACGTGGTTCCCGAGTTGCGAACCGAGGGCTGGAGCGTGGTGGTACACCCCGGCTTTGCGCACGAAAGCGTGCCCGTGTCGCGCTGGAAGCTGGTCATCGCCCCCGACACTGGCGAGCTGCTGGCCAAGGAAGTCGATGGCCCGCTGGGCACACGCCAGCGCCCCGTGCAAAAGCTCATGCTGCCCGAGCGCGAGGGCGCCTGGCTGCTCAGCCTGGGCATCGAGATCGACGGTGAAACGCTGGACCTGGCCCCCATGCTGGCCGACCTGCTGCGCCGCGACGCCCGCTGGCTCAACGCGCGGCAGATGGCCGCCATCGATGACATCGCCATCATTTCGCTGCGTGCGCCCGGCGGCAAGCGCATCGAGGCGCCTGCCGGGCCACTCAAGGCCATCGTGGGCGCCATGGTGGACTTGCTGACCGACCCCACCCGCAAACAGCTGCAGGACGGGGACCCGCTGCGCCTGGGCGCGTGGGAGGCGCGCCGCATCGAGGCCCTGCGTGCCGGGCTCGTGCAGGTGCACCGCGTGGGCACGGTGAACGGCTGGAACAACGACTGGCAGTTGCAAGGCGACGTGGGCTTGGCGCAGCTCGCCAAGCGCCTGCGCTCTATCGGTGCGCCCCAGCCGGTGGCCGCACCGCAGGGCCTGCAGGTGCAGCTGCGCCCCTACCAGCTTGAAGGCCTGGCCTGGCTGCAGTACCTGCGCGCCCAGGGCCTGGGCGGCATCCTGGCCGACGACATGGGCCTGGGCAAAACCGCACAGGCGCTGGCCCATGTGCTGACCGAAAAGGAGGCCGGGCGGCTGAAGCGCCCGGCGCTGGTGGTGCTACCCACCTCCCTGCTCTTCAACTGGCAGGCCGAGGCCGCGCGCATGGCGCCCAGCCTGCGCGTGCTCGCCCTGCATGGCGCCGACCGTGGCAAACGCTACCTGCACATCGCTGACCACGACCTGGTGCTGACCACCTATCCGCTGCTCTGGCGCGATGTGGATGCGCTGGCCGCCGAGCCCTTCCACCTGCTCATCCTGGACGAGGCCCAGATGGTGAAAAACGCCGGCAGCCGCAGCGCCCGCGCCCTGCGCAAGCTGCAGGCGCCGCACCTGCTGTGCCTGACCGGCACGCCGCTGGAAAACCACCTGGGCGAGCTGTGGGCGCAGTTCGACCTTTTGATGCCCGGGTTTCTGGGCGATGTGCGCAGCTTCAACGCCCGCTGGCGCAAGCCCATCGAGGAAAACGGCGAAACCCTGCGCGCCCAGCTGCTGTCACAACGCGTGCGCCCGTTCATCCTGCGCCGCCGCAAACAGGACGTGGCCACCGAACTGCCGCCGCGCACCGAGACCATCCTGCGCGTGCAATTGCAAGGCAAACAGCGTGAGCTGTACGAGGCCGTGCGCACCACCGCCGACAAGCAGGTGCGCCGCGCACTGGAACGGCAGGGCTTTGAGGGTTCACAGATAGCCATCCTCGATGCCCTGCTGAAACTGCGCCAGGTCTGCTGCGATCCACGCCTCGTCAAAGGCACCACGAAAACATCGCACTCGATGGAGCGCGCCAAGCTCGAACTGCTGGCCGACCTGCTACCCGCCCTGGTCGATGAAGGCCGCCGCGTGCTGGTGTTCTCGCAGTTCACCGAAATGCTGGGCCTGGCAGCCGAGCTGCTCGACACCCTGGCCCTGCCCTACCTCACCCTCACCGGCCAGACGCCACCCCGCCAGCGCGGCGCGGTGGTGCGGCAGTTCCAGGCGCAGGGCGATGCAAGCGCCGCCATCCTGCTGGTGAGCCTCAAGACCGGTGGTCTGGGCCTGAACCTCACGGCCGCCGACACCGTGATCCACCTGGACCCCTGGTGGAACCCCGCCGTGGAAGAACAGGCCACCGCGCGCGCCCACCGCATCGGGCAGGACCAGCCGGTGTTTGTCTACAAGCTGGTGGTGGAAGGCAGCATCGAAGAGCGCATGCTGGAGCTGCAGGCTCGCAAGGGCGCGCTGGCCCAGGGCGTGCTGGGGCACGATGCCGAAGGCGCAGTCAAGTTCAGCGAGGCCGACCTGCACGCGCTGCTGGCCCCCTTGACCGAACCGGCCAACAACCCGCTGGGCATACCCGGCGAAGACGCGCTGCGCTGGGGTGGCACGGGCAAACGGCGGCCCCGGCCGCTGCAGCCACCTGAAACCTGAGTTTTGGGCGTTTTTACCTTGTAGCGCTAGTAAATCATGCGCCGGAAGCTATCAATAAGTGAGCAAACTCGTCCGTGCGGGGAGCCTTGCGCAAAAGCGCAGAATTCAAAAGCAAGCTTCGGAGTGCGCCTCACGGCCTCCGTCCCTAGAGTGCATGGCATTGCAACCCACCTTGTGAGCCCTGCACCATGATGAATGTGACCGCCCTTCTTCCCCGCAGCACCCCCATGCCCACCCGCCACCGTCCCAACACCAAAGCCGCGCAGGCAGCCGCCACCCAGGCCGACCCGCGCTGGGCGGCAGTGGTGGCGCGCAGCACTGAGGCCGATGGAACGTTCTGGTACTCGGTGCAGACCACGGGCGTGTACTGCCGCCCCAGTTGCGCGTCGCGCACACCCCGGCCAGAGAACGTGCTGTTCCATGCCAGTTGCGACGATGCGGAGCGCGCCGGGTTCCGCCCCTGCCAGCGCTGCAAGCCGCGCCAGGCCACCGCGCTGTCGCACCACGCGGCGCTGGTGACGGAAGCCTGCCGCATCATCGAAAGCGCTGCGCCCGGTGAGGCACCCACCCTCGATGCACTGGCAGCACGTGTGGGCCTGAGTGCCTCGCACCTGCACCGCATCTTCAAGCAGGCCACGGGCCTCACCCCCAAGGCCTATGCGGTGGCCCAGCGCGCGCAGCGGCTGCGCAGCGCGCTCGACAGCCCGACCATGGACTCGGTGACGGACGCCATCTATGGCGCGGGCTACCAGTCCAGCAGCCGGTTTTACGAACAGTCTGCCCAGGTGCTGGGCATGCGGCCCAGCCAGTACCGCGCGCGGGGTGCGTCGCAGGACATCCGCTTTGCCATCGGCCAGTGCTCGCTGGGCGCGATTCTGGTGGCGCAGAGCGACCGGGGCATCTGCGCGATCTTGCTGGGCGACGACCCCGAGGCGCTGCTGCGCGAGCTGCAGGACCGGTTTGCGCAGGCCCGACTGATTGGCGGCGACACCGCGTTTGAAGCCCTGGTGGCACAGTTGGTGGCGTTTGTCGAGGCCCCGGGCCTGGGGCTGAACCTGCCGCTGGATGTGCGCGGCACCGCGTTCCAGCAGCGGGTGTGGCGGGTGCTGCAGGCCATCCCTGCCGGTCAGACGGCCAGCTATGCGGAGGTGGCCCAGCGCATCGGCAGCCCCAAGGCCGTGCGGGCCGTGGCCCAGGCCTGCGCAGCCAATGGGCTGGCAGTGGCCATTCCCTGCCACCGGGTGGTGAAGAGCGATGGAGCGCTGTCGGGCTACCGCTGGGGCGTGGAGCGCAAACGCGCCCTGCTGGCGCGCGAGTGCGATGCCGAAGCGGCCCCGCTGCCGGCGGAGCAGGTGGCATGAGCGTGGCGGCTTTTTCCAGCCCGGGCACGCTGACGGATAGCGTGTGGCACCAGCGCGCGGCCACCATCGACTGGCAAACCGCCAGCGAGGTCCTGCGCCAGCAAGGCAATGCCGTGCTGCCCCAGTTGCTCAATACTGCCGAGTGCGCCGCCCTGGCGCAGTTGTACGGCCACGCGCAAGAGGGCACCTTTCGCAGTCGGGTGGTGATGCAGCGCCATGGCTTTGGCCAGGGTGAATACCGGTATTTCAGCTACCCGCTGCCCGACCTGGTGGCGGGTCTGCGCGGCGCGCTGTATCCGCATCTGGCCCCCATCGCCAACCAATGGAACACCGCGATGGGCATTGACGTTCGCTACCTCGCGCAGCATGCCGACTTCATCGCCCGTTGCCACGCCGCAGGCCAGGTGCGCCCTACCCCGCTGCTGCTGCAGTACGGGCCGGGCGACTACAACTGCCTGCACCAGGACCTGTACGGCGAACATGTGTTTCCGCTGCAGGTTGCCATCCTGCTGTCGGAGCCGGGGCGAGACTTCACCGGCGGCGAGTTCGTGCTGACCGAGCAGCGCCCGCGCATGCAGTCGCGGGCCGAGGTGGTGCCGCTCTCGCGCGGCGACGCCGTGGTGTTTGCCGTGCACCACCGCCCCGTGCAGGGCACGCGCGGGCCCTACCGCGTGCAGATGCGCCATGGCGTGAGCCGCTTGCGCAGCGGGCGGCGGCACACGCTGGGCATCATTTTTCATGATGCTGAATGAGGTTGTCACCGCCAAAGCCGTTGCAGGCAGCCCCTCGCCAAAGATGACAGATGCCATGACCGCCAGCCTGTTCGACGACCCACCCCAGCCCGCCCGGCCACCCGAGGTGCTGGAGCCCGGCGCCCTGGTGCTGCGCGGCTTTGCGCTGGCGCAGGCGGCGGACTTGCTGGCTGCTGTGCAGCAGATCACCGCCCAGGCGCCCTTCAGGCACCTCGTCACCCCCGGCGGCCTGACCATGTCGGTGGCCATGACCAACTGCGGCGCGCTGGGCTGGGTGAGTGACCGCAGCGGTTACCGCTATGACCGCTCTGACCCGCAGACCGGCAAGCCCTGGCCCGCCATGCCGCCGCTGTTTCGCCAGCTGGCGCTCGATGCAGCGCAGGCCGCAGGCTTTGCCCACTTTGCACCCGACGCCTGCCTCATCAACCGCTATGCCCCCGGCACACGCCTGTCACTGCACCAGGACCGCGACGAAGGCAACTACGCCCACCCCATCGTGTCGGTGTCGCTGGGTGTTTCGGCGATGTTTCTGTGGGGTGGTGCGCAGCGGGCGGACAAGACCCGCCGTATTGCGCTGCTGCACGGCGATGTGGTGGTCTGGGGTGGGCCTGCGCGCTTGCGGTTTCATGGGGTGCTGCCCTTGCCCGAAGCACACCACCCGCTGACGGGTGCACACCGCATCAACCTCACCTTCAGAAAGGCCGGTTGAAGTCGCCCGAGCCACCCTGTTGAACTCAGCGCGCGGCGTAGCCGGTCCAGCCACCAATGGATGCCAGCAGCTTGTCGGCCTGGGCACGCCCCTTCAGGTCCTGGGCGATGGTGATCTGCCGCCCGCCCCGCAGCTCGGCCACGATGCGGAAATATACCTGGCGGTTGCCGTTGCTTTCGACCGTGTAGCTCTCCACCACCCGCAGCCGAGCAATGTCGTGCGGGGGCACCTGGTGCCAGCGCAGCATCAGGCCCAGCAGGCGCCGCTCGGTGCGCAGGCCGGTGTGGTCCAGCTGCACGCGCAGGCTGTTGGCGATGGCGTAGAAGCTGGCCAGCAGCACCACACCGCCCACACCACCAAACAGCAGGCGGAACAGCCACGGCGCCACATCGCCCGATGATTCCTGCTCCCAGGGCACCAGCGCCCCGACGGTCAAAAACACAGCCCCCACCAAGGCCAGCGCCAGCTTGAGGCCCCACCATCGGCCCGCCGGAAAGTACATGGCCACCCCGCCGGGCGTGCGCTCCACCCGCCCGGGCATGCCTGCCGCCAGCGACTGGGCGCTGCTGCCCGCACGGTCCTGCGCGGCCCGGGCTGGGCGCAGCACATGCACCAGCAGGCCCACGCCCACGCCGCCAAACACCACCACAAACACCATCTTCAGGGCCAGCAGGCCGGGCCGCAGGCTGCGGTCAATGACGGCGTCCGCAGGATCGGACGGACTGACCCAGGCCTGAACGGGCATGCCATCGCGCAGTGCCTGCTCCAGCCGCGCACCCAGCGCTTCCTGAAAATCGCCCACGTTGTCGCCACCACCGCTGATCGCCACGCGCTCGCCCTGGTACTCACGGCCCGCCACCTGATAGCGGTAGGTGGCCTTGACGGTGTAGGAGCTGGATTTGCTGCTGCGGCTGGTTTCCAGCCGCGCAGCCACCAACGTGGCCGGAACGGGTTGCCACCACTGCATGCGCGCCCAGTCGTACAGCGTGGGCAGCACACTGAGCAGCAGCATGCCCACACCCACGGCTGCAAATGGCAGGGCAAACAGGCCCAGCAGCCAGCCCCCAGCGCGCTTGCCGCCACGGGCAGCCGGGTCGCGTGCACCCTGCGCATGGGTTGAGGAAGAGCGTTTGGTCATGGACAAAGTTCAGGGCAAATAAGACAACAAACCGACGCGGTAATGGACCTGGTGAGTGCCGCCACATGCGGCCTGGACCGGTGCGACCAGCCTTGCACGGTCAGATTCTGCGGTGCGTCCCCGGGCTGCGCAATCTGCCATGCGGACAGCAGGCCATTTCAACGCGTTGGCAGCCGATTTATGGTGTTTTTGGCAACAAGCGCCAGTGGAACATGCCTGGATAGCTATCACATAGATAGCAGTTCACTGTCTGTGACTTGGGTTGCGGCGCCCGCCACCACCCGCGGAATCTTTGACAGAATGCGTCCATGGTCACCGCTCCCGCCCCTTCACACCCTTCGCACGCCGCCGCGGGCCGCCCGGCCCAGTTCTGGCTCATGAAGTCCGAGCCGGACGAGTGCTCCATCGACGACGCTCTGGCCGCGCCCAAAGCCACCGTCCCCTGGACCGGCGTGCGCAACTACCAGGCCCGCAACTTCATGCGCGATGCGATGCAGGTGGGCGACGGCGTGCTGTTCTACCACTCCAGCTGCCCCGAGCCCGGCATCGCCGGCCTCGCCCGCGTGGCCTGCGGCACCCGCCCCGACCCCACGCAGTTCGACCCCACATCGCCCTACCACGACCCCAAATCCCCGGCAGACAACCCCCGCTGGCTGCTGCTGGACGTGCAGGCGCTGCGCAAGACGCGGCTGATCAGCCTGGCCGAGCTGCGCGCCCACCCGGCGCTGGCGGAGATGCGGGTGTTGCAAAAAGGCAGCCGCCTGTCCATCACACCGGTAGAGGCGTCTGAGTGGGGCTACATCACCGAAGTGCTGATGCAGGGCGACTGATGGCCGTTGGTGCAGCTGGTGAGCGGCGGCCCAAGAACGGTCACAAGCTGCGCTCGGCCGACACATGCCCCTTGTCGGCGTACATGGCCTGGTCCGCCGCACGCAGCAGCTCGAACGTGGTGGTGCCATCACGGGGGTAAAGGGCGGTGCCGACGGCGGCCGACACGCTCACCACGCGGCCCTCACCCAGATCGATGGGCTGCTCGATGGCCGCCATCACCCGGCGCAGCGCCTGGTCCACCTCGGCCGGGTCCTTCACGGCGGTGAGCACCAGCACAAACTCGTCCCCACCGATGCGGGCCGCCGTGTCGTTGCCCCGCACCTGCTCCAGCAGGCGGCGGGCGGTGATCTTGAGCACCTCGTCGCCCATGTCGTGCCCGTAGCGGTCGTTGATGGGCTTGAAGCCGTTGAGATCGAGATAACACACCGCCGCCTGGGTCTGGGTGCGGTCGCACAGGGCAAAAGCCTGGCTCAACCGGTCGGCCAGCAGCAGCCGGTTGGGCAGGTGGGTGAGCCCATCGTGGAAGGCGATGTGCTCCACCTGCTCCTGGTACTGCTTCATGGCGGTGATGTCCTGCATGAGCCAGAGCGACTCGCCCTGCCCCTCCAGCAGCACACCGTTGACGTCGATCCACACCATCTCGCCCGTCACCCGGCGCATGCGGCGCTGCTGCCGGTAGTGCTGACCCGAGGCCAGCACCGCGTAGGCGTCGCGGCCAAAGGCCAGAAAGTCCTCCTGGTCCACGTACATCTCTTCCGTCGTGCGCCCCTGTAGCGTGCCGGGCGCATAACCAAAGATGCGCTCCAGCGCGGGGTTGCGCCAGACGATGACACGGTCCTTGACCTTGGCGATGCCGATCAGGTCGTTGTCCAGCATCGCCTGCTGCTCCAGGTTCAGCGTGTGCAGCTGCTGGCGCGCGGCGTGCAGCTCGCTCACGTCGTACATGATGGAGCGGCTCATCACATAGTCGCCCTGCGCATCGAGGATGGCGGTGGACGACACGCTCACCCGCCGCTGGACGCCGCCACGGCCACACAGGTTGAACTCCAGCGGTCCGATCTTGCCGGTCTGCAAGAACACCGGAAAACACGCGGTGAACAGTGCCTTGCCTTCGTCATCAAAAAAGTCCGCGGGGCCCAGCTTGCCGATGACCTTCTCGCGCGGCAGGCCCAGCCACTGCAGGGTGAGCAGGTTCAGGTGCACATATTTGCCCTGGCGGTCCAGCGCGTAGTACCCGCAGGGCGCGTGGTCATACAGGTCCTGGAATTGCTCTGAGGCCTTTGCCAGCTCGGCCTCCAGCTGGCGGCGCTCGGTCACGTCACGCCCTACCGACTGCCATTCCACCAACTGGCCGTCGTCGTCGAACAAGGCGCGGTTGCTGAACTGGCACCAGCGGATGGTTCCGTCGCCAGCCACCACCCGGTTTTCCACCACCGCCAGGGGCTGCACCGGGCTCACACCATGCAGTGCCTTCGTGACCAGAGGCAGGTCGTCGGGGTGCACCATCGGTGCCCACACCCGACCCACCACCTCGTTGCGGTGCAGGTCGAACATCCTGCAGAACGCCTCGTTCACAAAGGTCATGCGGTTGCTGGCGTCAAAGCGGCAAATGATCTCGGTCTGGTCCTCCAGGATGGAGAGGTACCGCTGCTCGCTCTGGTGCAGGGCCACGGTGCGTTCGGACACGCGCTGCTCCAGCTCGGCATTGGCGCTTTGCAGCGCCGCGCGCCCCTCCAGCAGGCCTTGCGCCATGTTCTGCAGCGCAGAGCGCAAGTGCTGAAACTCCACCGTCTTCATCTCGAAGTCGAGCGCATCCACCTGCCCGGTCACTTGCACCTGGCGCGCCGCGTCGGCCAGGCGCTCCACCGGCTGGCTGAACCGCCGCGCCACTCCGTAGGCCAGCCCGGCCAGCCGGGCCGCCATCAGCCCCAGCAGCAGTGCCAGCAGGGTGTGCATGCGGCTGATGGGCTGCAAGGCCATCTCCAGCGGCTGCCGTGTGACCAGCAACCAGCCCAGGTCAGTCGCCGTCTGGGCACGCACCGGCACCACGGCCGTCAGGTAGGGCTGCCGCGATGTGTCGCCCCAGGACATCACGCGGAACGCGCCCGGCTCGGGCAGGATGGGCAGGGCCGAGCGGGGCTGCTCCACCGCGCCCTCGGTGTTGATGACACCGTCCTTGTTGACAAGGATGACTTCCAGACCGCTTGACAGTGGCGCAGCAGGGCTTGACCGGCGGATGATGTCCTGCACCCAGGCCCAGTTCACATGCGCTGCAATCACGCCCTTGAACACGGAGTCCTGCCCGCGGACAGGCGACGCGTAGTCCATGAAGCGCAAGGGCACCTGGCTGCCCGGCGCACGCAGCAGCTTGTCCAGCAGCACTGCGTCATGCGCATCGCCCACATAGGGGCCCCGCCCCCCCGCGCCGAACCACGGCCGCTGCGATACGTTCTGGCCCTGCAGCAGATTTCCGGTAGCCACCTGCACCACGCCCTGCGTGTCAGTCACCCCGATCCACGAATAGAACGGGTAGGACTGGCGGATTTGTTCCAGGTGAGCCTGCAACTGGGGAGCGTAGCCGGCACCCTGCGTCAGCATGGGCAAATGGCTCAGCAGCGCAATTTCGCGCTCGCGCTCCTGCATCCCCTGCGCCAGTGCCAGCGCAATCGGGCGGCTCGAGTTCATGAGCGACTGCCCGCTGAGGTCCGTGAGCTGCCGGGTCAGGAGTTCGTCGGCCACCAACCCCACCACCAGCCCCGTAGCCACCGCCGTGCCACCGAACAGCAAGGTCAGACGCGCACGCGTCGTATGCAGCCAAGAGGACACAGAGGAAATCAAACGCATGGATTTGGATGGTGCGTAGGCCGAAAGGCCCCATTCTGGCAGCGAACCGGGGTGCCACCCCAGGGTATGCACACACCTGTGAAGGGAAAATCCGCCCGCCCAGGGCGCAACGCCTGCAGCCCCCCCGCGTCCGTCTATGCTGGCGCCATGCGCACAACCAAAACCCTGCTGATCGTCTACCACTCCCACACCGGCGGCACCCGGCAGATGGTGGACGCGGCCTGCGCGGGAGCGGTGGCAGCCGACAGTGGCGTAGAGGTGCGGCTGCTGGCCGCGCCCCAGGCCCAGGCCGCCGATGTGCTGGCGGCGGACGGCTATCTGTTTGCCACCCCAGAAAACCTTGCAGCTGTCAGCGGCCTGCTCAAGGATTTTTTTGACCGCACCTACTACGCGGCGCTCGACCAGATCAATGGCCGCCCCTACGCCACCTTGGTCTGCGCTGGCAGCGACGGAACCAATGCCGCACGCCAGATGGCGCGCATCGCCACCGGCTGGCGCCTCAGGCCGGTGGCGGACCCGCTGATCGTCTGCACCCACGCGCAAACGCCCGAAGCCATCCTGGCTCCCAAGCAGATTGAACCGGGCGACCTGGAGCGCTGCCGGGCGCTGGGTGAGGCCATGGCGGCAGGGCTGGGGATGGGGGTGTTTTAAGAACCTGTTCCAAGAGCCGGTTCAAAGAGCCGACCTTGATGGCGCCGGTGCGTGCGGACAGGCTTTCATGGCCAACCCCCAGCCCGCTACCGGCAAGCCAACGCTACACCGTGCCGCGATGAACAGCAGCTGCCGCCCGCGCTTGTGCGTGCAGCTTGGCCAGGAAGGCCCTGTCAAGCCATAGCCACAGCATGACTGGCGCCAATGCGGTGAATATGAACAGGTTGAAATGGTAGAAAAACGCCACTGCATCGGCGATCCACTCTGGGGCGCGGGTCTGTGCCAGAACCTCGGGGCCGGCTCTGTTAAAGACATCGTTGCACCATTGCAAACCGACGTTGATTGCCTGGATGGGCAGCATGGCTAAAGAACCGATGAGCAGCTTGGTCCCCCAGCCTTTTGGCATCGACGCTATCACCAATGCCCAAAAAATCACGATGCCGTAACCCCAGAGACGGTAATCCACCATCGGAGCAAGCTTGCCTGAACGGTACTGGCCGTTTTGCACGGAAACCACCTTGAGCGCGGTGTTCAGCACGCCCACCGACTCCTTGGTGTCATAACTTTGCGCCCACTGGAATGTCATGGTGGCGGTCTCGCCAGCCATGAAAAACACGGGCTTGGCGAGCTGCGGTGCAAAGTAGTACCACACCGGCATGAGGCATAGCAGGCTAACGACAGCCACCAGCAAGAATCGCCCGACCGAACTAAGCCGCATGGTTGACCACCGGTGCAGACGAAGGTTGTTGCTTGGCAATCCAGCGAATCCAGAGCATCCAGACCACGAGCACATCCAGCATGATGAGCGCCTGCCAGAGGTACAGGTGGGCGAATTCAAAAACCGTCATGTTCCACTTGCCCAGGTAGTACAGGCTGATGATGCGCAACAGGTTGACAACCTGCACGGCGGCAATGCCTATCCCAATGCCGACCAGCTTGTGTTTCCACTGGGACGGGAAGGCAATCATGCCTGCGATCAGGATGATCGCGGCTTCCACGCCGTTGCAGCCAGCCTCTATGGATACCGCAAATCCAGTGGCTTTGCTCATGAGGATCCGGCCATGGTGCACCACATCGGCATCGAGTGGACTCATCAGCGCTGCACTGGCGCTTGCGAGGAGGCCGGTCCAGGGTTGAATGGCGACCCGTTGCACGTCATCGAGCATGTCGATGCGAAAAAGAACGGCCAGGACCGCAATGAAAATGAGAAAGAATCTGACCATGAAAAGATAAAGGCAAGCCCGTAAAGCGCTCAGCGCTCATGCGGCGATGGCGGCAGGCGGATGCAGAAATTCAGGATCTGCAGATGCAAGCCAGAAGGCAGCGCGCAGAATATCAGAAGCTCCCGCCAAAGCCGCCACTATTTGCGCAAGACTCCCCCGACCCGGTGATGCCTTTACACGCGCAGCTTTCCGGCCAAGAAGTCCCGAACATCACGGCAGCGGGACTGGCAGGGGCTGAGCGGCATACACCAGCACCTTCAGCGCCCGCTCCGGCTCCACATCGGCAAACACGGGTGGATTGGCCACGCGCTCCACAAACCGCAGATCCGGCGCCAGCTCCTGCATCTGGTCCTGCAAGAAGGCCAAGCCCAGCTCTGGCGCATTGAGGCACAGCAGCGCGTGGCCGCCGGGGGCCAGCAGGTCGGGCAGGCGGCGCATCAGGCGGGCGTAGTCCTTGGTGGCGACAAAGCTGCCCTTCTGGTAGCTGGGCGGGTCCACGATGACCAGGCCATATGGGCCGCTGCGGTTGATCTTGCCCCAGCTGCTGAAGATGTCGTGCGGCAAGAAGGCGGCGCCCGTGGTGATGCCGTTGAGCTGGTGGTTCTGCTGCCCGATGCCGATGGCGCCATGGCTCATGTCCACGTTGACCACCTGTTTGGCGCCCGCCTGCAGCGCCACCACCGAAAACGCGCAGGTGTAGGCAAACAGGTTCAGCACCTTGAGGCCGTAGCGGTCTGCACTGCGCGCTGCGGCGTAGTTGCGCACGCATTGGCGGCCTGCGGCCATGTCCAGAAACAGGCCGTGGTTCTGGCCGCGCAGCACATGCACGCGGTAGCGCACGCCCGCTTCGGTGACCACATGGGGGTCAGGCACCGCACCTGCCATCAGGCGGGTTTCGCTGCGTCCCTCGATGCGCAGGGCCTCGCCCCGGTGCTGGAAGACCCAGTTCAGCGGCTGGCCTTCCGGCGCAATCTGGGACCAGCGTGCCTGCAGCGCCTCGCCGAGGGTCGCCAGTTCAGCGTCGCTGGCCGGCGCAAAGCTCGTCAGCACGAACACTGGCGGATACGCATCCAGCACCCACTGCTCGCAGCCCGGAAACAGCCCACCCCGGCCGTGGAAGACGCGCTGGGCGTCGGTGGGCAGGGGCATGGAGGCAATGGCGTCGAGCAGGGCTTGCATGGAGAAAAGGGCTGGCAAAAAACAATTTCAGAATCAAAACGGCACGATGCGCTAGTCCAGCATGCCTTGGCAGCTATTGATTCAATAGCAATACAGCATTATCGCCGCCAGCGCTGGCGCAAACACCCACCAGCGACAGCGAATGGCCGTGGGCCCGGCTACACCGGCCCGTCGGTGCCAGGCAGCCCCTGCCGCCCCAGCCACTGTTTGCGCGATGTGCGCAGCTTGAAGCGCTGGCGGTACGCCCCTGGCGTCACCCCGGCCACGCGGGTGAACACCTTGCGAAAACTGCCTGTGTCGTTGTAGCCGCATTGCTGCGCCACATCGTCCACCGTGAGGTAGGTGGTCTGCAGCAGCGCCTGGGCCTGGGCAATGCGCAGCCGGTGCAGGTAGTCCTGCGGTGTTTCGCCATGCACCTGGGCAAACCAGCGCAGCAAAGTGCGCGGGCTGGTGGCGGCGGCGCGGGCCGTGGCCTGCAGGCTGTAGGGCTCGTTGCGGTGGTCCTGCAGCCAGCGCCGCGCCTGTTCCAGCGCGCCGGCAGCCAGGGGGTGGCCCGTGGGGGTTTCCATGGCAGTGGTGGCGGTCCGCTGGCGCTGCGGGTCAAACAGCAGCGCGTGCGATGCGGCCTGCGCCAGCTCGGCCGCCGATGTCTGGGCCAGCAGGTCCAGCATGGCTGCCAGGGTGTCCTGCAGGGATGCGGTGGTCCACAGGGCACCATCGCGCTGCCAGGTTCGCTCCCGCTGCCAGGCCACCTCGGCCACATCGGCCGTCCTTGCCCCACTCTCGCTGGACTGCAGCACGATGGACGGCGCAAACACCCACGGCAGCGCCGCCTTGCGCCCCGCCAGCAAGCCACAGTGCGCCAGCAGGCTGGACCCGTTGAACAGCGCAGCCACCAGCCCGCCCCGCTGCAGGTGGCCCTGCAGCATGGCGCCAAAGTGCTCGCTGTAGCGCCGACTGATCTCACGCAACTGCGGCCCGGTAGGGACCAGCCAGCCGGGGATGACGACCACATCCAGCGGCTCAGAGCCCGGGTCCGCGCCGGGCACCGGCGGTGGGGTGGCGTCGCGCTCGTGCGGCATCTGCAGCCACAACCAGCGCACCACGGGCTGCGCGCCCCCGGGGCGCATCGCCGCCAGCATGTTCATGGCGCGCAGGGCGTCCACCGCAGCGGCGGCGGTGCTGGCAATGCTGCCGTGCCCCCAGAGGATGCCCACGTTCAGGCAGGACGGCAGTGCAGTTTTGGCAGTGGGCATGGTGGCGATCTTGCCACCCTTTGTGGCCAAACCGCCACCGCTTCTCGGTGTTACCGGGCAGTAGCATGACCGTGCGACGACAGCGCCCCGCAGCCATGGCCCTGCGCTGCGGGCCCACATAAACGGAGACACCCACCCATGCACGAACCCTCAACCCATCGCGGCCTGTCGATGGCCCTGACCACCCTGGGCGCGGCCTGCACCGCCCTCTTTCTGGCGGGCTGCGCCAGCCAGCCAGGCGCTGCACGCGCAGATCGCAGCGTGACCATTGAGCGCACCACCTACGGCATTCCACACATCACCGCGAACGACCCCGAATCGCTGGCCTACGGCGTGGCCTATGCCTACGCGCAAGACAACGTCTGCATGACAGCCGACCAGCTCGTGACCGCGCGCGGCCAGCGCAGCAGCACCTTCGGCGCCCAGACCATCGGGCTGCTGGGCCGCCGCTACATCCCCAATGCGCAGATCGACCTGTTCACGGCAGCCCACATGGACGACGCCATGCTGGAGCGCGCCTGGGCCAAGACCAGTGCCGAAACGCAGGCCCTGGCGCGTGGTTATGTGGCGGGCTACAACCGCTTCCTGGCCGACAACGCCGCCACCCTGCCCGATGCCTGCCGGGGCAAGCCCTGGGTGCAGCCCATGACCCTGGCCCAATACCGCCGCATGGCCGAGGTGGTGGCCGTGCAGGCCGGCATCGCCGCGCTGGCCGACGGCATGCTGGGCGCCCAGCCGCCCGCCGCCAAGGCGGCGCAGGCACCCGCCGCTGACGTAAACCTAGCCGATGCTGCCCAGGCGCTGCGCGACGTGGGCCTGCTCGACTCGCCCCTGGGCTCCAACGCCTGGGCCTTTGGCAAGGACGTGACGGCCAACGGCAGCGGCATGCTGCTGGGCAACCCGCACTTCCCGTGGAGCGGGCCCAACCGCTTCTATGAAATGCACCTGACCATGCCCGGCCAGATGGACGTGATGGGCGTGGGCATTGGCACCTACCCCATGGTCTCCATCGGCTTCAACAAGGACGTGGCCTGGTCGCACACGGTGTCCACCGGCAAGCGTTTCACCTTCTACGAAGTGACGCTGGCCGAGGGCGCCCCCACCACCTACCTGGTGGACGGCAAGCCCGAGAAGATGACCGCCCGCAAGGTCAGCGCCCAGATCCCGGGCCCGGACGGCAAGCTGCAGACGCAAGAGCACACCGTGTGGTCCACCCGCTGGGGCCCGCTGGTGGTGGTGCCCCGCGCGGGCCTGACCTGGAACGCCAAGACCGCCTACGCCCTGCGCGACGCCAACACTGGCAACACCCGCATGATGGACGCAGCCCTTGCCTTTGCCCGCGCCCGCTCGGTGCAAGACCTGCACAAGGCGCACGCCAACCTGGGCCTGCCCTGGGTGAACACGCTGGCCGCCGACCGCAGCGGCCAGGCCATGTATGCCGACGTGAGCGTGGTGCCCGATGTGGATGCCGCCCAGCTCGCCCGCTGCGCACCCAGCCAGCCCGCCGCCGCGCTGCGCGCCGCTGCCGGCCTGGTGGTGCTGAACGGATCACGCGCTGACTGCGACTGGCGCCGCGACAGCGCATCGCCCGTGCCGGGGCTCATCCCCATCGGCCGCATGCCCGTGGCCTTCCGCACGGGCTGGGTGCACAACAGCAACGACAGCTTTGTCTACACCCACCCCGGCCAGAAGTTTGAGGGCATCTCGCCCCTGGTGGGCGACGCCAGCCTGACCCGGCCACGCACCCGCGCCGGTCTGGCCGAGATTCCTGAAATGCTCGGCCGGGGCAAGGTCACGCTGCAGGCCATCCAGGGCCAGTTGTTCGAGAACCGCAACTTCATGGCCCAGGTGGTGGTGCCCGACCTGCTGGCCGCGTGTGACAAGGCCCCCACGGCCGAATCCCGTGACGGCTGCGCGGCGCTGAAAGGCTGGGACCGCCGCAACAACGTCGATGCACGCGGCGCCCATGTGTTCCGCGAGTTCTGGCGCACCGCGCGCAACATCCCCGGCGTGCACCGCGTGCCCTTCGATGCGCAACAGCCCGTGGCCACCCCTGCAGGCCTGAAGATGGAGGACGCCGCCACCGCCGCCAAGGTGTGGGAGGCGCTGGACGGAGCCGTCAAGGCCATCCGCACCAGCGGCTACACGCTCGACGCCACGCTGGGCAGCGTGCAGCGCCCCGCCATCACCGAAGAAGCGATTGCGCTGCACGGCGGCGAGGAGTTTGAAGGCGTGCTCAACAACCTGGGCCGCCAGGAGCCCGCGCCCATCAACAAGGCAGGCTTGCGCATCGACTACGGCACCAGCTATGTGCAGACCGTGACCTTCGACGCCAAGGGCCCAGTGGCCCAGTGGCCCAGGCCATCCTGACCTATGGCCAGTCCACCAACCCCGCATCGCCCCAGGCCAACGACCAGATGCGCGAGTTCTCGGCCAAGCGCTGGCACACCCTGCCCTTCCACCGCGACGATGTGATGAAGGCGCGCGTGGGCGAGCCGCTGCGGCTGGTGCGGCTGGTGCGGCCTTGAGCGCCTGCGAGCACTGCGCCTTTTTTACAGGGCGGTGCCTCGCAGGTCCAAGGCCACATGCTGCAGCAGCATGATGGTCTTGCCGTCCTGGATCGTTCCGTTGGCAATGCCGGCCAGGGCGTCGGCCAGCGGCATCTCGATCACCTCGATGTCCTCGCCCTCTCCCTCCAGGCCGCCGCCGCTGCGGATGCGGTCACCGGGTTCGTACTCGGCCACGAAAAAGTGCAGCTTTTCCGTCACCGAGCCAGGGCTCATGTAGGCCTCGAACACCTTGCGCGGCTGGCGCACGCGGTAGCCGGTTTCTTCCTCGGCCTCGCGGCGGATGCAGGTTTCGGGGTCGTCGCCGTCGAGCAGGCCCGCGCAGGTCTCGATCAGCAGGCCGTCAGCGCAACCGTTGAGAAAGGCGGGCAGCCGGAACTGGCGCGTCAGCACCACGGTGCTGCGACGCGGGTCAAACAACAGCAGTGCGGCGCCATTGCCCCGGTCGTAGGCCTCGCGGCTCATCGTCTGCCATTGGCCGTCGCGCCGGCGCAGCGAGCAGGTAACCCTGCGCAGCACGTACCAGTTGTCGGAGAGCACCTGCACATCCAGCAGTTTCACATGCTCGGTGCGGGCGTTCAGCTCAGCGATGGGGACTTCAGGCACAGGGCGGCTCATGCAATGCCCCCGCCGGCGGGCTTGGGTAGCGACGCACGGCAAGCGCCAGCGCGAAGGCAGTGTGGTCGGTTAATGAGTGCATGGTTTTGACAAGATTGATTTACGCAATATCATGCACAAACATGCAAGTTCGTGCAATCAATTCATGTAACCCTTCATGCTGACCACCCAACGCAAACAGCTTCTACTCGACCGCCTACGTCGGGACGGCCAGATCGTGGCCAAGGCCTTCAGCGAGGAGCTGGGCATCTCGGAAGACACCGTGCGGCGCGACCTGCGCGAACTGGCTGCGGAGGGCCGCTTGCAGCGCGTGCACGGCGGCGCCCTGCCCGCCTCGGCCGCAGTGGGCAGCTTGCAGGTGCGTGAGCAACTGGCCCCCGAAGACAAACGCGCCCTGGGCCGCGCCGGGGCCGCGCTGGTGTTGCCCGGCCAGGTGGTGATCCTGGATGGGGGTACCACCTCACTGCAGGTGGTGCAGCACCTGCCGCTGGACTTGCGCGCCACTGTGGTCACGCACAGCCCCACCGTAGCGGTGGCGCTGGCTGGGCACACGCAGGTGGAGGTGCTGATGCTGGGAGGCAGGTTGTTCCGCCACTCCATGGTGAACGTGGGTGCCAGCGTGGTCGAGGCCGCTGCCCAGTTGCGGGCCGACCTGTACCTGATGGGCGTGACCAGCGTGCATGCCGAGGCCGGTCTGACCACGGGAGATTTTGAAGAAGCCGCCGTCAAACGCGCCCTGCACCAGCGGGCGGCAGAAACGGTGGTGCTGGCCTCGATCGACAAGCTGGGCACGGCATCGCCGTTCAGCGTGGCCCCCTTGCACGAACTGGCCGCGCTGGTGGTGCCTGCCGCCACACAGCAGGCACTGCGCAAAAAGCTGCAGGCCGGTGGCGCCAAGATGCAGATCGCAGCAGCCTGATCAGGCAACTAGGCAGTGGCGGCGCCAGCGCCCTGGCGCAGGTGCGCGACCAGCGCCGCAGCAAAGCCCGTCAGCACCGCCCCCTTGCGCACGCAGATCTGCAGGTCGCGCTGCGCCCAGGGCTCGTCCAGCTCGACCAGCACCGGCGGCTCGCTCAGGCCCGCCACCTGCAGGGCCGCTCCCCGGGGCACCAGGCCAATGCCCACGCCCGCCCCCACCATGCGGCACACGGCTTCAAAGCTGCGCACCTGAATGCGCACGTCCAGATGCCGCCCCAGCGCGGCAGCGGCGTTGGTCGTGAAGGTGTGGATGGCCGAGCCCGCGTGCAGCATCACAAAGGCCTTGTCCAGCACCTCGACAAAACCCACGCGGCCACGCCCTGCCAACGCATGGCCTGCGGGCACGATGAGCACCAGGCGGTCCTGCCGGTAGGGTGACAACTCCACACCCGCGCCCGTGCCACTGTCGGCCAGCACACCCACCTCGATCTCGCCGCTGGCCACCGCGACCACGATCTCTGCGCTGGTGCGCTCCTCCAGGCTCACGCTGACCTGCGGGTGCTGCCTCAGGAAACCCGCCAGGTCGTCGGGCAGAAAAGTGTGCGTGGCATGGGTATTGGCCCACAGGCTCACATGGCCCCGGATGCCACTGGCAAAGGGCGAGAGGTTGGCATGCATCTGCTCGACGCTGGCCAGCACCTGGCGCGCATTGCGCAGCAGGGCCTCGCCCGCCCGGGTCAGCGCCACGCCCCGGGTCTGGCGCTCAAACAGGGAGGTGTTCAGCGCCTCCTCCAGCCGGCGCAGCCGGTGGCTGGCCGACGACGGCGCAAGGTAGGCGCGTGCAGCGCCGCGCGTGAGGTTGCGCTCTTCGGCAATGGCGACAAAAAGGCGCAGATCGATCAGGTCATAGGTCAATGGAGGCCCCTCTCACGTTCGTTTTTGACGAACGCATGGTTGCGGCAATGCCAATTGTGCCTGCCATGCCTACAAGGCACTATCGCCGCATCCTTTCATATTGCCACTGCCCCATGTGCACTGCGTTCGTTGTCTTCGCATGGTCTGGCAGTTTCTACCCCACCCCACCCACCATCCCCCCATGCCCTGGAAACACTGGTCCGCCGAACGCCTTGGCCTCCTCCTTGCCATCCTGGCAGCGCTGGGCTTCTCGTTCAAAGCCATCTTCGTGAAACTGGCCTACGCGGTGCCCCAGGCTACGCCCGTGGACTCCGTCACCCTGCTGTGCCTGCGCATGGCGTTTTCCGTGCCGGTGTTTGCCTGGGTCGGCTGGCGCGCCAGCCGCGACCTGGCCCCGCTCACCCGGCGCGACTGGCTGCTCGTGATTGCGCTGGGCCTGCTGGGCTACTACGGCGCGAGCATCCTCGACTTCATCGGCCTGCAGTACATCACCGCCAGCCTGGAGCGGCTGATCCTGTTCACCTACCCCACACTCACCATCCTGATCGGCGTGCTCTTTATGGGCAAACGTGCCTCCCGCCGGGAGCTGGGGGCGCTGCTACTGTCCTACGCGGGCATTGGCCTGGCCTTCGCGCACGACCTGCACATTGCGGGCGACACGCGCGCCGTGCTCATCGGTGCGGGCTTTGTGTTGGGCTCGGCGGTGTCCTATGCGTTCTACCAGGCAGGCAGCGAGCCCGCCATACGCAGGCTGGGCGCTGCACGCTTCACCGCCCTGGCCATGCTGGTCTCCACGGGCGCCACACTGCTGCATTTCATGGTGTCGCAACCCGTGGCCTCCTTGGTGCAACCCGCCCTCGTCTACCTGCACGCCTTGGGCATGGCCATCTTCTCCACGGTGCTGCCCGTGTTCATGACGTCAGCCGCCATCCGACGCATCGGCGCATCCAAAACCGCGCTCGTGGGCACGCTGGGCCCGGTGCTCACGATCTTTTTTGGGGTGTGGCTGCTGGGCGAGCCGTTGACTTTGTGGCAGATAGGCGGCGCGGCGCTGGTACTCGCGGGTGTGATGCTGATCGGGCGCCGCAGCGCGCCTGCGCACTTGCCGAAGGCTGCCAAGCCGGCGGCATAGGCTCATCCCGAGCAGGACTGGCTCTGCGTTACGGGCTTAGGGCAGGTTTTCCCGAAAGATGACTTGGCTGCGTGTGGCCTCCACCCCACTCGTCGGCTCCCGCCCGTCCCGCAGGTTGGCAAAAATCCGCACGCAGTTCATCACCGCGCCCTGCGGGTTCTGGGTGATCACCGCATCCATCGTTCCGTCGATCAGCAGCGCCCGCGTATCCGGCGTGAGCCCGTGGCCGATGAACACGATCTTGCGGTCTGCCCCAGCCTCCTTCAACGCACGGCCGATGCCTTCGGCCCCGCCGCCGATGTTGTAGATGCCTGCTAAATCGTCGTGCTGCTCCAGCAGCGCGCGGGCCTGGCGGTAGTTGCGTTCGGCGTCGTCCTGGCCTTCGCGCACGCCCACGACCTGCACCAGGGGGAACTGTTCTTCGAACAGGTGCAAAAAACCCGCCTCGCGCTCTTCGTGGGCGCGGTAGCGCAGTGATCCAACAATCATCGCCACATGCGCCTTGCGGCTGTGCGCCAGCGGGCCCATGAAGCGGGCAATCAGGTACGCGGCGGTGCGGCCCGCGGCCCGGTTGTCCAGGCCCACGTATGCCACGCGGCGCGAGTTGGATAAATCCGAGATCAGCGTGACGGTGGGCACGCCCTGCTCTGCCAGCTGGGCCACGGCCTCGCGCACCACGGGGTGCTCCAGCGCCATGAAGGCGATGCCGTCGCAGCGCTTGCCGTAGTGCAGCAGCGCTTTGGCCAAGGCGTCGGGGTTGAAGCTTTCGATATACGCCGCCTGGCAGCGCACGTTGAACGGCGCCCAGTGGTCTTGCGCATAGCCGATCACGTCGCCCAGCATTTGCAGAAAGCGGTTGCTGCCCTCGGGGATCAGCACCATCAGGCGCAGGGGCTGGGGTTGCAGCGCTGCGTGCAGCTCGGCCTGCGGCAGGTAGCCCAGGGTGGCAGCGGCCTGCAGCACCCGCTGCGCGGTGGCGTTGCGCACGCCCGACCGCTGGTTCAGCACCCGGTCGACCGTGGCGGTGGAGACGCCGGACAGCTGGGCGATGTCGTGGATGCGCGGGCTACGGGGACTGCTGGGGTTGGGCGGGGTTTGGGCCATGTGCGATTCAATCAAAAACCATCATCCAGCTTGCTGGTATTTGATGGATTCTGCGGATAGTATCACTGGGCGTTCGGTGCTGAAAGGCATCAGAAACCATCAGTAAAAACCCTAGGTTGTGACGGCTGGCACCCTTGCCAGACCGATCACGCAGGAGACAAAGACATGCCTGGTATTTCCGCTCACGCTCGCCTGCGCCCACAGGGCAAGCCGCCAGCTTTTGGCCGCCGCGCCAGCACTCGCTGATTGACGCGCACGGCTGCCCTACCCATGACGTACGAGTTCGACTTTGCCAGCGTGCTGGCCAACTGGCCCCAGTTTCTGGAAGGGGCGTGGATGACCATCCTGCTGTCATTCCCGGCCACCGTGATCGGTTTTGTGGGCGGCACGCTGCTGGCCATTGGCCGGCGCAGCGACCAGCTCTGGCTGGTGCGGGCCTGCGGCGCGTATGTGGAAGTGCTGCGCAACACGCCGCTGCTGGTGCAGGTGTTTCTGGTGTTCTTTGGCCTGGCCAGCCTGGGCTTCAAGGTGTCGGCGTTTGCTGCGGCGCTGCTGACCCTGGTGATCAACGTGGCGGCCTACACCTGCGAAATCATGCGGGCGGGCATGGATTCGATCCACAAGGGCCAGATCGAGGCGGCCGAATGCCTGGGCCTGACGCGTCGGCAGGTGTACTGGCATGTGGTGCTGCGCCCGGCGATGGAGAAGGTGTACCCCGCGCTCACCAGCCAGTTCGTGCTGCTGATGCTGGCGTCGTCCATCACCTCTCAGATTTCGGTCGAAGAACTCACGGCCGTGGCGGCGCGGGTGCAGTCTGAGACCTTCCGCCCGTTCGAGGCTTACATCCTGGTGGCGGTGGCGTATCTGGCGCTGTCGCTGTTGATGCGGCTGGGGTTGTGGGTGTTTGGGCAGATCGTGTTCACGCGCCAACGCAAATTGGGGAACGCCAAATGATTGACGGTGGATTGAATTCGTATCACCTGCAGTACCTGCTGTTTGGCGCACTGTGGACCATCGGCCTGTCGCTGATTGCGTTTGTGGGCGGTGGCCTGGCCGGGGGCGTGATTGCGCTGTGCCGCGTCAGCCCGATCAAGGCGGTGCGCTGGGCGACGGTTGCGTGGATTCAGATCATCCAGGGCACGCCGCTGCTGGTGGTGCTGTTCCTGTGCTACTTCGGCCTGTCCATTGCGGGCTTGGAGCTGCCCGCCATCGTGGCCGCCAGCATTGCGATGATTGTTTACGTCAGCGCCTACCTGGGCGAGATCTGGCGCGGCTGCATTGAGTCGGTGCCGCGCACGCAGTGGGAGGCGGCCGAGTGCCTGGCCCTGTCGCGCACCCAGCGCATGCGGCTGGTGGTGCTGCCGCAGGCAGTGCGCATTGCCACGCCGCCCACGGTGGGCTTCATGGTGCAGATCGTGAAGAACACTTCGCTGGCGTCCATCGTGGGGTTCATCGAACTGGTGCGCGCCGGCCAGCTCATCAACAACTCGATCTTTCAGCCCTTCACCGTGTACCTGCTGATCGCCATCGTCTACTTTGCGATGTGCTACCCGCTGTCCGTTTGGAGCCGCAAGCTGGAGCAGCGCCAGCAGTTTGGAAACAACCGTGGCACAGCCACCCCCTCTGTGACCACCGCATGAAACGAGAAGACACCATGAACCTCGCCCGAGACGCTGCCGCGCAACACTCCCAGCCAGCGGCCTCGCCTGCGCAGCCCGTCGTTGAACTAAAGGACGTACACAAAAGCTTTGGCAGCAACCAGGTGCTCAAGGGCGTGTCGTTTGCCATTCCACGGGGCCAGGTGGTGGCCATCATCGGCAAGAGCGGCTCCGGCAAGAGCACGGCGCTGCGCTGCATCGACCGGCTGGAGATCATCGACAGCGGCACCATCAACGTCTGCGGCCACGCGGTGCACGACCCGGCCATCGACCTGCGCCAGCTGCGCCAGGACGTGGGCATCGTTTTCCAGAGCTACAACCTGTTTCCGCACCTGACGGTGGAGCAGAACATCACCCTGGCCCCCAAGGCCGTGAAGAACCTGCCAGCAGCCAAGGCGCGCGAGATTGCCGCCCGCACGCTGCAGCAGGTGGGCCTGGCGGACAAGGCGCAGGCGTACCCCGAGCAGCTGTCCGGCGGGCAGCAGCAGCGCGTGGCCATTGCCCGGTCGCTGGCGATGGAGCCGCAGGTGATGCTGTTCGACGAGGTGACCTCGGCCCTGGACCCGCAGCTCACCGGCGAGGTGCTTCGCGTGATCGAAGCCCTGGCCCAGGGCGGCATGACCATGGTGCTGGTCACGCACGAGATGGAGTTCGCCGCCCGGGTGGCCGACACCATCATCTATATGCACGAGGGCAAGGTGTGGGAGACGGGCCCGGGCGACATGCTCAAGAACCCACAGACCGCCGAACTGCGCGACTTTCTTTCTCACGGGCTTTGAGTTTCAGCTTCAGCCCTGCCCCTTTCGATTCCGTACTCAAAAACCACCAGGAGACAACCACCATGACCGTATCCCTCATCTTCCGCCGCACCTTGCTGGCCGTGGGCGCCGCCGCCCTGTGCATGCCCGCCATGGCCGAGCTGGCCGACATCAAGTCCGCCGGCAAGCTGCGCGTGGGCATTGACTTTGGCGCACCGTTCTATGGGTTTGTGGACGACAAGATGAAGCCCGTGGGCTCGGACGTGGAGGCGGCTGAGCTGCTGGCCAAGGACCTGGGCCTGACGCTGGAGATCGTGAACACGACGAACTCCGCACGCATCCCCAACCTGCTGTCCAACAAGGTGGACCTGATCATCTCATCGCTGTCGATCACGCCCGAGCGCCAGAAGGCGGTGGACTTCTCCATTCCGTACGGCGCCATCCAGGCGGCAGTGGGCGCGCCCAAGAGTTTGAAGCTCACCAGCATTGAAGACCTGGCGGGCAAAACCGTGGCTGTGACCCGTGGTGGCCCGCAAGACAAGATCGTCACCGAGCGCGCACCGCAGGCCAAGGTGGTGCGGTTTGATGACGAATCAGCCTCCATCACCGCGGCCGCCACCGGCCAGGCCGACATCGTCGCCATCACGCCGCCGATCATTGCTGCCATCGCCAAGAAGAACCCGGCGCGCGACTTCGAGACCAAGTTCATCCTGCAGTCGTACCAGCTGGGCGTGGCCATGCGCAAAGGCCAGCCCGAGCTGATGGCCGCCGTCAACGGCTGGATCAAGACCAACCTGGCCAACGGCAAGCTCAACGACATCCATGTGAAGTACGCAGGCGTGCCTATCCCCAAAGAAATCATCGACGGCGCCAAGTAAGCCAAAAAGCAAGCCAAGCCTGCAACCTGGGCGGCGCCTGATGGGCCCCGCCCGGCTGCGCCCTGCCCTGACGCATCACCACCAAAGGAAATTTTTATGAGCCGTCATTTCGGCGCCATCCGCCAACTTGGCTATGTGGTCCACGACATCGAAGCCGCCATGGACTACTGGAGCAAGACCCTGGGCGTGGGCCCCTGGTTCTACAACCCCAAGGTTCCGATCAAGAACTACGTTTACAAGGGCGAGTCGTACGAGCCGCACAACTCGGTGGCCCTGGCCAACTCGGGCTATGTGCAGGTCGAACTGATCCAGACACGCAACGACGTGCCGTCGATGTACCGCGACTTTCTGCAGGCCGGGCGCACCGGGCTGCAGCATGTGGCGTACTGGACGAGCGACTACGACGCCGACCTGGCGCGCCTGACGGCCCAGGGCTTCAAGACGGTGATGAGCGGCGAGGTGGGCGAAAAGGGCCGCTTTGTCTACTTCGACACCGAGTACCACCCCGGCACGGTGATCGAGCTGTCGGAAGTGGCGGGCCCCAAGGGGCGCATGTTCGACCTGATCCGCGCGGAGTCCGAAACCTGGGACGGCACGACAGACCCGGTGCGGCCCTTCCCAGACCTCTCCAAGATCTGATTTCAAGCCAAATAGCCTTCAGGCGCCTATTCAATATGCATCTGCAGCTATCAATAACATAGCAAAAGCCACCCATGTCGCCAGACCGCTTCGAAGCCACCTACCTGATCGAGACCCCCATGGACCCGGCCCACGTGGCCGAAGTGCTGGCGGGCGAACAATCGTGTGGCACCTTCACCCGGGTGGAGGGCGAGACCGACGCGCTGCGCGAACGCGCCCGCGCCACGGTCGAATCGGTGGAGCTGCTGGACGTGGCGCCTATCCCTTCGCTGCCCAACGGCTGGATGCAACGGCGCGGCATGTTCGACACGCCGCAAACCTGGCAGCGTGCCCGGCTGCGCGTGAGCTTTCCGTGCGACAACATCGGCCCCAACCTGCCCACGCTGGCCGCCACGGTGTCGGGCAATCTGTATGACCTGGGCGAGGTCACCGGCCTGCGCCTGGAGTCGATGAAGCTGCCCGGCGCCTACCGCGCCCAGTTCGACATGCCCCGCCACGGCATCGCCGGCACCCGTGCGCTGACCGGAGTGCAGGGCCGCCCGCTGATCGGCACCATCATCAAACCCAACGTGGGCTTGTCGGCCGAAGAGACGGGCGACCTGGCGGGCCGCCTGTGCGCTGCGGGGGTGGACTTCATCAAGGACGACGAGGTTTGCGCCAACCCGGTTCACGCACCGCTGGCCGACCGCGTCAAAGCCGTGATGCGCCGTGTGCGCGCCCACCAGGACAAAACCGGCAAGCTGGTGATGGTGGCCTTCAACATCACCGACGAGACCGACGCCATGCGCCGCCACGCCGACCTGATCGCCGCCGAGGGTGGCAGCTGTGTGATGGTCAGCCTGAACTGGTGCGGCTATTCCGCCGTGCAAACCCTGCGCCGCCACAGCCCGCTGGCGCTGCACGGCCACCGCAACGGCTACGGCGCACTGTCGCGCCACCCGCTGCTGGGCTTTTCGTTCAACGCCTGGCAGACGCTGTGGCGCCTGGCCGGCGTGGACCACATGCACGTACACGGCCTGCAGGGCAAGTTCTCGCAGACCGACGAGGAGGTGATCGAGTCGGCCCACGACACGCTGGCGCCGTTGTGTGAAGGCCTGGACGACCGCGTGCTGCCAGCCTTCTCGAACGGCCAGTGGGCCGGCACCGTGCCCGCCACCTGGGACAGCATCCAGTCCAACGACCTGCTGTTCATGTCCGGCGGCGGCATACTGGCGCACCCGGACGGCCCCGCTGCGGGCGTGGCCAGCCTGCAGCAGGCCTGGGACGCGGTGCAAAAGGGCGAGACCCTGGCCCAGCGCGCCACCCAGGCCTCCGAGCTGCGCCGTGCGATCGAATTCTTCGGCAAGAAATAAACGATGACGACGAGTGCCCCCCTGTACGGCTGGTACGGCGACGATTTCACCGGCGCCACCGACACCCTGGCCGTGCTGGCCCAGGCCGGCCTGCGCTCGATGCTGTTCATGGGCGTGCCCAACGCGGAAACGTTGGCGGCCGCCGGGCCGCTGGACGCCATCGGCATTGCCGGCGCAGCGCGCGCCATGACCCCCAACGCCATGCGCGCCGAGCTGACCGGTGTGGGCCAATTTTTCAGGCAGGTTGCGCCCACCGTGCTGCACTACAAGGTGTGTTCCACCTTCGACAGCGCACCGCATGTTGGCAACATTGCCTGTGCCATCCAGACGCTTCACCCCAGCGTGGATAACCGCTGGGTGCCCATCATCGGAGGCCAGCCCAGCCTGGGCCGATACTGCGCGTTCAGCAATCTGTTTGCGGCGGCCGGGACGGGTGGAGCCGTCTACCGCATTGACCGGCACCCGACGATGCACCGCCACCCGGTGACCCCCATGGCTGAGGCTGACTTGCGGGCGCACCTGGCGCAACAAGGGTTGCAGGGCATCACCGCACTGCACTACCCGTTGTACGAATCGGATACCGGCGAAAACGCGGCAACCTTGCGCACCGCCCTGGGCACGCTTCTGGACAATGGCCCGGCCGATCTGCCCGATTTGCCGTTCGTGCCCACGTTGCTGGACCTGACCAGTGCAGACCAGTTGGCCAGCGTGGGGCGCCTGCTTTGGCAACAGGCACAACATGCCCGCATGCTCGCCGTGGGACCCAGCTCTGTGGCACAAGCGCTGATCGCGAGCTGGGGAACCCAAGCCAGCCGACCCGCCCCCACCTTGGCGCTGTCACCCGGCCCCGTGTTCGCCTGGGCCGGCAGCCTGTCACCCATCACAGCGGCCCAGGTCCAGGCTGCAACGTCTTACCAACGCATCCCTGTGGACGCGCAGCGCCTGGACGCCGACGCAGCGTACGCCCAGGCCACCCAGCGCGCGATATGCGCCGGGCTGCAACAAGGCCGCCACGTCCTGGCCTACACCGGGCCTGCGGATGGCGCCCATGCCCCTGCCGGTGGCGCATTGGCAGCCGTCGCACCCGCCAGCGCTGCCCTGGTCGCTGGTGTGGTGCAGGCGCAGGCCGACAACGGCACGCCCCTGGGGCGCATTGGCATTGCGGGGGGCGACACCTCCAGCCACGCCGTGCAGGCGCTTCAGCTGTGGGGTCTGTCGTACCAAACCACGGTCTGCCCAGGGGTCACGCTGAGCCGCGCGCACAGTGCAAACCCGTCGCGCGACGGGCTGGAGCTGATGCTCAAGGGCGGACAGATGGGTGGGACGGATCTGTTCGAAAGGCTGCTCGGCGCAGGCTGACGGAGACATCCAGGCGAGAAAAAGCCCGCACATGGCGGGCTCCTCATAGAACGGCATAGCGGCAGGCAAGCCTGCAGCTATTCCTTCAAACGCGTGGAACCGGAGTACCTGAGTTCACGCACAAGGCCATGTTCAGTGCCTTGATGGCCGTCTTGTAGTCTTCGCGCTCGATCACGAACTGCATGTTCACCTGCCGCAGGGTCTGGGACACGCAGTTCACGTTGACCCGCGCATCGGCCAGCGCCTGTGCGGCCTTGGCCAGCACGCCGGGGATGCCGATGTTAGAGCCAATGGTGCACACGATGGCGCTGGGCTTGATCGTCACGACCTGGTAGCCCTCCTGCAGCTCGGCCACCAGCTCGGGCGTGACCTGGTTGTCCCACACCAGATGGGCGATGGAGTTGGCGTTGGTGGCCTTGAGGATGTAGCTCACGTCGTGCTTGCAGAACACGTTCATCAGGCCCGCATCAAAGCCCACCGTGCCCACCATGCTGGGGTCGTGGATCTCGATCAGCGTGACCTTGTCGGTGCCCGTGACGATCTCCACACGCGCGCGCTCACCCACAAAATCCTTGGTGATCAGCGTGCCAGGGTGGTCGGGCTCAAACGTGTTCTTCAGGCGGATGGGAATGCCTGCCAGCTCCATGGGCTTGGCGGCCTTGGGGTGGATGGCTTCCATGCCCACATCAGCCAGCTGGTCGGCCACGTCGTAGTTGGTGGCGCCCACCACGATGGCGTTTTCCAGGCCCACGAGATTGGGGTCAGCGGACGACAGGTGGAATTCCTTGTGGATCACGGCCTCTGCGGGGCGCACTTCCACGGCGATCTTGCTGAAAGTGACTTCGGAGTAGCCCCGGTCAAACTCGCGCATGATGCCTTCGGTGCCCTTGGTGTAGCCGGTGGCCACCACCACCTTGTCGCTCAGGTCGATGCCTTTAAAGCTGTTGGCAATGCGCTCGTCAATCGTCCAGGCTTCGTTGTCGTCAAAACCGGCCAGGTCCATCAGCATGGCATTCACGCCATTGGCCTTGAGGATTTCGACCGAGTTGAACGCGCTGTGCGACTCGCCAATCGAAGCCAGCACTTCGCGCGCCGCGAGCAACACATCCTTGCGGCTGAGATAGCCGCTGGCCAGCACGTGCTGCATGGCGTTCAGATATTCACGCGCCTGGCCAATGCGCTGGTCGATGAAGGCATCGGCCACATCCAGCGGCAATCCCAGGTCAGCGTAGCCGGCGTTCAGCTTTTTGAGGCTGACCGCCAGTTGGGTCAACGCATCTTGGTAACCCTTGCCTTCGGCAAACAGGGCATAGATGCCGCGCTCGCCCGTCTTCTTGTGCTCCAGCAGCTGGTTCGTCACGCCCGAATAGGCGGACACGACATAGATCCGGCCATTAATGCGCTTGGGGTCGTGCAGCGCGATGTGGCGCAGCACATCGCCAAAGGCGGTCATGGAAGTGCCGCCGATTTTCTCGACAGAGATCTTGGAGTTTTGAACGTCTTGCATGGACAGGCTCAGGGGAGCAAACAAGTGAATAAGCCGGGCGGAAGTACTGCCCCCCGGCTGCGCGGCAGCAAACCCGGTATTTTCCACCACTTTTGTCGGGGCACTTTGAGGCGGGCCGATAGGCGACAGCTCGATCCCGCATTAGCGGACCGCGAGGTCACAAGCAGAATGAGCCACCAACCTATCCGGTACTACAGATCGGCCCTCAACACCCCATTGCGCGTCGTAATGAAAAGCACAGCGTCTTTCACTGCAATTCCTTCAGGCGGTGGAATCACACTTGGCAACGCACCAGGCACAAAACCGAATCTACCGGCCGTGCCGACCACGGTACTCACCGCACCGCCGACGCTGATTTTGCGCACCACAGCATTGTTGCGATCAGCCACATACAAGTTGTCCTGACTGTCGATCTTGACATCCACGGGAAGCCAGAACCTCGCCTGCGCTGCCGCACCGTCGCTGTAGCCTGGGACGCCGGGTTGACCCGCAATGGTACTGACCAAGCCCGCTGGAGTGACTTTGCGGACCACGTGATTGGCGGGATCCGCCACATACAGATTGCCTGCAGAGTCCAGCGCGCCACCGCCAATGGAGGAAAACCGAGCGGAATCCCCCATGCCATCCACCAGGCCCTGAACGCCTGCCTTGCCCGCCAGCAGACTCACAGTCTTGTCCGAATTGATTTTGTAAATTGCTCCATACGGCCTCGTCGGCACAAGAATGGGCAGGCCTGCGGCCGGCACTGTCGAGCCTGCGGCTACATACACCGCACCGGAGCTATCTACCGCCAACACCCTTAGTCCATCGGGCAGACTCTCGCTGCCTTCAAAGAATGATTTGACTGTGCCGTCGGGAGCAATCACTCGAATGCGCCTCCCACCGCCGACGTATGTATTGCCTCGTCGATCTACGGCCGCTCCGCTCATCGCATTTTGATATTCCATGCGAACGATACTCGTTGTGCCCCCTTCTGGGCTTATGCGGCGCAGAGCGTAGGAGTCGTCAATGTGGCCCGACAAGTGGCTGTTGGGATTAACGAACCGGTCGAGTATCACCAGATTGCCATTCGCATCGATGGATGGGCTGCGCGGATCAGAGAACTGTGCAGCGCTGCCAATTCCATCCCCCTCACCCACCACTCCCTTATGGCCCGCATAAACACTTTCAACACCCTGAGTATCAACTTTCAGGATGGCAGTATTCCCAAAAACAGGTGCATTCCCGCCAGCTCCGAGCGCAGACAGGTAAAAGTTTCCAGCTGCATCCCGTGCAAACCCGGTAAAGCTGTACGACCAGCCTGAGCCCCATGCTTGTGTTGGCTGCCGAACAGTGGAGACCAAACCACCAGGCGTGACTTTACGGATAGCACCATTGCCTTCCAACACGTACAAGTTGCCCGCAGCATCGATCGTGATGGCTTGAAGCTCCACAAAACGCGCAGCGCTGCCCTGGCCGTCCACAGTCTGGCTTGACTCTTCCGAGCCGGCCAGTATCGTCATATCGCCCGCAGGCGACACTTTCCGAATCACAGGCTGGTTACGGTCAGCGATATAGATCGTCCCCTGTGCATCCACCACCAGGCCCGAGGCCAGGTAGACAAACGAAAACGCCGGAGTGGGTAGCCCCCGGGAACTGATGGCATTGACCAAAGTCTCCATTTGGCCGTTTGCCCCCAGCTTGCGCAGCTGGTTATTGGCGGTGAAATACACCGTACCCGCAACGTCCACCGCCAAAGGTTTGCCAACATGGCAGAAAACCATCGATGAACTCTGGCAGTTCCAATTGGTCGAGACGTTTGCCAGCGTGGTGACCGTGCCTTGAGGAGTCACCTTGCGTATGTAGTCCCCCTTGTCAGAGACGTACCAGTTGCCCTTGGCGTCCGCCGCAACAAACTGCGGATTCAAAAACTTGGCAGCAGCCCCTTGTCCATCCGCAAGTGCGGCGAGCATGTCGCCACCAGCCACTGTACTCACGGTACCGTCCGGAGAAATTTTGCGCAGCGCATGGTTGCCAGCTTCGCCCACCATGAGATTACCTGCGGGATCCACCGTCAGGCTTTGGACGCCATAGAAGGTTGCGTTACTGCGAGCCCCGTCCAAGTTACCAAGCCCCCCCACGTCTCCAGCGAGCAGGGCGATTTTTCCCGTCGAAGCGGATGGAGGGCTGACGTTATCTCCTCCACCTGAGCCACCGCATGCCTCCAAGGCCACGATACCTCCAAGCACCATTGCACGCCCGGTAATGCGGGCCAAGTCCATCCATTTCAAAATCGACTCCCTGATTGTTGGCGCCAGCCGACCATGGCCAACACCTAAACGACTACAACTGGACTGTGCATGCACAGTTCAAAGCAGTCTGCCATGGCAACAATATGGAATCGAATTGCACAACGCCATATCAGGTTTCTATCTGTAACAGCTCCAAGCCCTAAGGGTCTTCAAAATTTCCTGCGGTACAAATAGGAAGGCCGCACAGCCCTCAGAGCTTGTGCGGCCTGCGACCAAATCAGTAGTGGTTTGAGCAGATCGTCAGATCACTTCTTTTGCGGCGGCACATCCGTGCAGCTGCCATGCGCAATCTCCGCCGCCATGCCGATGCTTTCGCCCAGCGTGGGGTGCGGGTGGATGGTCTTGCCGATGTCCACCGCGTCGGCTCCCATCTCGATAGCCAGGGCGATCTCGCCGATCATGTCGCCCGCATGGGTGCCGACCATACCGCCGCCCAGGATCTTGCCGTGGCCATGGGCTTCGGGCGAGTCGTCGAACAGCAGCTTGGTCACGCCCTCGTCGCGGCCGTTGGCGATGGCGCGGCCGGAGGCCGTCCAGGGGAACAGGCCCTTCTTGACCTTGATGCCTTGCGCCTTGGCCTGGTCTTCGGTGAGGCCGACCCAGGCCACTTCGGGGTCGGTGTAGGCCACCGATGGGATCACGCGGGCGTTGAAGGCGGCGGCGGCCAGCTCCTTGTTGCCCTGCAGTTCACCGGCGATGACTTCTGCCGCCACGTGCGCTTCATGCACCGCCTTGTGCGCCAGCATGGGCTGGCCCACGATGTCGCCGATGGCGAAGATGTGCGGCACGTTGGTGCGCATCTGGATGTCGACGTTGATGAAGCCACGGTCCGTCACGGCCACGCCAGCCTTCTCGGCAGCGATCTTCTTGCCGTTGGGCGTGCGGCCCACGGCCTGCAGTACGAGGTCGTACACCTGGGGTGCGGGGGCGGTACCGCCCTCTTCCGCTGGCGCAAACGTCACCTCAATGCCTTCGGGCGTGGCCTTGGCACCCACCGTCTTGGTCTTGAGCATGATGTTGTCAAAACGCTTGGCGTTCATCTTCTGCCAGATCTTGACGAGGTCGCGGTCGGCGCCCTGCATCAGGCCGTCCATCATTTCGACCACATCGAGGCGCGCGCCCAGCGTGCTGTACACGGTGCCCATTTCCAGGCCGATGATGCCCCCGCCCAGAATGAGCATGCGCTTAGGCACTTCCTTCAGCGCCAGGGCGCCGGTGGAGTCGACCACGCGTGGATCATCGGGCATGAAGGGCAGGCGCACGGCCTGGCTGCCGGCGGCGATGATGGCCTTCTTGAAGGCGATGACCTTCTTGGTACCCGTCTTCTCCTGTGCGGTGCCAGTGGTTTCTTCCACTTCGAGGTGGTTGGCACCGACGAAGGCCCCGTAGCCACGCACAGTGGTCACCTTGCGCATCTTGGCCATGGCGGCCAGGCCGCCGGTGAGCTTGCCGATGACTTTCTCTTTGTGGCCGCGCAGCTTGTCGATGTTGACGGCGGGGGCGCCAAAGTCCACGCCCAGGTCGGCCATATGGCTGACCTCGTCCATGACGGCTGCCACGTGCAGCAGCGCCTTGGAGGGGATGCAACCCACGTTCAGGCACACGCCACCCAGGGTGGCGTAGCGTTCGACGATGACGACCTTGAGGCCCAGGTCGGCCGCGCGGAAAGCGGCGCTGTAGCCGCCGGGGCCGCCGCCGAGCACGAGCACGTCGCAGTCCAGATCAGCGGAGCCAGCAAAGCTGGATGCTACTGGATTGATAGCTGCCGGCACATTATTTACCTGCGCTACAGCCGGTTTCTGCTCTGAAACTGCAGGCGCTGGGGATGCGGCAGGCGCTGGAGCGGCTGCGCCTGCACCCTGCACTTCCAGCGTCAGCACCACCGAGCCTTCGGCGATCTTGTCGCCGAGCTTGACCTTGAGTTCCTTGACCACACCAGCGTGGCTGGACGGGATCTCCATGGAGGCCTTGTCGGACTCCACGGTGATCAGGCTTTGCTCGGCCTTGATGGTGTCGCCGGGTTTGACCAGCACTTCGATGATGGCCACTTCGGCGAAGTCGCCGATGTCGGGCACCTTGATGTCGATGATTGCCATGGTGTGTCTTGCCCTTTCGTTACATCACGATGCGGCGGAAGTCCGCCAGCAGCGAGGCAAAGTACACGTTGAAGCGTGCAGCAGCGGCGCCGTCGATCACGCGGTGGTCCCAGCTCAGGCTCAGGGGCAGCATGAGGCGCGGTACAAATTGCTTTCCGTCCCACTTGGGCTCCAGGCTGCTCTTGCACACGCCCATGATGGCGACTTCGGGAGCGTTGATGATGGGCGTGAAGTAACGACCACCAATACCGCCCAGCGAGCTGATGGAGAAGCAGCCGCCGGTCATGTCGGCCGGGCCAAGCTTGCCGTCGCGCGCCTTCTTGGCCAGGTCGCCCATCTCTTGGCTGATCTGGACGATGCCCTTCTTGTCAGCGTCGCGGATGACCGGCACAACGAGACCGTTGGGCGTGTCGGCCGCAAAGCCGATGTGGAAGTAGTTCTTCATCACCAGCTGGTCGCCGTCGAGCGAGCTGTTGAACTCGGGGAACTTCTTGAGCGCGGCCACGGCGGCCTTGATCATGAAGGCGAGCATGGTGACCTTGACGCCGCTCTTCTCGTTCTCTTTGTTGAACTGCACGCGGAAGGCTTCGAGGTCGGTGATGTCCGCATCGTCGTGGTTCGTGACGTGCGGGATGACGACCCAGTTGCGGTGCAGGTTGGCGCCGCTGATCTTCTTGATGCGCGAGAGGTCCTTGCGCTCCACCGGGCCGAACTTGGTGAAATCCACCTTGGGCCAGGGCAGCAGGTCCAGGCCGACGCCGGAGCCGCCGGATGCCGCAGCGGGCGCCTTGGCGGCCTGGGCCTTGGTCTGCACCGCGCCCGCCATCACCTGCTTGGTGAAGGCGGCCACGTCGTCCTGGGTGATGCGGCCCTTGGGGCCGGTGCCCTTGACTTCGTCGATGGGCACGCCCAGTTCGCGGGCGAACTTGCGCACCGAAGGCGATGCATGGGGCAGGCCTGCCGTGGGGGTGCCGGGCTGGTGGGCAGGGACAGGCACCGAGGCGGCGGGTGCTGCGGCTGCGACCGCAGGAGCGGCCGCAGCCACTGGGGCAGGTGCCGGCGCAGCGGCCGCAACCGGTGCTGCTACAGGCGCTGCAGCAGATGCCGTACCTTCAAGCAGAGCCACCAGATCACCAATGTTGACGGTGTCGCCAATCTTGACCTTGAGTTCCTTGAGCACGCCAGCGGCGGGCGACGGGATCTCCATGGAGGCCTTGTCGGATTCGACGGTGAACAGGGACTGCTCGACCTTGATGGTATCGCCGACCTTGACCAGCATCTCGATGACGGCCACGTCCTTGAAGTCCCCGATGTCGGGCACGCGCACTTCGACCGGGCCTGTGGCCGCTGGGGCTGCAGCAGCAGGAGCTGGCGCAGGTGCCGCCACGGGGGCGGGCGCGGAAACAGCTGCGGCAGGAGCCGGTGCAGCCGCCGGAGCTGCCGCAGCGCCCGCGTCAGCGGACTCCACCACCGCAATCACCGAGCCTTGCTTGACCTTGTCGCCCAACGCAATCTTGAGTTCCTTGACCACGCCTGCGTGGCTGGATGGGATCTCCATCGATGCCTTGTCCGATTCGACCGTGATGAGCGACTGCTCGGCCTTCACGGTGTCACCCACCTTGACCAGCAACTCGATCACGCCCACTTCGTCGAAGTCCCCGATGTCCGGGACTTGAATGTTGACCAATGCCATTGTTCTGTCTCCGTTCGTTTTATGCGTAGAGCGGGTTGATCTTGTCAGCATTGATGCCGTACTTGGCGATCGCCTCGGCCACCTTGGTGGCGGGCAGTACGCCGTCTTCGCTCAGCGCCTTGAGGGCGGCGACGACGATGTAGTGGCGGTTCACCTCGAAGTGCTCGCGCAGCTTGCTGCGGAAGTCGCTGCGGCCAAAACCGTCGGTGCCCAGCACCTTGTAGTTGCGGCCCTTGGGCACAAAGGGACGGATCTGCTCTGCATAGGCCTTCATGTAGTCCGTGGATGCGACCACGGGGCCCGTGCTGCTGCCCAGTTGCTGCGCCACAAACGGCACGCGCGGAGTTTCCAGCGGGTGCAGCAGGTTCCAGCGGTCCACGTCCTGGCCTTCGCGGGTGAGTTCGTTGAAGCTCGGGCAGCTCCACACATCGGCCTGCACGCCCCAGTCAGCGGCCAGCAGGGTTTGGGCAGCCAGCGACTCGCGCAGGATGGTGCCCGAACCCAGCAGTTGCACGCGCTTGTCACCCTCGGCGCCGGGCTTGCACAGGTACATGCCCTTGATGATCTGCTCTTCCGTGCCTTCCACGAGGCCCGGCATCGGGTAGTTCTCGTTGAGCAGCGTGATGTAGTAGAAGACGTTTTCCTGCTGCTCGACCATGCGCTTGAGACCACGGTGCATGATCACCGCCACTTCGTGGGCAAAGGTGGGGTCGTAGCTCACGCAGTTGGGGATGGTGTTGGCCAGGATGTGGCTGTGACCATCTTCGTGCTGCAGGCCTTCACCGTTGAGCGTAGTACGGCCCGAGGTGCCGCCCAGCAAGAAGCCACGGGCCTGCATGTCACCCGCAGCCCAGGCCAGGTCGCCAATGCGCTGGAAGCCGAACATCGAGTAGTACACGTAGAACGGCACCATGATGCGGTTGTTGGTGCTGTAGCTGGTGGCGGCAGCGATCCAGCTGGCCATGCCGCCGGCTTCGTTGATGCCTTCCTGCAGGATCTGGCCGGCCTTGTCTTCCTTGTAGTACATCACCTGGTCGCGATCGACCGGGGTGTACAGCTGGCCCTTGGGGTTGTAGATGCCGATCTGGCGGAACAGGCCTTCCATGCCGAAGGTGCGGGCCTCATCCACCAGGATGGGCACCACACGCGGCCCCAGGGCCTGGTCGCGCAGCAGTTGCGTGATGAAGCGCACGTAGGCCTGGGTGGTGGAGATTTCACGGCCTTCGGCCGTGGGCTCCAGGATGGCCTTGAAGGTCTCGATGGCGGGCACGGTGAAGTGCTCGTCCGCCTTGGGACGACGCTTGGGGAGGTAGCCACCCAGGGCCTTGCGGCGCTCGTGCAGGTACTGCATCTCCGGGGTGTCATCGGCCGGCTTGTAGTACGGAATGTCAGCCAGCTGGCTGTCCGGGATCGGGATGTTGAAGCGGTCGCGGATGTACTTGATGTCCTCGTCCGACAGCTTCTTGGTCTGGTGCACGGTGTTCTTGCCTTCACCGGCCTTGCCCATGCCATAACCCTTGACGGTCTTGACCAGCAGCACGGTGGGCTGGTTCTTGTGCTCATTGGCAGCGTGGAAGGCGGCATACACCTTGGCGGGCTCGTGGCCGCCACGGCGCAGCTCGAACACCTCTTCGTCTGTCATGTGCTCGACGAGCTTGAGCGTCTCGGGGTACTTGCCGAAGAAGTTCTTGCGCACGAAGGCGCCATCGTTGGCCTTCATGGCCTGGTAATCGCCGTCCAGCGTTTCCATCATCAGCTGCTTGAGCTTGCCGGTCTTGTCGCGGGCCAGCAAGGCATCCCAGCCATTGCCCCACAGCAGCTTGATCACGTTCCAGCCCGCGCCGCGGAACTCGCCTTCGAGTTCTTGCACGATCTTGCCGTTACCCCGCACTGGGCCGTCCAGGCGCTGCAGATTGCAGTTGATCACGAAGACCAGGTTGTCGAGGTTTTCGCGCGCGGCCAGGCCGATGGCGCCCAGGGATTCGGGTTCGTCCATTTCACCGTCACCGCAGAACACCCACACCTTGCGGTTTTCGGTGTTGGCAATGCCACGGGCGTGCAGGTACTTGAGGAAGCGGGCCTGATAGATGGCCATCAATGGCCCCAGGCCCATGGACACCGTAGGGAACTGCCAGAACTCGGGCATCAGCTTGGGGTGCGGGTAGCTGGACAGGCCCTTGCCGTCCACTTCCTGGCGGAAGCTGTCGAGCTGCTCTTCGCTCAGGCGGCCCTCGAGGTAAGCGCGCGCATAGATGCCGGGGGCGCTGTGGCCCTGGATGTACAGCAGGTCACCGCCGTGGTCTTCGCTGGCGGCATGCCAGAAGTGGTTGAAGCCCGCACCGAACATGCTGGCCACCGAGGCAAACGAACCAATGTGACCGCCCAGGTCGCCGCCGTCGGCAGGGTTCAGGCGGTTGGCACGCACCACCATGGCCATGGCGTTCCAGCGCATGTAGGCGCGCAGGCGCTTTTCGATGGCGATGTTGCCAGGGCAGTGCGCCTCTTTTTCCGGCTCGATGGTGTTGACGTAACCCGTGTTGGCAGAAAACGGCAGGTCGATGCTGCTCTGGCGGGCGTGTTCAAGAAGTTGTTCCAACAGGAAGTGGGCGCGCTCTGGGCCCTCCTTGTCGATCACGGCGGACAGCGCGTCCATCCATTCACGGGTTTCTTGCTGGTCGGTATCGGAACCGATGCCGAAACCGGCCTGAGGGTCGGGCTGAGCTGACATGCTTTGTCTCCTGTAGGTGTGGCAGCAATTTAGTACGTTGGCTCTAGTTTCGCATATTTTTTCGTAATTTCAAATGGTGCCTATTCATTTCATATTGCAATAATTTGCTGCAGGCGCACATGATGCAGAAGGCCTGAGCACTCCCGGGGCTCCTCTACACTCCCTACATGGATTCGATGCCCACCACCCCCTCCCCCACGGCCACGACCGTGGCAGCGCCGATACGCTGGTGGCGCAAGTGGTGGCGCGGCTTGTCGCCCACCCGGCAAGACCGTTTTGCCGCACTCGCCCCCCTCGCGGCAGTGCTGATGTTCTTGGCCGCCATCGTTGCGGCGTTCTGGTACCTGCGCGCCGAAGAAGCCGAACGCGAACAAGAAGCCCTACGGCGCGACGTGGAATACGCCCAGCAGCGCGTACGCCTGCGCCTGCTGGAACGGCAAGAGCAACTCATGCGCATCGCACGCGATGTGTCCAACCAGGACCTGGGTAAGGCAGAGTTCATCAGCCGCGCCGAGGCACTGATCAGCCAGTACCCTGAGCTGCAGGCCATCACCTGGATTGACGACCGCCGACGCATCCGCGCAAGCCAAGCCGCCCCGACACTGGCCAGTGGTGAGCTGCGCATCGCAGGCGAAGTCCTCAAGCCCGGGGACACCGCCGACACCTTTGGCCTGGCGCGGGACCTGCAGCAACCGGTGTACGCGCAGCCGGCCGCCACGTCGGGCGATGCGACCCCATTGCTGCAGTTGCAGGTACCGCTCAACAACCAGGGCAAGTTCAGCGGCGTGGTGCTGGGTGAATATTCCATCGACAGCCTGCTGCGCTACGGCACCCCCACCGAAGTGCTGGCGCGCTACGCGGTGACGCTGCTCGACAGCAAGAACCAGGTGCTGGCGGGCACGCCGCTGGGCCCGCGCAACAAGGCCACCCAGTTGCTCCCCTGGACGCCCAAGGCCAACGAGTACGAGGTACCGGTCTCCCCCGTTGGCAACGGTCTGGTGCTGCGCGCCCAGGCCTACCGCACGTCGCTTGGCGTGGTGGGCAGCGGGCTGTTCTGGCTGGTGGGCACGCTGAGCGCGATGACGGCCTGGATGCTGATCGCCACCTGGCGCCACACCCGTCGCCGCATGCAGGCGCAAGAGGCCCTGGTGGCCGAGACCAACTTTCGCCGGGCGATGGAAAACTCCATCCTCACCGGCATGCGCGCCCTAGACATGGAAGGCCGCATCAGCTATGTGAACGCCGCCTTTTGCCAGATGACGGGCTGGAGTGCCGAAGAGCTGGTGGGCCTGAAGGCCCCATTCCCCTACTGGCCTGAGGCCGATCACGAAACCCTGCAGGCCAAGCTGCGCGACGAACTGCGCGGCAACACCATGGCAGGCGGCTTTCAGGTGCGCGTCAAGCGCAAGAGCGGGACGCTGTTCGACGCCCGGCTCTATGTGTCTCCGCTGATCGACGCCCATGGCCAGCAGACGGGCTGGATGACCTCGATGACCGACATCACCGAGCCCAACCGCATCCGCGAACAACTTTCCGCATCGCACGAGCGCTTCACCATCGTGCTGGAGTCGCTGGACGCCTCGGTGTCGGTGGCCCCCCTGGGCAGCGAAGAGCTGCTGTTTGCCAACAAGCTCTACCGCCAGTGGTTCGGGTCGCAAACCGGCGGGCACCTGCAACTGGTGGCGCAGGCAGGCGTGGTGCCGATTGCGGGCAAGGAGCAAAGTGGCATGGACGATGAGGACGGCCTGATGGGCCTGCCCACCGACACGCTGACCAGCGCCCGCAGTGAAAACGCCGAAATCTACCTGCCCGACCTGGGCAAGTGGCTGGAAGTGCGCTCGCGCTATCTGAACTGGGTGGACGGCCGCCTGGCCCAGATGGTGATTGCCACGGACATCACCCCCCGCCGCCTGGCTGAAGAGCAGGCCCAGCGGCAGGCCGAGCGCGCGCAGTCGGTCAGCCGCCTCATCACCATGGGCGAGATGGCGTCCAGCGTGGCGCACGAACTGAACCAGCCGCTCACCGCCATCAACAACTACTGCAGCGGCATGGTTTCGCGCATCCAGAGCGGCCAGCTCACCGAAGAGGCCCTGCTCACCGCCCTGCAAAAGACAGCCCACCAGGCGCAGCGCGCAGGCCAGATCATCCAGCGGATCCGCTCGTTCGTGAAAAAGAGCGAGCCCAACCGCACGCTGGCCGATGTGCATTCGATGGTCAACGAAGCCGTCGAGCTGGCCGACATCGAACTGCGCCGACACAACGTGCGCCTGACGCACTACGTCGCCGCGCGCCTGCCGCAAGTGATGGCCGACACCATCCTGATCGAGCAGGTGCTCGTCAACCTGATGAAGAACGGCGCCGAGGCCATCCAGCACGCCGACCGCCCCGCCCCCAACCGCAGCGTGGAGCTGCGCGTGGTGCCCAAGCAGATCGATGACCGCCAGGTGGTCGAGTTCTCGGTGCAGGACACCGGCAAGGGGCTGGCCCCCGAAGTGCTGGAGCGCCTGTTCGAGGCCTTCTTCTCTACCAAGCAGGAAGGCATGGGCATGGGCCTCAATCTGTGCCGCAGCATCGTCGAGTCCCACCAGGGCCGGATGCAGGCGGAGAACCTCTACAATGGCTCGGAGGTTACAGGCTGCAGGTTCTCCTTCTGGCTGCCGCTTGCCAAGCCTGCTGATGCCACTACAAATTCTGTAGCAAACGAACAAAACCCAAGGACTGTTGCATGAGCTTGATTCCGAAAAAAGGCACTGTTTACGTTGTGGACGACGACGAAGCAGTTCGCGATTCCCTGCAGTGGCTGCTGGAAGGCAAGGACTACCGGGTGCGTTGCTTTGATTCGGCCGAGACGTTTCTCTCACGCTACGATCCGCGCGAGGTGGCCTGCCTGATCGTGGACATCCGCATGGGCGGCATGACCGGCCTGGAACTGCAGGACCGCCTCATTGAGCGCAAATCGCCGCTTCCCATCGTGTTCATCACCGGCCACGGCGACGTGCCTATGGCAGTGAACACCATGAAGAAAGGTGCGCTGGACTTCATCCAGAAGCCTTTTGACGAAGAAGAGCTGGTGGGCCTGGTAGAGCGCATGCTAGACCACGCCCGCGAAGCCTTCGCGGGCTACCAGCAGGCCGCCAGCCGCGACGCCCTGCTGTCCAAGCTCACCAGCCGCGAGGCGCAGGTGCTCGAACGCATCGTGGCCGGTCGCCTGAACAAGCAGATCGCTGACGACCTGGGCATCAGCATCAAGACGGTGGAGGCACACCGCGCCAACATCATGGAAAAGCTCAACGCCAACACGGTGGCCGATCTGCTCAAGATCGCTCTGGGGCAGAACGCGCCCAAGGGCTGATCGCTCCCATTTTGATAGCTACCAGCGCATATTGCACTAGCGCTACCAGCCATTTTGACTTGTATTTTCTGACATGACAGCCCAACTCATCGACGGCAACGCCCTTTCCCGCCAACTTCGCAGCGAGGTGGCGCAACGCGCTGCCGCCCTCACCGCCCGTGGCCACCAGCCTGGCCTGGCGGTGATTCTGGTGGGCGAAGACCCAGCCTCGGCCGTGTATGTGCGCAACAAGGTCAAGGCCTGCGAGGACAGCGGCGTGCGCTCCATCTTTGAAAAGTACGATGCCGATCTCAGCGAGGCTGCGCTGCTGGCACGCATCGAAGCCCTCAATGCCGACCCCACGGTGCACGGCATCCTGGTGCAGATGCCCCTGCCCAAGCACATTGACCCGCACAAGGTCATCGAGGCCATTGCCACCTCCAAGGATGTGGATGGCTACTCGGTGCTGTCGGCTGGCGAACTCATGGCCGGGCTGGACGGTTTCCGCCCCTGCACGCCCTACGGCAGCATGAAGCTCATCGAGTCCACGGGCCAGTCGATCAAGGGCAAACATGCCGTGGTCATCGGGCGCAGTAACACCGTGGGCAAGCCCATGGCCCTGCTGCTGCTGCAGGCCAACGCCACGGTCACCGTCACCCACAGCGGCACCCCCGACCTGGGCTACCACACCCGCCAGGCAGACATCGTGGTGGCTGCGGTCGGCCGCGCCAACACGCTCACCGCCGACATGGTCAAGCCCGGTGCCATCGTGATCGACGTGGGCATCAACCGCAAGGCCGACGGCAAACTGTGTGGCGATGTGGACTTTGAGGGCGTCAAAGAGGTGGCGGGCTGGATCACCCCCGTCCCTGGCGGGGTTGGACCCATGACCATTACCATGCTGCTGGTGAACACCATCGAAGCCGCCGAGCGGGCTGCCGCGCGCTGACCGCGCCCGGGGAAGACGCCAGCCGCTTTGCAACTTGAACCTGCGCCGCCTGGCGCCATCTAATCCCGCATGAGCAACGCCCTTCTCGACTTCTCCGACCTCCCCGCCTTTGACCGCATCACCCCACAGGACGTAGCCCCTGCGGTTGATGTGCTGCTGGAGCGTGCCAATCAGGCTCTGGAGACCGTCACGGCGCCCGACTTCCCTGCCCGCTGGGATGCCATCGCCAAGGTGCTGGATGTAGCCACCGAACAGCTCGGCCGCGCCTGGGGGGCTGTCAGCCACCTCAACAGCGTTGCCGACACGCCGGAACTGCGCGCGGCCTACAACGCCGCCCTGCCCCGCGTCACGGAGTTCTGGACCCGCCTGGGCGCTGACGAACGCCTCTATGCCAAGTACAAGGCCATCGACCCCACCACCCTGACGCCCGAGCAGCGCCAAGCCCACCGCAACGCAGTGCGCAACTTCGTGCTCAGCGGCGCTGAGCTGACCGGGGCGGCCAAAGAGCGCTTCGCCCAGATCCAGGAACGCCAGGCCGAGTTGAGCCAGAAGTTCAGCGAAAACGCACTGGACGCCACCGATGCCTTTGCCTACTACGCCACCGCTGAGGAACTGGACGGTGTACCGGCCGATGTGCAGCAAGCCGCTTTGGCGGCGGCACAGGCGGACGGGAAACCAGGCTACAAGCTCACCCTGAAGATGCCTTGCTACCTGCCGGTGATGCAGTTTGCCACTCGCAGCGACCTGCGCGCCAAGCTATACCGCGCCTATGTCACCCGTGCCTCGGACCAGGCCGAAGGCGAAGGCCAGAAATTCGACAACACCACGCTGATTGGCGAAATCCTGGCCTTGCGCCGAGAAGAAGCCCAGCTGCTGGGCTACGCCAACTTTGGTGAAGTCTCCGTGGTGCCCAAGATGGCCCAGTCGCCAGCCGAGGTTGTCCAGTTCTTGCGTGATCTCGCACGCCGCGCCCGGCCCTATGCCGAAAAGGATGTGGCCGACCTGCGCGCCTTTGCGGCCGAACACCTGGGCCTGGCCGATCCGCAGCCCTGGGACTGGCCCTACATCTCTGAAAAGCTCAAGGAAGCCCGCTACGCCTTCAGCGAGCAGGAGCTCAAGGCGTACTTCACGGCACCCAAGGTATTGGCAGGCCTGTTCAAGATCATTGAGACGCTGTTTGAAGTGTCCATCCGCCGCGACACGGCACCGGTGTGGCACCCTGCGGTGGAGTTCTATCGCATCGAACGCAACGGCCAACTGGTGGGCCAGTTCTACCTCGATCAGCCCGCCCGCACCGGCAAGCGGGGTGGCGCCTGGATGGATGACGTGCGCACGCGCTGGCAGCGCCCCGACACCGGAGTGCTGCAAACGCCGATTGCCCACCTCGTCTGCAACTTCGCGGACGGCGTGGACGGTAAGCCGCCACTGTTGACCCATGACGACGTGATCACGCTGTTCCATGAATTTGGCCATGGACTGCATCACATGCTGACCCAGGTGAACGAACGCGATGTTTCTGGCATTGGCGGCGTCGAATGGGACGCCGTGGAGCTGCCCAGCCAGTTCATGGAAAACTTCTGCTGGGAATGGGATGTGCTCAGACACATGACGGCCCACGTGGACACCGGCGCGCCGCTGCCGCGCACGCTGTTTGACAAGATGATCGCCGCCAAGAACTTCCAGAGCGGCATGCAGACCCTGCGCCAGATCGAGTTTGCCTTGTTCGACATGCTGCTGCACACCGAACACGACCCGGCCCAGGACTTCATGCCCCTGCTGACCCAGGTGCGCCAGGAAGTGGCCGTACTGCAGCCGCCCGCGTTCAGCCGCACGGCCCACACCTTCAGCCACATCTTTGCCGGCGGCTATGCAGCGGGGTACTACAGCTACAAATGGGCCGAGGTACTCAGCGCCGACGCCTACGCCGCCTTTGAAGAAACCGCCGGTACCGACGGCTTGCCCAGCACCGAAACCGGGAGACGCTACCGTGAGGCCATTCTGGAAGCGGGTGGCAGCCGCCCCGCCATGGAGTCCTTCAAGGCCTTCCGCGGCCGCGAGCCCAGTCTGGATGCCCTGCTGCGCCACCAGGGCATGGCGGAAGAACTGACTGCCTGAGGCCGCAGATCGGACAAACCGCAGCCTGACCCATAACAAACACAGCCCACAAGAATGAGGAGAACCCGCATGCCCCGCCTTACGTTCGTTCCTGCCGCTGCCTCCTTGCTGATGGCCCTGGTCTCTGTGGGAGCACAAGCGCAGAATGTCTATCGCATCCTTGGCCCCGACGGCAAGGTGACCTTTTCGGACCGTCCTCCGGCCGAGACCACGGCGCCGCCCGCACGCAGTGCTGCAACTCCTGCTGCTGCGACCGCAAGCCCATCAGCGGCTAACGGAGCCTTGCCTTACGAACTGCGGCAGGTAGCCAACCGGTTCCCAGTGACCATCTACACCGGCAATGACTGCGCACCCTGCGGAAGCTTGCGCAACATGCTGACATCACGCGGTGTGCCGTACACCGAGCGCACAGTGGCCAGCAATGAGGACATTGCCGCACTGCAACGCCTGAGTGGCAGCACCAGCCTGCCTTTTGGCACCATTGGCGGCCAGCAACTGGTGGGCTTTTCAGACGCGGAGTGGATCCAATACCTCGACGCAGCGGGCTACCCCAAACAATCCCAGTTGCCCAGCAACTACCGCCAGCCAGCGCCCACCCCCCTGGTTGCGGCCAAGCCGGTGGAGTCCGCACCCGCCGCTGAACCGAAAGCGCCGGCACGGCCCGCGCTCCCTCCACCGGTCAATGACGGCCCAACACCAAGCAATCCCGCCGGTATCCGGTTCTGACACTCTGTGACGTAGCCGCCTCCAGGCGGCTGGTCCTTCTATTCACATCCACCCAACATAAAAGGGGCCTCCAGAGGCCCCTTTTGTATTGGTGAACTATGGGGGTGGGCTTGTCACCCACCCAACCACCATTCCTCAATAGGTGATGGTCTTCACGCCCTGCGCCGTACCCAGCAGGCACACGGATGCCTTCTGGTGGGCAAACACACCCACGGTCACCACGCCAGGCCATTGGTTGATCTCTGACTCGAACGCCAGCGGGTCGGTGATGGACAAGCCCTTCACGTCCAGAATGTGCTGGCCGTTGTCAGTCACCAGTGGCTGTCCGTCCTTGAGTCGCAAGCTGGCCTGTCCACCCATGGCGGCAAAACGGCGCGCAATGTGATTGGCAGCCATCGGGATCACCTCCACCGGCAACGGGAACTGGCCCAGGGTCTTCACCAACTTGGATTCGTCGGCAATACACACAAAGCGCTCGGCCAATGCTGCCACGATCTTCTCGCGTGTCAGTGCCGCGCCGCCACCCTTGACCATGTAACCCTGGCCGTCGATCTCGTCCGCGCCGTCGATATAGACGGACAGCGATGGGACCTCATTGGCATCGAACACGGCGATGCCCAGTGCCTTCAGGCGCTCAGTGCTGGCAACGGAGCTGGAGACAGCGCCCTTAATCTGGTCCTTCATGCCCGCCAGGGCGTCAATGAACTTGTTGACGGTGGAGCCGGTGCCCACCCCCACAATCTCGCCAGGCACCACGTATTGCAGCGCGGCTTGGCCTACCAGGGTCTTGAGTTCGTCTTGGGTCAGGGGAGTGGTGGTCGTCATGGGAGAAAATCAGGGGTAATCCTGAATTATCTCCCCATGTCCCTGATCCCCTACGCCCTCACCCGCCCCTTTCTCTTCGGCATGGATGCCGAGGCCGCTCACGAACTCACCATGGACATGCTGGCGCGCGGGCAGCGCACGCCGCTGCAATGGGCCTGGTGCAACCAAACTGTGAACGACCCCATCACCCTGGCGGGGCTGAAGTTTCCCAACCGCGTGGGCATGGCGGCGGGCCTGGACAAGAATGCGCGCTGCATTGACGCGCTGGGCGCCATGGGTTTCGGTTTTGTGGAAGTGGGCACCGTGACCCCCAAAGCGCAGCCGGGCAACCCCAAGCCGCGCATGTTTCGCCTGCCCGAGGCCCACGCACTCATCAACCGCCTGGGCTTCAACAACGAAGGCCTGGATGCCTTCCTGCGCAATGTGCAACAGGCGCAGTTTCGCAAGCAGAACCGTCTGCACCCCATGCTGCTCGGTCTCAACATCGGCAAGAACGCCACTACCCCCATCGAGAACGCCACCAGCGACTACCTGATCTGCCTGGAGGGCGTATACCCCCATGCCGACTACGTGACGGTCAACATCAGCTCACCCAACACCCAGAACCTGCGCGCATTGCAAAGCGATGCCGCACTGGATGCACTGCTGGGAGCGATTGCCGAGCGCCGTGAGACGCTGGCCGCCCAGCACCAGCGGCGCGTGCCGGTTTTTGTGAAGATTGCACCGGACCTGGATGAAGCCCAGGTGGCAGTGATCGCTGCCACGCTGCAGCGCCACGGCATGGACGGTGTGATTGCCACCAACACAACCATCAGCCGCGCTGCGGTGCAGGGCATGCGACACGCGGAAGAGACGGGGGGGTTGAGTGGCACTCCGGCGCTGGAAGCCAGCAACCAGGTCATTCGGCAGCTGCGCGCAACCTTGGGCAGCGGATTCCCCATCATTGGTGTCGGCGGCATCATGAGCGCCGACGACGCAGTGAGCAAGATTCGCGCAGGGGCAGACGTGGTGCAGATCTACACAGGCCTGATTTATGAAGGCCCTGCGCTGGTCGTGAAGGCCGCCAAGGCCATCAAGGCCTTGCGCTGACCCCTCGGGCCACAAACGCTCGGCCGCATGGCCCCATAAGAAAACGGAGCCTCCGGCAACAGGGCTCCGTTTCAGTTTTCGGCGTGGGTTTGAGCAGCGGGACGCCGCCCTCCGCAACCCCGCCAGTGGTCAGCGCCGCAAGCGCATCAGCATCGGCAGGACAATGCCCGCCCACCGGATCAACCTGCGCGGGCCGGCCACCAGAGCGACACCGGCCATGGCCGCCACCGCCAGCGGGTGTTCGCGCGCGAACCCAGCGGCGCGCAGCGCCAGCGAGGCATCTCCGCCGCCCGTGGCGCCTCCGGCTTGCTCCGCGAGCGCGCGGGCCTGGGCCCGGGCCACACGGCGGGCACGCAGCCGCTCGCGCTGCAGTTCAATTCGGTCAAGCACACGCTGCTGTTCCGGCGTAGCTACCAGTTTTACTGTGGTTGCAGTCTGCGGTGTACTAGTGGTTGGGTGGGGGGTACTCACAAGCGCTCCTTGATGTCACGCCAGTCCTGGGCCAGCTCTCGCCGCGTCAGCGCAAAGCCGCTGCCCGCGCGCTGCGCCACCGACACCAACGACACCGTGGCGGCGGCCCAGCCTGCAGCCCACACGGCAGCCACCAGCCACGCCACCAGCGTGCGTTGCGGTGAGTCCCAGAAGTGCACCAGCACCGCCAGCGACACCATGATCAGGGCCACCACCGTGAGCCCAACGACCAGAATGGTCAGCACCAGCAGTTGTTGCAGCCGCTGCTTGAGGTCCGCCCATTCCAGGCGGGCCAGATCCATCCGGTCTTCGGCGGCGATGGCGCCCTCGATCAGGTTGGCACGCCAGCGGGCGGCCAACCCTTCCAGACCCAGCAGCGAGAGCCAATTCATGTCTTGTTGCCTCTGTGGCGTGCCTTCATGGGAGGACAGCGACGATCAGCGTCGTGCAAGCAGAAAGCCAACCAGCGCGCCCACGGCCAATGCGGCACCCGCCACACGCCAAGGTTCGTCATGGGCGTAGCGGTCGGCTGCCAAGGCGGCTTCCTTCGCTTGGCGGGCGGCGTCCTGAGCGGCGCGCACAGCGGATTCACGCACGTTGTGCATGCCATCGTCCAGGCGCTGGCGCAGCAGCTTGATTTCAGGCACTGCGTCCAGGTCCTTGTTGGCCAACAGCCCCCGCAGATCGGAAACCAGCTTTTCCAGTTCGCCCTGGGTGGTCGTGGTGTCAGAAGCAGTCATACAAGCCTTTCTGTGTAGTGCCAAAAGTGATGAAAAACCCCGCACGCGAACGTTGGGACTGAAGTTCATCTTAGCCATCCGCGCAGAAACCCCTCGTAGGACGGGGACGCAAGAGGTTACTGATTGCAAATGGCTTGCTGCAGATCAAACCAGCGCAGCCACATGCTCCGCAATGGCCAGGGCACTTGTCAAGCCGGGCGACTCGATGCCAAAGAGGTTGACCAGCCCCGCCACCCCATGGGCAGCAGGCCCTTGAATGACGAAGTCGGCAGCGGGTGCACTGGGCCCGTGGATCTTGGGACGCATGCCCGCGTAGCCCGGAGCCAGAGCGCCATCTGGCAAGCCCGGCCAATATTTGCGCACCTCGGCATAAAAGGCATCGCCGCGCGCGGGGTCCACCTGCAGATCGTCGGGCGAGTCCACCCATTGCACGTCCGGGCCAAACTTGGCCTGGCCGCCCAGGTCCAGCGTGAGGTGTACACCTAAACCCGCAGCCTCAGGCACCGGGTAAATCAGTCGGCTGAACGGCGCCTTGCCCGTCAACGTGAAATAGTTGCCCTTGGCGTAGTAAGCGGTGGGCACATGCTGCGGGGCCAGCCCCGCAAACCTTGCAGCCAGCGCAGGGGCTTGCAACCCAGCGGCGTTGACCACGGTGCGCGCGCGGAGGCGCGTGCCATCCATTGCTTCCAAATCAATAGCATCAGAACCAATAGATGCTAGCGCTAGTGGTGAATTCAGCGCTACAACACCACCCGCATGCTCCAGATCGCCCTGCAGCGCCAGCATGAGTGCATGGCTATCGACGATGCCGGTGCTGGGTGAATGCAAAGCGCCGATGCAGGCCAGAGCGGGCTCCAGCGCCAAGGCTTCTTCACGGCTCAGGCGTTGGAGGTCCAGCACTCCGTTGGCACGGGCGCGCGCCTGGATGCCTTCCAGGCTGTCCAGCTGGGCGGCAGAGGTTGCCACCAGCAGCTTGCCGCAGCGGCGGTGGGGCACACCGCGCTCCGTGCAGTAGGCGTAAAGCAATTCCTTGCCCCGCACGCACAGCCTGGCCTTGAGCGAACCTGCGGGGTAATACAGCCCGGCATGAATCACCTCGCTGTTGCGCGAACTGGTGCCAGTGCCGATGGCGTCCGCTGCCTCCAGCACCATCACCTCCCGCCCCTGGAGCGCCAGTGCACGGGCCACCGCCAGCCCCACCACACCCGCGCCTACCACCACGCAATCCACCGTATCGATCATCAGTGCGTCTCCTGCATCACCTGCCGGGTGCCGCGTCAGGCCTGCTCAAAACCATCGAGCACGTTGACGGCATTGGTGCCCAGCTCGGCCGCCGCATAGCCGCCTTCCAGCACGAACACCGTGGGCAACCCCAGCCGTGCCAGCCGCTCGCCCAGGCGGGTGAAATCTGACGATGCCAGTGCAAACCGCGAGATGGGATCGCCCTCAAAGGCATCCAGCCCCAGAGAGATCACCAGCCCGTCGGCGCTGTAATCCGTGATGCGCAGGCACGCTTGCTCTAGTGCATCGAACCATGTTGCCGCGCTGGTGCCCGCAGGCAAGGGCAGGTTCAGGTTAAACCCAACACCAGCCCCCTCGCCCGTCTCGTCGGCGTGGCCCAGGTAGAAGGGGTACTCCGTGCGCGGGTCACCGTGCATGCTGATGAACAGCACATCGCTGCGGTCGTAAAAGATGCTCTGCGTGCCGTTGCCGTGGTGGTAGTCCACATCCAGCACCGCCACACGCTGGGCGCCCTGGTTGCGCAGGGTTTGCGCTGCCACGGCGGCGTTGTTCAAGAAGCAATAGCCCCCCATGAAGTCCGGGCCCGCATGATGCCCTGGCGGCCGTGTGCAGCAAAACACGGCGCGCGTCCCCAGTGCAACGCGTGCTGCCGCGCTGGCAGCCGCATCGGCCCCCGCCTTGGCTGCGGCCCAGGTTCCTGCCGCCATGGGTGTACCGTTGTCCATGGAGTACAGCCCCAGCCGTGCGACAAAGTTGTCGGGTTCCACATCACTGCGCAGCGTGCGCACCGGCCAGACAGACGGAAACGGCTGAACAGACGCATTGGCCGGGTCCAGTGCCAGCCATTGCTGCCATGCGGTCTGCAGAAAGGCCAGATAGCGCGGCGCATGCACCTGGGCCAGCACAGCATTGCAGTCCACATCGGGCAACACCATGGCGTGGCCGCGTGTGCGCAGGGCGTCTTCCACACAGTCCACACGTTCGGGTTTTTCAAAACAGGGCACGCGCTCGCCCCGGAAGAATTCGTGGGCCGGTGCATGCCACTGGTGCAAGGGATTGTGGAAGGTGATCATGGATGCAGCGTTGCAGGTACGGGCGACAAATGTAGCGCGCAAGCCTGCGTTGTACGCCGCTTTGGCGAATGGTCGCTGCACTTTGCAGCTTGCAGACAGGCGGGCAAGCCAAGAAAAACCCCTGCTGGTCAGGAACCAGCAGGGGTTTTTGAATTGGTGGGTGATACATGGATCGAACATGTGACCCCTGCCGTGTGAAGGCAGTGCTCTACCGCTGAGCTAATCACCCGTCGCAAGCACCTTGGAGAAAGATACCGCTGCGAAAAGTCTGGCAGCAACATGGTGGGTGATACATGGATCGAACATGTGACCCCTGCCGTGTGAAGGCAGTGCTCTACCGCTGAGCTAATCACCCTTGTCGCTGCGACAGCCTTCTATTATGGCACAGCTTTTCAGGCCGACTGGAGAGTTCGCCAAATTGTTTTGCCACCGCTGGCCTTGTCGATCTGCGTGAGCACCTCGGCATGGGCCGCCTGCTCTTGTTCGCTCGCCCGCAGCACCGGCAGCGCAAGGCCACGCAAATCGATGGCTGCCACCTTCACGCCGTCAGCGCTGTCATGGCCATCGTCGGCGATCAGCAAGGCATCCTGCCCACGTGTGAGATTGATGTAGACGTCGGCCAGCAGCTCGGCGTCGAGCAAGGCGCCGTGCAGCGTACGGCCCGAGTTGTCCACGCCCAGACGGTCGCACAGGGCGTCCAGCGAGTTGCGCTTGCCCGGGTACATCTCCTTGGCCATGGCCAGCGTGTCGGTCACGCTTTGCACATAGGTGCCAAACGCCGGGCGCCCCACCAACTCCAGCTCCTTGTTGAGAAAGCCTACGTCGAACGCAGCGTTGTGGATGATGATCTCGGCGCCCTGCAGGTACTGCAGGATGTCGTCCACCACGTCGGCAAATTTGGGCTTGTCCTTCAGGAACTCGTTGCTGATGCCGTGCACCTTCAGCGCATCTTCATGGCTGTCACGGCCAGGGTTGAAGTACAGGTGCAGGTTGTTGCCGGTCAGCTTGCGGTTGAGCAGTTCCACACAACCCAGTTCAATGATGCGGTCACCACCTTCGGCCGAAAGGCCGGTGGTCTCAGTGTCCAGAACAATTTGCCGGGACATCAGTGATTTTCCTTGGCGTGGTTGATCGTGTACTTCGGAATTTCGACGATCAGATCGGTCTGCGCCAGGATGGCCTGGCACGACAGGCGCGACTGCGGCTCCAGGCCCCAGGCGCGGTCCAGCAGGTCTTCTTCCTCTTCTTCTGCCGCATTCAGCGAGTTCAGCCCCTGGCGCACGATGACGTGGCAGGTGGTGCAAGCGCAGCTCATGTCGCAGGCATGCTCAATGTTGACGTGGTTGTCCAGCAGGGCTTCGCAGATCGAGGTGCCTGCGGGCGCCGTGATCTCAGTGCCAGCGGGGCAGTATTCGGGATGGGGAAGGATCTTGATGACAGGCATGGGGTGGTCTTTTTCTTGTTCAGAGGGATGCGCTGGCTCGTATCACAGGCTCGCGACGTTCTTGCCGGCCAGGGCCTGCTGGATACCGCGGTTCATGCGCTGGGCTGCAAACGCCTCGGTGCCCTTGGCCAGGGCTTCCGTGGCGGCCTCGATGGCCGCGGCATCGTCGGCGTCGCGCTGGTGGCGCAAGGCCACCATCAGGGCGTCGATGGCAGCCCGCTCCTTGGGGCTGAGCACGTCGCCATCCGCGTCAAGCGCGCTTTGCGTGGCAATCAGCATGCGGTCGGCGTCCACGCGGGCCTCGACCACGGCACGGGCTTTCATGTCCTGCGCGGCCGTGGCAAAGCCATCCTGCAGCATGCGCGCGATCTGGTCGTCCGTGAGGCCGTACGATGGTTTCACGTCAATGCGGGCCTCCACCCCACTGCCCTGCTCTTTCGCGGCCACGCTCAGCAGGCCATCGGCATCGACGGTGAAGGTCACACGGATGCGCGCAGCGCCTGCCGCCATCGGGGGGATACCGCGCAACTCAAAGCGCGCCAGGCTACGGCAGTCCTGCACCAGGTCACGCTCGCCTTGGACCACATGGATGGCCAGCGCGGTCTGTCCATCCTTGTAGGTCGTGAAGTCCTGCGCCTTGGCGGTAGGTATGGTCTCGTTGCGCGCAACAATGCGCTCCACCAACCCGCCCATGGTTTCGATGCCCAGGGACAGCGGAATCACGTCCAGCAGCAACAGGTCGCCTGCCGTGTTGTTACCGGCCAGCTGGTTGGCCTGGATGGCGGCACCCAGCGCGACCACTTCGTCGGGATTCAGGTTGGTCAGTGGCTCCTTGCCAAAGAACTCCGCCACGGCCCGCTGCACCTGCGGCATGCGGGTGGAGCCGCCCACCATGACCACGCCCTGCACTTCATCGCGCGCCAGATGCGCATCGCGAAGGGCACGGCGCACAGCCGCCATGGAGCGGGCGGTCAAATCGGCCGTCACCGCGTCAAAATCCAACCGTTTGACGTCAAATTGCACAGAAGCGCTAGATAGCTCTGCCTTGAATGCTACCAAATCAGCAGCAGTCAAGGCCTCCTTGCAGGCGCGTGCAGCCATGCGCACGGCCGACTTGTCGGCTGGTGTGACCGCCTGTTTCCCCACCTGCTGTAGAACCCAGTCCGCCAGCGCCGCGTCGTAGTCGTCGCCTCCCAGGGCAGAGTCGCCGCCCGTGGCGATCACTTCGAACACGCCCTGCGTCAGGCGCAGGATGGAAATATCAAACGTACCCCCACCCAGGTCATAAACGGCGTAGACGCCCTCGCTGGCGTTGTCCAGGCCATAGGCAATCGCCGCCGCAGTGGGCTCGTTGATCAGGCGCAGCAGGTTGATGCCGGCGAGCTTGGCCGCATCCTTGGTGGCCTGGCGCTGGGCGTCGTCGAAGTACGCAGGCACGGTGATCACTGCGCCATACAGATCATCATTGAAGGTGTCTTCGGCGCGGTAGCGCAGCGTGGCCAGGATCTCGGCACTGATCTCGACGGGCGACTTGTTGCCATCCACCGTGGCCAGGCTGACCATACCGCCCTCGCCGCCATCAGCAGCAGCCACGAAGTCGTATGGCAGCTTGCCCGCTTCCGCCACGTCCTTGAGGCCACGCCCCATGAAGCGTTTGGCCGAGGCAATGGTGTTGCGTGCATCCTGGGCCTGCGCCGCCACGGCGTCATATCCGATCTGGCGACCGCCGTTGGCCAAGTAGCGCACCACCGAGGGCAGCAGCACCCTGCCCTGTGCATCGGGCAGGCATTCGGACACGCCATTGCGCACAGCGGCAACCAGAGAATGGGTGGTGCCCAGGTCAATGCCCACAGCGATGCGCCGCTGGTGCGGGTCGGGGGACTGGCCGGGTTCGGAGATCTGCAAAAGCGCCATGAAATTTCGGGTCTCAACGTGGTGGGGGACGCCATCACCTCAGCAAGCGACAGGGGCCCCAGGGGGAAAGCAAAACCGCTCTATTGTCCCAGTTGCTCTCGGCGACGTTCTATGTCGTCCGCAAATCGCGCAATGAACATGAGGGCTCTGACCTGGCGGGCCGCGCCGGCATAGTCCTGCTGCTGGTCGATGAGTTGCTCGCACTGCGACAGAGCGGCACGCCGGGCTTGTTCCACCTCATCGTCCAGTGCGTCCAGCTCGCTGTCTGCGCGGGCATCTTCCAGTGCCTCGCGCCATTCCATCTGCTGCATCAAAAATGCAGCGGGCATGGCGGTGTTGTCTTCGGCACGGATAGGCGCTCCGTGCAGTTCGCACAGATAGGCCGCCCGGCGCATGGGGTCCTTCAGGCGTTGGTAAGCTTCGTTGATGCGCACGGACCACTGCATCGCTACGCGCTGCGCCGCAGCGCCTTGCGCAGCAAACTTGTCGGGGTGGGCTTCGCGCTGCAGTTCCTTCCAGCGCGCGTCGATGGCGCTGCGTTCTTGTGCAAAGCGGCAAGCCAGGCCAAACAGTTCGAAGTCGTCAGATTGCAGATTCATGCGCAAGGGGGCGTGAAGAAAATCCAAGAAAAAACCGCCAGCACAGAGCGCGTTGGCGGTTTGGCGTTACATCAGCTGAAGACGTTCAGACGCGGAAGCTCTCCCCGCAACCGCAGCGATCACGCTCGTTGGGGTTGTTGAACTTGAAGCCTTCGTTCAGCCCCTCACGGACAAAGTCCAGCTCGGTGCCATCGATGTAGGCCAGGCTCTTGGGGTCAATCAGCACCTTGACGCCGTGGTTTTCAAACACGATGTCCTCAGGCTCGCTCGCGTCCACATACTCCAGCTTGTAGGCAAGCCCCGAGCAGCCGGTCGTCTTGACCCCCAGACGCACGCCCAGCCCCTTGCCACGGCGGGCAAGGTAGCGGTTGACGTGCCGGGCTGCAGCTTCTGTCAGCGTAATGGCCATGTCTCTCGATCTATCTGTCAAACAATCAGGCGGCAGAGGCCGTGGCGGCGTGCTTGGTCTTGTAGTCCAGCACAGCAGCCTTGATGGCATCTTCCGCCAGGATGGAACAGTGGATCTTGACGGGCGGCAAGGCCAGCTCTTCGGCGATCTCGCTGTTCTTGAGCGCCGCGGCTTCGTCCAGCGTCTTGCCCTTGACCCACTCGGTCACCAGCGACGAGGAGGCAATCGCCGAACCACAGCCGTAGGTCTTGAAGCGGGCGTCTTCGATCACGCCGGTTTCAGGGTTCACCTTGATCTGCAGCTTCATCACGTCGCCGCAGGCAGGCGCGCCCACCATACCGGTGCCCACCGAATCGTCACCCTTGTCGAACGAACCCACGTTGCGGGGGTTCTCGTAATGGTCAACCACTTTGTCTGAATAAGCCATGATGTGTACCTCTTCAATGCGTCCAGAATGTGTGCGGAATCAGTGAGCAGCCCACTGGATGGTGCTGATGTCGATGCCGTCCTTGTACATCTCCCACAGCGGGCTCAGTTCGCGCAGGCGGGCCACGTTCTCGCGGATGGTGGAGATGGCGTAGTCAATCTCTTCCTCGGTCGTGAAACGGCCGATGGTCATGCGCAGGCTGCTGTGGGCCAGCTCGTCGCTGCGGCCCAAAGCGCGCAGCACATAGCTGGGCTCCAGGCTGGCAGAGGTGCAGGCCGAGCCCGAAGACACCGCCAGGCCCTTGATACCCATGATGAGCGATTCGCCTTCGACGAAGTTGAAGCTCATGTTCAGGTTCTGCGGCACACGGCGCTCCAGGCTGCCGTTGATGTAGACCTGTTCGATGTCCTTGAGGCCGTCGAGCAAGCGCTGCTGCAGGGCCTTGGCCTTGGCGTTGCTCTCGGCCATTTCTTCCTTGGCGATGCGGAAAGCCTCGCCCATGCCCACGATCTGGTGCGTGGGCAAGGTGCCCGACCGCATGCCGCGTTCATGGCCGCCACCGTGCATCTGGGCTTCCAGCCGCACGCGGGGCTTGCGGCGCACATACAGCGCACCGACGCCCTTGGGGCCGTAGGTCTTGTGGGCGGTCATGCTCATCAGGTCAATGGGCAGCACGTTCATGTCGATCTCGACACGGCCCGTCGCCTGGGCGGCATCCACATGCAGCAGGATGCCCTTCTCACGGCACAGAGCGCCAATGGCGGGGATGTCCTGGATCACACCGATTTCGTTGTTCACGAAGAGGATGCTGATCAGCACGGTGTCTGGACGGATGGCAGCCTTCAGGGCATCCATGTTGACCAAGCCGTCTTCCTGCACGTCCAGATAGGTGGCTTCAAAGCCTTGGCGCTCCAGCTCGCGCATGGTGTCGAGCACGGCCTTGTGCTCGGTCTTGAGCGTGATGAGGTGTTTGCCCTTGCCTTTGTAGAAATGCGCAGCGCCCTTCAAGGCCAGGTTGATGGACTCGGTCGCACCACTGGTCCAGACGATTTCGCGGGGGTCGGCACAGATCAGGTCGGCCACTTGCACACGCGCTTTTTCCACCGCCTCTTCAGCCTCCCAGCCCCATGCGTGGCTGCGCGACGCCGGGTTGCCAAAGTGTTCACGCAACCAGGGAATCATGGCGTCCACCACGCGGGGGTCTACCGGGGTCGTGGCGCCATAGTCGAGGTAAATGGGAAAGTGCGGGGTCATGTCCATGGCTGGCTCAGTAAAAGGTTCTGGCTGGCAAACAGAAGAGGCAGAACAAACAAGAAAACGATTACAACGCGGTCAGCGCAGTGCTGACCCCAGGGCCAGCACGGCGCACCAAGCATCAGGATTTGGCGAAGACGTTACCCAGTGCGAACACCGAATTGGGGGCGTTCACGCGGATGGGCTTGACCACCGGCGTCGTGGAGATGGCGCGGCGAACCACAGGCTTGTCTTCGATCTGCACGCCCTTGGCGAGCTGCTCGTCCACCAGCTTTTGCAGGGTGACGGAATCCAGAAACTCGACCATGCGCTGGTTCAGCGAGGCCCACAGTTCATGCGTCATGCAACGGCCGGCTTCACCCAGGCAGTTTTCCTTGCCACCACACTGCGTGGCGTCGATGGGTTCATCGACCGAAACGATGATGTCGGCCACCGTGATATCGCCTGCCTTGCGGGCCAGCGTATAACCGCCGCCGGGGCCACGGGTGGATTCCACCAGTTCATGGCGGCGCAGCTTGCCAAAGAGTTGCTCCAGGTACGACAGCGAAATCTGCTGGCGCTGGCTGATGGCAGCCAGCGTGACGGGGCCGTTGTTCTGGCGCAGGGCCAGGTCAATCATGGCGGTGACCGCAAAACGGCCTTTGGTTGTGAGACGCATCGCAAGCTCCTTGTGCTAAGGCTTGTTCGTTGAAGAAACCGCCTGCGCTGACTGTTTGCCAGCGAGGCACCGTCTCCGCCCCTTACTCCGCACAGTCGCCTGCAGCGGAGCCCTTCATCGTTGGGCTGTTTTGTTGAGTGTTTTATGCGAGTATAGCACAAATCCCTATTGATTCTGTCGGGTTAAAAAACCAAATAGTTATTAATCGACTCAATAGTATTTTCTCATCGCATTCCCAATCGCAATCCCTTTTACAAGGCCACGGAATCGCTGCCGTGCGCACCAAAGGCCTGGTCCTTGAGACGCGTGAGCTGGTCGCGCACCCGGGCCGCCTGCTCGAACTCCAGGTTGCGCGCATGTTCCAGCATGAGCTTTTCCAGGCGCTTGATCTCGCGTGCCACGTCTTTCTCGGACATGTCCTCCACCTGCGCCCGCTGCAACGCTTCCTGCTCCAAACGTTCGGCGTCCTTGCCGGCTTTTTCGCTGTACACGCCGTCAATCAGGTCTCTTACCCGCTTGACAATGCTGCGCGGCGTGATCCCGTTGGCCTCGTTGTATGCGATCTGCTTGATGCGCCGGCGTTCCGTCTCACCCATGGCTTTTTTCATGGAGTCGGTGATGCGGTCGGCGTACAGGATGGCATGGCCGTTCAAGTTGCGCGCTGCACGGCCAATGGTCTGTATCAGGCTGCGCTCGGCGCGCAAGAAGCCCTCCTTGTCCGCATCGAGGATCGCCACGAGTGACACCTCAGGAATGTCCAGCCCCTCGCGCAGCAGGTTGATGCCCACCAGCACGTCGAAAGCCCCCAGGCGCAGGTCGCGGATGATCTCCACCCGCTCCACGGTGTCCACATCGCTGTGCAGGTAGCGCACCTTGACACCGTTGTCGGTGAGATAGTCGGTCAACTGCTCGGCCATGCGCTTGGTCAACGTGGTAATGAGTACGCGCTCATGCTTTTCTACACGAATGCGTATTTCTTGCAGCACATCATCCACCTGATGGGTGGCGGGGCGTACCTCCACCACCGGATCCACCAAGCCCGTGGGGCGCACTACCTGATCCACCACCTGGCCTGCATGGGTCTTTTCGTAGTCGGCGGGCGTGGCCGATACAAAGATCACCTGCCGCATGCGTTGCTCAAACTCCTCGAACTTGAGCGGTCGGTTGTCCAGGGCCGAAGGCAGGCGAAAACCATATTCGACCAGCGTGGTCTTGCGCGAGCGGTCGCCGCTGTACATCGCGTTGAGCTGGCCGATCATCTGGTGGCTTTCGTCCAGAAACATGATCGCGTCCTTGGGCATGTAGTCGGTCAGCGTGCTGGGCGGATCGCCCGGCGCCGCGCCCGACAGGTGGCGCGTGTAGTTCTCGATGCCTTTGCAGTGGCCCACTTCGCTCAGCATTTCCAGATCAAATCGCGTGCGCTGCTCCAGCCGCTGCGCTTCGACCAGCTTGCCGTCAGCCACCAGCTGCTGCAGGCGTTCGGCCAGTTCCAGCTTGATGGTCTCGACCGCCGCCAGCACCTTGTCGCGCGGCGTCACGTAGTGGCTGCTGGGGTACACGGTAAAACGCGGGATCTTCTGCTTGACGCGGCCCGTGAGCGGGTCGAAAAGCTGCAGGCTCTCAATCTCGTCGTCAAACAGCTCAATGCGAATCGCCAGCTCGGAGTGTTCGGCCGGGAACACATCGATGGTGTCGCCCCGCACACGGAACTTGCCTCGGCTGAAATCCGCCTCATTGCGCTGGTACTGCATGCGGATCAACTGGGCGATCACGTCCCGCTGCCCCAGCTTGTCCCCCACCCGCAGTGTCATCACCATGCGGTGGTAGCTCTCGGGCTCGCCAATGCCGTAGATGGCCGACACGGTGGCCACGATCACCACATCGCGCCGCTCCATCAGGCTCTTGGTGCAAGACAGCCGCATCTGCTCGATGTGCTCGTTGATCGCGCTGTCCTTCTCGATGAACAGATCGCGCTGCGGCACGTAGGCCTCTGGCTGGTAGTAGTCGTAGTAGCTGACGAAATATTCCACGGCGTTCTTGGGAAAGAACTCGCGGAACTCGCTGTACAGCTGCGCGGCCAGCGTTTTGTTGGGCGCAAAGATGATGGCGGGGCGGCCCATGCGCGCGATCACGTTGGCCATGGTGAAGGTCTTGCCCGATCCCGTCACACCCAGCAACGTCTGGAAGGTCTCCCCATCATTCAGTCCCTCCACCAGCTTGTTGATGGCCTCGGGCTGGTCGCCTGCCGGTGGATACGGCTGGAACAGTTCAAACGGGGAATCGGGGAAGCGGACGAACTCGCCGTCTTGCTTTTCAGTTATGACTTCTGTGATATCCGGCATGGGGGCGGTCAACGGGTGGTGAAGGCGGGCCGTTAAAATCGGCCGAACCCGGCACAGTACACCACGCCCGGATTCTTCGCTACTGACAACCTTTCAAGGATTTTCATGTCTCTGTTCACCGCCGTCGAAATGGCCCCCCGCGACCCCATCCTGGGCCTCAACGAGCAATTCAACGCCGACACCAACCCCAACAAGGTCAACCTGGGCGTCGGCGTTTATTTCGACGACAACGGCAAGCTGCCCCTGCTGCAATGTGTGCAGGCCGCAGAAAAGACCATGATGTCCACCCCCACCGCCCGTGGCTACCTGCCCATCGACGGCATCGTGGCGTACGACAACGCCGTCAAGGGCCTGGTGTTCGGCGCTGAGAGCGAACCCGTGAAGTCTGGCCGCGTAGCCACCGTGCAGGCCATCGGCGGCACCGGCGGCCTCAAGATCGGTGCCGATTTCCTGAAGAAGGTCAGCCCCAACGCCAAGGTGCTGATCTCCGACCCCAGCTGGGAAAACCACCGCGCGCTGTTCACCAACGCCGGCTTTGAAGTGGGCACCTACGCGTACTACGACGCTGCCAAGCGCGGCGTGAATTTCGAAGGTTTCCTGGCCAGCCTGAACGCTGCGGCCCCCGGCACCATCGTCGTGCTGCACGCCTGCTGCCACAACCCCACCGGCTATGACATCACCGCCGAGCAGTGGGACCAGGTCATCGCTGTCGTCAAGGCCAAGGGCCTGACGCCCTTCCTGGACATGGCCTACCAGGGCTTTGGCCACGGCATCGCCGAAGACGGCGCCGTGATCGGTAAGTTTGTGGCCGCTGGCCTGAACTTCTTCGTCTCCACCTCGTTCTCCAAGAGCTTCAGCCTGTACGGCGAACGCGTGGGTGGCCTGTCGGTGCTGTGCGCCGACAAGGAAGAAGCCGGCCGCGTGCTGAGCCAACTGAAAATCGTGATTCGCACCAACTACTCCAACCCACCTATCCACGGTGGCGCGGTGGTGGCTGCTGTGCTGAACAACCCCGAGCTGCGTGCGATGTGGGAACAAGAACTGGCCGAAATGCGCGTGCGCATCAAGGCCATGCGCCAGAAGCTGGTGGACGGCCTCAAAGCCGCCGGTGTGAAGCAGGACATGAGCTTCATCACCACCCAGATCGGCATGTTCAGCTACTCCGGCCTGTCCAAGGACCAGATGGTTCGCCTGCGCAACGAGTTCGGCGTGTACGGTACCGACACCGGCCGCATGTGCGTGGCCGCCCTGAACAGCAAGAACATCGACTACGTCTGCCAGGCCATTGCAAAGGTCGTCTGAGCACGATGAGGAAGCGGCGCTCACGCGCCGCTTTGTGAGCGAAACGCTCCAGAACCCGCACAACGCGGTCCTTCTGGAGCGTTTGCCGTTTCTGGGCCTGCCCGACGCGTGGCTGGTGGCGGGCTGCCTGTTCCAGACGGTGTGGAACCTGCGATCAGGTCTGGCGCCCACCGCGAACATCAAGGACTACGACCTGTTCTACTTCGACGGCAACGACTTGTCCGAATCGGCGGAGCAGCAGGTGCAAGCCCGCGCCACCTCCCTCTTCGCCGACCTGCCCATCACCGTCGAAGCCAAGAACCAGGCCCGCGTGCACCTCTGGTACGAGCGCTGGTTTGGTTACCCGTATGCGCCGCTGCAGTCCGCCCGCAACGGGATCGAGCGTTTTCTGGTGCCCTGCACCTGCGTGGGCCTGCAACCTGCCATCACCCCCGGCGTTGCTCAGCCCACGCTGTACGCGCCGTACGGACTGGAAGAGCTGTACGCAGGACTTCTCAAACCCAACCCCGCCTGCCCGCACCTGCCGTTGTTTGAGGCCAAGGCACAAAGCTACCGTGAGCGCTGGCCGTGGCTGACGATCCAGGCCGCTGGTCACATGGCGGCCTGAGGGCCGTTTCACAACGACGAGGCGGCGATTTCAAGCGTTTTTGGCCTCAAGCGCTAGAAAAACAAGCGCTGACAGCTATCAAAAGAGAAGCAACCAACCTCAGAACGCGGGGATCAGCCCCACAGCACCGACCGCATCGAAATCGATGCCGACTGGTAGCCCGTGTTGAAGAAGCGTGGCATCTCGCTGGGCAAGACGGCCCCGGCTGCGTAGAGCAGCGGCAGATAGTGCTCATAAGTGGGGTGCGCCTGCTGGGCCACGGTACCCAGCTTCTGGAAGTCCTGCAAGGCGCCCAACTGGCCCTTTTTGATCTGTTCCTGCACCACGGTGTCAAACTCGGTGGCCCAGTCGTAGGCTTCGTTGGCGGCCGAGCCACGGCGGGATGCGCGCAGGTTGTGCACGATGTTGCCGCTGCCCACAATGAGCACACCCCGCTCGCGCAGGGCCTTGAGTTGCTGGCCCAGTGCATAGTGCTCGGCCGGGGCGCGGCTGTAGTCCATGCTGAGCTGCATCACCGGAATGTGCGCCTGGGGAAACATGGGCTTGAGCACCGACCAGGTGCCGTGGTCCAGCCCCCACTCGCCCTCGTCTACACCCAATGCGGCGCCGGTGGCGGGGGATTTCAGCTCCTTGGCCAAGCTGCGCGCCACGGCCGGGGCGCCCGGCACGGGGTACTGCTGGTCAAACAGCGCCTGGGGGAAGCCGCCAAAGTCGTGAATGGTTTTGGGGTTGGCCATGCCCGTCAGCTGCCAGCCACCGCGCGTGAGCCAGTGGGCCGACACACACAGGATGAGCTGCGGCTGCGCCGCGCGCGCCATCAGCTCCGCGCCCATGGCCTGCCAGCTGCGGCGCCAGGCGTTGTCCTCGATGGCATTCATGGGGCTGCCATGGCCCACAAACATCACCGGCATGCGGGGCGAGGGCTTGAGCGCCTGCAGCAAAGGGGCCGTGGCGGCGCTGCTCAGGGACATGGTCATGAAAGCTCCCGGAAAGGCGGCCAGGCCTGTGAGGGCGGCCAAAGAGGTTCTGCGTTGCATGGGTCGGGGAGCGTAACAAATTATGTATAACGCTGGGAGTGAGCCCGCGCACGCTGCGAAGTTCCAGCGACGCACCTTTCATTCAAAACCACAACACCGAGACAACCCTGAGCCCATGACCACCGCCCTGCCCCAGCCCTTGCGCAACGCCCGCGTCCTCAGCCTCGCCCTCAACCTGCCCGGCCCCGCCGCCCTGATGCGCTGTGCGCGCATGGGCGCCGAATGCACCAAGCTCGAACCGCCGCCGCCCCCCGACTACCCCAGTGCCGACCCCATGGGCATCTACAGCCCGGCGGCCTATGCCACGCTGCACCAGGGTGTGCGGGTGGTACATGCCCACCTCAAGACACCCGAAGGCCAGGCCGCGCTGCATGCAGAGCTGGCCCGCACCGACGTGCTGATCACCTCCTTCCGCCCCTCGGCGCTCACCAAGCTGGGTCTGGGCTGGGATGCTTTGCAGGCCCAATACCCGCGCCTGTCGCTGGTGCGCATCGTGGGCGCAGCGGGCGAGCGGGCCGAAGAGCCCGGCCACGACCTCACCTACCTGGCCGACGCCGGCCTGGTGACCGGCACCGAGATGCCACCCACCCTGTACGCCGACATGGGTGGCGCCCTGATGGCCAGCGAGGCCGTGCTGCAGGCCCTGCTGGAGCGCGCCCACACCGGCAACGGCGTGTGCATCGAAGTCGCCCTGGCCGACGCCGCTGCCTGGCTGGCCCAGCCGCGCGACTGGGGCCTGACCACCCCCGAGGGCGACGTGGGGGGCAACCACGCAGGCTACCGCATCTACCCCTGCGCCGACGGCCGCGTGGCCGTGGCCGCGTTGGAACCCCACTTCGCCGCCAGCCTGTGTTCTGCCGCAGGCTTGCCCGCCACGGGCGACCCGCAGGTGCTGCGCGCCCCCGCCACCCACGCGGCCGTGGCGGCGTTCTTGCGCACACAGACCCGCGCGCAGCTTGATGCTTTGGCGGTGGCGCACGACATTCCTTTGCACACCCTGGCCTGAAAGCATTTCCTGACCGATGCAGAAACAAGGCACCGTCGTCCGCTGGGACGCCAGCCGCGCCTTCGGCTTTATCCGCAGCCCTGACACGTCCGCCGATGTGTTCTTTCATGTGCGGGACTACCGGGGTACCGCCCCGCCCCGCGAAGGGCTCGCCGTGGTGTACGAGGAGATTCATGTCGGCGGAAAAGGGCCCCGGGCTATGGCGGTGTTGCCCGCTGCAAACGCGGGTGGCGCGTTCCAGCCCCGCAGCACGGCACCAACGCAGCCGCCCCCTGCGCACCCAACGCGGCGCGCGCCGGTGCAACGGGCGGGGCAACCTCCGGCCGCCAGGCGCAGGCGCCCTGTGGCGGCCATCGAACCGACCACTCCCACCGGCTCGGCGCTGATACGGCTACTCATGCTCGGCTGGGCGGGGCTGCTGGCCTGGGGCCTCTGGGCAGGCCGACTACCGTGGTGGGTGCTGGGCGCGGCGGTCGCCGTCAACCTCCTGACCTTTCTGGTCTACGCCATCGACAAAAGCGCCGCGCAAAACGGCCGGTGGCGCACCAAGGAAAGCCACCTGCACCTGCTGAGCCTTGCAGGCGGCTGGCCCGGCGCATGGTGGGCCCAGCAGTGGCTGCGGCACAAATCCCGCAAGGCGGAGTTTCGCGCGGTGTATTGGGCGACGGTGGTGCTGCATTGCGCGGCGCTGGGGGCCTGGCTGGGCGGATGGCTGGGCTAGCAGAGGCGGCCAAAAACTAACAAATTGATAGCAACCAACCCATGAAGCACTAGCGCACCAAGCGCTTTTTTCACATATTCTTGTGACCCAGCCCACTGCAACGCAAAGCGGGCTGACGCACGGATGGCCCGCTGGCCTACACAGCGCGCCGGGATGCCCGGTTTCAATCCCAAAGGTCTGAAACACTTCGGGAGATGCCCATGAAACCCCTCGTCCTTGATTCCACCATGACCACCATGGGCGGCGTTTTCTACCCCACCGGCCAGGTGTTTGCGCTGTTCCCCGACGAGGACTGCGCCCGCCAGGCCGCACTCGCATTGCAGGCAGCAGGCCATCAGGGCGATGTCGCCTACGCCAGCCCCGAAGTCATCCTGCAAGAAATTGTGCACACCCTGGGCACTGCAGATGCGCCGCTGCCATCTGTGGGCGCCGAAGGCGACATGGTGCGGCGCATTGCCGACCTGGCGGGCTCCGGCCACCACGGCATTCTGATCGCAATGAACGACAAGGACGACACCGACACGCTGGTGGCAGCCATTGCCCCCGAAGGCGCGGTCACGGCGTTCTATTACCGCACCTTCATCATCGAAGACCTGATCTCGCAGCCCGCAGACGATGGCCCGCAGTCCGTGCTGGTGGGCACCCACGCTGCGGCGCCGTAAACACCGGCTTCTGTCAGGCCGGGCAACACCTGGGCGGAGCCAGCGATGGCCCGCCGCGCGCAGGTTCAGGTGCGGGTGCGCATCGGCATGGCGGCCATTCCCCGCAAGCACAAGGGGTTGCCAAACTTTGCATGCGCTGGCAAGTTGATCTCTATATAGTGGGCCGGAAGCACCGCACCGCCGAATCAGCCACGCGTCCCAGGACAACCCTGGACCGCAGGCATTGATGGAGCATGCGGACACACTGATGAGGGCGCGCCGGATGGGGCCACCAGGCATCACTGGCGCAAGCAGCTTGGCACGAGGCGAGGGACCCATCCATGGATGTATTGCAGCCGGTCGAGCGAAGGCCTGTGCCGTTGACGTTGCGGGTGACCTGGCCTTTCATCACCATGGTGTTGCTGCTGGCGGTGTGCGCCACGGCCAGCCTGCATGTCTTGTCCACGGTGCGTGCCTTCGTCGCTGGCGAAAGCCTATGGACCAAAGGCCAGAAGGACGCCATCTATTTTCTCAACCAGTACGCCATCACCGGCTCCCCCCAGGCCTTTGAAGGGTTCACCCGCGCCATGGAGATCCCGCTGGGCGACCGGGCGGCCCGGCTGGCCCTGGAGCCAGGCCAGGTGCAGACGGATGTGGCGCGCGACGGCTTTCTGCGCGGTGGCAACCACCCCGATGACATTGACGGCCTGATCTGGCTGCTGCGCTACTTTGACGGCTTTGATCTGGTGAAGAAGCCGGTAGACCAATGGCTGGTGGGCGACGAGTACATCCGTGCGCTGCGCGAGCTGTCGCACGAGATCCACCAGCGCAACACCGCCGGCACAGCGGACGCCCCCACCCGCGAACGGTGGCAGAACACCATCCGCGAGATCAACGCGGGCGTGACCCCGGCGGCCCGGAACTTCAGCGAGGCCCTGGGCGAAAGCTCGCGCCACATCGTGCTCCTGCTGATGTGGACCAACATGGGCATGGCCCTGGTGCTGATTCTTCTGACCCTGTGGCACACGCACAAGTTGCTGGCCCAGCGCCAGAACGCGGAGCGCGCCCTGGAGGTCGAGCGGGAACAGGCGCGCACCACGCTGGCCGCCATTGGCGATGCCGTGGTGACGACCAACATCCACGGCGAGGTCACCTACATGAATCCTGCCGCAGAAACCTTGCTGGCCCGCCCAGCCGCCCAGGCCACCGGGCAACCTCTGGCGCAGTTGCTGGTCTTCGAAGGTGATGCACCACCCCTGTCGGCCGACGCCCTGGTGCAGACGCTGCTGCGCAGCGATGGTGCCGCCAAGGGCAACATCCACCGCACGCTGGTGCGACCGGACCAGAGCATCGTTCCGGTGAGGCTGGTGGGCTCTCCCATCCGGCACCGGGGTGTGCTGACCGGGGCGGTGCTGGCGCTGCACGACGTCACGCGCGAGCAACACTACGTAGAGCAGCTCTCGTGGCAGGCCAGCCATGATGCGCTGACGGGCCTGGTGAACCGGCGCGAGTTCGAGCACCGGCTTGAAGCCCTGCTCAACCACCCGCGCCAGCCGGGCCGTGAGGGCTCGCTGCTCTACGTGGACATGGACCAGTTCAAGCTCATCAACGACACCTGCGGCCACCAGGCCGGCGACGAGATGCTGCGGGAGGTCTGTCGCATGCTGCAAAGCCACCTGCGCGAAGGGGACACGCTGGCACGGCTGGGCGGCGACGAATTCGGCATCCTGCTCAAGGACTGCCCCGTTGGCCCCTCGGCGCGCATTGCAGAGCAATTGCGCCAGGCTGGCCAGGACCTGCGCCTGGCGTGGGAAGGCCAGCAGCTCAGCACGGGCCTCTCCATCGGCATGGTGCAGCTCATCCCAGCGCTCACCTCCATCCAGGAGGCCATGCGCGTGGCCGACATGGCCTGCTACCGTGCCAAGGAAGGTGGGCGCAACAGGGTGTTCATCTACCAGCCCGAAGACATCGAGATGACCCGGCGCGAAGGCGACATGGACTGGGTGCGGCGCCTGCGCCTGGCGCTGGAGCACAACCGTTTCCAGCTGTACGCGCAGACCATCCGCGCGCTGCAAGGCACCGGTGATGAAGGCCTGCACATGGAGGTGCTGCTGCGCCTGCGCGAGGAGGAAAACGGCCAGCTGGTAGCGCCCGGCACCTTCATCCCGGCCGCCGAGCACTACGGGATGATGCCGTCCATCGACCGCTGGGTGATCCGCCACACACTGCAGGCGCTGGCGCAGCACCAGCGCACACCGGGCGCCCAGCCGCTGCACACCTGCGCCATCAACCTCTCGGGCACCAGCCTGGGCGACGACAGCCTGCTCAAGTACATCCGTACCACGCTCAACGAATCCGGGCTGGACCCCGCGCTGCTGTGCTTCGAGATCACCGAGACCAGCGCGATATCGCACCTGCCCAACGCGGTGCGCCTGATGAAGGAGCTGCAGCAACTGGGCTGCAGGTTCGCGCTCGATGACTTCGGCGCGGGCATGTCGTCCTTCACCTACCTCAAGCACCTGCCGGTGAACTACCTCAAGATCGACGGCGCTTTCGTGAAGGACCTTCTGCAAGACCCCACCAACCATGCCATGGTGGAAATGATCCACCGCATCGGCCACGTGATGGGCAAGCAGACGATTGCCGAGTTCGCCGAGTCCGAAGCCACCGTGGATGCATTGCGACTCATCGGCGTGAACTACGCCCAAGGCTATGCGGTGGCAAAGCCCGTGCCGCTGTCGGAATGTCTGGCGAGGGACTACACGACCACCTGACCACCGCGCGGGCCTGGCGCGCATGAGCTCCGCCACCCCGCCGATGCGGTTGGTGCGGCATGCCAGCGCCCCGTTTCAGCCTGCAGATGCAATGGGCAGATGGACGCCCTGCCCGCCCCGCCACGCAAGCACGCTGGCAGCGGACTATCGCGCTTTCTTGAACGGTTTGCCGCCAGCAGCCGGCTTGGCCGCGCCCCCGGTCACGCGCGGCGGCAGGCCCGTGTGCTGGGTCAGGATGCGGCCTTTCGTGGGCTGCTGCACCGTGCGCGACGCAGGTGCCACGGCGGGCTTAGCCCCTGTCGGGGTCGAGTTCTTGCGCCGCGCACTCTGGTAACCACCGTCGGTGAGCGGCTGGAAGGTCGGAATCAGGTGGTGCTTGCCGTTACCGATCAGGTCCGCCCGGCCCATGGCCTTGAGCGCATCGCGCAGCAGCGGCCAGTTGTTCGGGTCGTGGTAGCGCAGGAAGGCCTTGTGCAGGCGGCGGCGCTTTTCGCCGCGCACGATGTCCACAGACTCTTCATCCACATCGCGCATTTCGCGGCGCACGCGGGTCAGCGTGTTGCGGCCCGAGTGGTACATGGCCGTGGCCGTGGCCATGGGGCTGGGGTAGAAGGTCTGCACCTGGTCGGCGCGGAAGCCGTTCTTCTTCAGCCAGATGGCGAGGTTCATCATGTCCTCGTCACTGGTGCCCGGGTGCGCGGCGATGAAGTACGGGATCAGGAACTGCTTCTTGCCCGCCTCTTCGCTGAACTTCTCGAACATCTGCTTGAACTTGTCATAGCTGCCGATGCCCGGCTTCATCATCTTGGTGAGCGGGCCCTGCTCTGTGTGCTCGGGCGCGATCTTGAGGTAGCCCCCCACGTGGTGCTGTACCAGCTCCTTCACGTACTCCGGCGATTTCACCGCCAGGTCGTAGCGCAGGCCCGATCCGATGAGTATCTTCTTGATGCCCTTGAGCGCGCGGCCACGGCGGTAGATCTTGATCAGCGGGCCGTGATCGGTGGTGAGGTTCTGGCAGATGCCGGGGTACACGCAGCTGGGCTTGCGGCAGGCGGCCTCGATCTCGGGGCTGCGGCAGCCCAGGCGGTACATGTTGGCCGTGGGGCCACCCAGGTCGCTGATGGTGCCTGTGAAGCCCTTGACCTTGTCGCGGATGTCCTCGATCTCCTGGATGATCGAATCTTCCGATCGGCTCTGGATGATGCGGCCCTCGTGCTCGGTGATGGAGCAAAAGGTGCAGCCGCCAAAGCAGCCGCGCATGATGTTGATGGAGAACCGGATCATCTCCCACGCGGGGATCTTGGTCGCGCCGTCATGGCTGCCGTTTTCGTCGGCGTAGCTAGGGTGCGGGCCACGCGCGTAAGGCAGGTCGAACACGTAGTCCATCTCGGCCGTGGTCAGCGGGATGGGGGGCGGGTTGATCCACACATCACGCGCCGTCACACCCTCGCCATGGGCCTGCACCAGTGCACGCGCGTTGCCAGGGTTGGTCTCCAGGTGCAGCACGCGGTTGGCGTGGGCGTAGAGCACGGGGTCGCTTTTGACCTGCTCGTAGCTGGGCAGGCGGATCACGCTCTTCTCGCGCGGGGGCACCTTGAGCTTGGCCTTGAGCGCCGGATTGGCAACAAACTGGATCGGCTGAATGGCAGGGTTGGGGCTGTTTTGGCCGGTAGCGCCGGTGTTATTTGCGGTGCCCGCTACAGAATCAGTAGCATTCCCATCCTCTTTGCTGCAGGTGCTGCCTTGGGCCGCAGCCTGCTCGCTGGTGGTCATGTACGGGTTGATGTGCGCCTCTACGCGGCCGGGCTCGTCCACCGTGGTGGAGTCGATCTCGAACCAGCCCTTGCCGCTCTCGTCGTCCGGTCGGCGCACAAAGGCCGTGCCGCGCACATCGGTGATCTGCTCCACCGGTTCACGCGCTGCGATGCGGTGGGCTACTTCAACAAGCGCACGCTCGGCGTTCCCGTACAGCAGCAGATCGCACTTGCTGTCCACCACGATGGAGCGGCGCACCTTGTCGCTCCAGTAGTCGTAGTGGGCGATACGGCGCAGGCTGCCTTCAATGCCGCCCAGGATGATGGGCACGTCCTTGTAGGCCTCGCGGCAGCGCTGGCTGTAGACGATGGCCGCACGATCGGGGCGCTTGCCGCCCACATCGCCAGGGGTGTAGGCGTCATCGCTGCGGATCTTCCGGTCGGCGGTGTACCGGTTGATCATCGAATCCATGTTGCCCGCCGTCACGCCCCAGAACAGGTTGGGCTTGCCCAGCGCTTTGAAGGGCTCGGCGCTCTGCCAATCGGGCTGGGCGATGATGCCCACGCGAAAGCCCTGCGCCTCCAGCGTGCGGCCGATCACGGCCATGCCAAAGCTCGGGTGGTCCACATACGCGTCGCCCGTCACCAGGATGATGTCGCAGCTGTCCCAGCCCAGTTTCTCCATCTCGGCGCGGCTCATCGGCAGGAACGGTGCCGTGCCAAAGCGCTTGGCCCAGTACGGACGGTAGCTGGTCAAGGGCTTTGCGGCGCGCGCAAAAAAGGAGACGTCAACGGGGGCGTTCATGCAAAGGGGGTCGCGGCCGCCCCCGGTGCGATGGGGGCCTTCGTGGGGCGCGTCTGTGGTGGATAACCCGTGATTTTACGTTGGCGGACGGTTTTTGTCGCCTTGGCGGCCCTTGCCCCTCACTGTTACAGGCTTGATGGCCGTCAGACATATACTTGCTTTTGTCAATTAATTAACTGACAGAGGCATTTATGAGCGACAACACCTCTACCCTTCCCGAGTCCGTCCCGGTGCCTGCGAGTGCGGTGAAAGCCGTGCGCCGGTTCAACCGCTTCATCACCCGCCGCATTGGCGTGCTGGACCCGTACCTGGGCAGCAAGCTGTCGCTGACCGACGTGCGCGTGCTCTACGAGCTGGCCCATCGCGAGGCCCCTGTGGCCAGCGAACTGGCGCGGGAGCTGGGGCTGGACGGCGGGTACATGAGCAGGATATTGCGGCGTTTTGAGCAGGCCGGGTGGATAGAACGGCACGCCAACACCAAGGACGCGCGGCAAAGCCTGGTCACGCTCACCGCGGCTGGACGCGAGGCGTTCGAGCCGCTGCAGCAGCGTTCGCGCGACGAAGCTGCCGCACTGCTGGCCCCCTTGCCCCCGGCTCGGCGCCAGGAGGTCGTGGAGGCCATGGAACGGATCGAAACCCTGCTGTCCTCCCCCTCCAACGCGGCGGATGGCACCCGAATCGCCGTCCTGCGCGACCCTTTGCCCGGCGACATGGGCTGGGTAGTGCAGCAGCATGGCGAGATCTATGGGCGCGAGTACGGCTGGGACAACCGTTTTGAGGCCTTGGTGGCAGACATCGCAGCGCAGTTCTTGCGCAAGTTCCAGCCCGCATGGGAGAAAGCCTGGATCGCCGAGCTGGATGGCGAGCGCGTGGGCTCGGTGTTTGTGGTGCGCAAATCGGCCACCACGGCGCAGCTGCGCATGCTCATCCTCAGCCCCAAAGCCAGGGGCCTCGGCCTGGGCGCCCGCCTCACCGACGAATGCATTGCCTTTGCACGTGCAAAAGGTTACAAAAAGATGGTTCTCTGGACCAACAGCTGCCTCACGGCTGCGCGTGGCATCTACGGTCAGCGCGGTTTTCGGCTGGTCAAGACCGAGCCCTACGAAGGCTTTGGTCAGCAATTGGTGGGAGAGACCTGGGAGCTAAAGCTTTGAAATGAGGCAACACGACCCGCTGCCCGACCAGCGGCCTTCAACGCGAGGCCACGGAGTATCTCTATGACTTTGTCCGATTCGCTTTTGATTCGCCCGGTCACGGCCGACGATGACCTCGCACGCCTGACCACCCTCATCCACTGCGCCTATGCACCCCACGCGCTGCGGGGTCTGCGCTACTGGGGCACCCACCAGTCTGTGGAAGATACTGCGAAGCGGTTTGCTTCAGGCACGGGGTTGGTGATGCTGGACGGCGAAGACTATGTGGGCACTGTCACGCTGCGACCGCCGCAACCCGAATCCTCCGTGCCGCTGTACCGCGACCCTTCGGTGTGGTCTTTGTGCCAGTTCTGCATCACCCCTGACACCAAAGGCCAGGGTTACGGCAAACAGCTGCACGCCTATTCCCTGGACTATGCCCGCAAGGCAGGTGCCCGGGTCATGGCGCTGGACACTGCGCAACCCGCCACGGCCTTGATAGCGATGTATGAATCCTGGGGTTACAGGGTGGTCGGCGAGTGCGACTGGCGCCCTTTGACCAACTACACCAGTGTGCTCATGGCACGCGACCTGGGCGCAGCAGACGGTTGCATGGGCAACACCGGCTGACGGGACGCTGCGTGGCTTGTTACGTTACGCAGCACGCCGTATCACCACTCGCCGATTTCCCGCACGCGCTGAGCCAGGTCCGGCATCTCGTCGTCGTGCTCTTCCATTGCGTTTGGCATCGCGCCGGTCGATGCCACCGTGCTGGCACCCGATGCGTGGGAGACCGAGGGAGAGATTAAACGGCCAAACAGATGGCTGGCGAGAGAGGTAGGCAAAGGTGCAGAGAGCGAAGTGGCAAACATGGCGGTTCCTTTTCTGATGGCCCGGGTGCTTTCAAATGAGTAGCAACAGCGTAGGCCACAGCAACAAGTCCGCAGTGTAGGAACGCACGCCTACGGCGTGTGTGACAGAACGCACATTCCCAACGCGATTTGTGCCGATCCACACCCTTCAGGGTCCGGGCTGTGACTTCCGTCACACACGGCTCCCTGCTGGCACCCAAAGCGCTCGCCGTACACTCGCTGCCCCATGCCCCAGACTCTGGCTGCCCCGGCGCACAGCGAACTCATCATCAAGAAAAGCCGCTTCATCGGCTGCGTGCAGCCCATGGCCGACCGCGCCAGCGCTCAGGCGGCAGTGGATGCGCTGTGGAAGCAACACCCTGGCGCAGCCCATATCTGCTGGGCGCTACTGGCGGGCGGACAGTCGGCTGCGGTGGACGACGGCGAGCCCGGCGGCACCGCCGGCCGCCCTATGCTGGACGTGTTGCGCCACCAAGACCTGGAAGGCGTGCTGGCCACGGTGGTACGCCACTTTGGCGGTGTCAAGCTGGGCGCGGGCGGCCTGGTGCGCGCCTACACCGACACAATTGCCCAGGCACTGCTGACGGCCCCCAAGGTCACGCTGCAGCGCATGGCCCTGCTGCAGTGCCAGGTGCCCTATGCCCTGGAAGGCCTGCTGCGCCGCGAAATTGAAGCTGCTGGCGCCGAATTGGTGGACGTGCAGCATGGCACCCTGGTCACCTTGCAGCTGCGCCTGCCCCAGACGCAAGCCACCCCTTTTGTGCAACGCATCAACGACCACGGGCAAGGCCGAGTGGGCTGGACGGACCCCGAGGCCTGATCGGACGCCGAGACCGGGCCCCCAAAGGGCAACCAGCTCGGTTTTCACATGCGCGCAAGCGCCCTCAGCGGCCTCACTGAAACGGCCTGTGCGCCTACAACGTTGCGGCGGCTCGCGCATCACACTCCGGGTTTTCAGACTCCGAGAAAGCCCCATGGCCCAACCGCTCGACACCATCATCATTGGCGCAGGCACGGCGGGCCTGGCCGCGCTGCGTGAAGTGCGCAAGCGCACCGACCGCTACCTCATTGTCAATGAAGGCCCCTGGGGCACTACCTGCGCCCGCGTGGGCTGCATGCCGTCCAAAGCGCTGATCGAGGCGGCCAACGCTTTCCACCGGCGCCACACCTTTGAAGCATTTGGCCTTCGGGGCGCCAGTGCATTGACCGCAGACCTGCCTTCCGTGCTCCAGCGCGTGCGCGCACTGCGCGACGACTTCGTGGCGGGCGCCCTCAAAGCCACCAATGAACTGGGCAGCAACCAGGTGTCAGGGCGCGCCACGCTGCTGGGACCGCGTTTGGTGGACATTGATGGCACGGCTTACGCCACGCGCAGCATCATCATCGCCACGGGGTCACGCCCACGTGTGCCCGAGGCATGGCTGGCATTTGGCGACCGCATGCTCACCACCGACACCTTGTTCGAACAACCAACCCTAGGCCCCCGCATTGCAGTGATCGGCATGGGCCCGATTGGAGTGGAGCTGTCGCAAGCGCTCGCGCGGCTGGGCCTGCAGGTGGCTGCGTTCACCACTGGCCACACGCTGGCTGGCTTGAGCGACCCAACGCTGAATGCCGAGCTGGCGGCCCTGCTCAAGCAGGACATGGTGCTGCACATGGGCGCCGAGGCGCAGCTGCGCGAAGTGCCTGGAGGCATTGAAGTCGCCAGCGGCGCCAACCGCGTGGTAGTGGACCAGGTCATCGCCGCCATGGGCCGGGTGCCCAACATTGAGCACCTTGGCCTGGAGACACTGGGCGTACCGCTGGATGCGCGCGGCCTGCCCACCGTAGACCCACAAACCCAGCAAATTGGCAATTTGCCGGTGTTTCTGGCGGGTGACGCCAACACCCACACCCCGTTGCTGCACGAGGCGGCCGATGAAGGTCATATTGCAGGCCTGAACGCCCTGGCCCCCACTCCCACGCGCTTTCGGCGCCGCACCTTGCTGTCCATCGTGTTCGCCGACCCCAACATCGCTATTGTGGGACCGCGCGTGGCCGACATGGACGCGCACAGCACCGTCACCGGCACCGCCAGCTACACAAACCAGGGCCGCGCCCGCACCGCCCAGCGCAACCATGGACGCCTGTGCGTCTATGCAGACCATGCGAGTGGTCGCCTGCTGGGCGCCGAGCTGTGTGCCCCTGACGGCGAGCACCTGGCGCACCTGCTGGCCTTGGCCGTGCAGCAGCAACTGACAGTGCACGACCTCTTGGGCATGCCCTTCTATCACCCCACGCTGGAAGAAGGCCTGCGCACCGCCTTGCGCGACGCAGCCCGCCAGCTGCCACACACCCACCCATCCGACCTGGCCGCCTGCCCAGCCCTTGGGGTACCCGCGCTGGACTAGGCGGAGCACTACAGAGCAGGTCCACGACCGCTGAACATGTAACAACGCTCAAGCCGCGTTCAGCCGTGCCGATAACCCACCATTGCCCCGAGGAGTCACCATGGACGTCGCCCTGACCAACAGCATCGTCAACACCGCTACCAACCTGGCCAGCGCCAAGACGTCGGACGCCTTGAACATGGTGGTACTGAAAAAGGCGCTGGATATGCAGGCGGTATCGGCCGCCACCATGATCGACGCCATGCAGCAGTCCATGCCCCAACCCCAGCTGGCCACCAGCGGCGCACTGGGCACCAACGTCAACACCTTCGCGTGAGAGGCTGAGCCCCTCCCGTCTGGGCACCTCAGCGCAAACGCGCAGGCGACAGCCCTTCCACCCCCACGCCCTCGCGCACCAGCTCCTCGGCCAGCGGCTCGCCCCGCAACAGTTGCCGCGCCAGCAACGAGGCGCCCGCCGCGCTCTGAATCCCATACCCGCCCTGCCCGGCCAGCCAAAAGAAGCCGGGCACGTGATTGTCCCAGCCGATCACCATGTCGCCATCCGACACGAAGGAGCGCAGCCCGGCCCAGGTGTGCGACGGCCGGCGGATCTGGAAGCGGGTCATTTCCTCGATGTGATAAATCCCGGTGGCCACGTCGAGCTCTTCCGGCACCACATCGTGCGGATGTGTAGGGTCGGCATTGGCCGGTGAGCCCAGTAGTTGCCCCGCGTCGGGCTTGAAGTAAAAGCTCTCGTCGATGCCAATCACGGCTGGCCAGTGGGTGGCATCCATGCCCTCGGGCACCGGGAAGGTGAATGCCGTGCGGCGGCGCGGCTCCAGCCCGATGGGTGGCACACCGGCCAGGCCCGCCACCACATCGGCCCAGGAGCCCGCAGCATTGACGATGATGGGGGCAGCAAACACCCGCCCATCGGCCAGCGTCACTTGCCATACATCACCCTCGCGGCGCACAGCCATGACCTCGGCGTTCGTCAGCACCTGGCCGCCGCGCTGGCGCAGGCCGCGCAGGTAGCCCTGGTGCAGGGCGTTCACATCAATGTCGGCCGCCTCGGGCTCGCTCATGCCGGCTGCCACAGCCTCGGGTTTGAGGCAGGGCAGCATCGCCAGCAGCTCAGCCTTGTCCACCCATTGCACATTGGGCGAGGTGGCGTGCGCTTCGTCGTAGGTCTGCTTGAGCAGGTCCAGCTGGTCCGGCCCGGCCACATAGACCACGCCCCGGGGCGAGAGGATGGGGTCAGCGCCAAACTCCGCCGGCGGCGCGTCGTAAAACGCGCGGCTCGCCCGGGTCAGCGCCTGGATGTTGGGCGTGCCATAGGTCGCCATGTAGAGCGCGGCCGAGCGGCCGGTGGTGTGATAGCCGGGCTGCGATTCGCGCTCCAGCAGCAGCACGCTGGCGCTCTGCCCTGCGGCGCCGGGCTGCACCAGTTGCCAGGCCACGGAGGCCCCGGCAATGCCTCCGCCGATGACGATGGTGTCTACGGTTTGCATCTGCTCCTCCTGCTCAAACGGCCGACACCTGCGCTGCCGATGCCGCACGGTCGTCACGCGGCAGGCTGCGGGCATCGCGGGGGTCGGGTGCCACGGTCACGATGGAGGTCAGCGCGGGTTCGGCATTGGTTTGCATCAGCTTGGCGATGTCGGGCCGGGGCCGTGCCAGCCCAGCAATGCCCTTGAACGCCTGCTCCAGCGCATGCCCCACGCCCAGCGTGTGGCGGTCGGCACGGAAGCGCCCCACGATCTGCAGGCCAAACGGCATCCCGGCGTCGTCCAGCCCACAGGGCAGGCTCAGCGCCGGGTGGGTGGTGAGCGTGGTCACATAAGTCAACGCCAGCCATCGGTAGTAGTTGGCCTGCGGCTCGCCGTTGATATGGCTGGCAAACAGCTCGGTCCACGCAAACGGCGACACCGGCGTGGTGGGCGCCAGGATCACGTCGTACTCTTCGTACAGCTTCTGGAACCGCGCCAGGATGCGTGTCTGCTCGGCCTGCGCCCAGGCGCTGTCGAGCAGCGTCATGGCGGCGCCCATTTCGTAGTTGGCGCGGGTGTTGGGGCCCAGGGTGGCGGGGTCGCGCTCGTAGGCCTCGCGCGTGCTGGCCACAAAGGCTTCGGCGCGCAGCACGTCAAAGCAGCGGTGCACATCGCCCAGGTCAATGTCGATGGCGTCGCAACGCGCAAACAGGTGCTTCATGGCCTGTACCTTGCGGCGGAACACGGCGCGGATACCGTTGTCCACAGCGCAGGCACCAAAGTCCTCGGTATAAGCCACGCGCAGGCGGCTCAGGTCCACGGCTTCGGGCAGAAGGAAGCTCATCGGGTCCAGCGGGTAGCTCAGCGGGTCGCCCGCCGACATGCCGGCCGAGGCAGCCAGCTGCAGGCAGGCCTCCTCCACCGTGCGGCCCATGGGGCCGACCACCGAAATCGGCGTCCAGCCCAGCAGCTTGCGCGAGCTGGGCACCACGCCGGGCGAGGGCCGGAAGCCCACCACCCCGCAGATGGATGCAGGAATGCGCAGCGACCCACCCGTGTCCGAGCCCGTACACACCGGCAGCATGTCGCACGCCAGCGCAGCGGCCGAGCCGCCCGATGAGCCCCCAGCGTTCAGGTTGGGGTTGAACGGATTGCCCGTAGCGCCCCACACGGTGTTGCGCGAATTGGCACCCGCGCCCATCTCGGGGATGTTGGTCTTGCCCGTGACGATGGCGCCCGCCGCGCGCAGGCGCGCCACCAGTACGTTGTCCTCGGCCGGAATGTGCTCACGGTAGATCTGCGATCCATAGGTGGTCAGCAAGCCCGCCGTCGCCTCCAGGTCCTTCACGCCCATGGGCAGGCCATGCAGCAGGCCCAGGGGCTCGCCGCGCAGCACCGACTGCTCGGCGGCTTTGGCCTCGGTGCGGGCGCGGTCGTAGCAGGTGGCGGTGACGGCATTCACATGCGGGTTCACCGCCTCGATGCGCGCGATGCAGGCGTCGAGCAGCTCCACCGGCGAAATCTCGCGCGTGCCGATGTGATGGCGCAGTTCGTTGGCGGTCAGCTCAACCAGGGCTTGGGGTCTTGTTGTGGTCATCTCGGGCTTGTCTCCTTGTTCTGGTCACACGGGTTCAGTCTGCGGTGATGGCGGCACGCTGTGCAATGGCGCGCATCAGCGGCAGCTCCTTGTCGATCAGCTCGGCCAACACCTTGGACGAAGCATAGGACGGCTCGAACCCCACCGCGATCATCTTGTCACGCGTTTCGGGGTCCGACACCACCTGGGCCAGCGCCAGCTCCAGGCGTGACTTCACGGCCGGCGGCAGGCCACGCGGCGCCACCATGGCCAGCCAGGTGTCCATCTCCAGGCCGGGGTAGCCACTCTCCGCCAGCGTAGGCACCTTGGGCAGCAGGGCCGAGCGTTTGCCGGAGGTCACCGCAATGGCTTTGATCTTGCCGTCCTTGAGCTGCGGCAGCGCGGCCGACACGGTGTCCACCGTGAACGGGATCTGTCCGCCGAGCAGGTCGGTCATCGCAGGCGCGCTGCCCTTGTACGGCACATGCTGGATCTTGAGACCCGCCGCGTGGAAGAACATCTCGCCCGCAAACTGCGAGGTAGTGCCCGTGCCGAACGAGCCATACGAATACTTGTCGGGCGCCGCCTTCACAAGGGCCACGAACTGCTTCAGGTCGCTGGCCGGCACATCCTTGTTGGCCAGCAGAATCAACCCCGTGCGGCCCGTGATGCCAATGGGCTCAAAGCTCTTGACCGGGTCGTACGGAAGCTTGGCGCGCACGGCGGGGTTGACGGTGAAGGTGGTGCCCGAACTCATGAGCAGCGTGTAGCCATCCGGCGCGGCCCGGGCCACCGAGGTGGCGCCAATCACCGTGCCAGCGCCCGCGCGGTTGTCGATCACCACGCTCTGGCCCAGCTTGTCACCCAGCTTCTTGCCGATCAGACGGCCCAACACATCGGTGGCGCCACCGGGCGGGAACGGAATCACCAGCGTGATCGGCTTGGTGGGGAACGCAGCCTCCTGCGCCATGGCCGGAGTCCACGCAGTGGCCCCCAGGGCGGCACAGAGGACGGCAGACAAAAGCAGTTGCTTGCGGTTCATGGCGTGGCTCCAGATAAAAAAGTGAAAAGAAAAAAAGAGGAAAGAAGGTGGCGGGCCATCAGGCCTGCGCAGCCAGCACGGCCCGCCCGCGCTGCACAAAGCCTTGATACTGCGCATCGGGCACCAGCAGGCCGCCCGTGGTCCACACCAGGTGGGTGGCCTGGTGCAGCACGGCCTCAATGCCCGTGCTGCGCAGCCAGGCCTGCCCGGCCGTGGTACCCGTCAACATGGCCGGGCCGCTGAAGCCTGCGGCAGCCGAGGGCTCGATGCGCTCGCCCAGGGCATCCAGCACCCGCACCAGCTGCGCAAACAAAGTGTCGTCGGCCACCGTGAACACGCCCGACAGCAGCGGACGCATCAGCTCCGCCGCCAGCAGCGACGCACGCGGCACGGCCAGGCCATCGGCCTCGGTGCGGTTGGTCAGGCCCCAGTCGTAGACCGAGGGGTGCCGCCCCACACCTTGCGTTGCATCGGCCATCATTTGCACCATGAAGCACGGCGACTGCACCGGCTCGGCGAAAAAACAGTGCACATGCGGCCCCAGCACCTGCCGCATACCAAAGGTGATGCCCGCTGGCGCACCACCCACGCCACACGGCAGGTAAACGATGAGCGGGTGCTCGGCATCCACCGCCACGCCCTGCTCGGCCAGTTGCTTTTGCAGGTGCAGCGCCGCTGCGCTGTAGCCCAGCAGCAGCGAGAACGATTGCTCGTCGTCCACAAAGTGGCACTGCGGGTTGCTGGCCGCCTCGGCACGGCCTGCGGCCACGGCGCGTTCGTAGTCGCCCGCGTGCTCCACCACCTGCACGCCACGCTGGCGCAGGCGGTCTTTCTTCCATTCCTTGGCATCGGCCGACATGTGCACCGTGGCCTGAAAACCTAAGGCAGACGCCACCACACCAATGCTCATGCCCAGGTTGCCGGTGGAACCCACCGCCACTTGGTAACGACCCAGCAGCTCGCGCGCCTGCGGCGTCGCCAGCGCTCGGTAGTCGCCGCCGGGCTCTACCAAACCATGCTGCAGCGCCAGCCCCTCGGCAAACTCCAGCACCTCGTGCATGCCGCCGCGCGCCTTGATGGAGCCAGCGACGGGCAGGCTGTGATCGGCCTTGATGAACAGGCTCCCTTGCGCTTCGGCCATGCCCAGCGCGGGGGCCAGGGCCGCAGCAGGCAGCAGGGGCGACTCCACCACGCCTCCGGTGGCGGCGAGCTCGGGGAACACCTGCGCCAGCAGCCCGGCAAAACGGGCCAGGCGTGCAGCCGCTGCGTGCGTATCATCCAGACTAATGGTTCTGCCCAGTGCAGGCAGCGCGGCGGCGGGCTGTGCCTGCCGCGCCGGGTTGGTCCAGAGGGCGGGCTGGGCGTTGCGCAGGCGGGTGGCCAGCAAGGCATCGATGGCAGCTTGGGGTTCGGCAATCGTCATGGCGCGTTCATCTCGAAAAGTCTTGCCCCCATTCTTCGCCGGTCACGCCCCCGTCACAAACCATTTATATTGAGCGCATCATTAGTATTAATAATGGATATTCGCCTCTCCCCCTCCCTGCTCGCCTGGCTGCGCAGTTTTGATGCAGCCGCCCGCCACGGCAGCTTTACCAAGGCGGCGGCCGAGCTGTGCATCACACAGGGCGCCGTGAGCCAGCAGGTCAAGCAGCTCGAAGACTGGCTGCGCCGCCCCCTGTTCCTGCGCACGCCGCGCGCCCTGGTGCCGACGCCCGAGGGCAAATGGCTGGCCGTGGTGCTGCGAGAGAGCTTTGACGCCATAGAAAGCACCCTGGCCCAGATGCGCCAGCCGACAGAGGCCGCCACCGCCACGCTGAGCTGCTCGCCCTCGTTTGCCATGAGCTGGCTCACCCCCCGGCTGGGCGACTTCTTTCGCCAGCACCCCCACACCGGGCTGCGCGTGTTTGGCGAGTTCCACACGCTGGACCGCACCCGCATGGTGCGCGACGGCGTGGAAGCCGCCGTGCGCTTTGACCTGGGTGGTTACCGCGACCTGAATGCCACCGTGTTCCTGGACGAATGGCTCATTCCGGTGGCCAGCCCCGAGTTCCTGGCCCGACACCCTCCCATCAACGCGCCCGATGATCTGCACGGCGAATGGCTGCTGCACGACGGCAGCGCCTGGGAAGGCGCAGACACCTACGAAGAATGGCAACACTGGTTTGCGCAGATGGGCGCCGCACCACCGCCCTGGGCGGGCGGCCAGCAGTTCAACCTGTCGCAACTGGCCCTCGGCGCAGCGCTGGCCGGCCAGGGCATTGCCATGGGCCGCGCCGCGCTGGTGCTGCAGGATGTGAAGGCCGGGCGCCTGGTGCCGCTGCTGGGGCGCAGCGTGACATCGCGCGCGGCCTATTCGTTTGTGACCACCACGCACCCTAGCCCGGCAATGGAGCTGGTGAAAGAGTGGCTGCTGGAGGAGGCCCAGCGGTTTTGCACAGAGCGCAGCGAGGTATTGCCTCCGTTGGCTTCGTCGGCTTCGTTGGCTTCGTTGGCTTCGTTCTAAACCGAGTCATGGCAGCGAAAATTTGTATATTTATATACTCTTTGTCTTAAAAAAGAGTATAAATATCATCATGCCAAACGATCTCATCCCCGCTCTCGCCGCCGCCCGCAAAGCCCACCAGATGACCCAGGCCCAGTTGGCCGAAAGTGCGGGTCTCTCCCGCATGACGGTGCAGCGCACCGAAGGCGGCGACCTGGACCCCCGCTATTCCACCCTGGCCGAAATGGCGCGGGTGCTGGGCATGGACATCATTGCCGTACCCAGCAGCCTGCGGCCCAGCCTGGAGGCATTCATTCAGGCCGGTGGCAAGTTTCTGGGCCAGCCCGAGGGGGTGGATGCGCCGCCCTCGGTGGTGGATAGCCTGCGCCGCTGACTCTGACGACGCACCACCCTACCGCACTGCCCAGCCCAAACCCCATGAGCACCTCCATCCGTTACCTGCGCCTGTACCTGCACCGCCCCCCGCAGGCGGACGGCAGTGCGGGCGAGTCAGGTACGACAGCCAAGCGTCGTGAGGCCATCGGCTACCTCTCGCAATACGGCGACATCCTGCGTGTGTCGTTTGACGAGAGCTACATCCGCAACCCGCAGCGCCCCACCCTGTCGCTCAGCTACCAGGGCGCGGACGAGGCCGCCACGCAGCAGATCCTGGCATCAGCACGCGATGCGCGGCTGGTGCGCACCGATGGGCGCTGGCCCGTGTACTTCCAGAACCTGCTGCCCGAAGGCCACAACCGCGAGCGGCTGGCGCGCGAGCGCGGCTGCAGCCCCGACGACGAGTTCGAGCTGCTGGCCGCTGCAGGCCATGATCTGATGGGCGCGCTGGAGGTGGAGCCCGTGCCCGCGCAAGACGGCATCCCAGACGTGGTGCGCTACTGGCACACCACACAGGGGCTCGATGTGCTGGAGCCAGGGTTTGTGGAGTTCCCGGTGGAAGACGCAGCCTCGCTCCCCGGCGTGGTGACCAAGTTCAGCGCGGTGCAGGACGGCCGACGCTACACCGTGCACCGCCAGGGCGCGGCGGGCAGCGTGATTTTGAAGCTGCCTACCACCGCGCACCCGGACCTGGTGGCCAACGAGTACACCGGCTACCAGCTGTGCAAGGCACTGGGGCTGAACGTGGCCGATGTGCGCGTCATCACCCGCGCCGAGGCCGACCTGCCCGACACCGTGCCCTTCAACGACATCCTGGCCGTGCAGCGCTTTGACCACCTGCCCGGCGGCGCCCGTGTGCACATGGAGGAGTTCAACCAGGTGCTGGGCTACACGCCCCGCCAAAAATACGGCAAGTCTCACGGCAAGGGGGTATTGCACGACTGGGCCACCATGCTGCGTGTGCTCAACCGCCTGAGCCGGCAGCCGGTGCAGGACACGCGAGAGTTTCTCGCGCGCATGGTGGCCTTCATCCTGATGGGCAACACCGACGCCCACCTCAAAAACTGGGCCCTGATCTACCCCGACGGCCGTGTGCCCCAACTGGCCCCGCTGTATGACCCGGTATGCGTGGCCGCGTTTTTTGATGGCGTGCCAGACCAGCAGTACGCCGTGAACCGAGCCATCGACAAAACCCTGCGGGCGCTGACCTGGGATGACATGGAAGGCCTGATGAAATCCGCCGGGCTGCTGCGCGTGCCCCGGCACCTGGCGCTGCTGCGGGATGTGGTGAAGCGAGCCAGTAGCGAATGGCCGAACCTGCTGCGGGATGCCCCGTCCAGTGTACGCAGTACGGTCACCCAAAGGCTTGCGGGCGGCATAGCCCTGACTCCGTGATGATTGACCACACTGAACCGTCTTAGCTTTCTGCGTCCATCCATGTACACCCCCATCCAGAAATCCATGCTCGCGCCAGCCCATGCATCCTTGCCGCACGATGCGGAGGTGGGTGCCCTGCAAGTCCCACACATCAAGCGCTGCTGGGCGCGCTGGATGTCAACCCGGCAGGGGCTGGTTGCAGCAGGTGCGCAAGCTGAAGCCCACCGCACGCAGATCGTGCTGTCAGCGCTGGGTGTGGGGTTGGAGCAAACCATGCAGTACGTGATGCGCCAGGCCCCAGACTTTGCAACCTTTGAAGACTGGATCGTCCGCACGGCGGGCGTGCCCGACGCAATCACCGTGGAGCGACTTCAAGCGCTTGTGGAAGGCCATCCTGCACCGCAAGCCTTTGTGGAACTTCACGCCCAAATCGATGCCATGGAGCCGGTGCTGGATGCCGACGACCTGGCCCACTGGGAAACGCATGGCTATGTGGTCGTGCGCCAAGCCGTCCCCGCAGCCGACAGCGCCGCGGCAGCGCAGGTGGTGTGGGACGCAGTGCGGGCAGACCCTGCAGATGCGCAATCCTGGTATGCCCACGCCCCACGCAACACCATGGTGCAACTGTTTCAACACCCAGCTTTTGAAGTCAACCGCCGCTCCCTGCGCATCCACAAGGCGTTCGCCCAGCTATGGGGCACAGCCGACCTATGGCGCAGCACCGACCGGTGCGGCTTCAACGCGCCCGAGCGTCCCGGCTACCCCTACGGGGGCCAGGGCATGCACTGGGATGTGAGCCTCTACCAGCCCATACCCTTTGCCACCCAAGGCATCCTGTACCTGACCGACACGCCCCCCGAACAAGGCGCCCTCACCCTGGTGCCGGGATTTCATCGCCGCATGGGTGACTGGCTGAGCCAGCTCCCCGCGGATGCCGCTCCCCGCCAGCAAGACCTGCAAGCCCTGGGCGCCACGCCCATCGGAGCCGACGCAGGCGACCTGGTGATCTGGCACCAGGCCCTGCCCCACGGCCCCAGCCCCAATCGGGGCACACGGCCGCGGCTGGTGCAGTACATCAACCTGACACCTGCTCACGTGCCCTGTCATGAACACTGGGTTTGAAGTGCGGGGGAAGGAGCACAGCAGGCGCAGCAAAAACCAGAAAATTCATAGCATTCAAGGCATATAAATCAAGCACTTTGAGCCATTTTGAGCCGTACGCTCCAGCGGACATCACACCGGCGCCCCAAACCATGCACCCACCCCCGCCGTAATGGCCATGGCCAGAGCCCCCCAGAAGCTCACGCGCCAGGCCCCCACGGCCATGCTTGCGCCACCTGTGCGCGCTGCCACAGCCCCCAGCAGCGCCAAAAAGATCAGCGCCGAGCCCGCCACCGCATACAGCAGGCTGCTGGCGGGCGCCACCACGGCAACAGCCAGCGGCAGGGCTGCCCCTACCGCAAAGCTGGCGGCTGATGTAAGGGCCGCTTGCACCGGTCGGGCAGCCAGCGCTGGGGACACATTCAACTCGTCCCGCGCGTGTGCGCCCAGCGCGTCGTGCGCCATCAGCTGCGCTGACACCTGCTGGGCCAGCTCGGGGGTCAGGCCTCGGCCGACGTAGATGGCGGTCAGTTCGCGCGCCTCGGCCGCAGGGTCTGTGGTCAGCTCCGCGCGCTCGCGGTCAAGGTCTGCCTTTTCGGTGTCGGCCTGCGAATGCACCGACACATATTCGCCCGCCGCCATCGACATGGCGCCCGCCACCAGCCCAGCGACCGCCGTCACCACGATGGTGGACTGGCTCGATTGCGCAGCCGCCACGCCCACCACCAGGCTGGCGGTGGAGACGATGCCGTCATTGGCCCCCAGCACCGCGGCGCGTAGCCAGCCAATGCGGTCAGAACGGTGGCCCTCGGTATGAGCACGGCGCGCGGTATGGGGCATGGGGGCTTCCAAAGTCAAAGGTACAAGCCAGCACCATACATGCACACTCCCGACAAGCCAAACCAACAGGTGGCCGCAGCGGGCTCTTACATCCTCTTGCACCGCTGCCAGCACGATGCCAGCGGTTTTGGATTATCTTGGTGGGCCGCGCTGCCGCCAACCTCTCGGCTGAAACCTGCAAAGGGCTGCCGTTTGCAGGCTCCCAGCGTTAGCAGACCTACAACCCGAAGGACGCCCGTGGCCAAAATTCTGGAAGTGAAATACGAGAACCAGGCCGATGCACGCGTGTGCGAAGTGGCCTACGAGAGCCAGGCCGACCTGTGCTGGCACGAGGTCGCCTACGCCACACAGGCCACAGGCGATGCGTCCTGGTTCTTCGTGAACTACGAGAACCAGGCCAGCTTCAAAATATTCAAGGTCAAGCGCGAGAGCCAGGCGGACCTCAAGGTCTTCAAGGTGGCCCATGCAGACCAAGCGGGCTGGCGCACCCAGGGGCATGCGCTCAAGGGCAAGCTGGCCTGACGAAGCCCGATGGGCCTACCCCCCTCGGGTGTGCGTGACCACACTACGCCCCTGCTGGTCTCAGCCAGCCTCACCCACCCACGCACTTTTGCAGCTGCTCGCCCAGCCCCGTGGCGCCCAGGCGCACCACATCACCAGGCTTGAGGAACCACGGCGCGGGCTTTTGCCCCAGGCCCACGCCTGCAGGCGTGCCGGTCAGGATGAGGTCGCCCGGCTCCAGGGTCATGAACTGGCTGATGTACGACACCACGGCGGGCACGCCAAAAATGAAATTGCGCGTGCTGCCGTTTTGCACACGTTGGCCATTCACCTCCAGCCACAGGTCGATAGCGTGGGGGTCGGCCACCTCATCGGCCGTCACCAGCCAGGGGCCGATGGGCGCGAAGGTGTCGTAGCTCTTGCCCTTGTCCCACTGCCCGCCACGCTCCAACTGCCAGGCGCGCTCGGACACATCGTTGGCCAGCACATAACCGGCGACATGGGCCAGCGCGTCGGCCTCGGACACATGGCGGGCGCGGGTGCCGATGACGATGCCCAGCTCCACCTCCCAGTCGGTCTTGGTGGCGCCGGGCGGTATCCGCACATCATCGTTGGGGCCGCTCAGCGCGGTCACGGCCTTCATGAACAGCACCGGCTCGGCGGGCGGCTGCATGCCCGCCTCCTTGGCGTGGTCGGCATAGTTGAGGCCCACGCACACGATCTTGCCCACACCGCCCACCGGACTGCCCAGGCGGGGCGAGCCATAGACGGCAGGCAGGCGGCGCGCGTCAATGGCGGCCAGCGCCGACAGGGCGCGCGGGCTGAGCTGCGCGGGGCCGATATCAGGCAACAGCATGGACAGGTCGCGCAGCGTGCCTTGGGCGTCCACCAGACCGGGGCGTTCTGCACCAGGCTGGCCGTATCGAATGAGTTTCATGGGGTGTCCTTGTCTCTATGGATGAATCCAGGGCCCCGGGGGGCGTACCACCCGGCAGCATAGCGGCACACCGCCTTGCGTGCGTGCACCAATGGCCGCCCCGGGCTTGCCCGATGACGACGCCCCGACGCCAGCGCACCGCCTCATGCGCGCGTAACATCACGGGGGCCGCCGCATCACCGAACAGCTATCACAATGATAGCTATCAAGGCATGAATTACCGGCGCATCAGCCACTTTTCACTGAATCTTGCACCCATGGCACCCGCCACCGCCTCTCCCCCCCCCACCGAAACGCCTGCGCGCCCGCAGCCCCGCAACCCGACCGATCTGTTCTGGTCCTTCACCTGGCTGGCGCTGCAGGGTTTTGGCGGTGTTCTGGCGGTCGTGCAGCGCGAACTGGTGGAGAAAAAACGCTGGATGACGAACGAGGAGTTTGTCGAAGACTGGGCCGTGGCGCAGATCATGCCGGGCCCCAACGTGGTCAACCTCAGCATCATGATCGGGGACCGCTACTTTGGCCTGCGCGGCGCGTTTGCAGCGCTGGCGGGCATGCTGACGTTTCCGCTGATGCTGGTGCTGGCGCTGGCGGTGGTGTATGCGCAGTTCTCTGCCCAACCGGCCGTGGCAGGCGCGCTGCGTGGCATGGGGGCCGTGGCGGCAGGCCTGATTGCCGGGGTGGGTATCAAGCTGTTTGTCTCCATCCGCAACCATCCGCTCGGCCGCCCCCTGTGCCTGGCCATCACGGCGCTGACCATCGTGGCCATGGCCTGGCTGCGCTGGCCGCTCTTCTGGATCCTGCCGGTGATCGGCGGGGCCGCCTGCCTGCTGACCTGGAGAAAGCTCGCACCATGAGCAGCACCGCCTCCCTCACCGCGCCGCTGATGGCCCTGAGCATCGGCGACTGGTTCAACCTGTTCCTGTACTACCTGTCGCTGTCGCTGCTGGCGGTGGGTGGCGCCATTGCCACCGCGCCCGACATGCACCGCTTTCTGGTCGAACGCCAGGCGTGGCTGACCGACCCGCAGTTCAACGCCTCCATCGCCATCGCCCAGGCCGCACCGGGCCCCAATGTGCTGTTCATCGCCCTGCTGGGCTGGAACGTGGGCATCAATGCAGGCGGCCCCGGTGTGGCTGGCTGGCTGCTGGGCGCGCTGGGCATGGCGGTGTGCATGCTGGGCGTGATGCTGCCCAGCAGCCTGCTGACCTGGACGGCCACGCGCTGGGGCCACCGCAACCGCGAGCGGCGCGGCGTGCGCGCGTTCAAGCAAGGCATGGCCCCGGTGGTGATCGGCCTGCTGGTGGCTACGTCCTGGGTGCTGGCGCGCGCCCATGGCGAATGGACCACCGACTGGCCACTGTGGCTGCTAACCGCCACAGCCACGGTGCTGGTCTGGCGCACCAAGCTGCACCTGCTGTGGATGCTGGGCGCCGGTGCACTGCTGGGTGCGCTGGGGCTGGTCTGAGCTACGGGGTGAGACACCTCACCTGGCGGTGCCACCAAAAAAGGGGCCAGCGCATGCGCTGGCCCTTGCACCTTGTGAGGCTGTCGGTCTTGCCGCTGAGCGGGAGGGCGCGATCTGCGCGCTAGCTGATCCGGCGACCGTTCTCCGCGTAGATCGCCAGGTAGATGGCGTCCGAGCCGATGTAGGGCGCCTTGTTGCCAAAGCCCACGTTGAAGTCGCCAAACGACAGAGACCGGATGGCCATCAGCCCGGCGCGCAGGCGTTCGCGCGTGGGCTCCTTGCCTGCGTTCTTCAGGCCTTCGATCATGATCTGGGCGTTGAGCCAGCCTTCCAGCGCGCTGCCGCTGTTCAAGAACGCAGGATCACCCCCCGTGGCTTTCATGGTGCTCTGGAACTTGCGCACCACCACCGACTTTTGCGAGTTGGCATCCGGGAACACCTGCACCAGCGCCAGCCCGCGCGTGGACGCGGCCAGCTTGGGCAACTCCGACGAGATCACCGTGACAGACAGGCCGGCCAGCGGCACGCCCTGCGCCTTGGCACGGAAAGCCTGCACAAATGCGGTGTTGGCCGTGCCCGTGGTGGCCAGCAGCACGGCACCGGGGCGCTCTGCCGCCACCTTGTCGGCCAGCTCGGCGCCATTTTTGCCGTCCACGGCCAGCGCAAACTCGCCGCCGCGCTCGACCTTGATCTCGTCCAGCGCCGCGGACATGTCCTTGAGCACCTCTTTGCCAAACGGGTTGTCCAGGTACACCACGGCAATGCGCTTGAGGCCCATGTCCACGATCTGCTTGACCAGGCGCTGTGTCTCCTCGCGGTAGCTGGGGCGCAAGAAGAACACGTGCTTGTTGGCCGCCGCACGCAGCGACGTGGCACCGGTCACCGGGCCCACCGTAGGAATGCCCTTGGACTCGATGAGCGGCAGGATGGACGCGGTGTTGGCCGTGCCCAGCGGCGAGATGAGCGCGAACACCGACTGCGCATCGACCATGTCGGTCACGTTCTTGAGCGTGCGCGCAGCCACGTAGCCGTCGTCCTTGACCTCCATGCGGATCTCGCGGCCCAACACGCCGCCAGCGGCATTCACCTCGGCAAACGCGGCCTTCATGCCCGCCACCTGCTCGATGCCTGCCTGGCCGAGCGGGCCCGTCAGGGCAATGGAACAGCCCAGAGTGATGGAGCGCGCAGTCAACGCCTCCTCGGCCGCCATCGCGGTGTGGGCCCATGCGGGCAGGCCAGTGGCGGCAACGGCCTGGGTGGCACGCAAAAGAAAGTGGCGACGGCTCATGGTGTGCAGGGCAGATAGAACAAAGGTGAGGCAGGCTACCGGCCAGAGCGCCTCCCCGCCTGTCAGCTGTGCGACAAAGGGTGGCAGGAGTACGTCAAATTAGGGTTTCTACCGGGATTCGACAGCGTGTGAGCCCCTGCAGCACCGCGCAACCCAGGGCTGAGCGCCTGCGCCACGCACGCCCGCTCAATCGTCCAGCAACTGCGGCAGCACCGTCGCCGCCGTGCCGCGCAGCACCGCGTGCGCTACATCGTCCAACGCACTGGGCGCGGGGTTGAGCACCACCACCCTGGCACCGGCGGCCCGAGCCTGGTGGGCCACACCCGCTGCGGGGTACACCGCACCGGCCGTGCCCACCACCAGCATCAGGTCGCATTGGTTGGCCGCCTGTTCGGCGGCCTCCAACGTCGCCAGCGGCAAAGGCTCGCCAAACCACACCACGCCCGGGCGCACCAGGTTGCCGCAGCGGTCGCAGTACGGCGGGTGGCCGGCCACTGCGTGGTCGATGAAGCAGCAGTTGCGCGGGGTGTCGAGCCAGCGGTCCTGAAAAATGTAGCCGTGCAGGCACAGCACGCCGGTGCTGCCCGCGCGCTGGTGCAGCCCGTCCACGTTCTGGGTGATGAGGGTGATGCAGTCGGGGTGGCGGCGCTGAAAGTCGGCCAGCGCCAGATGCCCTGCGTTGGGCGACACACCAGCCAGCAGGTCGCGCCGGTACTGGTACCAGTCCCACACCCGCTGTGGGTGAGCGCGAAAACCTGCCTCGGTCGCCATGTCTTCGGGGCGGAACTGCGCCCAGTAGCCCGTCTGCACATCGCGGAAGGTGGGCACGCCAGATTCGGCGCTGACCCCTGCGCCCGTCAGCACGGCGATGCGCTGGCTTTGCCGGACCCAGGCTTTCACGGTGTCCAGCATGGTGCCTTCCTCGGTGGAGCCAGCGGGCCGAGGATCAAGTCCTCTGGCGCAGCGCCTCGTACAGGCACACACCGCTGGCCACGGACACGTTCAGGCTCTCGACCGCGCCCTTCATGGGGATGCTGACCAGCTCATCGCAGGTCTTGCGCGTGAGCTGGCGCATGCCGTCGCCCTCGGCGCCCAGCACCAGGGCCACGGGGCCTTTCAGGTCCACCTGATAAATGGTCTTGGGCGCATCGTCGCTGGTGCCGATGCACCAGATGTTGCGCTCCTTGAGTTCGTTCAGGGTGCGCGAGAGGTTGGTGACCATGAAATACGGCATGGTCTCGGCCGCACCGCTGGCCACCTTGGCCACGGTGGCGTTGATGCCCACGGCGTGGTCCTTGGGGGCGATGACGGCATGGGCACCAGCGCCGTCGGCCACACGCAGGCAGGCACCCAGGTTGTGCGGGTCGGTCACGCCGTCCAGCACCAGCAGCAGGGGCTGCTCGATGCCTGCGGCTTCGAGGTTTTCCAGCAGCTCATCGAGCGAGGTGACCTGCGCCACGGGCTCCACGCGCGCGGCCACCCCCTGGTGGCCGTGGCTGCCCGCCAGCTTGGCGATGCGCACGCTGTCGGCTTCGATGAGGCGGGCACCGGCCTCGCGGGCACGGTCGAGAAACTGGCGCATGCGCGCATCGCGGCGCGTGGCTTCGTAGTAAATCTCGATGATGGATTGCGGCGCGGTCTTCAGACGCACGCCCACGGCGTGAAAGCCGAAGAGAACTTTGGGGCTGGACATGGGGGGATTATCCGCTGGGCGCAGCCCACTCCCTCAGACCACTATCAAATTCATAGCTGCTTGCACATGTTTCACTAGCGCCTGCGGCCCAAAACACTCAAAAACCCCGCCCACCACTCACACCACGCGCCCTGCATCGATCGTGATGCGCCGCTCGCACTGCGCGGCGATCGCGCGGTCGTGGGTCACCAGCACCAGCGTTGTGCCCAACTCGCGGTTGAGCTCGAACATGAGCTTCATGATGGTTTCGCCGGTCGCAAAGTCCAGGCTGCCCGTGGGCTCGTCGGCCAGCAGCACGGCAGGCTGCACCACAAATGCCCGGGCCAGGGCCACGCGCTGCTGCTCGCCGCCCGACAGCACCTTGGGGTAGTGCGACAGGCGCTGCCCCAGCCCCACGCGCGCCAGCATCTCGGTGGCGGCCTTGCGTGCATCGCGGCGGTCGGCCAGCTCCAGCGGCAGCATGACGTTCTCCAGCGCTGTGAGGTTGCCCATGAGCTGGAAGCTCTGGAACACAAAACCCACCTTCTGGGCCCGCAATGCAGCCCGCGCATCTTCATCGATGGCAAACAGGTCGTGGCCGTCCAGCCGCACCGTTCCGCGCGTGGGGGTATCGAGCCCCGCGATGATGGACAGCAGCGTGCTCTTGCCCGAGCCCGAGGCGCCGACGATGGCTGCCGTTTCCCTGGCAGCCAGGCGGAAATCGATATCCCGCAGAATGTCGAGGGTTCCGGTGGAATCCGTCACCGACTTGAACACATGCTCCACGGCAATGATGGGGGTGGCGGGCGGTGTCTTGGGCAGCGGGGAGGGTTCGGACATGAAAGGCTCTTTACTTTGATTCGCAATCTGCAGCAACGGCGCCACTTTATCCTGAGCGCATCTATCGGCCTGGTGGTGGGGCTTTGTGCGCCCACGGCCTTTGCGCAGGCCGCCGCCAAGGCAGGGACTGCCGGACGCCCTTCGGTGATTCTGGTGCTGGGAGATTCGCTCAGCGCCGAATACGGCCTGGCGCGGGGCACGGGCTGGGTGGCACTGCTGGAAAAACAACTGGCGCAAGACAAGCTCGCAGCCACCGTGGTCAATGCCAGCGTGAGCGGCGAGACCACCTCGGGCGGCCGCTCGCGCCTGGCTGCACTGCTCGCGCAGCACAAGCCCAGCCATGTGGTGATTGAACTGGGGGGCAACGATGCCCTGCGCGGCCTGCCGCTCAAGAACACCGAAGAGAACCTGGCCTGGATGACCCAGGCGGCGCAAAAGGCCGGGGCCAAGGTCTTGCTGGTGGGCATGCAGGTGCCGCCCAACTATGGCACCGACTACGCGAACAAGTTTGCGGGTCTGTTCACCACCGTGGCGCAGACCCACAAGGCGGCTGTGGTGCCATTTTTCTTGAAGGGTGTGGCTGACGGACCGGACCCGACCCGCCTGTTCCAGCCCGACCGCATTCACCCTCGCGCCGAAGCGCATCCGCAAATGCTGGCCAACGTGTGGCCAGAGCTCAAAAAGCTGCTGCGTTAGGGATTCGCTGCACGCATCGAGCGGTCAGTATGCGCTGCGGATCGGAGGGGCTGCCAGGCGCAAAACGCAGCAATAGCCGTAGCTATTGCGAGTATTTGCAACGCTGCAGACCGCCAGAGACCGCAGATGCACAGGGCGCGGCGATTGGTGCAGCGGACCCCTGTGACGCAGCCAGGTCACTCAGCCTGCAGGCTGCTCGGGATGGCCTGCAGCGCCCGCTGGCTGGTCATCAGCGGGCTGGTCATCCCCTTGCGGATCGTTCGGCCTGCGCTGTGTTTTGGCCCTCAGCTTCTCTTCCTTTTTTTGTTTTTTGGCGAGTTCGCGCTGGCGTTTTTCGTATCCGTAGTTGGGTGTTGCCAAGGTAGTTGCTTCCTGAAGTTGAGACTCACTGTAACAGGACGGGGTTTTCAGGACCCTGCCGGGGTGCGCTGCAGCGGAATGACGGCAGCTCGGTACGCATGCCAGCTGGCAAAGCCCAGCACAGGCCCCGCCAGCACCAGGCCCACCCCCCAAAACCACAGCGAGACGGCCACGATGAGGGTGATCAATGCCCCCCACAGCAGCATCACGCCGGGGTTTTCAATCACCACACGCATGCTGGTGATGCCCGCAGTCAGCGCGTCGGTGTCGCGGTCCAGAATCATGGGGATGGACACCACGGAGGTGGAAAACACCAGCGCCGCAAACACACCGCCCACCACCGTGTACACCGCCACAAAGCTCCAGTTCTGCGGGTTGAACACCGCCTGCAGCACGCCGGTGGTCGAGGGCATGCCGGTGTTGAAGAACACGGCAAACACCACCAGCGAGGCCCTGCCCCAAAGCAGCTCCAGCACCACCAGCACCAGCACCAGCATGCCCATGCTGCCCATGTGGCTGTCCCAGCAGGTAAGGGATTCGCTCAGCTGCGGCTTCAGGCCCGCCTCGCGCCGACGGCTGGTGTCGTAAAGCCCCATGGCCAGAAATGGCCCCACCAGCAGACAGCCACTGGCGAGCGACATGGTGTATTCAGGCCGCGTGCGGAACACCCAGCCCAGCACCCCCGCCATGACCCAGAAGCACACGCCATAGAACAAGGCAATGCCCGGCGCGGCGCGCACATCGTCCAGGCCGCGCCGCAGCCACCGGAAGGGGTCAGCCACGCGCAACGGCTGCAGCTGCACGGGCTGGGCGGTCTGGGCCTTCACGCGGTCGGCAATGGCCTCGGCCTGCCGGGCCTCGGAGGTGTCTGGGGTGCCAAGGGTGTCCGGCGCAGGCTTGGAGGATGTCGCGTTCATGCCGCCACACTAAGCCCGCCCGTTCGGCGGCGCCACTGAGGAAAGCCCGTATCCCACACGAAATCCAGCGGCAATGGGCCGCACCGGATCCCTGCCGAGGCCGCTCAGCCCTGGGTGAAGGCGCGTTCCATCGCCTGTTGCAGGTCGCGCCGCAGGTCCTCCACAGCCTCCAGGCCGATCGAAAACCGCACCAGCGTGCCCGGCTTCAAATGGGCGGGCGGCCGACTGCGCATGCTGGCAATGTTGTAAGGGACGACCAGGCTCATGGGGCCGCCCCAGCTGTAGCCCAGCTTGAACAAGCGCAAGCCGTCGCAGAAGGCATCCACCTGCTGTTGCGTGTACCGGGCGTCGATCATCACGCTGAACAGGCCAGCTGCCAGCCCCTGCCCGCCGTGCGCAGCGCCACACAGGCCCTTCCAGTGTGCATGGCCGGGCGCGCCTTCCAGCGCGGGGTGCAGCACTTGCGCAATGGCGGGTTGCTGCTGACACCACCGCGCCAGGTGGCGGGCAGCGTCATCGTGGGCGCGATAGCGCAGTCCGATGCTGGGCAGCGCACGCAGCACGGCCTCGGCGTCGTTGGCCCCCACGCCCAGTCCCAGCCGCATGTGCGTCAGCTTGATCTTCATGTGCAGGCCCGGGTCGCGCGTGATCACGCTGCCCATGAGCACGTCACCTCCACCGCTCGGATACTTGGTGAGCGCATGGGCCGAGATGTCCACCCCCAGGCTGCCGTCGCCCGTCAGGTCAAAGGGCGCAAACGCCAGGCCCGCGCCCCAGGTGTTGTCCAGCGCGGTTGTCACGCCCCTATCGCGGCAAATGCGCACCTGCTCGCACAGGTCCGGAAACTCCATGCTGACAGAGCCCGGCGCCTCCAGCCAGACCAGACGGGTGGCTGGCGTGATGCGGGCTGCCAGGTCGGCCGGATCCAACGGGTCGTAAAACACATGGGTGATCCCGAACCGGGCGAATTCGCCATTGGCCAGATCCTTGCCGGGCCCGTAGGCGTTGTCGGGAATCAGCACCTCATCGTCAGGCTTGAGGAGCGCCAACCCCACGTTGGCAATGGCCGCCAAGCCACTGGGCACCAGCACACACTGCAGACCGCCCTCCAGCGCACACAGGCGCTCTTCGAGGATGAAGGTCGTGGGCGTGCCGTGCAGCCCGTAGGTGTAGCCGCTTTTGTCTTTCCACTCGCGCGAGCGCATGGCTGCAACGCTGGGAAAGATGACGGTGGAGGCCTTGAAAACCCCCGGTTGGGGAGCTACAAATCCGGCCGGAGGCTGGTAGTCGTGGTGGACGATATGGGTGGCAAGATCAATGTCATGGTCTTTCATGCCAGCCATGTTAGCGCCCCGCCCGGAGTGACCCGGGCGGCGCTCAGATCGCTTGGCAATCACACCGCAGGGCTTGGGATGCGCGTGCACCACAAGCCCTGCAGGTTGGCATTAACCAGCCGTCACGACCAGCTGGTTGTTCACCGAGGTCACGCCACTCACGCCCTTGGCGATGGTCTCGGCGCGGTCACGGGCGACCGTGGAGGGTGCGGGCCCGTTCAGCGTGACCTTGCCGTTAACAGTGTCTACATTGATCTTGACGGCGCTCAGATCGGGGTCCTTGGCCAGGCCCGCGCTCACCTGGGCGGTGATGGTGGCATCGTCGATGACGCCCTTGGCGGAGTTGGCTGCCTGCTTGGCCGTGGCTTCCGCATTGGCCGCGCCCTGCTCCATCTTGGTCTCTGCGTTCTGCATCGCGCCCTCAGCCTTCACACGGGCGTCAGCTGCGGCTTGTTCGGTCTTTTCGACGGCAGAGTCCAGTCGCTGGCCCACGGTGGGCTCTTCGGTCTTGTTGCAGGCGGCCAGGCCCAGGGCCAGGGCACTCACGGCCAGAATGCTCGCAACGCGATGGGCGGGACGGTCGATCAGATTCTTGGGGTTCATGCAATGACTCCTTGCGGTTGAAACATGGCCTCACTGTAGGCAGCGGGCCGCGGCTTGCGGGTCGGACATCGCCGAAGTGCTTGTAGGACGGCAACGCCAGCCGCGCATCGGCCGCAGTCCCTGCTGAGCGGGTGACAATCGGGGCATGACCGTGTCTTCGCTCGCCCGTTGGCTTCCTTTTTTGAAATGGCCCCGCCCTGACCGACAGCTGCTCAAAGGGGAGTTCTGGGCAGGCATGACGGTGGGGCTGATGCTGGTGCCGCAGGGTGTGGCCTATGCGGCGCTGGCGGGCATGCCACTGGTCACGGGCATCTACGCATCGCTGATTCCGGCATTGGTCGCCGTGCTGTTCAGTTCATCCACCCGGCTGGGGGTGGGGCCCACAGCGCTCACCAGTTTGCTGATCGGCGCCTCGCTCACCGGCCTGGCCGAGCCAGGCAGTGCGCAGTGGGTGGCCCTGGCGGCATGGATGGCCCTGCTGTCGGGTCTGCTGCAGATGGTGATGGGCATGGCGCGCTTTGGCTGGTTGCTCAACCTCGTGACCTCCCCCGTACTCAATGGTTTTACGCAGGCGGCGGCCCTGCTGATCCTGGGGTCGCAGTTGGGGGCACTGACAGGGTTGCGGGCTGCCGACTGGGGCGCCCTGCTGTCCACGCCATCGCTGGGGCTGTTCGACCTGACTGCAGCGGGCTTCGGCCTGGGGAGCCTCGCTTTGCTGATGCTGGCGCGCCGCGTGTTGCCCCAGTTCCCGGCGGCCATCGTGGTGGTGGGTGCTGCGGGTGCTCTGAGCTGGGCCCTGGGTTATGCCGATGCAGGTGGCGCAGTGGTGGGCGCCTTGCCATCGGGCTTGCCAGCGCCCTATTGGCCCGGCGCCCTGCCCTGGTCCAGCTTCAGTGCATTGGTCATGCCCGTGCTGGTGGTGACGCTGGTGAGCTTTCTGGAGACGGCATCGAGCGCCAAGGTGGAAAGCCAGCGCTCCAAGGAGCAGTGGAACGAAAACCAGGACCTGATTGGCCAGGGCCTGGCCAAGATCAGCAGTGGCCTGTGCGGCAGTTTTGCCACGAGTGCGTCGTTTTCGCGCTCAGCCATCAACCTCTACGCCGGTGCCAAGACGGGCTGGGCCACACTGTTTGCGATCAGCCTGGTGCTGGTCGTGCTGCTGTGGCTGACGCCCGCGCTGTACCACGTGCCGCAGTCGGTGCTGGCGGCGGTCGTGGTCACGGCCGTCACCAGCCTCATCAAACCGGGCACCCTGATGAGGCTGTGGCGGGTGTCGCGGGTAGAGGCAGTGATCGGCGGCGTCACCTTTGCCCTGACCCTGGCCACGGCGCCGCGCATGTACTGGGGCGTGCTGGTGGGCTTGCTGATGAATCTGAGCCACTTTCTCTACCAGCGACTGCACCCGCGCATCATTGAAGTGGGCCTGCACCCTGATGGAAGCCTGCGCGACCGGCACCTGTGGCACTTGCCGCCACTGGCACCCCGGCTCCTGGCGCTGCGCATGGATGCGGAGCTGGACTTTGCCTCTGCCAGCGCTCTGGAGCGGCGCGTGACCGAACACCTGGCCGCCCACCCCGAGGTGCTGCACCTGTGTCTGCTGGCGCAGCCCATCAACCGCATCGATGTGACCGGCGTGGAAACCTTCGCCCAGTTGCTGGCGCAAATGGAACTGCGGGGTGGGACACTGCATCTGAGCGGACTGAAGCTGCCGGCAGAGCAGGTGCTGCGGCAGGCGGGGTTGCTGAAGCTGGGCCCCGGGCTGGCCATGTACCGCACGGATGCCGAGGCGCTGGTGGCACTGCAGCAGCTTCCCCAGCCCGTGGCGCGGGCGTGAGCCGGGTTTTACCTACGCTGCGCCGGCCTTGCGTTGGCCCTGTTCTTGCTGGCGCACTGGTACACTTGCCCAACTCTTTTTGTTCCAATTTGTGTCTGACTCTGCGGCCTCTCATCTGGTAGATCTGCGCGACCTTCGCCTGGATACTGCTCACGCTCTGGTGGCTCAGGCCGGCGGCAGCGAGGCAGCACTGCACCGCGAGGTGCCTTCCCTGTACCTGCAGGGTCTCATCGATGGCCTGTGCGAGCTGTCGCTCAAAGACCCGCTCACGGGACTGGCGAACCGTAGACATTTCCGCGCGGTACTCGAGCGCGAGATCGACCGCGTCACACGCTCAGGCGAGGCGGCACTGCTGCTGATGCTGGACATCGACCATTTCAAGAAGGTGAACGACACCCACGGCCACCTGGCTGGTGACGTGGTGTTGCAGTCGGTGGCCCGCACGCTCAGTGCTTGCGTGCGCCCCATGGACACCTTGGCCCGCTACGGCGGTGAAGAGTTTGCCGTGGTGCTGCCGGCCTGCCAGGCTGCCTTTGGCCGCGTGGTGGCAGAACGCATCCGGCGCGCGGTGGCCAACACGCCCATCCGCATTTCCCCCACGGTGGAGCTGAACGTCACCGTGAGCATCGGCGGCGCGTTTGCCATGCAGTGGATCCGATCCACCACCCTGCTGTGGACCGACCGGGCCGACCACCAGCTTTACCAGGCCAAGGCGTCGGGCCGCAACCGCGTCAGCATCGAGGAACAACCCGACAGCACCGTCAGTGCCGAAGAGAAAAGCCTGTTGTTTGGCCCGCTCTACACCCCTTCGGGTTGGGGCGACCTGCCTCCACTGGACCCCAACCCAACAGGCAGCGCCTACTGAAAGTTAGATGATGAGCGACGCGCTGTCCCCCCAACCCACAACGCCTGCAGCCCCTGCAGGCCCTGCCACCCCCCTGGCCTCTGCCGCTCCTGGCGCCCGCATCATTGCGGTGACCAGCGGCAAAGGCGGTGTGGGCAAGACTTTCGTATCAGCCAACCTGGCCGCCGCCCTCACCCGCCGAGGCCAGCGCGTGCTGGTGCTCGACGCCGACCTGGGCCTGGCCAACCTGGACGTGGTGCTGAACCTGCACCCCAAGATCACCCTGCACGACGTGTTCACCGGCAAGGCCGCACTGGACGACGCCGTGATCGCCGCGCCCGGTGGCTTTGACGTGCTGCTGGCGGGTTCTGGCATGGTGGAGTATTCGCGCCTCACGCCCGAAGTGCGCAACCAGTTCCTGAACGTGATCCAGGCGCTTACGCCGCGGTATGACGTGGTGCTGCTCGATACCGGCGCGGGCATCTCCGACGTGGTGCTGTTCTCGGTGTCCCTGGCCTCCGAGGTGCTGATCGTGGCCACGCCCGAGCCCACTTCGCTCACCGACGCCTACGCTGCCATCAAGGTGCTGGCCATGCAGCAAAAACGCCAGCATGTGCGCATGGTCATCAACCAGGCCGCGCGTCCGGGCGACGGCCGCGCCATCACCAGCCAGCTGCAGCAGGTGCTCGACCGCTTTGTGAGTACCGAATCCGGTCGCCCCATGCGGCTGATCCACATGGGCGACATCCCGGCCGACCCCTCGGTGCGCGACGCCGTGATGCGCCGCCAGCTGCTGCTGCTGCAGACCCCCGGCTGCCCGGCGGCACTGGCCATTGCCCAGCTGGCCAACAAGATCGAGTCCACGCTGCTGTCGCCTGCAGCCTGACCCGGATACGCCGAGCGGCGCATGAGGCGCAGCCCGGCCACTGTGACCCACAGGCCCGCCAGCGGGCCTTTGTGCATTTTTACTGCCGTGAACACTACCGACACCGTCCTCAACATCTCCTGCTACAAGTTCGTGCCGCTGCCCGATGCCGCCGCGCTGCGCGATGTGCTGCATGAGCGTGCAGTGGCCGCCCATCTCAAGGGCACCATCCTGCTGGCCGAAGAGGGCATCAACTTCTTTCTGGCGGGCCCGGCCGAAGCCGTGCGGGGTTTTGTGGCTCAGCTGCGTACCGACGAACGCTTTGCCGACCTGGAGCCCAAGGAGAGCTGGTCGGCCACGGTGCCGTTTCGCAAGATGCTGGTCAAGGTCAAGCGCGAGATCATCCGCATGGACCACCCCACCATCCGCCCCGCCGCAGGCCGTGCACCTTCGGTAGACCCGGCCACGCTGCGCCGCTGGCTGGACCAGGGCCATGACGACGACGGCCGCGAAGTGGTCACGCTCGACACCCGCAATGCTTTTGAGGTGGACGCAGGCACGTTCGACAACGCCATCGACTGGCGCATCGACAAGTTCACCGAGTTTCCCCCTGCACTGCGCGCGCACAAAAGCGAACTGCAGGACAAGACGGTGGTGAGCTTCTGCACCGGCGGCATACGCTGCGAAAAAGCCGCCATCCTCATGCGCGAGGAAGGCCTGCCCCATGTCTACCAGCTGGAGGGCGGCATCCTGAAGTACTTTGAGCTGACAGACGGCGCGCACTACCACGGCGGGTGTTTTGTGTTTGACGAGCGCCGCGTACTGGACACCGGGCTCGCAATCGACACGCCTGCAGTGGGTGCAGCCGCTGCAGAAGGCGCTATCAAATAATGAGCTGCAAGCGCTTTATGTACTAGCGCTACAGCTCATTTTTATCCACATATCACGCTTTGATCACGCCTTGAAGCGGTGTTCCGGCAGGGGTATCCACTCCACCTCGCCCGGCACCTGGCCCATGGCCTGGGCCTCCCAGTCGCTGGCGGCCTGCACGATGCGGTCCTTGCGGCTGGAGACAAAGTTCCACCACATGTGGCGTGGCGCATCCAGCGGCTCGCCGCCAATCACCATCAGGCGCACGGCGCTCTCGCCCGCCGTCAGGCGCAGGGGCTGGCCGGGTTCCGCCACGGCCAGGATGTGCGCAGGCACCTCATCGCCGTTCAGCGACACGGGTGCATCCACGGTGTACACCGCCAGCTCGGACACCAGCGCCGGAATCTCTAGCGTGGCGCCGGCAGGCAACTGAATGTCCAGGTACAAGGTGCGCGAATACGTGGCCACCGGCGAGGTCTGACCAAAGGCCTCGCCAATCAACACCCGCACGGTGGCGCCATCCACCAGCAACTCCGGAATAGCCGCCGCAGGCGTGTGCACAAACGAGGGGTCGGCTTCCTCGTGGGCGGCCGGCAACGCAGCCCATAGCTGGATGCCATGGTTCACATAAGCCTGGTTCGCCAGGCTCTCCGGGCGGCGCTCGGAGTGCACGATGCCTCGCCCCGCCGTCATCCAGTTGATGGCGCCGGGCTCGATCTGCTGCACGTAGCCCAGGCTGTCGCGGTGCATGATGGCGCCAGAGAACAAGTAGGTCACCGTCGCCAGGCCAATGTGCGGATGGGGCCGCACATCGTGGCTGTCGCCCGGTGCCACCGTCACCGGACCGAAGTGGTCGAAAAACAGGAAGGGCCCCACGGCCTTGCGCTGCACAGCGGGCAGCAGGCGGCGCACGGTGAAACCGCCGCCCAGATCCTTAGCATGGCCCGTGAGGGGCAGAAAGCTGGGGGTATCGCTCATGATGCACGCTCCAACGAAGTGCTGATCTCGGTCGTCACCGTGGTCATCAGCTTGTGCACAGGGCATTTTTGCGCCACGGTTTCCAGCTCGGCGATCTGGGCATCGGTGAGGTCACCGCTGACTTGCAACCGGGTCGCGAGGCGGTAGACCCCCGTGCGTTCGGCCGATGCGTCGCGCTCGACCACCGTCTGCACATCTTCCACCGGCAGGCCCTTGCGGCGTGCGTACCACAACACCGTGAGCGCCTTGCAGGCCCCCAAGGCAGCGTCATACAGGTCGTGCGGGCTGGGGCCGCTGTCAGCGCCGCCCTCCTCCACACTGCCATCGGCCACGAGATCGTGCGCGCGGATATGCACGGTCTGGGCCATGGGCGCGCCGGGGACGCGCCGCAATTCAACTGCCATGGGGTGTTCTCCTGGTTGTATTGGGGCGCGCCACTGTAGCGCCAAAAGTGGGCTTAGCGGTCGAGCCGGCGGGCCACGTCGGCCACGCGCTGGCCGAACTGCTTGCCCGTTTCCAGGTCGCCAGGGAACATCTCGGCGGCCGAGGCGTCGGACGGCGACTGGGACATGGCGCCGCTGAACGAGCCGATCCAGTTCACATCGTTGCGCGTGGCCGCCTTGGAGTTGGCGGGCATCATGCCGTTGCCCACCCAGATGCCGCCGTGCTGCATAGCCAGATGGAACATGTAGTCCAGCGTGATCTGCTTGTCGCCATTGGTGCTGGCGCTGTTGGTGAAGCCTGCAAACAGCTTGTCCTTCCAGGCCTGGCTGAACCAGGGCTTGGACGAGGCGTCGGCAAACTTCTTGAACTGCCAGCTGGGGCCCGCCATGTAGGTCGGCGAGCCAAAGATGATGGCGCTGGCAGCGGCCAGCGTTTCCCAGCCGCCTTCGGGCAGGTTGCCCTCTGCATCAATAGCGACCAGCTGGGCGCCTGCACCTTCCGCCACAGACTGCGCCAGGCGCTGCGTGTGACCATAACCCGAGTGGTAAACAACTGCGATGTGTGCCATGAGATAACTCCTGTTGAAACGATGAGGGAACGAGACCAGGGGAAAGAACCAAAAGAACTACCAACAGAACGACAACCAACGACGAGATTGAATGCCAGAACCTGCACCCCTGCGGGTTGCAGGCCCTTTCCATGCCAACCGGATCAGCGGTCCGAACGGCGTGCGTCCAGGCTCCAGGCGCCGGCGCCAAACGCTGCCAGGGCCAGCAGGCCGCCGGTCACACCCACGTTCTTGAAGAACATGAGCTGCTGCATCATTTGCTTGTCTGCGGGCAGGTTCCAGTAGGCATGAAAGAAGAAGCTGGCCACCAGCGTGAAGAAGGCCAACGCCAGTGCGGCAAACCGGGTGCCCACACCAAAGATCAGCGCCAGGCTGCCCAGCACTTCGACCGCCGCCGCAACCGCTGCCGCCACCGTGGGCATGGGCAGGCCCACCGAAGTGATGTAGCCCACGGTGCCGGCAAAGCCGGTCAGTTTGCTGATGCCCGCAGGCAGGAACAGGGCGGCCAGCAGCAGGCGCGATGCCAGGGCCAGAGGGTTTTGCAGGGATGTGAACATGGTGAAGAACTCCTGAGTGAAAGTGGTTACGAAGTAAAGATCAGGCGGCCAGGTCAAACACCAGCACCTCGGCGTCGTGGCCATCGGTCAACGACAAGGTGGTTTCCTTTTCCATCAGCAGCGCGTCGCCGCCCGACAGGGCCTGGCCGTTGGCGCTCAGCGCGCCACGCACCAGGTGCACATAGGTCTTGCGGGCGGGGTTCAGCGCCAGGGTGGCGGACTCGTCACCATCCAGCAAGCCCGCATACAAGGCTGCGTCAGCATGGATCTTCACCGAGCCCTGGGCGCCGTCGGGCGATGCCACCAGGCGCAGGGCGCCGCGCTTTTCAACCTCGGCAAAGGTCTTTTGCTCGTAGCTCGGCGGGATACCGCGCACATTCGGCTCGATCCAGATCTGCAGAAAATGCGTGGTCTGGCCAGCAGCGTGGTTGAACTCACTGTGCTGCACGCCGGTGCCTGCACTCATGCGCTGCACGTCACCGGGCGGGATGCCCTTGACGTTGCCCATGCTGTCCTTGTGGGCCAGCTCGCCCGACAGCACGTAGCTGATGATTTCCATGTCGCGGTGGCCATGGGTGCCAAACCCGGTGCCCGGCGCAATGCGGTCTTCGTTGATGACCCGCAGGTTGCCAAAGCCCATGTGGGCAGGGTCGTAGTACCCGGCAAACGAGAAGCTGTGGAAGGAATTGAGCCAGCCATGGTCGGCGTGGCCCCGGTCTTGCGATTTACGAACAGTCAGCATGTGAGTGCTCCTTTCAAGACTCGACTGTAGGACCGCAGCCACCTCTGCGGGCACAGACGGATTGATGGCACTGTTCAAATAATCTGAATTAACATGGCGCCACCATGCAAAACGCCCGCGATGTCCTCACCCCCGATGCGCTGACCATGCTGCAGGTGATTGCCGAGGCTGGCAGCTTTGCCGCCGCCGCACGGCAACTGGGCCTGGTGCCCAGCGCCCTCACCTACCGCGTGCGCCAGATCGAAGACGCACTGGACGTGCTGCTGTTCGACCGCAGCGCACGCCAGGCACGCCCCACTGAGGCCGGGGTGGAGCTGCTGCGCGAAGGCGCGCGCCTGCTGCAAGACATCGACGCCGTGGCCCACCGCGTGCGCCGCGTGGCCACGGGCTGGGAGCCGCAGCTCACGCTGTCGGTGGACGGCATCATTTCGCCCCACACCCTGCTGGAGCTGGTGGACTCGTTCTACGCCATGAAACCTCCGACGCGGCTGAAGCTGCGCGACGGCATCATGACCGGCACGCTGGAGGCGCTAACCTCCGGCCGCGCAGACCTGGCCATTGGCGTCTCGGTGGCCAGCAACAACGTGGCCGGCCTGCAGCAAGGGCTGCTGGGTGACGTACTTTTCATCTACGTGGTGGCGCCCCATCACCCGCTGGCCACCGCGCCCGAGCCCATCTCCGACGCCACGCTTCTCGAACACCGCGCCGTGGCCGTGGCCGATTCGGCCACCCGGGGCGGCGCCACCATGGGCCTGCTGGGTGGGCAGGATGTGCTGACGGTGGACACCATGCAGGCCAAGGTGCGCGTGCAGTTGCGCGGCCTGGGCGGAGGCTTTCTGCCCGAACCCATGGTGCGCCCCTACCTGGAAGCCGGGCGCCTGGTGGCGCGCCGCGTGGCCCGGCCCGAACGCAACGTGCGCGTGCACTACGCCTGGGGTGGTCCCGGCTTCACCGCACCCGGCCGCGCGCTGCAGTGGTGGCTGAACCAGCTTCAAAGTCCCGCCACACGCCGTGCTCTGCTGGAAAACCACCATCATTTGTGACCCTGATCAAGTGCGCACAGGCCAGCACCGCGTGTAGAGTGGTTCCTGTTGGTTCTGCATCGCATTTCTTTTGCCGACCGTCACCGAAAGGCCTCCCATGAGCAAACCTGATCCTCTCCCCGCCAAACGGCTCCGACGCACCAGCGCCCCGATCCCTGCGGCCTCCGCAGCACCCGCCACCCCAGTCACCCCCTCCGGCAAACCGCAGCGCCACTTCGCCATCATCGGCGCAGGCATGGCGGGCATTGCCTGCGCCCGCACCCTGGTCCAGGCCGGCCACCGGGTGACGGTGTTCGAAAAATCCCACCAGGCCGGTGGCCGCACCGCCACCATCGACAGCCCCTTTGGCAACTTTGATGCCGGCGCCCAATATTTCACCGTGCGCGACCCGCGTTTCGCCCGCGCCATCGACACCGTGCCCGGCATTTGCAAGCGCTGGAGCGCCAATTCGGTCCAGGTGCTAGACGCTGCAGGCCGCGTAGCCGCCGTGGGCCTGCCCCACCGCGAGGCCCATTGGGTGGCCAGCCCGGGCATGCAGTCGCTGGTCACCACCTGGGCCGCCCCCCTGGTTCAGGCAGGTCAGCTCATCACTCACACCCGCGTCACCCGCATCGAACCCGACGCCGTGAACGCACCAGGCTGGCAATTGCGCACCGAAGGCGCCGGCGGCGAGCAACACGTGTACGCAGGCTTCGATGCCGTGCTGCTGGCCCAGCCCTCCGTGCCTGCGCAGGCCCTGATCTCTGGCTCCGGACTCGACTCCCCGCTGGCCGACGCCATGTCCAAGGTGGCCATTGCCCCCTGCTGGACCCTGATGCTGGCCTACCCCCAGGCCGTGCGCCCGGGCCTGACCACACTGGGCCCGCAATGGAACGCCGCGCGCAGCACCCACCACCGCATTGCCTGGCTGGCGCGTGAGTCGTCCAAGCCGGGGCGCAATGTGGTGGAGCGGTGGACGGTGCAGGCCAGCCCCGCCTGGTCGGCAGAACACCTCGAAGACGACGAAGCCCGCGTGCAGGCCAAGCTGCTCAAGGCATTTGCCGAGGTCACCGGCATCCGGGCCGAGCCCGCGCATGCCGACACCCGCCGCTGGCGCTATGCGCAGACCACCCACCCGCTGGGCAAGAGCCACCTGTGGGACGCCAAGGCCGGCCTGGGTGCGTGCGGAGACTGGTGCCTGGGGCACAGGCTGGAAGATGCCTTTGTGTCGGGCCTGGAACTGGCACTTGCCGTGGCATGACGGGGGGCGCGGGCGCAACGCCGCACGACAAGGACAGCCCCGCAGTACGCGTTGAAGGGCGCTATGTGGGGCGGTTTGCCCCCTCTCCCACGGGCCCGCTGCATGCGGGCTCTCTGGTGGCCGCGCTGGCCAGCTGGCTGGACGCACGCGCACACAACGGCCGGTGGCTGGTACGCATGGAAGATGTGGACCAGCCCCGCTGCGTGCCGGGGGCTGACACCTTCATCCTGCAGCAGCTGGCCGCCTGTGGTCTGCACCCCGATGCCCCGCCCCAGTGGCAGTCTGCGCGCAGCGGGCTGTACCAGCATGCCCTGGACCAGCTGGTGGCGCAGGGCGATGCCTATCCCTGCGCCTGTTCACGCAAGGACGTCGAAGACGCCCATGCCGCGCAGGGCCATGCGCGTGAACGCCATGCCGCACTGCCCTATCCCGGGACCTGCCGCCATGGGCTGCATGGCCGCACAGGGCGCTCCTGGCGCTTCAATGTGACAGACTTCAAGCCAAAACAGCCGATAGCGCTAGTGGATCATGCCTGGGGTGCTACATATTCAATAGCAGATGGGCTTCTGCAGTGGCACGACCGCCGCCTGGGCCGCCAGCAGCAACAGGTTGCGACCGCCGTGGGCGACTTTGTGCTGCGCCGCGCAGACGGACTGTGGGCCTATCAGCTGGCCGTGGTGGTGGACGACGCTGACCAGGGCATCACCGATGTGGTCCGGGGCGAGGACTTGGCCGACAACACGCCCCGCCAGATCCTGCTGCAGCAGGCCCTGGGGGTGCCCACACCGCGCTACCTGCACACCCCCCTGGTGTGCGGGGACAACGGCGAAAAACTCTCCAAACAAAACGGCGCGCAGGCGCTGGAACTGCAGAACCCGTTGGTGGCTCTGTCGCACGCTGCGCTGGCACTGGGCCTGCCCGCTGTGGCAAATCTGCACAACATTTGCATACCCGACGCACTGGCACAGTGGGTGGTGGCGTGGCGACGAAACTACAATGGCCCACCGTGACCGAATTGACCACAGCTTCCGCCCCCGCCAGTGCTGCGCCTGCCGCAGCCGCCGCCCCCACAGCGCCCGCCGTGCAGGGCTCTGCCCCCGCCGGTGTGACCCACCCCAAAACCATCAAGAGCTTTGTGCGCCGCGCCGGCCGCACCACCACGGGCCAGGCCAAGGCCTTTGAGGACTTCGGCCCGCGTTTTGTGCTGCCCTACACCCCCGCCCCGCTGGACGCCACCGCCGCCTTTGGCCGCAGCGCCCCGCTGGTGCTGGAGATCGGCTTTGGCATGGGCGAGGCCACGGCCCATATCGCCCGCGTGCGGCCTGATGACAACTTCCTGTGCTGCGAGGTGCATGAGCCCGGCGTGGGTGCCCTGCTCAAGCGCATTGGCGAGCAAGAGCTGACCAACATCCGCATCCTGCAGCACGACGCTGTGGAGGTGATCGACCACATGCTTCCGCCCGGCGTTCTTGACGGTGTGCACATCTTCTTCCCCGACCCCTGGCACAAGAAAAAGCACAACAAGCGCCGCCTGATCCAGCCCCCGCTGGTGGCCAAGCTGGCTGCACGCCTCAAGCCCGGAGGCTACCTGCATTGCGCCACCGACTGGCAGCCCTACGCCGAGCAAATGCTGCAGGTGCTGAGCGCCGAACCCCTGCTGCAAAACACCGCAGACGGCTTTGCACCGCAACCCGACTACCGCCCGCTGACCAAATTCGAAAACCGTGGCCTGCGACTGGGCCATGGGGTGTGGGACGTGGTGTTTGTGCGCCGTAACTGACCCCACGACATGCCCCGATCGGCCCGCACCACACCGCCTATGAAACCCATCCTGCAAAACCTGGTGGAGATGACTGGCCACCGCGACCACTTGCGGCTGGAGGTATCGGTGCTGTCCACGCTGCAAAAGCTCAGCAGCATCATCGAGGTGCGGGCCCTGGAGCTGTTCACGGACGGTGGTGTGCCCCATGTGCGCCCCCGCACCTGGGTGGACAGCGGCCAGCTCGTGTCCACCGACTCCGAAGCCGCCGCCGACCCCCGCCGCGAGCCGCTGGACCAATACCCCGCGCTGCGGGACTGCGTGGACAGCCATGGCGAAAGCGCGCTGGCCTCGCCCCGCCGGGGCCGCCATGTGCTGTGGCTGCCTGTGTGGATGCATGACAAGGTCAGCACCTGCCTGGAGATCACGCAGTCGCGCCCGTTCTCGGCCCACAAGCTCGACGTGCTCATGGGCGTGTTTCAGGTGTACCAGAACTACCAGAGCCTGCTCGACTACAGCGAGCGTGATGCGCTCACCGGCCTGTTCAACCGCAAGACGTTTGACGAGCAGTTCTCCCGCTACACCATGAGCGGGCTGGCCAGCCGGACGGGCGCCGTTACCGAGTCCTTTGCGGCCGAGGAAACCGCAGTGGCCAGCGACAACGAGCCTGTGCAGCAATGGCTGGCGGTGGTGGACATCGACCACTTCAAGCAGGTCAACGACCGGTTCGGCCACCTGTATGGCGACGAGGTGCTGATCCTGATCGCCAACATCCTGCGCAGCTCTTTCCGCAGCCATGACCGCATCTTCCGCTTTGGCGGCGAGGAGTTTGTGGTGCTGCTGCGCTCCACCACACTGAGCACCGCCCACAAGGTGTTCAACCGCTTCCGGCTGGCCGTGCAGGAGTACCACTTCCCGCAGGTGGGCCAGGTCACGGTGAGCCTGGGCTTTGTGAGCACCACACGCGGCTCGCCCGTAGAGATTCTGGGCCAGGCCGACCAGGCGCTTTACTACGCCAAGGAACATGGCCGCAACCAGGTCTGCTTCTATGACGATCTGGTGGCCAGCGGTCAACTGGCGACCAAGGTCGCCAACGACGACGTCGAGCTGTTCTGACCGGGCCGGGCCCCATGGGCATATGGTCTGCTGTCCGCTGCAAAAAGGCTGGCCCGCGCAAGAACGCATTGCCCCATCGTCCACCATAGGGCGTCTTTCCCCTCTCAGCCCAGCGACGCCAGAATGGCCTCCACATTGACCTCGTCGCGCTGCGCAGGTGTCAGAAAGCGCTCTGCGTAGTCGCGCCACACGCCGCTGGTCAGGAAGAAGCGGAACACCTCGGCATCGATGTGCCGCTCGCGCACCATGTGGGTCATGATCTTGAGCGACTCGGACAAGGTCTTGGGTGGCTTATAGGGCCGGTCGGCCGCAGTCAGCGCCTCAAAGATATCGGCCAGTGTCATCACCCGGTCGGCCAGCGTCAGCTCTGGCGCCTTCAGACGCCGGGGGTAGCCGGTGCCGTCCAGCTTTTCATGGTGAGACCCGGCAATCGACGGCACGCGCGCCAGGTGCGGCGGAAACGGCAGACCGCTGAGCATGATGATGGTCTGCACGATGTGGTCGTTGATCTTGAAGCGGTCTTCGGCAGTGAGCGTACCGCGCTGGATGGACAGGTTGTGCAGTTCGCCCAGGTGCGCCTCGTAGGGCGGCAACACCATGTCAAAGCCCCAGCGATTGGCGGGGTTGCCCGCCTCCACCGGCGGCGTGCGTGTGCCCCAGGGCACGATGTGCTCGGGTCGGTCGGCCAGCAGCGGCTCGTTGGCGGGCAAGGGGCGCACCGGCACGCTGGAAAGCCGCAGCATCTCGGCGGCCGACAGGCCCAGGCGGTCGTCAAAATGCCGTTGCCATATCTGGCGGCCAACGGCCTTGAGGCGGGCAATGTCCGCATCGGCCATGAATTCGCCTCCCACGTTGCAGCGGGCTACAAAGGCAAAGTCTTCCTGCAGTTGTTCGCGCCGCTGCAGCAGCTCACGCTGCAGGCGCACCGGGTCCACGCCGGACACATGCTGCTTCCAGTAGTCCAGCTCAGCGTCCCGCCACAACACCTCAAAGCGCATGCGCACCTCGTGAATGCGGTTGTAGAGCGTCTCCAGCTTGGTGGCCTTGTCGATGATGTGCTCGGGGCTGGTGACCTTGCCGCAGTCGTGCAACCACGCCCCCAGGCGGAATTCGTAGCGCTCGGCATCGGTCATGGCCACCTGGGCAAACGGACCGTCCTTGGCCGCACACATGCGGTCCATCAGCGCCTCGGCCAGCTCCGGCACGCGCTCGCAATGGCCACCGGTGTAGGGGCTCTTGGCGTCGATCGCGTCGGCCAGCAGGCGGATGACGGCATCGAGCAGCTTCTTCTGGCCTTCGATCAGGCTGCGCGTCTCGATGGCCACCGACAGCGTGCCCGACAACCTCTCGACAAACGCCCGGAAATGCGCGTCGTCCTGCGTCTGGTCCGCGATGTAGCGCAGCACCAGCAGGCCCAGGGGCTGCCCGTCACGGGTGCGCAGCTGCACGCGCAGCACGCGCGCGGGCTCGGTATCGTCGTCGTCTTCGTGCTGGTCGCCGGGTTGGGGCTCGGTATGGTTGATGAAATGCACCATGGCCAGGTGCTCGGGGTAGCGCGACTGCTGCTCCGGGTCTTCGCAATGGCGGGCCGCGCGCAGCAAGCCGGTGCGTTGCGGGTCCACCAGGTACACCGCACCGCCGGTGCAACTGGTGGCGCGCACCAGCTCGTACAGCACGCTCGACAGCATCAGGTCGGTGCGCGACTCGGCGCTGATGTGGTGGGTGATGTGCAAGAACTCCTGGATGGTGTCGGACATGCGGTCCATCACCTGCCCCAGGTCGCGCACCTCGCGCACCGGCGACACCCGCCGTTCGGGCCGCCGGAAATCAAACCGCGCCAGCGCCCTGGCCTGCAACGCCAGCCCGAACAGACTGCGCCCCACGCGTCGGCCGGCCAGCCAGCCCAACGGCAGCATCAGACCGATGAGCGACACCGACAGCCACACCTGCTGGCGCAGATTGCTATTCACGTCGGCCAGCAGCTCTTTGGTAGGAATCGCCATCAGGATCTGCAGCCCCTGCCAGCGCATCGATGCCAGCGGCAGCGAACGGCCCAGCCATTCCTCGCCGTCGGCCTGCAGGCGGCGTGACTCGCCATCTTTCAGGCCCAGCGCCTGCAGCGCATGCAGGCTGGGCACACCCAGATCGTCCAGGGCACGCAGCCGCAGGCCCGGCGTGTTGCCATCACGCAGTAGCACGCGCGACATGTCGGGATAGGCCAGCACGCGGCGGTCCTTGTCCACCACCGCGATCTCGGTGCGGGGCATCAGGCGCAGGCCGCTGATCTCATGCCCCAGGTCGGTCAGGGCCACGTCCAGGCCAATCACCGCACGCCCGTCCTCGCTGGGCTGGCTCAGCGTGATGCCCACCTCCTGCGTGGTGAAGAACACATAGGGTGCCGTGAGGATCTGGGTGTTCTGCTCCAGCGCCTCGGCGTACCAGGGGCGGGTGCGGGGGTCGTAGCGGTATTCCGGGCGCACGGCCGAATCGATCAGCCGCAGGTCCGCGTCGTAATAACTCCAGCGCCCCACCATGCCCGCCAGGCCGCGCTCGCGCGCCATGGACTGCACCAGGTACGCCGTTTTGGGCGGTGCATCCTGCCGCACCCGCAAGGCTTCGTTTCGCACCGGTCGCACCAGCAAAAACTGCCCGTCCGGGTAACCGATGAACACCGCCGACAGCAGCGGGTTCTGCTCCAGCAGCCTCGCCAGTACAGGCAGGCGCCGCAGCCGCGCTGGCAGGGTGGACGCAGAGGCCACCGGGTCGAACGCCAGCAGGCGGATGGTGGCATCGGCCGGGTCCACGATGCGATGCACCCGTTCGGCAATGAGCTGGCTGATGCGCTGCGCACTCTCGTCCGACGCCGCAATGATGGCCTGGCGTGCGCTGGTGCTGACCTGGTACACCAGCAAGGCTGTCAACAACAGCATGGCGGTGACCACCACGGTGGCGATCAGGACCTCAAAGGGGATGGTGATGCGGCGCCACCATGGCAGGTGGCCGCCTTGGCCCACCGAAGCAGCGCCCGTACCGCGAAGCACAGCGGACGGCGGCGGGTCTTGGGGGCTGTCGCGCAGGGTGTCCATGCGCTGCACTTTAGGGTGAAAGCTGGCGTTCCGTCACCCTCTTTTTGGCAGCCATGGCTGCCACACCACAGCGGCGGGTGCCGCTGTGGTGACCGGTACCTCAGCCCAGTTGCTGCGTGACCCAGCCTGTCACCGAAGCCAGTGCTGCGGGCAGCTTGGACGCGTCCGTGCCGCCAGCCATGGCCATGTCGGGCTTGCCGCCGCCCTTGCCGCCGACTTGCTGGGCGACAAAGTTGACCAGTTCGCCCGCCTTGAGCTTGCCCACGCTGTCGGCGGTGACGCCCGCAGCGATCTGCACCTTGTCGCCATCCACGGCGGCCAGCACGATGGCAGCGGTCTTGAGCTTGTCCTTGAGCTTGTCCATGGTGTCGCGCAGGGTCTTGGCGTCGGCACCCGGCAGCGCCGCAGCCAGCACTTTGAGGCCCTTCACCTCCACAGCCTGGTTCACCAGTTCGTCACCCTGGCTCGAGGCCAGCTTGCCCTTCAAGGCAGCCACTTCCTTTTCGAGCGCGCGGGCGTTGTCCAGCGCCTGGCTGATGCGGCCATTGAGCTCGGCCACCGGCGCCTTGAGCGTGCTGGCGGCCTGGTTCACGGTGTCTTCCAGGTTCTGCAGGTACGCCAGTGCGTTGGCGCCGGTCACGGCCTCAATGCGGCGGATGCCCGCAGCCACACCGCCCTCGCCCACCACCTTGAACAGGCCGATGTCACCCGTGCGCTGCACGTGCGTGCCGCCGCACAGTTCGCGGCTGGTGCCGATGTCGAGCACGCGCACGGTTTCGCCGTATTTCTCGCCAAACAACATCATTGCGCCGGTCTTCTGGGCCGACTCGATGTCCATCACGCGCGCTTGCGTGGGCTGGTTGGCCAGGATTTCTTCGTTCACACGGCGTTCGATCTCGCGGATTTCAGCCGCCGTCACGGCGCCGTTGTGTGTGAAGTCGAAGCGCGTGCGGTCGGCATTGACCAGGCTGCCCTTTTGCTGCACATGGCTGCCCAGCACTTCGCGCAAGGCCTTGTGCATGATGTGCGTGACCGAGTGGTTGCGCATGGTGGCAGCGCGCACGGCGGTGTTGACCTGGGCCTGCACGGTGTCGCCCACGTTCAGCGTGCCCTCTTCGAGCGTGCCGTGGTGGCCAAACACATCGGCCTTGATCTTGAGCGTGTCACCCACCGCAAAGCGTGCCGAGCCGCTGGTGATGACACCTTCGTCACCCACCTGGCCGCCGCTTTCGGCGTAGAACGGGGTCGTGTCCAGCACCACCACGCCGTTTTGGCCGGCTTTCAGTGCTGCAGCGCTAGTACCGTCTACATAGATTGCTACGATTTTTGCAGTCTCTGCGAGGTGTTCGTAGCCCGTGAACTGGTTGGCGGCACCGGTGTACTCCAGCGCCTTGTCCATCTTGAACTTGCCGGCCGCGCGGGCCTGGGCCTTCTGCTTTTCCATGGCGGTCTTGAAGCCAGCCTCGTCCACTTCCACGTCGCGTTCGCGGCAGACGTCATTGGTCAGGTCGAGCGGGAAGCCATAGGTATCGTGCAACTTGAACGCGACGTCGCCAGGCAGCACCTTGGCGCCGCCGTCCAGGGTAGCGTCCAGGATTTCCATGCCGTTGGCCAGCGTCTCGAAGAAGCGCTCTTCTTCCACCTTGAGCACCTCGGTGATGCGCTGCTCCTGCTCGCGCAGGGATGGGTAGGCGTCACCCATCAGGCGTACCAGGTCGGCCACCAGCTTGTGGAAGAACGGGGTCTTCTTGCCCAGCTTGTACCCGTGGCGGATGGCACGGCGCACGATGCGGCGCTGCACGTAGCCACGGCCTTCATTGCTGGGGATCACACCATCGCTCACCAAAAACGCGGTGGCGCGGATGTGGTCAGCGATCACGCGCAGGCTCTTGTTGTTGAGGTCCGTCACGCCGGTCTCGCGGCCAGCGGCCTTGATGAGCGCGTCGAACAGATCGATCTCGTAGTTGCTGTGCACGTGCTGCAGGATGGCTGCAAGGCGCTCCAGGCCCATGCCGGTGTCCACGCACGGTGCGGGCAGCGGGGTCACGGCACCCGTCTCGTCCATGTTGAACTGCATGAACACGTTGTTCCAGATCTCGATGAAGCGGTCGCCGTCTTCATCGGGGCTGCCGGGAGGGCCGCCTGCAATGTGCGGGCCATGGTCGTAGAAGATTTCGCTGCAGGGACCGCAGGGGCCGGTGTCGGCCATCATCCAGAAGTTGTCGGACTTGTAGCGGCCGCCCTTGTTGTCGCCGATGCGGATCACGCGCTCGGGCGGCAAGCCGATTTCCTTGGTCCAGATGTCGTAGGCCTCGTCGTCTTCCTGGTAGACCGTGGCCAGCAGGCGCTCTGGCGGCAGCTTGTAGACCTCGGTCAGCAGCTCCCAGGCCCACTTGAGCGATTCGCGCTTGAAGTAGTCGCCAAACGACCAGTTGCCCAGCATTTCAAAGAAGGTGTGGTGGCGCGCGGTGTAGCCCACGTTTTCCAGGTCGTTGTGCTTGCCACCCGCACGCAGGCAGGCCTGAACCGACACCGCCCGGTTGTACGAGCGCTTGTCGGTGCCCAGGAACACGTCCTTGAACTGCACCATGCCCGAGTTGGTGAACATCAGCGTGGGGTCGTTGCCAGGCACCAGAGGGCTCGACGGCACCACGGTGTGGCCCTTGGAGACGAAGAAGTCCAGGAAGGACTTGCGGATGTCAGCGACAGAAAAAGTGGGAGTGCTCATGGTGTTGTGGAGTGGTTGCACGCAGCAGGCAGGCCGCAGGACCCGCGCCTGCGCGCTGCCTGTCGCTGCCCCTATGGGGACCAACCTTTCATTATAGGTTTGCAGTCTGGCGGTCCGTGGCGGGAGGGCGACAGGGCGGGGACAGACGCCTACACTCCATGCGCCAACGGGTGCGGAAAAATCCGCTTGCGCGCTTCAAATATCTTGTTAATATATTAACAACTTCAACCCGCCCACCGACCCAAGGAGTCCCTCGTGAACCCACAACCCCGCTGGCAAGGCATCTTCCCTGCCATCACCACCAAGTTCCACGCCGATGAGTCCATCGACGCCGAGGGCACAGCCCGCCACATCGACTTCCAGATCCGCAACGGCATCCACGGGCTGGTCACCTGCGGTTCTCTCGGCGAGGCCAGCACCCTCACACTGGAGGAAAAGCTCCAGGTCGCCAAGATCGCCCTCGAAGCCGCTGACGGCCGCGTACCAGTGCTCGCCAACGTGTCCGAAACCAGCACCCGCGAGGCACTGCGCTACATCGACGGCGGCAACAAGCTCGGTGTGGCGGGCTACATGGTCATGCCCTCGGTGATCTACGTGGCCGACGCCCGCGAGGCCATGGCCAATGTGCGCGCCATGGCGGGCGCCGCCCAGCGCCCCCTGATGGTCTACAACAACCCTGTGGCCTACCGCGTGGACCTGAAGCCCGAGCACATGGTGGAGCTGGCCGACTGCGAGTGGATCGCCGCCATCAAGGAAAGCACCGGCGACATCCGCCGCATCACCGACCTGCGCAACACCGTGGGCGACCGCTACCAGCTCTTCCTGGGCGTGGACGACCTGGCTTACGAAGGCCTGGCCCTGGGATGCGACGGCCTGCTGGCCGGCGTGGGCTGCGCCTTCCCGCGCGAAACCGTGGCGCTGTACGACCTGATGAAGGCCGGCAAATTTGCCGAGGCGCTGCCGCTCTACCAGTGGATGACGCCCATGCTGCACCTGGATGTGTCCAACAAGCTCGTGCAGAACCTCAAGCTCATCGATGCGCTGGTGGGTGTGGGCACCGAACACATGCGCCGCCCCCGCCTGCCCCTGGTGGGCGACGAACGCGCATTTGTCGAGAGTGTGGTGCGCAAGGCCCTGGCCACGCGCCCTACAAAATACCAGTCTGTCGCCTGAGACACTGAGCGCCCTACTCCACCACCAGCACAGCACCATGCAACGCATCCACGTGATCGACTCCCACACGGGCGGCGAGCCGACCCGGCTTGTCATCGACGGTTTTCCAGACCTGGGCACCGGCACCATGGCCGAAAGGCGTGCACTGCTGGCCGAGCGCCACGATGCCTGGCGGGCAGCCACCGTGCTGGAGCCGCGTGGCAGCGACGTGGTGGTGGGAGCGCTGCTCTGCGCGCCTCAAGATCCCGCCAACGCAGCGGGCGTGATCTTCTTCAACAACAGCGGCTACCTGGGCATGTGTGGCCACGGCACCATCGGGCTGATCGCATCGCTCGCCTACCTGGGCCGCATCACCCCTGGCGAGCACCGCATCGAAACCCCGGTGGGCACCGTCACCACCACCCTGCACACCGATGGCTCTGTCAGCGTGCGCAACGTGCCGGCCTACCGGCTGCATCATCAGCTGGCGGTGGACGTGCCCGGCTATGGCCGCGTGGTGGGCGATGTGGCCTGGGGCGGCAACTGGTTCTTCCTGATCTCTGACCACGGCCAGCGCGTAGCCAGCGACAACCTGGAGGCGTTGATGGGCTATAGCTGCGCCGTGCAGCAAGCCCTCAAAGACCAGGGCATTCGGGGCGACAACGGCGGCGAGATTGACCACATCGAGTTGTTTGCCGACGACGACCAGGCCGACAGCCGTAACTATGTGCTGTGTCCCGGCAAGGCCTATGACCGCTCGCCCTGTGGCACGGGCACCAGCGCCAAGGTGGCCTGCCTGGCGGCTGACGGCAAGCTCGCACCGGGCGCACTCTGGCGCCAGGCCAGCATCATCGGCAGCCAGTTCGAGGCCAGCTACACGCTGCAGGACGATGGCAAGGTCATCCCCACCTTGCGGGGCCGCGCGCACATGAGCGCCGACGCTACTTTGCTGATTGAAGACAAGGACCCCTTTGGCTGGGGCATCCGGCTTTAACCCGACCCTGCTGCACCCGCGCCCCATGCAACACACCGATGTCCTTGTGATTGGCGCTGGCATCGTGGGTGCCGCCTGCGCCCATGCGCTGGTGTTGGCCGGGCTGTCGGTACGTGTCATCGATGCGCGCCTCGGCGGTGCCACGGCGGCGGGCATGGGCCATCTGGTGGTGATGGATGACAACCCTGCCGAGCTGGCGCTGAGCCAGACGTCGCTGGACCTCTGGCACACCTGGGCACCCCACATGGATGCGGGCTGTGCGTTCACGCCCTGCGGCACGCTCTGGCTGGCCACCAACGATGCAGAGCTGCAGGCGGCCCATGACAAACGCAGCACCCTGCAAGCACACGGAATCGCCTGCGACATGCTCGACGCGGCCGCCCTGTCCCACGCAGAACCCGCACTGCGCCCCGGTCTGGCGGGTGCGCTCAAGGTGCAGGGGGACAGCGTGGTCTACGCCCCGCGCGCAGCCCAGTGGCTGCTGGACCAGGCCGCAGCCCACGGACACCTTGTGTTGGAGCAGGCTGAAGCGATGCAGATCGACGGCCACACCGTCACCCTGCGCGATGGAAGCCAGCGCAGCGCAGGCGCCATTGTGCTGGCCAGCGGCATCCACGCCCCACAGCTGTGCCCCGGCCTGCCGCTGCGCCCCAAAAAGGGCCACCTCGTCATCACCGACCGCTACCCGGGCACCGTGCACCACCAGCTGGTGGAGCTGGGCTACATCACCAGCGCGCACCACAGCGACGGTACCTCGGTGGCCTTCAACGTGCAGCCCCGGCCCACAGGGCAGTTGCTGATCGGCTCATCGCGCGAGTTCGACACCACCGACCCCGCCGTCAACAACGCCGTGATGGCGCGCATGCTGCAACGGGCACTCGACTACCTGCCAGGCCTGGCCGAACTCAACGCCATCCGCACCTGGACCGGCTTTCGCGCCGCCACGCCAGACAGCCTGCCGCTGATTGGCGCGCACCCCGAACACCCGCACCTGTGGCTGGCCGTGGGACATGAAGGACTGGGGGTGACCACCGCCCCGGCCACCGCGCAGTTGCTGGCGGCCCAGATCGCAGGGGGCACCCCGGCGATCGACCCCACGCCCTTTGCACCTGCCCGCTTTGCGGGCCTGAGCGCACCATGACCGCATCCAGAACACCCGCCCTGGTGCACATCGTGGTGAATGGCACGTTCCTCCAGGTGCCCGTAGGGACCAGCGTCGCCGCCGCGCTGGCGCAGCAAACACCCGGCACCACACGCACCTCGGTCACCGGCGCGGCGCGGGCACCGCTGTGTGGCATGGGGGTGTGCCACGAATGCAGGGTCCGCATCCACGGCCGCACACGCCTGGCGTGCCAGACGGTCTGCACCGAAGGCATGTCGATTCACACCGATGTCGGCACAGCACCCGGGAGCGCCACGCCATGAACCAGCCCGTGACCCCATCCATGACCGAGCAACACTCGGCGCACGAGCGCTGCGACATCCTCATCATCGGCGCAGGCCCTGCAGGTTTGGCCGCTGCCCTCGCTGCCGCACCCAGCGGGGCCGCGATCACCCTCGTGGATGACAACCCGCAGCCCGGCGGGCAAATCTGGCGCGACGGCCCCCAGGTGGTCTTGCCCGCCCTGGCGCAACAGCACCGCGCGGCGCTGGCCCGGCACACCAACATCCGCCTGCTGCCTGGCACCCGCGTGGTGGGCCTGGGTGACCCGCAACCCGGCGACAAGGCCCCGGCCCTGCTGCTGGAAGACGCAGACCGGGGCTGGACCCAGCACAGCCACCGCATCATCCTGTGCACCGGAGCCCGCGAGCTGCTGCTGCCCTTTCCGGGCTGGACGTTGCCCGGTGTGACGGGTGCAGGCGCCTTGCAGGCCCTCATCAAGGCAGGGCTCGACGTGCGCGGCCAGCGCATCGTCATTGCAGGCACAGGCCCTCTGCTGCTGGCCGCTGCCGCCACCGCCAACGAAGCGGGTGCCACCGTGGTGCGCGTGGCGGAGCAGGCGCCGTGGAGCGCGCTCGCTGGCTTTGCAGCGCAGCTGCCGCGCTGGCCTGCCAAGGCGTTGCAAGCCCTCACGCTGCTTCACCCGCAGTTGCGCGCCTGCAGCCATGTGCTGGAAGTCCAAGGCACCACGCAGGTGCAAACCGTGAGGCTGCGCAAAGGCCCACACGCCGAAGAAACCATGGCCTGCGACCGCGTGGCCTGCGGGTTCGGGCTGGTGCCCAACACCCACCTGGGGCAGATGCTGGGCTGCGCATTGGGCGGGCCGTTGAGCGGTGGCCAGGGCCTGGCTGTCGATGCCCACATGCGCACCAGCGCGCCCGGTGTATTCGCCGCGGGTGAAGCCACCGGCTTTGGCGGCAGCGAACGTGCACTGGTTCAGGGCGCCATGGCAGGGCATGTGGCGGCGGGACAGGCGCAACAAGCCCAGGCGCTGCGCCCGCAGCTGGCAGGCTGGGAGCGCTTTGCGCAGGCTTTGCAGGCTTCTTTTCCACTGAACGAAGCACTCAAAACCCTGGCGCAGCCCGGCACCCTGGTGTGCCGCTGCGAAGACGTGCCCTACGCTGCACTGGCCGATCGCGACGGCTGGATCGACGCCAAGCTCCACACCCGCTGCGGCATGGGCGCGTGCCAGGGCCGCATTTGCGGCGCCGCCGCACAGCACCTGTTTGGCTGGACGCCTGCCGCCCCACGGCATCTGCTGGCGCCCACACGCATTGGCACGCTGGCCGCCTGCACGCCCGCCCCCACCACCAGCGCTCAGCGCGAGCCCGCAGCTCCCTCGGGCTGACGCGCTCGCAGCCGTTTTCCCCGTCCCTCCTTTCAGGGCTTACCCGCACCCAGCAGGCATCCATCTTGCTTTTAAATATATTTGTCAGATATTAAAAAGCACAGGGCTTTTCTTTCATTGCCGCGCCCTCCTCCCCAGGAACCCCATCATGCCCACACCCAACCGTCCACCCGCCCCGCAATCTCCGGCGCCGCGCGCTCCCGTCCGCTGGGTGCTGGCGCTGTCCACGCAGGTTCTGCGCATGGAGCGGCATCTGCTCACCTCCCTCATGACGTTGCTGGTGCTGCTGATCCTGCTCAACGTGGTCACGCGCTACACCGGCATGCCCATCTACTGGGTGGACGAGGCGGCGGTCTACACGGTGGTCTGGCTGACCTTTGTGGGCGCCTCGGTCATGACGCGGCTGCGCATGGACTTTGCCGTGACCATGCTCACCGACCACCTCGGCGCGCGGGGCGCCAAGGCATTCAAGGTAGTGGCCACGTCCGGCGTGCTGCTGTTTGGCCTGGCCATGCTGGTGATGTGCTGGGTGTGGATGGACCCCATCGGCATTGCGCGCTACGGCTTTGACGCCAAGGAGTTTGCGGCCGAGAGCTTCAACTTCATCTACACCGAGCGCACCCAGACGCTGAACTGGCCCACCTGGGTGCTGCAACTCATCCTGCCGATCTTCTCGGCCACCTTCAGCGTGCATGCACTGGCCAACCTGTTCGAAGACATGGGCGCCGCAGAGCGTGTGCAGCACGCGGGCTTCGACGTAGTCAACGCTGACGCCGTGAACTGAACGCCCCTACGCCAGCAAAACCCACCAGAGCCCGACCATGATCACCACCCTGTTCTTCCTCGCCGCCTTGATGGTGGGTGTGCCCATCGGCGTGTGCCTGTGCCTGTCGGGCGCGGTGTACATCCTCAGCATCGGCAGCCCGGTGCTGTTCCAGTCGTTCCCCATGCAGATGTTCGGCGGGGTGGACAGCTATGGCCTCATCGCCATCCCGCTGTTCATCCTGATCGGCGAGATCATGAACAGCGGCGGCATCACGCGGCGGCTGGTGGACCTGTCCATGGCCTTCATCGGCTCCGTCAAAGGGGGGCTGGCCTACGTGAACATCCTGGCCAACATGCTGGTGTCATCCATCATCGGCTCGGCCACCGCGCAGGTGGCCATCATGTCGCAGGTCATGGTGCCCGAGATGGAAAAGCAGGGCTACGACAAGACCTTTGCGGCCGGCCTCACGGTGTACGGCGGCATGCTGGGGCCCATCATCCCGCCCTCGGTGATGTTTGTGGTCTACAGCGTGCTGGCCCAGGTGGCCGTGGGCGACATGCTGATTGCCGGCATCCTGCCCGGCGTGCTGCTCACCGTGCTGTTCTTTGTCGTGATCGCGCTCATGGGCTTTGTCTACAACTACCCGCGCAGCGAAAAGCGCACGCTGGCCCAGCGCGCGCACACCGTGGTGCAGGCCAGCCCCACACTGCTGATCCCCATCATCATCGTGGGCTCCATCCTGAGCGGCCTGGCCAACCCCACCGAATCTGCCGCCGTGGGCGCGCTGGCCTCGGCCCTGGTGGGTCGCTATGTGACCAAGGAGTTCCGGTTCAGCGCCATGCCCGCCATCCTGCTGCGCTCGGCCATTTACTCCGCCATCGTGCTGTTTCTGGTGGCGGCAGCGGCCGTGTTCTCGTGGTTGCTGATCTACGGCAAGGTGCCCCAGATGGTCGCCGCCTGGGTGCAGACCGTGGCGCACGACCCGGTCACCTTCTTGCTGCTCACCAACGTCATCCTGCTGGTCATCGGCACGGTGATCGACGGCATCCCCGGTCTCATCATGACCGCCCCCATCCTGCTGCCGATTGCCACCGAGGTCTATCACATCGACCCGCGCCACTTTGGTGTGGTGATCGTCGTCAACCTGGTGCTGGGGCTGATGACTCCGCCCGTGGGCCTGAGCTTCTTTGTCGCGTCGGCCGTCACCGGGGCCAAGCCCGGAAAGATGTTCATCGTCACGCTGCCGTTTTTCATCATCAGCTGCGTGGCGCTGGTGATGTTGTCGCTGTTCCCCAGCCTGTCGCTCGGTTTGCTCAAGTAGGCCGCTGCCAGACAAATCCCGTCCCCCTCCCAAAGTTCTTTCACACGGAGTTCACCATGACGACCCAGCCCGCCCACACTGTCTCCCGCCGCCATTTCATCCAGCGCAACGCAGCTGCCGCCGCCGCAGTGGCGGTTCCTCTGGGGTTCCCGTCGCTGGTGCGTGCAGCCGATGCAAAGGAGTTCCGCCTGGGCCTCATCACACCCGCTGGCCACTCGTGGAACCGCGCCGCACTGCAGTTTGGCGAGGCGCTGAAGAAGGAAACCGACGGCCGACTGAGCGTCACGGTCTTCCACTCGGGCCAGCTTGGCAACGAGGCCGCGATGATGCAGCAGCTGCAGTCCGGCGCGCTCGACATGGGCTGGATCCAGGCGGCCGAACTGGGCTCGCGCGTGTCCAGCATCGCGGCGATCAATGCACCGTACCTGGTGCGCTCCACGCCTGCCGTGGCCAAACTCGTCAAACACCCATCTGCCACAAAACTGCTCGAAGTGCTGCCGCGCGAGACGGGCACCATTGGCCTGGGCTGGGGCATCACCGGCATGCGCGCCGTGTTCTCCACCAAGGACATCACGGTGCCCACCGACATCAAGGGCATGAAACTGCGCATCAACCCCACGCCCGTGTACCGAGACTTTTATCAAATGCTGGGCGCCGCCCCCACGCCCATCCCCACGCCCCAGGTGTTTGACGCGATGAGCAACGGCCAGGTGGATGGGCTGGAGGCGGACATCGAGTTCTCCTGGAACCAGCGCTTCGACAAGGTGGCCAAGGCCCTGCTGCAGATGAACGCCCTGTTCATGCCGTTCGCGCCGCTGGTCTCCGGCCGCATCTGGCAAGGGCTGGATGTCAAGGACAAGGACATCATCCGCAAGCTGGTGGCCCAGTCGCTGGATGCGCAGATCAATGACATCGTGACCACCGAGGCCGGGCTGATCGAGAAGTTCAAGGGCACGTCCATCGCCTTCAAGACCGCATCGTCGTTCAACCCCGACGGCATCATCCAGGAGTTCGACAAGCTGTGGCTGCCCAAGGCGCCGCAGATTGCCGAGCTGCGCAAGGCGGGCGCAAGCCTCTGACAGTCCGCAAGGGTCACCGGGGCCGCATCCCATAAGATGCGGCCTCCCGCAACGTCCTTCACGCCCGATGACACTCCGCCGCCCCTCCCCCCAGCAAGACCCCGCGCCCAAGCGGCGCGCGGCGGACGTGGCCTACGACGCCATCGAGACAATGATCTCCACGCTGCAGCTGCAGCCCGGCAGCCCCGTGGTGGAGGCCGAGATCGCCGAAAGCACGGGCCTGGGCCGCACACCGGTGCGCGAGGCGCTGCTGCGCATGGTGTCCATCGGGCTCATCGTGCAGCAGCCCCGGCGCGGGCTGCTGGTGTCGCACATCGACCTGGCCGACCACCTGGACGTGATCCAGACCCGCCGCGTACTGGAGCGCCTGCTGGCCTCCAACGCCGCACGCCGCGCCACCGCGCCGCAGCGCCAGGCCATCGTGCGCTGTGCGGAGAACATGGTGCAGGCCGCAGCGCGCGGCCACCTCGACGACTACATGCTGGCCGACCATGAGCTGGACCTCGTCACCCACCAGGCCAGCCAGAACCACTCGGCCGTCAAATGCGTGCAACCGCTCATCGTGCAGTGCCGCCGCTTCTGGTACGCCTACCAGCACGAAGGCGAGGTGTCAGAGGGTGCCCGCGCGCACATGCAGCTGGCGCAGGGCATTGCCAGTGGCGACGAGGCCCAGGCCGTGGCGGGCGCGGAGCAGCTGATGGAGTACCTGGAGCGCTTCGCGCGGCGCATCATCGACCGCTAGGGACCCTCTGCACGAATCTCGCTGGCCAAGTGAGCGCAGCGGATCGGGAGGGGTTGCAAGGCGCAAAACGCAGCAATAGCCGTAGCTATTGCGAGTATTTGCAACGCTGCAGACCGCCCGAGGCCGCTGATGCACACGACGCGGTGATTCGTGCAGAGGGTCCCTATGGACCAGCCCCCCGGGCCACGGGCAGTTGCGTCAATCACTATCTATTTGATAGCAATCCAGGCATATTGCACTAGCGCATCCGCCCCAAAACGCTTCAAACCGCGTGCTCAGGCCAGGGAACTGCCCTGTTCCGCCACCTGCTGGCCCATCTCGATGCGCTGCTCCAGAAAGCGCCACATCCGCTCGTCCTGGCTGAACGCCACGTTAAACCGCAGCCAGCCCGTAGGCCGGGGCTCCACCAGAAACAGCTGACCCGGCCCGAGCATGATGCCCGCACCGGTGGCCTCTTTCGACAGCTCGGCACTGTCGGGCAGGTCTGGGTGCCGGGCCCACAGGTACATGCCCGCCTCGGGCTCGTGGAACAGCTCGAACCCCAGGTTCAGCAAGCGCCGCCCCACCGTGCGGTGCGCCTCGGCCAGGCGCTCGCGCAGCGACTTGAGGTGCTTGCGCCAGCGCCCATCCGTCACCACACCAAACGTGATGCGCTCGGTGATCTCTGACGAGGTCAGGCCCGAGATCATCTTGAGCTGCACCAGCTCGTCGAGCAGGTCACGCCGCGCCGCCAGAAAGCCGGTGCGCAGGTTGGGCGAAATCGTCTTGGAGAAGCTGCCCAGGTAGATCACGCGGTTGAGCTGGTCCAGGCTGGCCAGCGAGGGGCGCACACCGGGGTCCATGTCGGCGTAGATGTCGTTCTCCACCAGCATGAAGTTGTGCTGCTCGGCCAATTGCAACAGCCGGTGCAGGTGCGCCACCGATGCCACCGAGCAGGTGGGGCTTTGCAGGCGCGGCTGCGTGAAGAACACCGTGGGCTGGCGCTCGGCCAGCAGAGCCTCCAGTGCGGGCAGGTCGTAGCCGGTGGCGGTGCGCGGCACACCCACCACTTGCGCTCCCGCAAAGCGCAACATGAACAGCAGGTTGGGATAGCCGGGGTCGTCCACCAGCACCACATCGCCAGGCTTGACGAGACGACGCGCCACCAGGTCCAGCGCCTGGCTGGAGCCCTGCGTGAGCAGCACCTGGTCGGCGTCCACCGCCAGATGGTGCTCGGCCAGCGACTCGGCCACCACCATGCGCAGCGCCATGTGGCCGTGCGGCAGGCCATAGCCGTCCAGCTCGGGCCCATCGGACGACAGCTGGCGCATGCTGCGTTTGACCGCATCGCCAAACAGCCAGTCGTGCGGCAGCCAGCCGCAGCCCGGTTTCATGGGCAGGTTGCGGTTTTCAAAAATTTGTTTGAGGTACCAGCGCGCATCAAAACGGGGCACGGCCCGCTCGGGCGCACCAGTGCCGGGCGCAGCGCCCTCGTCGCCCCGCCGCTTCACAAAAAAGCCCGCATTGGCCCGCGACACCAGCCAGCCCTGCGCCACCAGGCGGTCGTAGGCCTCGACCACGGTGAACACGCTCACGCCGTGCGCAGCGGCAAAAGCGCGGATGGACGGGAGTTTGCTGCCGGGTTTGAGCACCTGCCCGGCGATGAGCCCCCGCAGACCATCGACGATCTGGCTGACCAGAGGTGTCTGGAGGTCGGGGCTGAGAGTGAGCATCAGGGGAGCAAAAAAGGGGGCGAATTGTGCACTGGGTTGGCGCACACCAAATCAGGGATTGCCTGTACAGGATTCTAGACCTGCACAGTGCGCGCCAAACAGCGCTGCGCTGTACATGGACGGGCCGTGGCGTGGATTCCAGAATTCGCCCCATTCCTGGTTTTCATTCCCTTTTTGTCCTTCACAGCCACCGCCCACACCATGCAGCAAGACCGCCATTTCACCAACGCCGCCCTCCTCACCCGCCGCCACGCCGCCGTGGCCCGGGGCGTGGGCCAGGCCCATGAACTCTTCATCCACAAGGCCCGCAACGCTGAGCTGTGGGATGTGGAGGGCCGCCGCTTCATCGACTTTGCCGGTGGCATCGCGGTGCTCAACACCGGCCACCTGCACGCTGGCGTGATCGCCGCCGTCAAGGCCCAGCTGGACCTGTACACCCACACCTGCTTTCAGGTGGTGGCGTACGAACCGTACGTGGAAGTGTGCGAGCGCCTGAACACGCTGGCCCCCGGCGCGTTTGCCAAAAAGAGCCTGCTGCTCACCACCGGCGCCGAGGCCGTGGAAAACGCCATCAAGATCGCCCGCGCCTACACCAAGCGCCCTGGCGTGATCGCCTTCACGGGCGGCTACCACGGCCGGACCAACCTCACGCTGGGCCTCACCGGCAAGGTCGTTCCGTACAAGGTGGGTTTTGGTCCGTTCCCGGGTGAGACTTACCACGCGCTGTTCCCCAACGCACTGCATGGCGTGAGCGTGGAGCAGGCCCTGCATTCGGTGGAGCTGATCTTCAAGAACGACATCGAGCCCGAGCGCGTGGCCGCCTTCATCGTCGAGCCCGTGCAGGGCGAAGGCGGCTTCTATGTGGCCCCACCCGAGTTCATCACCGGCCTCAAGGCCCTCGCAGACCGGTACGGCATCCTGCTGATTGCCGACGAAGTGCAGACCGGCGCGGGCCGCACGGGCACGTGGTTCGCCTGCGAACAATGGCCGGTGGCCCCCGACCTCATCACTACCGCCAAGTCGCTGGCGGGCGGCTTCCCCCTGTCGGGCGTGGTGGGCCGCGCTGACGTCATCGACGCGCCTGCAGCTGGCGGCCTGGGCGGCACCTATGCGGGCAGCCCGGTGGCCTGCGCGGCAGCCCTGGCGGTGATCGATGCGTTCGAGCAGGAAAACCTGCTGGCCCGCAGCCAGGACATGGGCGCGCTGCTGGTCAGTGACCTGAAAGCAATGGCCGCCAAAGTACCCGCCATCGGCGACGTGCGCGGCCTGGGTGCCATGGTGGCGATCGAGCTGTTTGAAAACGGCGATGTACACCGCCCCGACGCCGCACTGACCAAAAAGGTCGTGGCCGAAGCCGCGCGGCGCGGACTCATCCTGCTGTCCTGCGGCACCTACGGCAACGTGATCCGCATCCTGGTGCCCCTGACTGCATCGGACGAACTGCTGCACGAAGGCCTGGCCATCCTGGCCGACAGCTTCGCAGCTGTGGGCTGAATCCCTTCTCCCTTGATTGCCCCCACCACCATGAACCACGCAGAACCCCTGGTCCGCTTCAGCGGCGTGCAAAAAACCTACGACGGCGAACAGCTTGTGGTGCGTGCGCTGGACCTGGACATCCAGCGCGGCGAGTTCCTGAGCCTGCTGGGGCCTTCGGGCTCTGGCAAGACCACCACGCTGATGATGCTGGCCGGCTTCGAGTCGCCCACCGCGGGCGACATCCTGCTCGATGGCAAGCAGATCACGCGCACGCCGCCGCACAAGCGCAACTTTGGCATGGTGTTCCAGAACTACGCGCTGTTCCCCCACCTCACCGTCGGGCAGAACGTGGCTTACCCGCTCACCGTGCGCAAGGTGCCCAAGGCCGAGCAGGCCGAACGCGTGAAGAAGGCGCTGGACATGGTGCGCCTGTCGGGCATGGCCGACCGCCTGCCCGCACGCCTGTCGGGCGGCCAGCAGCAGCGCGTGGCGCTGGCCCGCGCCCTGGTGTTCAACCCCCAGCTGGTGCTGATGGACGAGCCCCTGGGAGCCCTGGACAAGCAGCTGCGCGAGCACATGCAGATCGAGCTGAAAGAGCTGCACCGCCAGCTGGGTGTGACCTTTGTGTACGTGACCCATGACCAGGGCGAAGCCCTGACCATGAGCGACCGCGTGGCGGTGTTCAACGAAGGTGTCATTCAGCAGTTGGCCGATGTGGAGTCACTGTACGAGACCCCGTCCAACCGCTTTGTGGCGGGTTTTGTGGGCGACAGCACGGTCATCACCGGTACGCTGCAAGGCAGTGGTACGGCGTGGGCACTGCAGTTGCCTGACGGCCAGCGCCTGCCCGGCCTCAATGTGAACCACCTGGCACCCGGCGCCCCGGCCGAGGCCTGCATCCGCCCCGAGCGCATTGCGCTGCATGCCGCCAGCGCCACGCCCCAGGCCCCCGCCCTGCGCGCCACGGTGGCCCGTGCCATCTATTACGGCGACCACCTGCGCCTGATGTGCGACATCGGCGCCGGCCAGGCGCAGGCCACCGTCAAGCTGCCGCTGACCCGCGCCGACGCCAACCCGCACCCCGAACCTGGCGATGCGGTGCTGCTGGAGTTCCCCACGGAGTCCGTGCGCATCTACGCCGCGCCCACCGTTCACTGAACCGCATTTTTTGTTCCCCGTCCCCTTCCCTCAACCCCTAGGAAACCGCACCATGAAAAACAAGAGCCTGATCGCCTGCGCTGCCCTGTCTGCCTGCCTGGCCCTGCCCAGCCTGGCGCAGCAGCAACTCACCGTCGTCAACTTCGGCGGTGCCAACGCCAATGCACAAAAGAAGGCCTTCTACGAGCCCTACGAAAAGGCTGGCAACAAGATCGTGGCCGTGGAGTACAACGGCGAGCAGGCCAAGGTCAAGGCCATGGTCGAGGCCAAGAAGGTGACCTGGGACGTGGTCGAGGTCGAATCGCCCGACGCCGCGCGCGGCTGCGATGAAGGCCTGTACGAAAAGCTGGACTACAGCAAGATCGTGCCCAAGGCCGACCTGCTGCCCGCTGCGGTGAACGAGTGCGCTGTGGGCATCTTTGTGTGGTCCACCGTCATGGCCTACAACGGCGACAAGCTCAAGACCCCACCCACCAGCTGGGCTGACTTCTGGGACACCAAGAAGATCCCGGGCAAGCGCGGCATGCGCAAGGGCGCGCGCTACAACCTCGAATTTGCGCTGCTGGCCGATGGCGTGAAGCCCGCCGACGTGTACAAGGTGCTGGCCACCAAGGACGGCGCCGACCGCGCGTTCAAGAAGCTGACCGAACTCAAGCCCAACATCCAGTGGTGGGAGGCCGGTGCCCAGGCGCCGCAGTTCCTGGTCGCAGGCGATGTGACCCTGACCACGGTGTTCAACGGCCGCATCGACGCCGCCAACCGCGAAGGCCGCAACCTCAAGATCTACTGGCCCGGCGGCATCTACGACCTGGACTACTGGGCCATCCCCAAGGGCACACCCAACAAGGATGCTGCTGTGAAGTTCATCGCCTTCACGATGCAGACCCCACAGCAAGCCGCCTATGCACAGAACATTGCCTATGGCCCGGCCAACACCAAGGCCCTGGCGTCGCTGGACAAGAAGGTGCTGGACGACCTGCCCACCTCGGCCACCAACGCCAAGGAGGCCCTGCAGTTCAGCGTGGGCTTCTGGGCCGACCAGGGCGAGGCGCTGGAAAAGCGCTTTGCCGCCTGGGCCACGCAGTAAGCCTGCGCCCGCCCGCCTGAGCCATGAGCCCACACCAGCAGCAGACAGAGCCCACCACCATGCAAGCCCACTCCGGCGTGATCGCCATGAACGCCCCTGATATGGCCCCGCACCGCGCACAGGACAGCCACGCCCCCGGCGCGCTGCGCAAAGCCCTGGCCCGCGCCGAAGTGCGGCGCAAATGGCGGGCGTTCAGCCTCACGCTGCCCTTGCTGGTGTTTCTGCTGCTCACGCTGCTGGTGCCCATTGCCGCGCTGCTGCAGCGCGCGGTGGAGAACCCCGAAGTGGCCAACGCGCTGCCCGGCACCATGCGTGCCCTGGACGGCTGGGACCGGCGCGACGCACCACCGGCGGCGGCCTATGCCGCGCTGGTGGGCGATCTCGCCCGCCTGCCCGACCGTTCGGACGCTGGCGCCCTGGCGCGCCGGCTCAACTCCGAGGTGCCGGGCGCACGCTCCATGGTGATGGGGGCCTACCGCGACCTGCCTTTTGAAGGTTCTGCCGACGCCATCAGGGAGCGCCTGCTGGGCGCCGACCCCCGCTGGGGCGAGGCACCCTTCTGGCGCGCCATAGCCAAGAACGGCGCCCGCTGGACGCCCGACTACCTGCTTGCATCGGTGGACCTGCAGCGCGATGCACTGGGCCAAGTCGAGCGCATGCCCGAGGAGCAGCGCGCCTTTGGCGGCATCCTGCTGCGCACGTTCCACATCAGCCTGGTGGTCACACTGGTGTGCCTGCTGGTGGGCTACCCGCTGGCCTGGTGGCTGGCCTCATTGCCTGCGCGTTCGGCCAACGTGCTGATGATCCTGGTGTTGGTGCCTTTCTGGACCTCGATCCTGGTGCGTGTGGCCGCTTGGATCGTGCTGCTGCAATCCGAAGGCCTGGTCAACCGGGGCCTGATGGGCCTGGGCCTGATCGAACAGCCGCTGGCGCTGCTGTTCAACCGCACGGGCGTGGTGATTGCCATGGTGCACATCCTGCTGCCGTTCATGATCCTGCCGCTATACAGCGTGATGAAGAGCGTGCCGCCCACCTACTTGCGTGCGGCGGTGTCGCTGGGCAGCTCGCCCATTGCCGCGTTCTTTCGGGTGTATGTGCCGCAAACCTACCCCGGCATTGGCGCGGGTGCCCTGCTGGTGTTCATCCTGGCCATTGGCTACTACGTCACGCCCGCGCTGCTGGGCGGGGCCGATGACCAGATGCTGAGCTACTACATCGCCCGCTACACCAATGTGGAAGTGAACTGGGGCATGGCCTGCGCGCTGGGTGCCCTGCTGCTGGCTGCCACGCTGCTGCTGTATGGCGTGTACCGGCGCATTGGCAAAGCCGAATTGAGTCTGGGCTGATCACTCCCTCCAAAGCTGAAAGTCGCTGCCCATGTTTCGCCTGCCCCAATTCCCCCTGTACGCCACGTTGGCCGACAAGCTCGGCTGGTGGGCCGTGCGCGCGCTGTGCGTGTCCGTGCTGGTGTTCCTGCTGGCCCCCATCCTGGTGATGGTGCCGCTGTCGTTCTCCGAAAGCTCGTTCCTCGCCTACCCCATCCACGGCTGGTCGCTCAAGTGGTACCGCAACCTGTTCGAGTCGGCCGAATGGGCCCGTGCCACGCGCAACAGCTTCATCGTGGCGCCTGCAGCCACGCTGATTGCCACTGTGCTGGGCACCCTGGCCGCCGTGGGCCTGTCGCGGGCGGACTTCCGGTTCAAGGGACTGCTCATGGCCATCCTGATTGCCCCCATGGTGGTGCCCATCATCGTGGTGGGCGTGGCCACCTACCTGTACTTCGCGCCGCTGGGCCTGGCCGACAGCTACTTCGGCCTCATCATCGTGCACGCAGCCCTGGGCGCACCCTTTGTGCTGACCACCGTGCTGGCCACGCTGGCGGGCTTCAACCACAACCTGGTGCGCGCCTCGCTGAGCCTGGGTGAGACACCGCTCAACACCTTCTTCCGCGTGACGCTGCCGGTGATTGCGCCGGGCGTGATCTCCGGCGCGCTGTTTGCGTTTGCCACCTCCTTTGACGAAGTGGTGGTCACCCTCTTCCTGGCCGGGGCCGACCAGTCCACGCTGCCGCGCCAGATGTTCAATGGCATCCGCGAGAACATTTCGCCCACCATTGCCGCCGTGGCCACACTGCTCATCCTCTTCACCACCAGCCTCTTGCTGGCGCTGGAGTGGTTGCGCACGCGCAGGGGCTGAGCATGCGCCACGCTTTTGTGAAGCACGCCCTTGGGGTGTCGTGTGGCCTGGCCTTGGCCGTGAGCCCCGCGCTCAGTCAGACGCTGACGGTGGCCAATTTTGGCGGCGCCAATGCCAAAGCCCAACAATTGGCCTTCTATGCGCCTTTTGAAGCCACCCCCAACGCCAAGGGTGCCAAGGTGCAAGGCGTTGAATACACGGGCGACCTGGCCCAGGTGGGCGCCATGATCCAGCGCGGCAAGCCTGAATGGGATGTGGTGGAGGTGGAATCCGCCGACCTGGCAAATGGCTGCGCCGCAGGACACTTCGAGCGCATTGACCGCACGAGCGTGCCCCACGCCAGCATGCTGCTGCCCGGTACGGTGCAAGACTGCGGACTCGGGGCCTTCGTGTGGTCTACGGTGCTGGCCTTCGACAGCCAGCGGTTTGGCAAGGACGCGCCCAGGAGCTGGGCCGACTTCTGGGACACCAAACGCTTTCCCGGCAAGCGCGGCATGCGCAAAGGCCTGCGCTACAACCTGGAGATCGCACTGCTGGCCGACGGCGTGCACCGCCGCGATGTCTACGCCCAACTGAACAGTGAAGCCGGCTTGGCACGCGCACTCAAGAAGCTGGAACAGCTCAAGCCCCACATCGTGTGGTGGGAGTCGGGTGCACAAGGGCCGCAGAACCTGCTCGACGGCACGGTCGGCATGACAACGGCCTTCAATGGCCGCGTGGCTGCAGCCAATGCAGCCACCCAGTCCTCGCGCCTGTCCATCGTCTGGATGGATGCGATCTACGAGATGGACTACTGGGCCATTGTGCGGGGCACGCCACGGCAGGCGATGGCGCTGGACTTCATTCGCTTTGCCACCTCGGAGGCTGCGCAGCTCGCTTTCTCTAAGGCAATTCCCTACGGCCCCACCCACATGGGGGCCATCCTGCGCTATGAAGAAAATCGCCCCCGGTCTGCAGAGCCGGTAGGAGGTGGGTCAACGCACACCCCGTTGGTCGACCTGTCGATGGCCCCCAGCGACCTGCCCTCCGCCCCCTCCAACCTGCGCAGATCGCTGGCTTTTGACGCCAGTTTCTGGCGCACGCACGGTGCGTCGGTAGAGCGCCGCTGGGCAGTAAGCGCACCATGATCCGCAAAACATTGCAATCGATCGCCGCCATGAAGGTCTGGGTGCGCCTGATGTGCACGCTGGGCTTGCTGCTGGCCCTGCTGGCGGGTGTGGGCCTGGTGGCAGCGCAGCGCATCCGGGTGCTCCATGAAACGCTGGACCACTACACACGCAACACCACGCCATCGCTGCAGGCCGTCAAGTCCTGGCAGGAAAAGCTGGCCGCCATCCGGATATTGCAGGCACAACACCTCATGACCGTCTCCGCCGCCGAGATGGACCTTCTGGAAAAGGGCATTGACGAAGCCCATGCCCAGCTGCGCAGCAGTCTCGCTGAACACGAGAAGCGCCTGACGGGTGAGGAAGACCGTGCCTTGTGGATGGCGGTGACCGACGTGACGCAAACGGCCATGGGCTACTGGGACAAGCTGCGTGCCGTATCGCGGGAGTCGCTCTCAGACCCCGCCCGGGCAGAAGAAGCGCGGCGTCTGTTCACCGGCCGGTCGCAGCGGTTGTTTGCGGCCAGTGCAGCGGCGGTGGAACAGCAATGGCAGTTCACCACCGACGCAGCGAATGCGTTGGCGGCCAAAGGTCGGGCCACCTATGTGTTCTCCATGGCCCTGCTCGCGGGCAGCTGCACCTTGGCGCTGCTGCTGGGCACGGGCCTGGCCGCGATGGTCATCCGCTCCATCACGCGGCAATTGGGGGGCGAGCCGGTTGATGTGGCGCACATGGCGCTGGTCATCGCCCAGGGCGACCTGAGCGCGGCAACTTCGGCCGGGTCGGCGCCCCCCCTGCCGGGCAGTGTCATGGCGGCCATGGACACCATGCGCGGCCACCTGGCGGCCCTGGTCGGCGATGTGCGCAACAGCAGCGAGAGCATCGCCACCGGCTCGGCAGAGTTGGCCACCGGCAACCTCCACCTGAGCCAGCGCACGGAAGAGCAGGCCAGCCATCTGCAGCAGACCGCCGCTGCCGTAGCGGTCTTGACCGATTCGGTGCGGGACAGCACAGTCAAGGCAGAGCAAGCTCACCGCCTCGCAGACGGAGCCTCTGGCGCAGCGGCAGACAGCGGACATGCCGTGCAGCAGATGGTGGCCACCATGGAGGACATCTCCACTTCGTCCAAGACCATCAGCGACATCACGGCAGTGATTGACGGCATTGCGTTCCAGACCAACATCCTCGCGCTGAACGCTGCCGTGGAAGCGGCGCGTGCTGGCGAGCAAGGCCGGGGCTTTGCGGTGGTGGCCACCGAAGTGCGCTCTCTGGCCCAGCGCAGCGCCGAGGCAGCCCGGGAGATCAAGCGGCTCATCCACCAGAACGTGGACAAGGTGGCACAAGGCCACCAGCATGTGCAGCAGGCAGGGGCTTCGGTGCACGCCATCGTCTCGCAGGTGCACGACATCAGCGCCATGATCGGCGACATGCACCACGCGATGACGCGCCAGTACGAAGGCATCCGCGAGATCAGCGGCACCATGGCACGGTTGGACGAAACCACCCTGCAAAACGCGGCCCTGGCGGAACAAGGCACAGCCGCCACCCAGAGCCTGCAAGGCCAGGCAGCGCGTCTGGCCGAGCTGGTTAGTATTTTTCAGTTGCCCAAGGCCCCTGCAACGCAGGCGACACTCGCCCGTACTGCCCGTGATAGCCTGTTCGTCGCCCCGCATCCACGCGCCGCACTGCCCGCACTTTGGCACTGAATTCGCCCTCTTTCTGCCCTTATTTCACCTGCATCCGGAGACCCCCATGGACATGAAGACTTCCCCCCTCGCTTTGCTCAACGACCCCACGCTGCTCAAGACTGACGGCCTCATCAACGGCCAATGGGTGGCGGGCAGCAGCCGCTTTGACGTGAACGACCCAGCCACGGGCCTGAAGCTGGCCGACGTGGCCAATCTGGGCCCGCAGGATGCCGAGGCCGCCATTGCCGCCGCCAACGCCGCCTGGGGCCCCTGGAAAACCAAGACCGCCAAGGAGCGCAGCATCATCCTGCGCAAGTGGTTTGACCTGCTCATGGCCAACCAGGACGACCTGGGCCGCATCATGACCGCCGAACAGGGCAAGCCCCTGCCAGAAGCCAAGGGCGAAGTCGCCTACGGAGCGAGCTTTGTGGAATGGTTTGCCGAAGAGGCCAAGCGCATCAACGGCGAGACCCTGCCCCAGTTTGACAACAACCGCCGCCTGCTGGTGCTCAAGCAACCCATCGGCGTGTGCGCGGCCATCACGCCATGGAACTTCCCGCTGGCCATGATCACCCGCAAGGTCGCGCCTGCGCTGGCTGCGGGCTGCCCCGTGGTCATCAAGCCGGCCGAGCTGACGCCGCTCACCGCCCTGGCCGCCGCAGAGCTGGCCCTGCGTGCGGGCATCCCTGCCGGCGTGTTCAACATCCTGCCCGCCGACAGCGACAACTCCATTGCCATCGGCAAGGTGCTGTGCGCGAGCGACGTGGTGCGCCACATCAGCTTCACCGGCAGCACCGAAGTGGGCCGCATCCTGATGGCGCAGTCCGCCCCCACGGTCAAGAAGATGTCGCTGGAGCTGGGTGGCAATGCGCCCTTCCTGGTGTTTGACGATGCCGACATCGACAGCGCCGTGGAAGGCGCATTCGCCAGCAAATACCGCAACGCGGGCCAGACCTGCGTCTGCACCAACCGCTTTTATGTGCAGGAAGGCGTGTACGACGAGTTCGTGGCCAAGTTCGCCGCCAAGGTCAAGACGGCCAAGGTGGGCAATGGCTTTGAAGCCGGTGTGAACCAGGGCCCGCTGATCGAGGAAGCCGCGCTGGCCAAGGTGCAGCGCCACGTGGACGACGCGCTGGCGAAGGGCGGCCAGGTGGTGGCTGGCGGCCAGCGGCTCAAGAGTCTGGGCTCCGGGCAGTTCTTCGAGCCCACGGTGGTGGCCAATGCGTCGGCCGACATGCTGTGTGCCCGCGAAGAAACCTTTGGCCCGTTTGCGCCCGTGTTCAAGTTCAAGACCGAGCAGGAAGCCATCGACGCAGCCAACAACACCGAGTTCGGCCTGGCCAGCTACTTCTACAGCCGCGACGTGGGTCGCATCTTCCGCGTGACCGAGGCGCTGGAATACGGCATGGTTGGTGCCAACGTGGGCATTCTGGCCACAGAGCACGTACCCTTTGGCGGCGTCAAGCAGTCGGGCCTGGGCCGCGAGGGCTCGCACTACGGCATGGACGACTATGTGGAGATCAAATACCTGTGCCTGGGCGACATCCAGAGCGGCCAGTGAGCGGATGCCAGGGGGCTGCCGCTTCGCTCTGCCGGTGAATAGCTATAATTTTTATAGCTTTACAGGCAGATATTTCTAGCGCTTCGAGCCCAAAATGTCTGAAAGCGCAGGTGCATTGCGTCCCTGCGCGCTTTGGCGCCCCAAGTCTCTTGCGCGTCTGCAGCGAGGGGCTTACACGCAGCGGTAGATCACCTCAAAGCGACTGACCTGGGCCGACAGTTCTGCCCCCAGGCCATATCGTGCGCAATGTTTTTCGGCCGCATTGAAGGCTCCGTCAGGGCCCAGCGTTGAATTTTCCCAGTTGATGGATACCGACTTCCCGTTGCCAACAACAACGAACGGCGCGGGGGGTGTGTAGGCGCAGCCAGCCACACCTGCGGCCAGCACCGCCCGCCAGAGCCAAGCCGTCAGAGTCATCGGTTTCATGTGCGCGTCCATGCGGCCCGCAGTGTATCGGATAGGACTGACGGGTGGACTCAGCGTTGTTGCAGCCCTCCGCTCAGCCACAGCCGCTTGATCTGCAGACCGGCCCACACCGCAAAAAATACGGACAGCCCAAACACCCAACCCGACAGCGCGCCCGCCATGCCGCCGGACAGCAGCGTGCCAACGGTGCAGCCCAGCCCGGTCATCGCCCCCCAGCCCAGGAACACGCCACCCGACAGGCCCCGTACAGCATCGCGCCACGTAGGCCAGCGCGGCACAAACTGGCGGCTGGCTGTAGCTGCCACGAACGCTCCCGCCACCAGGCCCACCAACAGCATGGCATTGGGGGTAAACCAGGTGGCCTGCGGCACGGTAGCGCAACCCGCAAATCCATCGAGCCCATCGAGCCGGTCTGGAATCCAGCCCTGCCCCTGTGCCCACTGGCGTGCGGCGCTGCCCAGCGTGGCTGTCACGCCCAGGGGTCGCATGCGCACGATGGCAAATGCGCCAATCAGACCCACGACCAACCCGCCTACCCAGTAGTGCCAGCGTCCGGTCCACAGGTTGCGCCACACGGCACGCAGTCCTGGTACGACAGGGACTGCACCCGGCGCTGATGATGCGGCGGCCTCCTGCGCAAAGCCCCGCCAAAGCCAGGCAGCCACCAGGGCCAACCCGCCCAGTTGCGCCAGCAAGGCGCCGCCATACCCCTGGTGGGCAGGCAGCCACACCACGGGCGCATCGGCCACACTCTGGCTGTATAAGGGGTTCCAGGTCTTGAAACCCAGGATGAAGCCCAGTGCCGACCCGGCCAGCGCGAACGGCGATACCGTGGCCGCTTCGGCCAGCCGGTACCAGTGCGCGCTGATGCACGAGCCCGACACCACCATGCCGGTACCAAACGACAGCCCAGCCGCTACCAGCACCCAGCTCACGGGGCCGATGTGCATGTCGGGCGGCAGCTTGCCCGGCTGGGGCACGGGCAACCAGCTACCCAGCACCACGGTGTAGCCCACCACCCCCACCGCCAGCGCCAGCACGATGGCCAGCAGCCCGCGCGGATTGCGGTCTTCAAACCAGTCGCGCGCGTGGCAGTAAAAGCAAAAGCGCGAGCGCTGCAACACGAGCCCCAGCACCGCGCCCGTGATCAAAGCAAAAACGAGCGTGCGCCCGCCTGGCAAGCCCTGAACCGCCTGGGCCGCCCAACCCAATGCCGCCAGCGCTGCAAGCGACGCCAGGGCTCCTGCGCCAGAGAAATTGATCTTGTATGTCATTGCACCGCACCCATAAAAAAAGCCCGCACCAGGCGGGCTGTAAAGGAGACCCCCTACCAAAACTCAAAAGATCTCTTTGTTTTGCATTGCACCTTCTTCCCAAAAGGTTCTGTCGGTCAGCCCATTCACTTCGCGGCCCAGATGGTGCCCGCCGGGTTGGTGATGGGCACGCCCACCGCATTGCCGTATTCCGTCCACGAACCGTCATAGTTCTTGACGCTGTAGCCCAGGATCTTGGACAGCGCAAACCAGGTGTGGCTGGAGCGTTCGCCAATGCGGCAGTAGGTGATGATGGGCTTGCTGCCATCCACGCCCGCGCTGGCGTAGAGCTTTTTGAGGTCCTCGGCGGATTTGAAGGTGCCATCCTCCTTGACCGCCTGGCCCCAGGGCACGTTGGCCGCGCCGGGGATGTGGCCGGCACGGATGCTCAGCTCGGGCACACCGGCCGGGGCAAAAATCTTGCCCGCGTATTCGTCGGCCGACCGAATGTCCACCAGCTTTGCATTGCTCTTGCCCTCTGCCGTAGCCAATGCATCGGACAGGCGGGCCCGCAGGTCGGTGTTCATCTTGGCCACCCGGTAGCTGGTGGTTGCAAACTCGGGCACGCGGTTGTTCAGCGGCTGGTTCTCCGCCTCCCACTTCTTGCGGCCGCCGTCGAGCAGCTTCACGTTCTTGACACCATAGATGTCAAACACCCACGCGCCCCAGGCAGCAAACCAGTTGTTGGTGTCGCCGTACAGCACCACCGTGGTGTCTTGCGACACACCCGCCTTGGACAACAGGGACTCAAACGCCTCCTTGCTCACGATGTCACGGCGCACCCGGTCGTTCAGGTCCTGGTGCCACGAGAAGTTGACCGCACCCGGCACATGGCCGCGCTCGTACAGGCCGGGGTTCACGCTCACCTCCACAATGCGCACCTGCTGGTTGTCCAGGTTCTGCGCCAGCCATTCGGTGGTGACCAGAGGGCCTGCGGGGATGGGTGTGGCAGCGAGCAAAGTTCCACCGAACAACGCCATGCAGGATGCCAAGGAGGCGCGCATCCAGCGGCGTCCAAACCATTGCGATGAGAGAGTGCGTTGGGTTGTCATTGGCATCCTTTCCTTTTCTTTGAAGTGCCTGCGCGGTGCAGCAGGTGGAAGGAATTTAGAGCCCGACGCGATCACACCCAACCAACATGTTCGGCTATGGATATGCGTTTTGCACGCTTGCACAAAGCGCTTGCCAGACAGCTGGCGGATGCTGCCTATAATCCGGAGCGTCGCGGGTGTAGTTCAATGGTAGAACGGCAGCTTCCCAAGCTTCATACGAGGGTTCGATTCCCTTCACCCGCTCCAAATCAATAAAACCTGCCAGGCAGCAATGCCTGGCAGGTTTTTTCATGGGCTGACGTCTTTCTGTCGAGGGCTCTCTAGCCGCCGAGCTTTGGCACGGCACGGTCCGGTGCGGACACATGCATACGCGCCGTTGTTGCATCCTGGCTCAGGTTGAACCGCGCAATGGCCTCAACCATCTGCTGCGCCTGCGTGCGCAGGCTGCTGGCAGCCGCAGCCATTTCCTCCACCAGCGCCGCATTCTGCTGCGTGGTCTGGTCGAGCTGTGTGACAGCCTCACCCACCTGGCCAACTCCGGCGGTCTGCTCGTTAGTGGCCGCGCTGATTTCAGAGACCATGTCGGCCACGCGCTGGATAGAGCTGACGACTTCCTGCATCGTGGTGCCCGCCTGATCCGCCAGCACCGAGCCCTGTTGCACCATGGCGCTGCTGGCGCCAATCAGCTCCTTGATGGCCTTGGCTTCGGCTGCCGTGCGCTGGGCCAGGTTGCGCACCTCGGCAGCCACTACCGCGAAGCCGCGACCTTGTTCACCCGCGCGTGCTGCCTCGACCGCCGCGTTGAGCGCCAGGATGTTGGTCTGAAAGGCAATGCCGTCGATCACACCAATGATGTCGGCGATCCTCTGGCTGCTGTTGTTGATGTCCTGCATCGTGCGGACCACTTTGGACACCACCTCACCACCCTGCTGGGCAACCCGGCTGGCCCCCACGGCCAGTTGGTTGGCTTGGCTTGCGCTGTCGGCGTTGTGGCGTATGGTGGCGCCCAGTTGCTCCATGCTGGCCGCCGTCTGCTCCAACGCACTGGCTTGACTTTCGGTACGCCCCGACAGGTCCTGGTTACCCTGTGCAATCTCCGTACTGGCAGCAGATACGCTGTCGGCACTGGTACGCACCGTGCCCAAACTTTCCACCAACCGGACGCGAAAGCCTTCCATGGCCTGGGCCAGAGAGCCGATTTCATCGCGCGAGCGGACGGACACCGCGTGCGTGAGATCCCCCTGCGCCAGATAGCCAAGGGCTGTGCTTAGCTGCTGCACGGGGGCACCCACCAGTCTGCGCGTAGCCACCAACAGCACCACAGTGAGCAAAGCGAGTGCCACCGCCACACCCAGCCAAAGCCAGGTGAGCACGCCGCGCGCCTCACTCATCATCTCTGTCAAAGGTGCCTCGGCAACGATGGCCCAGCTCCAGGGTTGGTAGTGCTCAACCGCCACGTAGCGGGTGGCGGTATCACTCTCACCGCTGCGACGGGGCGACCAACCGGACTCCAGATCGCCAGAGGACTGGACCGCAGCCAACGACGCCAGCCAAGCCTTGGCGTTGTCGTCCTTGTCATCCAACTTCAGGGGCTTGCCAGCGCCGGGCAACCCGAAAACACTGCCCCGTGCGGGGCCCGATGAGAGATTGACGGCATACACAGCACCCGAGGTAAACAATTTTTGTCCCGCCATCACGGTGTCGAGCTTGCCCAGAATGGCACCCATGTCGGAGCCAATGAACAGGATGCCGATGGTGCGAGTCCCGTCGCGGATGGGCTCATACACGGTCATGTACTCACGGCCAAACAGGCTGGCACGGCCGATATAGGTTTTGCCCTCATTCATGAGGGCATAGGCCGGGTGCTTACGGTCCAGCAGGGTCTTGTAAGCACGCTCACCATCCTGCTTTTTGAGGGATGTGGTCACACGAATGAAATCGTCGCCGGTGCGCGCGAAAATCGTGGCCACGGCACCCGTGCTGTCCTTTGAGAATCGGTCCACCACTTCAAAGTCGCCGTTGACGGAGGCCCCCTGGAAAGACAGCACAGCCTCGGGCTTTCCATCGGCCCCAGGCAACTCTGCCACGGTGAATTGACCTGGGAAATTCGCCTTGAACAGGGTGAAGTCGCGCTTGGCCTGCTCTTGTGCCGTTTCATCAAAGGTCTGGACCAAAGTGCGTACTTGGGCGGCGTATTGCATGGCATCACCACGCGCGAGGCGACCAAAGTCTTGCCAGAGCAGGGTACTGACGATGCCCATCGTGGCCAACAAAACCGCCAACAAGCTGAGCAAAGCCGTCAAGGACAGCTTGAAGGCGACGGAATGGCGGGAACTTGAGGGAATCATCTGGTGCTTTTTGGTAATTTATGCATCGACGTGCATACGGAGAACCAAAGTACCCGATCTCGCGCAAAAACAAAACCATCACCAGTGCAATGGCCTTTCCAGGCATAGGGAAAACCCTTGCAAAAATTCACCACAACAACAACCCGCTGCTGCAGACACAGAAGTCGTCATGCAGGTCTGCGTCGAGGTCCCAGCGTGTTCAAGGCAGGCTCAGCGCCTGTCTGCTTTCAAAAACCCTTTGCACCCCAGTGACGGGATCCACAAACTCCAGAGACCGCGCCAACAGCTGCAGAGGCCGCGAGTAGTCGCCTTCGGGCGGGTCATTGACGACGGGATAAAAAGGGTCGTTGCGCAGTGGCAGCCCCAGGGCCGCCATATGCACGCGCAACTGGTGGCGCTTGCCAGTGACGGGCGACAGCAGGTACCGAGCCCAGTCGCCTGTGACCTCTAGCACCTGGATATGGGTGTAGCTATTGGGCTCGCCCGACACCTCCTGCATACGAAAAAACTGCGGACTCTCCTCCAACCGGCTGCGGTGGTCACGCGGGAAGGTCAGGTCTGCGCGCCACGGTGCAACGGCCTCGTAATGCTTGATGATCTGCCGGTCGCGGAACAGCGCCTGATACGCCCCGCGCGTTGCCTGATGCACTGACAGCATCACCAACCCAGCCGTATCACGGTCAATGCGGTGCAATGGCGAAAGCTCGGGCAGCCCCAACCGGCGTTTGAGGCGTACCAGCAAGGTGTTATGCAGATACCGGCCTGAGGGCGTTACCGGCATGAAGTGCGGCTTATCTGCCACCACCAGATGCTCGTCCTGATACACCACCGCTTCACTGAACGGCAAGGCGGGCTCGGCTGGAAGGCTGCGATAGTAGTAAAGGCGCAGCCCTCCTTCAAAAGCCCGATCAGGCAACACGGCCTGCCCGCGTTCATCCACCACGACACCCGCCTCCATGCGCTCGTGCCACCCTTCACGGGACACGGCCGGCAGCCGCTCTGTCAAAAAATCCAGCATGCTGCCCTGCCCTCGCACTGGCAGTACCACGCAGCTGGGGCTCACCCCATCGCGCACGGGCAATACATGGGGATGGCGAGGGTTGTGCATGGCGTGCAGATTCTATGACGTGCTCGCGCAATCCTGTCCCTGTAGGACAAGGGCGGCAGTTGCACCCAAGCGGCCACGGAGCGCGCTGATGCCGGCTAGCATGAGTCGACAAGGCCGCACAAAAGGCAGGCAGGCGCTGTTTTCACAACCGCCCCTGCGCAAGCAGCTTACGGTGCGACACAGTCAGGCGATTTCATTCTTCATGCTCCCCACACCTGCTACTCCTTCTGCCGGCAACCCGGGTGCTAATGCACGCCTCGGCCCCTTTGCAATGTCTGCCAGGGGTTCTGGCAAGCGTTTTGCACGGTGGGCGCTGTGCGCTGTGATGTGGGTGTCTGCGCTGCTGGTGGTGGTGCTGGGGGCACTGCCGGCGTGGATCGACTGGAATCGTGCAAAGCCCTTGGTCAATGACATGGTGAGCAGCGCGACCGGCCGGCACTTTGCCATTGAAGGTGATCTGTCTGTGGCATGGCACTGGCCCCAACCCCTAGAGGATAAATGGCAACGATGGGTGCCAGGTATCACGATCACTGCAGAACGTCTGGTGATGGACAACCCGCCCGGGTTCACGCCGCCTTTCCCGCACACTCCCAGCAAAACACAACCTGAAGGCATAACCCGCACACAGTCCCCCCCGGGTGACACCGGCACAGCCACCATGGCCCGCGTCGGTAGCGCCACCGCCACCGTACGTCTTTTACCGTTGCTGGGGCAACATCTTTCCATCGACACAGCGATACTCGCCAGCCTCCACGTGGCACTGGCCCGGACCGCCGATGGAGCCAACAACTGGACGTTTGCACGCAAGGATGGGCCCAAGAGCAGCTGGAGTTTTGACGTGGACCGCCTGGTGGTGAACCAGGGCGTTCTGGGCTACGCCGACGGCGTGAAAGACCTGGACCTGCGGGCACAGATCGACACCACAGCGCCTGCGCCCGCGGAAGCGGCCCACCAGGCCACCAACGCCTCAGTCAGCCCTGGTGATGGGGCAGCAGCAAACGCGGAGTCCGGCACACCCCACACAGAAACCGTAGCCTATGGCCTGCATTTCGAGCTCCGGGGCCGCTATGCAAAGGCGCAGGTGCAAGGCCGGGGGCGCGCAGGCCAAGTCATCAGCCTACGCGACAAGGTGGTGAACTACCCCCTGCAGTTCGACGCCAGCGCAGGCAGCGTGGCTCTGTCGGCCGAAGGGATGCTGACTAACCCGAGGGCACTCTCAGGACTGGATTTTCAGGTGTTTCTCAAAGGCGGCAGTATGGCCGACCTGTATGACCTGACAGGCCTGGTGCTGCCCAACACCCCGCCGTTCGCTACGCGCGGACGGCTGACTGGCAGCCTGGAGCCTGAGCGCGCAGCGTGGGAGTACAACGATTTTCGCGGCAAAGTGGGACAGAGTGACCTGCAGGGATCGCTGAAGTACACATCCGGCAAACCGCGACCCCTGCTCACCGGCATCATGACCTCCAATCAGCTGCGCCTAGCAGATCTGGGGCCGACGCTGGGCACCCGGCAATCAGGCAACACACCACGCAGCCGCAGCCAGGGTCGCAAGGTGCTGCCGGACTCCCAATTTGCGGCAGAGCGGTGGAATGCCATGGACATGGACATCGTGTTCAAGGGCCGCCACATCATTCGCCCCGAGAGCCTGCCACTGCAAGATCTGACTACGCGGGCAGTGATGGAAAATGCGCAGCTTAAGCTGGCCCCTCTGACGTTTGGTGTGGCAGACGGGAAAATCGAATCCCAGGTCATCATCGATGGACGCTCTGCCCCCCTCAAGGCCCAGATACGCGGCAGCGTGCAGGGGCTGCAACTGTCTGCCCTGTTCCCCAAAGTCCAGCTCATGAAGAAAAGTCTGGGCCGGATGGACGGGGCCATTGCCCTGCAGAGCAAAGGCAGCAGCGTGGCAGGCCTGCTGGGCCACGGTACGGGCGAGATTCGCCTTTATGTGCGCGATGGCACGCTGAGCCAGCAGATGCTGGACCTCGCGGCACTCAATGTGGGCAGCATCATCGTGGGCAAGCTCTTTGGCGAAAACAAGGAAGTGCATCTGCGCTGCGCGGTGGCAGACTTCATGGTGGCGGATGGCCTTGCGACCACCCGCGTTGTGAAGATGAGCACCGACGATGCGGTGGTGAATGCCACCGGCACCATCAACATGGCCACGGAAGAGCTGAACCTGCGCCTCAAGCCAGAGTCGCTAGCGTGGAAATTCTTCTCGCTACGCTCTCCCTTGTACGTAAAAGGCACGTTCGGCAACCCTGCCGTGGGTGTGGAGGCTGGCCCGCTGCTGCTGCGTGCGGGGACCGCAGTGGCCGCCGCCGTGGTGGCGCCTGCCGCGTTGGCGCTGGTGCCAATCACCGTACCAGCAGCGGACGACGACACACATTGCAAGCCCTTGCTCGACCTGGGCCGACAACCTGTGAAACCCGGGGCTCAAGGGGCAGCAGGCACCGCCTCTGAGCCAGCGCGGCGCGCAGCCACGGTGCCCGCACGGTGAACGGCCGCTCCCCGGTGCACAGGAGGGTACTCTTCACCGATCCAGAGGGGTTGCTATCTGGCGGCATGGTGGCATGGTGGCAGGGCACTCTATCGGTCCCTAGCCTTGCCTGCAGCACAGTCGCGGCGCCGAGGCGCCAAGACGTTCAAGGCGGTCAATGGAAATCCCGGCTCCCCTGCAGCGCCTGCCCCATGCGGCCCAGTAGGGGTGTCAGGTCCTTGAAGCGCTGGGCCACCAGGTGGCGCACCACCGCCGTGCTGCCGGGTGGGCCGGCGCTGCATTGCCATACCCCTTCCACCGCCAGCAGCTGTGACCGCAGCAGCGCATTGCGCCACACATCGACCATGGCGGGCCAGACGATGACGTTGACGGGGCCGGTTTCGTCCTCCAGCGTGACGAACATGGTGCCCTTGGCGGTGCCGGGGCGCTGGCGCACCGTGACGATGCCGCAGGCGCGCACCTTGCGGCCGTGGGCGGCGCTGTGCAGTTGCAGGGCGGTTTGCAGGCGCCAGCGGGCCAGGCGGGGGCGCAACAGGGCCAGGGGGTGGCGGCGCAACGTGAGGCCGGTGGCGGCGTAGTCGAACAGGATTTCTTCGCCCTCGGGCGCCTCGGGCAGTTGCAGCGGGGCCTCGTGCACGGGCACGTCGCGCCACAGGGGCGGCGCGCTGTGCTGGGCGGCGGCGTCCCACATCTGCTGGCGCCGGTGGCCCGACAGGCTGGCCAGGGCATCGGCGGCGGCCAGGGCTTGCAGGTCTTGCTGGCTCAGTTGGGCACGCAAGGCCAGGTCTTCGGTGCTGGCAAAGGCGGGACCTGTGGCGCGGGCGTGCAGCAGGCGTTTGGCGGCGTCTGTGTGCAGGCTGCTGACCATCCGAAGGCCCAGGCGCACGGCGGGCTGGGGCAGCGGCGGTGCGCCCAGGCCGCGTGCGGGGCGCAGCGGCTCGGGGTTGCCCTCCAGCGTGCAGTCGATGTCGCTCACGGTCACGTCGATGGGCAGCACGCGCACGCCGTGGCGGCGGGCGTCCTGCACCAGTTGCGAGGCGCTGTAAAAGCCCATGGGCAACGAGTTGAGCAGCGCCGCCAAAAAGCACGCGGGCTCGTGGCACTTGAGCCAGCTGCTGGCATAGGCCAGCAGCGCAAAGCTGTGGGCATGGCTTTCAGGAAAGCCGTATTCGCCAAAGCCCAGCATCTGCTGGAAGATGCGGTCGGCAAATTCGGCGGGGTAGTCCCTGTCTTTCATGCCTTGTTTGAGAGGCTCTTCAAAGCGATGCACGCCCCCCTTGCGCTTCCAGGCGGCCATGGAGCGGCGCAGGTCGTCGGCCATGCCGGGGGTGAAGCCCGCCGCGATCATGGCGATCTGCATCACCTGCTCCTGGAAGATGGGCACGCCCAGCGTGCGCGCCAGGGCGTCCTCCAGCTCCGGCTTTTCGAGTTGCAGAGGCTCGCCCTTGCGCCGGCGCTCGCGCGCCTGCAGGTAGGGGTGCACCATGCCCCCCTGGATGGGGCCGGGGCGCACGATGGCGACCTCGACCACCAGGTCGTAGAACTCGCGCGGCTGCAGGCGGGGCAGCATGCTCATCTGGGCGCGGCTTTCGATCTGGAACACGCCCACGGTGTCGGCGGCGCAGATCATGTCGTAGGTGGCAGGGTCTTCGCGCGGGATTTCCTTGAGACCCCAGTGCTCGCCGCGCAAGGCTGCGCGCAGGTTGAGGCAGCGGCGCAGCGCGCTGAGCATGCCCAGGGCCAGCACATCGACCTTGAGCAGGCCCATGTCATCGAGGTCGTCCTTGTCCCACTGGATGACGGAGCGGTCCTTCATGCTGGCGGGCTCCACCGGCACCAGCCGCGTGAGCTTGCCCTGGGTCAGCACAAAGCCGCCCACATGCTGGCTCAGGTGGCGCGGAAAGTCCTTCAGGTCGGCAGCCAGCTCCAGCCACAGCCGGGCGGTATGCCGGTGCAGCGACACGCCCACCGCCTGGGCCAGCTCCTGCAGGCGGTCGGTGGCAAAGGTTTCGTCAAACCAGTGGTGGTCTTTGGCAAACGCATCGACCAGGGCGGGCGCCACGCCCAGGGCCTTGCCTACGTCGCGCAGGGCGCTGCGTGTGCGGTAGCAGGCGACCACGGCGGCGATGGCGGCGCGGTCGCGGCCGTATTTGTCGTAGATGTACTGGATGACCTCTTCGCGCCGGTCGTGTTCGAAGTCCACGTCGATGTCGGGCGGCTCGCTGCGTTCCTTGCTGATGAAGCGCTCGAACAGCAGGTGGGACTGCTCGGGGGCCACCGCCGTGATACCCAGCACGTAGCAGACCACCGAGTTGGCAGCCGAGCCCCGGCCCTGGCACAGGATGCCCACGCTGCGCGCAAACCGCACGATGTCGTGCACGGTCAGGAAATACATCTCATACCCGCAGTGCGCGATCAGATCGAGCTCTTTGCGGATCTGCGCCTGCACGCCCTCGGGCGCGCCCAGCGGGTAATGGCTTCGCACGCCCAGCTCTACCAGCCAGGCAAGCGCCTGGGCAGGTGTCATGCCCTCGGGCACGGTCTCAAGCGGGTAGCGGTACTGGATCTCACTCAGGCTGAAAGTGCAGCGCCCGGCCACGGTGAGCGTGGCCGCCAGCAACTCGGGCGGGTAGATGCCCGCCAGCCGCACGCGCTGGCGCAGGTGGCGCTCGGCATTGGGCTGCAGCGCAAAGCCGCACTCGGCCACGGTGCAGCCGCGCTTCACGGCGGTGATCACATCCTGCAGCGGCTTGCGCGAGCGGGCGTGCATGTGCACGTCGCCCGCCGCCACCAGCGGCAGCTGCAGTGCAGCGCCCACGCGCTGCAGCGTGGCCAGCCACAGGCTGTCGTCGGCGGCCTGGTGCAATTCGACCGCCAGCCACACATGCGGAGCCTTTTGAGAGCCTAACTGGCCGGTAGCGCTAGTGATACATGCGCTGATTGCTACAAAATCAGAAGCATCAAAGCGCTGGCGACAAGGTGCCAGCAGCAACTCGCACCCCTGCAGCAAGTGCCAGGGGCTGTCCGCCGCCACACGGTATTGCCCCTTGGGCGCGGCGGCACGGGCGGCGGTGATGAACTCGCACAGGTTGCCCCAGCCCTCGGCATCGCGTGCCAGTGCCACCAGCCGCAGGTCACCCCACAAAAACTCGCTGCCCACGATGAGGTGCAGGCCACATTCCTTGGCCGCCCCCCAGGCACGCACCACGCCGGCCACGGAGCATTCGTCCGTCAGCGCCAGCGCCTGGTAGCCGAGTTGGGCAGCACGCGTGACCAGGTCTTGCGGGTGCGATGCGCCGCGCTGAAAGCTGAAGTTGGACAGGCAATGCAGCTCGGCATAGCCCGGCAGCTCGCCCGCGCCCGCTGCGGGGCCTGGCACCGCAGTGGCCTGTGAAGGATGTCGGTGCGTCAAACCCATGGACAACCACCCTGCCCGCTCATCCAAAGATTCCGTGCAAGAACCAGCGGTGTGGGCGAGCCACCGCTGGCGTGCCGTCCAGCGCAGGCGCCAGGCGCTCGCGAAACACCCACACCAGTCCCGCAACGTCGTTGTGGGCCACAAAGTAATCGCGCAAGGCCAGGTCTGCGCAGGGGCGTGCCGGGTCCACCGCATCGTCGGTGGCAGACCACCAGCCCGCCTCCAACCGGTGGGGCCCGGCCAGCAGGCGCAACAGGCCGTGGTGGCAGGGGCGGTTGCCCTGCACGGCCAGCTGCCGGGGCGGGTTCAGCAGCCAGGTGGGCAACAAGGGGGCATCCGGGACGATGCCCTGCGAAGCACCGTCCGCACGCGCGGACACAGGACCGGTGGGTGTCCGCGTGGCTGCATTGCGCGTCGCAGCGGCGGGCATGCCCAGCACTTCAGCGGCCGGTCGCCATTGCTGCATGCGTTCGGGCCGATGGTCGGCCAGCAGCACCGGGGCCACCACGTGGTCGGCCCCCAGGCGGGCAGATAGGCGCTCCAGCAGTTGGTGCAGGGCCTCGCCGGGGGTACCGGCCGGGTCGGTGCTGCCATGGCTTGTGGGGTCACGCCCGCCCACCTCCCCCGGGGGCAGCAGGCTGGCACTGCGGTGCGGCAACGGGGCCGCGTCGAGCAGCCGCAGCGTGATCTGGTTGACCGGCGCGGCCAGCGTGGTGCGCGCCAGGTTTTCGGCCAGCAGGCGCCGCAGGTGCACCAGGTCGTGGGTGGCCTGGGCGGTGCGCACCTGCAGCGCCTGGGTGGGGGGCAGCGCCACGCCATCCAGGCGCCGCAGGTCGTGGCGCCAGGCCAGCTCCAGCGCCAGCACGCCCTGCTGGCGCGCCTGCAGCCAGGCCTGCAGGGCCGTCAGGCTGCGGCTGGCGCTCCACAGCAGTGCGTCGGCCGACGCGGCCAGGGCAGGCAGCTCGGTGGCCAGCACAAACTGCTCGGGCAGTTGCAGCCAGGCATGGGCCTCGGGGGCATCGCCCAGGGCCTGGTCCAGCACCTGCAGCACGCCAGCCCCCAGGCGCCGCGCCACCCCGGCACGTGGCAGCGCCCGCAGCGTGCCCCAGGTACGGCACCCCATGCGCTCCAGGCTGGCCACATGGGGGCGCAGTGCTGTCAGCGTGTGCAAAGGCAGGTTCTCTGCACTGCCCTGCGGCGGGCAGGGGCGCCCTGCCAATACCATGCGCAGTCTGGCCTGGGCAACCAGGGCGGTGGGGCCTGTGCCCCACACAGTCGGTGCATGGGGCACAGGGGCTGTGGTCGATCCAAAGGAATGGGCTGGCTCTTCAGTGCTGCGGACGGGTGGAGGGACAACGCTCTCCCCTTCGCATCGGGCCGACGCATCAGCCCAGGCTTGCAGCACCAGTGCCTGCAGCGCATCGCGCCCGCCCCACAGGCGTTCGGTGGTGGACACCTCCAGCAACACCGCCTCGCCATCGGCCAGCGCCACACGCGGCGTGAAACGCAAGGCCCACCAGCCGGCGGCGGCGTTCAGCACTCCGGTATTTCTATCCGTGCCTGTACCCGCCAAGGCGGCGACCTCATCGCACCAGGGCAATGGCAGGGCGATCCAGTGCATGCCTGCTCCCTTCTGGCCGGCCTCCGGGTCGGCCTCCTGGCTCGCCTACGGGCTGGACTGGGGGCTGGACCTGGGACACATGGCGCGCCAGCGAACCCGCCAAGGCCCCAGCCACACGGGCGGCTGCGGCCTGGCGCCCCGCCACCTGGGCAATGGCAGCCTCTTGCGCAGCGCGGCGCCGCTCGGCCTGTGCCACCAGCACCTGCGCCAGTTGAGGGTGGCAGCCCGGCAGTTGGAGCGCCTGCGCCAGCGGAGGCCCTCGGCGCTTGAGGATCTGCACCTGCATTCCGGGGGCTGCTGCGGCATCCCCTGGCAAAGCCAGCCCCTGCACTTGCAGCCGCAATTGGGCCGGCGACGCCTGAGACACCTGTGATGCGGGCCCTGGGGCATTGACCGGACGAAACACCCACAACAATTGCTGCTGCTGGGCCGCCGCCAATTGCAACCGCCGCAAGGCGGCAGGCTGCGCCTGGGGCAGCCAGGCCATGACGGCCAGCACGCCCTGGCAGCGCAGCGCCTGCTCGGCCGCCCACAAGGCGACCATGGGCGAGTCGGCATGCACCACACACACCCGCTCTGCCCGCAACCCCTGCGACTGCAGGGCCGGGCCAAAAGGCTCGCACGGCGGCGCCACCAGCACCACCGCCCCGCTCTGCCTGGCCGTGGCCTGCACCAGTGCGGGCAGCACCAGTTGCCATTCGTGCAGGCCCGCCAGGGGCTGCAGCACTTCGCTCAGGGCCCCCACAGGCCAGCCGCCGCCCGGCAGCTGGGCATCCAGCGCGGCATGGCCCGAAGGCAATACGCGCTGCGCGCTGGCCCCCAGCGCGTCGGCATGCCACACCCCAGGCACGGGGATGGGCAAATCGGACGCAACCCGCAAAGAGGGGCGTGGCGCAGGCATGGTGGTGGGAGAAGTTGAGGCAACACGAATACTGTAAATATAACCAGTATTTTGCCGAATGGGTGAACCTGGTAGCGAAGACCCACCAAGGACGTCGGTATGAGGAGGCCGACGCAGGCAAGGGCTTGTTCACACTATTTTTGCCAGTGCGAAGGCCTCCCCCGCCACGCCAATCCAGGCGCGCGACGACGCCAAGGCCAGGGCCTTGGCCAGGAACGCAACGACGAGTGGCGTGGCGGGGGAGAACCTTCCTTTCGGGTTGCGATGCCCAGCAAACGCCGCGCGCCGGAGTACCCAGTGGAAGAGGCAAACCCCGCGCCCTGGCGGAGTCGATCCGAAAGTCTGCTTACAGCGTACGCATCGCCCAGTCGCACCAGTCCGCCACCGCCGCATCAGCAGGCGTGGCACGGTCCGAGAGCTGGGGCCAGCGGCGGTGGCTGGCGTTCAGAATGCTTTGCAGTTGCCACAGGGCCTCGCGCCCCACCAGGGCGACCTCGGCCATGCCAATGGCGTCGCCTTGCAATTGCGCCAGCAACTCACCCTGGTGCCGGGGGTGCGAGCCCGCTTCGATCAGAGCCTTTTGCAATGCCATGAGGCGGGAATCGGTAAACGCAAAGGCAGTGCCCGCAGAAGACTTGGCCGCCTTGTCTGGGGGCAAGGCCGCCTTGAGCTGGTCCCAATAGGCAAAGGCTTCGGCCAGCAATTCGATCTGGCGGGGCGCATCGTTACCCAGAGGCATCAAGGCCGATTCGCGGGCCACTTCCTCCTGCAGCAGCGGCAGGATGAACGCCACCAGTGCCGAAGGAAACTTGCGGTGATTGAGCCGCAGTACCAGCGACAGCCGCTGCGCGGGCATGTCGTCGTATTTCTCGTAGAAAGCGGCCACCACTTCGGCCAGTAGCAGGATGCGGCCCATGGGCGTGATGTCCGCCCCCAGCAAGGCGCGCGGATAGCCGCTGCCGTCCATGCGCTCATGGTGCTCCAGCACGGCCACTTCGGCAGCACGTGGATAGGCCTGCGTGTCGCGGATCATGAGCATGGCCGAGATGGGATGGGCCACCAGGTGCTTGCGCCCTACCCCCACCACCTTGTGGTCCGGGTCATCCCAGGCCGGGTCCATGTGCAGCACCCCCAGGTCATGCAGCAGCGCAGCAGCCGCCACCGTGCTGCAATCGCGTTCGCTCAGCCCGCTTTTGACCGCCAGAAATACCGCCACGGTGGTCATCACCAGACTGTGCTGGAACAGCGTGGGCCGTTGGTCACGCATCACGGTGAGCTTGCAGGCCATGGCAGAAGGCAACGGCAGGGACCTCAGGGGCGCCAGCAACCGGGCACCTGAGCCCAGGGCCTCGGCCAGCATGGCGGGCAGGGTTTCCTGCTCGATCAGCGTCTGGCCCAGGGCCAGCAGTGATGGCACGTCCACCGGGTTTTCGATGGACAGATGGCGGTCAATGGGTTCGCGCAGCTTGTGCTGCACCAGGCGGTCGTACAGACGGCTGTCGATGCGCGCGCCCTTCTCCACCAGCTTGATGCCGTTGTCGGTGTAGATGGCAGCATCTGTGACCACCGTACGCCGGTCGGCCATGTCGGTCAGCGCACGCAAGTAATGGGGACTGTCAGCGTCCTCGGCATCCGCTGAAAGAAGAATATCGGTCATGCAAGCAACACAAATCGTTACTTCGCACTATAGGGGGTTCTCTTGCGGGGCACTGACTCGCGTGACGCGATACAGACATGCAATCTTGATGCACATCAAGCAGCAGGCGCTGCTACCCGTGCTCGTTTTTTGCCGCATGGCAGAGATCACACGTCCGGATTCTCATGACCAAGACCTAGACCCGCCCGGGCTCGCCGGGGTGAAAAAGCCCCCTGTCACCCCAATGTCATTGTCCCAAATAGGCGTCAGGGTTTCCATTAAACAATATCGCCGATAGCCTGCTTTTTGGTGATCCTGGACAGTCAGGCTTGGGTAAACCCTGAAAAGTTCCGCATTAATTGTTCACAATACTGGAACAGTTAGTTCGCGACCCGGTGGTTTTTCTCTGCACCCCACCGGCGTACAGTTCATCCCATCGATGAGCCGAACCCGCAAGGCGACTCACCGAACCCGGTCCCAGGCAGCTTTCTTTGTTTTTGGCGCTTTGTTCCGGTTTTTTGAGCCGCTTCTTTAACTTCAAGGATTTCCATCATGAACAACACCGCACGTTTCCTGTCTATCGCCGCTGTCGCCGCTTTCGCTTCTTTTGGTGCCCAGGCTGACGAAGCCGATGCTTCGCAGTTCGCCACCAAGTTTGAAACCAACCGCACCCGCGCTGAAGTGGCTGCCGAAGCTGCTACCGTGGCCCAGACCCGCTCCATCGAACCCGCTGGTTCGCGTGTGGTGACCTACAAGTCCACGGCTGACCGCGCTGCCGTGCGTGCACAGGCTGCTGAAGCAGTGCGCACTGGCCAGATTTCTTCGGGTGAGCGCGGCTGATTCACCAGGGGCGGCTGAATCTGCCGCCCTGGTTGTGCCGTATCTCTCAGTACCCAAGTCCTCTTTTTAGAATTTTCCGGAGTTTCACCATGAACAAGTCTGTGCGTTTCCTGTCCGTTGCTGCTGTCGCCGCTTTTGCCGCTTTTGGTGCCCACGCTGATGAAGCCGATGCTTCGCAGTTCGCCACCAAGTTCGAAACCAACCGCACCCGTGCTGAAGTGGCTGCCGAAGCTGCTACCGTGGCCCAGACCCGCTCCATCGAACCCGCTGGTTCGCGTGTGGTGACCTACAAGTCCACGGCTGACCGTGCTGCCGTGCGTGCCCAGGCTGCTGAAGCCCTGCGTACCGGCCAGATCTCTTCTGGCGAAATCGGCAACGCGATGTAATTGCCAGAGGCCCCATGCGGACCGCATGAGGGCTTTCTGAAAATTGCCAATGCAAAAGGCCGGGGCCCTCTGAGGGGCCCCGGCCTTTTTTGTGATGCCACTCCACTGCAGGGGTGGCTCAAATGCTTATGGGATCAGCTTGACGCCGGTCTTGGCCTGCAGGGCCTCAAAAGTCACGCCGGGAGCCAGCTCCACCACCTTCAGGCCCTGGGGCGTCACGTCCATGACGGCCAGGTCGGTGATGATGCGATCCACCACACCCACGCCCGTGAGGGGCAGCGTGCACTGGGGCAGGATCTTCAGGTCTTCGGTGCCATCCTTCTTGCGCGCCACATGCTCCATGAGCACGATCACGCGCTTGACGCCAGCCACCAGGTCCATCGCGCCACCCATGCCCTTGACCATCTTGCCGGGGATCATCCAGTTGGCCAGGTCGCCCTTTTCGCTGACCTGCATGGCGCCCAAGATCGACAGGTTGATCTTGCCGCCACGGATCATGGCAAACGACTGGTCGCTGCCAAAGATGGACGAGCCCTTGATGGTGGTCACGGTCTGCTTGCCGGCGTTGATCAGGTCGGCATCCACTTCATCTTCGGTGGGAAACGGGCCGATACCCAGCATGCCGTTTTCGGACTGCAGCCACACCTCTTTGTCGGCAGGCACAAAGTTGGCCACCAGCGTGGGGATGCCAATGCCCAGGTTCACATAAAAGCCGTCTTCGAGTTCATGGGCGGCACGGGCCGCCATTTGGTCTTGACTCCACGACATAGATACTTCTCCAGCTTGTTCTGTACGGTTGTGCGGCAGCGGCTCAGACGCCCGCTTTTTCGGTGATGGTGCGCTTTTCAATGCGCTTCTCGGGCGTGGCGTTGTGCACGATGCGGTGCACATAGATGCCAGGCAGATGGATCTGGTCGGGCGCAATGGCGCCGGTTTCCACCACTTCTTCCACCTCCACGATGGTGATCTTGCCGGCTGTGGCCGCAGCGGGGTTGAAGTTGCGCGCCGTGAGGCGGAACTGCAGGTTGCCCGACTTGTCGGCACGCCAGGCCTTGACCAGCGACACATCGGGCACCAGCGAACGCTCCATCACATAGGTTTCGCCATCGAACTCGCGCAGTTCCTTGCCCTCGGCCACGATGGTGCCCACGCCGGTCTTGGTGAAAAAGGCCGGGATGCCCGCACCGCCCGCACGCAGCTTTTCGGCCAGCGTACCCTGGGGGGTGAACTCCAGCTCCAGCTCGCCAGCGAGGTACTGGCGCTCGAACTCCTTGTTCTCGCCCACATACGACGAGATCATCTTCTTGATCTGGCGGGTCTCGAGCAGCTTGCCCAGGCCAAAGCCGTCCACGCCCGCATTGTTGGAGATCACGGTCAGGTTCTTCACGCCCGAATCGCGCAGCGCGTCAATCAAGGCTTCAGGAATGCCACACAGTCCAAAGCCGCCAACAGCCATGAGTTGGCCATCTGCAACCACGCCCTTCAGGGCCTCGGCTGCGGAGGGGAATAACTTGTTCACCACGATCTCCTTATGAATGGGATGCGCTACGATACTACGTACTTAAATAAGTAGTTTTCCGTAAAGATTAGCACTATGGACGTTGATTACCGACTGGCTTTCGACATGGCCCCCGTGGGGCTGGTGCTCTCGCGCAACCGCACCATGGTGGATTGCAACCGCCATGTCTGCGAAATGTTCGGCGCCTCGCGCGAAGTGCTGATCGGCCAGTCGTTCCAGATACTCTATCCCAGCGCCGACGAATATGAGCGGCTTGGGGCGCACATGGAGCCCATCCTGAACGCCAAGGGCCACTATGCGGACAACCGCATCATGAAGCGCGCCAATGGCGAAGTGTTCTGGTGCCACGTGTCCGGCCGCGCACTCAACCGCGATGCCCCGCATGAGTCCGGCATCTGGAGCTTCGAAGATCTGAGTTCGCAGCGCGCCGTGAAGGCGGAGCTGACGGGCCGTGAGCGCGAAGTAGCCGCCCGCCTGCTGGAAGGCCTGACCTCCAAGGAGATCGGTCGGGCACTGGAGATCAGCCACCGCACGGTAGAAATTTACCGTGCACGCCTCATGCGCAAGTACAACGCCTCCACCGCCGCCGACCTGGTGCACAAGCTGCTGGCAGGCGGCTGAACCGGCCCTCGAAGGACAGCACTACCGCCTTTTATTGCCTACTTGGCCGGGCCGTCGATGACTTCAGCGGCGGTGCGAAACGCCTCTACCGCCGTCGGCAGGCCGCAATAGACGCTGGCGTGTAGCAGCACTTCCTGCAACTCCTCCGCAGTAGCGCCATTGTTCAGCGCGCCACGCACATGGCCCTTGAGTTCATGCTGCTTGCCCAGCGCGATCAACATGGAAACCGTGATGAGACTGCGGGTCTTGCGGTCCAGCCCGGGCCGCTGCCAGACATCGCCCCACGCGTTGCGCGTGATGTATTCCTGAATGGGCTGCGTGAAAGAGGTGGCGTTGCCCAGCGCACGGTCCACAAAATCGTCACCCATGACCTCGCGGCGGGTGGCCAGGCCTTTTTCGTAGTCTTTGGTCGGGGTTGGTGTCACGCGGGCTCTCCTTGAAGGGTTGAAACATCAAGGCCCGATGGTAGCGAGCGCACGCAGGGCTTCCACAGCGCAAACAACAGAACGCCCGGCACATGCACTGCACACGCCGGGCTTCATGGCTTCGTGAACGGCTCGCCCCATGCCATCCCCTGACGACATGGGAGCAAGGCCTCACTGATCAGGCGCTGGCACCGCCTGAGGTCAGGTCAAACCGGTCCAGGTTCATCACCTTGGTCCAAGCCTTGACGAAGTCCTGCACAAACACTGCCTGTGCATCGCTGCTGGCATAGACCTCGGCCAGCGCACGCAACACCGAGTTGGAGCCAAACACCAGGTCGGCCACCGTGCCGGTCCATTTTCTGGCACCTGTGCTGCGGTCCACACCTTCCAGCACACCCGCTGCACCCGCCGACTTCTGCCATTGGGTGCGCATGTCGAGCAGGTTCACGAAGAAGTCATTGCTCAAGGTACCAACGCGCTGCGTGAAGACACCATGGGTGGCCTGCCCCACGTTGGCACCCAGCACGCGCAGGCCACCCACCAGCACCGTCATCTCCGGCGCCGTCAGCGTGAGCTGGTTGGCGCGGTCCACCAGCAACTCGGCCACAGCCCCCTCCAGCCCAGGGCGCACGTAGTTGCGGAAACCATCGGCCACAGGCTCCATCACCTCGAACGACGGCACATCGGTCTGCTCTTGCGAGGCATCCGTGCGGCCAGGCGTGAAGGGAACGGTCACGTCCTGCCCTGCCTGCTTTGCGGCAGCCTCCACGGCAGCGCCACCGGCCAGCACGATCAGGTCCGCCAGCGAGATCTTCTTGCCACCCGTCTGCGCCGCATTGAAGTCGCGCTGGATGGCTTCGAGCTGACCCAGCACCTTGGCCAGTTGCGCAGGCTGGTTCACAGCCCAATGCTTTTGTGGAGCCAGACGGATGCGCGCGCCGTTGGCGCCGCCCCGCTTGTCGCCGCCCCGGAACGTGGAGGCAGAGGCCCAGGCCGTGGATACCAGTTCCGAAATCGACAAGCCCGATGCCAACACCTTGGCCTTGAGCGCAGCGATGTCCTGCGCGTTCACCAGCGCATGGTCCACGGCAGGCACAGGGTCTTGCCAGACCAGCACTTCGGCGGGCACCTCCGGCCCCAGATAGCGGGCACGCGGCCCCATGTCACGGTGCGTGAGCTTGAACCAGGCACGCGCAAATGCATCGGCAAACTGCTCGGGGTTCGCCAAAAAGCGGCGCGAGATCTTTTCGTAGGCCGGGTCAAAGCGCAGCGACAGGTCGGTGGTGAGCATGGTGGGCACCAGCTTTTTCGACGGGTCGTGTGCGTGCGGGATCGTCGCTGCAGCCCCCTTGGCCGTCCACTGGTGAGCGCCTGCCGGGCTCTTGGTCAGCTCCCACTCGTAGCCGAACAGGTTTTCGAAGAAGTTGTTGCTCCACTGCGTGGGCGTGGTGGTCCAGGTAACTTCCAGGCCACTGGTGATGGTGTCACCGCCTTTGCCAGAGCCATGGCCGCTCTTCCAGCCCAGGCCCTGGTCCTCGATGCCTGCACCTTCGGGCTCCTTGCCCACCAGCGCGGCATCGCCAGCACCGTGGGTCTTGCCAAAGGTGTGGCCGCCAGCAATCAGTGCCACGGTCTCTTCGTCGTCCATGGCCATGCGCGCAAAGGTGTCGCGGATGTCGCGCGCGGCGGCGATGGGGTCGGGGTTGCCGTTCGGGCCTTCGGGGTTCACATAAATCAGGCCCATCTGCACAGCAGCCAGCGGGTTGGCCAGGTCGCGCTCACCGCTGTAGCGCTTGTCGCTGCCCAGCCAGGTGGATTCAGCGCCCCAGTACACGTTTTCATCGGGTTCCCACACGTCAGGGCGGCCACCGGCAAAGCCAAAGGTCTTGAAGCCCATGGATTCGAGTGCCACATTGCCGGTCAGGATCATCAGGTCGGCCCACGAGATCTTGCGGCCGTACTTCTGCTTGACGGGCCAGAGCAGGCGGCGCGCCTTGTCCAGGTTGGCGTTGTCGGGCCAGCTGTTGAGCGGCGCAAAACGCTGTTGCCCAGCTCCCGCGCCACCACGGCCGTCTGCCAGACGGTAGGTGCCCGCGCTGTGCCAGGCCATGCGCACAAACAGCGGTCCATAGTGGCCAAAATCTGCGGGCCACCAGTCCTGCGAGTCGGTCATCAGTGCGCGCAGGTCAGCCTTCACAGCAGCAAGGTCGAGGCTCTTGAATTCTTCGGCGTAATTGAAGCCGTCTCCCATCGGGTCGGTGAGCGGGGAGTTCTGGTTCAGGGGGCGGAGATTGAGCTGGTTGGGCCACCAGTCGGCATTGCGGGGGCCCGTGGGCACGGCCTTGGTGTGGTCAAAGGGGCATTTGGCTTCGGTCGTCATGGGTCATCTCCTGTGAAATCGCGTCGGCAAAACGTATCGACAGGGCAGATGGTAGGAAGCAAACGATGACAGGTAAATTGAATCGATTGAATCCCATTAATAGCCAATATCAATGGATCATCATCCTTTCATTGATTTCGTTGCGATACCCAGACAAGTTGAGGCTGGGGCAGCGTCAACGCGAACGCGCCAGCAGCAGCCCAGGTGCACCCATGTCAGCCCTCAGGATGCGCCCATGGGTAGAGTCGGTGACATACACCGTGGTACGCCCTGCCCCGCCAAACGCCAGGTTGGTGGTGGAGCTGCCCGGTGCGCCGCGCAGCACCTGCACGGGCTCGGCCCGGTGGTTGAGCACCCACACATAGCCCAGGCCCGGGTTGGCCACCAGCAGGTGACCCTCGGCATCCACGGCCAGGCCGTCGGGGCCGCTGGGGCCATACGAGGTGAAGAACTGGCTGACCTTGGCCACGCTGCCATCGGGCAGCAGCGGCACGCGCCACACACAGTTGCCACGCGTCACGGCCAGATACAGCACGCGGCCGTCGGGCGACAGGGCCACGCCGTTGGGGCTGGGCACGTTGTGCAGCAGCAAGTCGAGCTGACCATTGGGCCGCAGGCGGTACAGGCGACCACTCGGGTCGTGCAGGCCGCTTTGGCCCTGGTCGGTGAAGTAGAGGTTGCCTTCGGCGTCAAAGATCAGGTCGTTCACGCCCTTGAAGCGCTCGCTGTTGCGGCGCTGCAGGTACGGGGTGACGGCGCCCGTGGCCACGTCGAGCTGCATCAGGCCGTTCTTGTAATCGGTGATGAGCAGCGTGCCGGGCTTCAAGAACTTCAGGCCGTTGGGCTCGCCGTCGTACTCGGCCACCAGCGCCCAGTCGCCCTGCGGGTTGATGCGAAAGACCCGGCCCCAGGGGATGTCGCTGACGTAGAGGTTGCCTGCGTCGTCGAACACCGGGCCTTCCAGAAAAGAATCGGTGATGGTGCCGCCCCGGTTGGCGTCAGCCCAGTCGCTGCGCTCGCGGCGGCGAAAGTGCTCAGGCATGGTGGTGAAGACATCGAGATCGCGGACCTCAGGGGCTTGCAGCAAAAACATGGTGGGTCTTTCCAATTCGTTCAGGCGGCGGGAGCGGTATCGAAACCATACAGCCGTGCCGGGTTGTCGACCAGGATGCAGTCCATGGCCGCGTCGCCGCCAGCCCAGGCCTGAAGCAGGTCCATCAAGTCGGCATCGTTCACGGTGCCAGGCGTCTCGGTGGTGTGCGGCCAGTCGCTGCCCCACACCAGGCGCTCGGGCGCAGCCTGCACCAGGGCCTGGCCCAGCGGCAGGGTGTCGGCGTAGCTGGGGCCATGCACGGTCGAGCGCATGTAGGCGCCCGAGAGCTTGACCCAGGTGTTGCCACCATCGAGCAGGCCGCGCACCATGCCGTAGGTCTCTGCGGCCGGGCCTTCGGCGGGATCGATGCGGCCCAGGTGGTCGATGACCAGGGGCACAGGCAGCTTATGCAACTGGGGCGCGAGGGCGATGAGCTGCTCCGGCTGCGCAAAGATCTGGAGATGCCAGCCCGCGCACGCCGGGTGCTCGGCCACCTTGCGCGCCAGCGTGGCCAGCATGGCGGGCGTGGTGGTGCCCCACGATTGGGGCGAGACGAAATTGACGCGCAGCCCGCGCACACGGCGTGCAGCCAGGTGGGCCAGCTCGTCGGCACCCACGCCGTCGCCCACCACGGCCACACCGCGTGCAGCGTCGCCCAGCTGGTCCAGCGCATCCAGCGTGCAGGCGTTGTCGGTGCCGTAAGTCGATGGCGTGACCACCACCGTGCGCGTGGTGCCCAGGCGCGCCTGCAGTTGCCGGTACACCGCCACGGGCGCCACTGGCGGAGTGCGCGGCCAATGGGCTGACGGCGCAAAGCGCGGGTCAAAGATGTGCATGTGGCTGTCGCACGCGCCGGGCGGCAGCCGGCGCTGCGGGCGGTTCAGGCCCACGGAATGCGGCGCGGGCGTGGTCAGCGCTGGCAAAGGCATCAGTCAGTCCAGCTTGATATTGCCCTTCTTCACCACCTCGCCCCACTTCGCGTCTTCCTTCTTCAGGAAGGCGGCGAAGTCTGCGGGCGTCGAACCGATGGGCTGGGCGCCCAGGTCGGCCAAGCGCTGCTTCACTTCGTCTTCCTTCAGCACCTCTTGCAGGGCCTGCTGCAGTTTGGTGGCCACGTCGGCTGGCACGCCCGCAGGCAGGAACACGCCGTTCCACTCATAGGCCTCGTAGCCGGGCATGGCCGCCTCGGCCACCGTGGGCACATCGGGCAGGCGTTTGGAACGCTCAGGGGCCGACACGGCCAGCGCACGCAGCTTGCCACCCGCCACATGCGGGTAGGTGGCGGCCACGGTGCCGAACATGAAGTCCACCTGGCCAGCCATAACATCGGTGATGGCAGGGCCACCGCTCTTGTAGGGCACGTGCACCATGTCCAGGCCCAGCTTCTGGGCCATCAGCTCCGCCGCCAGGCGCTGCACCGTGCCGCTGCCGCCTGAGGCAAAGTTGATCTTGCCCGGCTGCGCCTTGGCCTTGGCAATCAGCTCGCCCACGTTTTTGTAGGGTGCATCGGCCTTCACGATGAGCACGTTGGGCGCCAGCAGCACCAGCGACAGCGGCTGCAGTGCGTTGGCGGCATACGGCATCTTGGGGAAAAGATGCGGGTTGATGGAGTACGGCGTGGCGTCGTACAGCATGGTGTAGCCGTCTGCCGGGGCCTTGGCCACAAAGCTGGCGCCAATGGTGCCGCTGGCACCGGCCTTGTTGTCCACGATCACGCTGCCGCCGAGCTTGGCGCCCAGGCGGGTGGCCACCACACGGGCCACGGCATCGGCCGCGCCACCGGGGGCGTAGGGCACGACGATGGTGATGGGCCGCTCGGGGAAGGCGGCGTGGGCCACACCTGCGGCCAGGGCGCAGGCGGCGATCAGGGGTTTGAGGAAGCGAAACATACGTGTCTCCAATCAGTTCTAGGTTCTACAACAGGGCGGCTCAATCTGCTTTGAGATCGAGCGCTTTTGCAATCTGGCTATAAGTGGTCACTTCGCGGGCCACACGGGTCGCAAAGGTATTGCCACACACCGATTCGGCATCCATCCCCAGGCCGCGCAGCTTGTCAGCGGCCGATTCGCTCTTGGCAAAGTCGGCGGCCGTGCGCTCCAGCGCCTGGGCGATGGGCTCGGGCAAGCCCGCAGGGGCCAGCACGCCGTACCACACGTCGGCAGCGTAGTTGCCACCTCCTGCCTCGGCAAACGTGGGCACCTCGGGCACCAAGGCAGAGCGCTGGGGCGCGCCCACGGCCAGCGCACGCAGCTTGCCGCTCTTGATCTGCGGCAGCACCGAGCCCAGGGTGGCAAAGGAGCTGTCGAGCTGCCCGCCCATCAGGTCCGTCACCACGGGCGCGGCGCCCTTGTAGGGCACGTGGTTGAGCTGCAGGCCCTGGGCGCGGGCAAAGATCTCGGTGGCAAAGTGGCCTGAGCTGCCCACCCCTGCCGTGCCTGCGGTCACGCGGCCGGGCTCGGCGCGGGCCTTGGCCTGGTAATCGGCCAGTGTCTTGACCGGCAGGCTGGGGGCCACCACCAGCACCGTGGGGCTGCTGGCCACCGTGCACAAGGGGCGGAAGGACTTCACCGCATCGAACTTGACGCGGCCCTGGTACAGCGCCGGAATCATGGTGTGGTTGGTGGCGCCGAACAGCAGCGTGTAGCCATCGACCGGGGCGCTGGCCACGGCCTGCGCGGCAATGATGGTGCCCGCGCCGGGCTTGTTGTCGATGATGAACGGCTGGCCCAGCGCCTTGCTGGCGTGGTCGGCAAAGGCGCGCGCCACCACGTCGGTGGGGCCACCGGCGGCAAAGCCCACCACCAGCTTCACGGGCTTGGTCGGATAGGCTGCTGCGCCCGTTTGCGCGCAAGCGGCGCCAGACGCTACAAAAACAATAGCTGCCAGCGCATGATTGACTAGCGCAAGAGGCCTATTTTTCTTGAAATTGCGTGCCATGGTCTGTTGTCTCCTGTGCGGCCGGGCACCCTGCCCGGCCATGTTCTTGGGGCAGGCCGGCGCTCAGGCGACGGCTACTGCATGCGGTGCACGTGCCAGCACGGCCAGCAGGTTCTTCGCCGCGCCCACGCCCATGTTCACGTAGGCGTCGCTCGTCACGCCGCCGATGTGCGGGCTGAGGATGAAGTGCTTCTCGCCCTGGAAGGGGTGGCCCGCCGTCATGGGCTCCACCGCAAAGCTGTCGAGCCCGGCCGCCATGACCTGGCCCGAGCGCACGGCGGCGAGCAGATCGGCCTCGTCGATCAGGCCACCACGTGCCGTGTTCACCACAATCACGCCGCGCTTGCATTGCGCCAGCGTGGCGGCGTTCAGCAGGTTGCGGTTTTCGTCGGTCAGCGGGCAGTGCAACGAGATGGCATCCGATTCGCGCCAGATCGTCTCCAGGTCCACCGCCTGCACATAGGCGGGCAGGTTCTTGGCAAACGGATCAAAGCCGATCACGCGCATGCCCAGGGCGTCGGCCATCTTGGCAAAACGCAGGCCGATGGCGCCCAGACCCACCAGGCCCACCGTGCGGCCACCCAGCTCCAGGCTCTTGTGCGTGGCCTTGTCCCAGTGGCCAGCGTGCATGCGCGCATCCAATGCCACCACCGATTTGGCGCAGGCCAGCAGCAGCGCCAGGGCCTGCTCGGCCACGGCGGCGGCGTTGGCGCCCACGGCGGCCACCACCTCAATGCCACGGGCCTTGGCCGCCACCTTGTCGATGGTGTCGGTGCCGCTGCCGTGCTTGGAGATGACCTTGAGCGCGGGGGCCGCGTCCATCACCGAAGCGCCCACCTTGCCGTAGCGCACGATGATGGCCACGGGGTTGTGCGCGCGGCACAGGGCCACCATGTCCTCTTCCGTCGGCGTCTTGCCTGCGTAGACGATCTCGTAGCCTGTGAGCAGGTCGAGGGCTTGTTGCGCCAGGTCGGCGCCGGTCACGATGATGACGGGGTGGGTAGCGTTGCTCACAGCGATTCCCCTTCCTTCAAAACACCCGCAGCGCGCAGGGCGGCAGGCAGCCATTTCGATGCCGTGTCGCCACGGGCAATGGCTTCGATGCGGGCGGCTTCGTCGGCCACCTTCTTGTCGGCCAGGGCCAGCATGGCGGGGGCTTTTTCGCGCTCGATGACGACCACGCCGTCGGCGTCGCCCACCACCAGGTCACCCGGGTTCACCACCGCGCCACCGGCGCTGATGGGGTGGTTGATGCGGCCGGGCACGTACTTGGTGGGCCCTGCAGGGTTGAAGCCCGCGCTGAACACGGGGAAGTCCAGCTCCAGAATTTCCAGCTTGTCGCGGATGGAGGCGTCCACGATCACACCCGCCAGGCCGCGCTTCTTGCAGGCGCTGAGCATCAGCGTGCCCATCAGCGCCGCCGTCTGGTCGCCCTTGCCGTCAATCACCAGCACATCGCCTGGCTGGGCCAGCGCGATGGCGGCGTGGATCATGAGGTTGTCGCCGGGGCGCACTTCCACGGTGAAGGCGGGGCCAGCCACCTTCATGTTCTGGTGCACAGGCGCCACGCGGCCATGCATGGTGCCGCGGCGGCCTGCCACGTCGGCCAGGATGGCGGCTTGGTAGGTAGCGGCCTGGGCAACAACGTCGCCGCTCACGCGGTCAATGGTGCGGATGATTTCAGGGAGTTGGCTCATGGGAGTGGTCCGGTTGAACGATGGAATGAAGAAAGGAAATAAGAGAACTGCGGTGGTCAGTCGGCTTTGATGCCGCCTTCTTTGATGACCTTGGCCCACTTGGCCGAGTCGGCCTTTTGCAGGTCGCCCAGCTGCTGGGGCGTGCCGCCCACCAGCGTCACGCCCAGCTTGTCGGCCAGGGCGATGAGGGCGGGGTCTTTCAGCGCGGCAGCGATCTCGCGGTTCAGGCGCTGCACGATGGCGGCGGGCGTCTTGGCGGGCGCAAACACGGCCTGCCACTGCTCCACCACAAAGTCCTTGAGCCCCGCCTCGCCCATGGTGGGCACGGCAGGCAGGGCCTTGAGGCGCTGGGCAGAGGTGACGGCCAGGGCGCGCAACTTGCCCGACTGCACATGCGGCAGCGCGGCGGCTGCGGGGGCAAACATGAACTGCACCTGCTCGGCCAAAGTGTCTTGCAGCGCGGGGGTGTCGCCCTTGTAGGGCACATGGATGAAGCGCGCGCCGGTTTGCTGCTGCAGCAGCTCACCCTGCATTTGCAAAATGGTGCCGTTGCCGCCCGAGGCAAACGCCAGCTTGCCCGGCTGGGCCTTGGCGGCGGCCAGCAGGTCGGCCACCGTCTTGAACGGCTGGTTGGCGCCCACCACCAGGATGTGGGGGATGGTGCCCACGGTGATCACGGGCTCGAACGCCGTGATGTGGTCGTAGGGCAGCTTGGCCATCAGGTGCGGGGCGATGGCCTGCGGGCCGATGGAGGGTGCCCAGCAGCGTGAGCCCGTCTGGCGCCGCCTTGGCCACGTAGGCCGCGCCAATGGTGCCCGTGGCCCCGGCCTTGTTGTCCACGATGACGTTGGTGGACAGGGCCGCGCCCAGCTTGAGGGCGATGTTGCGGCCCAGCACATCGGTGCTGCCGCCAGCGGGGTACGGCACCACCCAGGTGATGAGCTTGCCGGCAGGCCAATCGTTTTGCGCCCAGGCGGGCAGCCCCGTGCCCACGCCAGCGCCCGCAAGGGCCAGGGTGGTCAGAAGGTGGCGGCGCTGCGCGCCGTGCGTGGATAGGTGAGATACCAAAGAGGTCATGGTGCAAGGCCCTCAGACAGGGGTGGGGGATGAAGAAGTCGAGACCGGCGAGAAGCCGTAGAGCGCGGCAGGGTTGGTGACCAGCACGCGGCGCAGGGCATCCGCACCGGCCTGATCGCACCAGCGCGCCAGGGTGTCGATTTGCAATGCGTCGTCCGGCACGGGGTGCAGGCCAGCGCTGGCAGTGGCATGGGGCCAGTCGCTGCCCCACAGCACGCGCTCTGGTGCAGCACGCAGGTAGCTGGCGGCCAGTGCGTCAAGCGCCGGGTCGTCCACCGCGTGGGTGGCGCTGACGATGTAGCCGCCCGAGAGCTTGACCCAGGCCCTGCCCTCGCCCATCAGCTGCAGCAGCAGTGCGTGGGCTGGGTGCTTCCCGGCTTGCTCGGGTGCGATGCGCCCCAGGTGGTCAAACACCAAGGGCACGGGCACACTGCGCAATACATCGCCCAAGCTAGCCAGCACATCGGGCGCCATCAGCAGCTGCAGGTGCCAGCCCCAGGGGGTAATGCGCCGGGCCAGCGGCAGGATGGAGTCCACCGAGCCCGTGACGCCCAGCGACAGGTTCAGCCGCACGCCGCGCACGCCCACGTCGTGCAGGGCCTGCAGCTGGGCATCGCTCTCGCTGCCATCGATCACGGCTACGCCCCGGGCCTGCGTACCCAACGCGGCCAGGCCCTGCAACATGCAGCGGTTGTCCGAACCGTAGGTGGATGGCGTGACCAGCACCGTGCGCTCGGTGCCCAGGCGCTGCTGCAGTGCGCGGTAGTCACTGGCCGACGCATCGGGCGGCAACAGCCTGGCGCCGGGCGCAGCAGGAAAGCGCTGGTCGTACACATGCACGTGGCAGTCGCACGCCGCCGCAGGCAGTGCGGTACGGGGCGCCGTCGTTCCCAGAGAGAACGGTACGGGCGTGACAAGACGATCGCGGGTCATGGCGATGGGCAGTCAGCGGGGGATGAACGTGGCGGCTCGATCAGTCCAGGCTGGCGCCAGAGTCCTTCACGATCTTGGACCAGCGGGGCACTTCGGTGCGCAGCAGTGCCGCAAACTGCTCGGACGTGCCCCCGAGGATGTCGCCGCCTTCAGAGCGCAGCTTGTCCGCCACGTCCGGTTGCTTGAGGGCCTGGTTGATGGCCTTGTTCAGCTGCGCCACGATGGTTGCAGGCGTGCCCGCAGGGGCCAGCACACCGAACCAGGTCACGGCCTCAAAGCCCTTGAACCCGGACTCCGCCAGCGTGGGCACATCCGGCAGCTGCGCCGAGCGCTGGGCCGAGGTGATGGCAATGACCTTGAGCTTGCCATTGCGCACATGGCCCAGCAGCGTGGGCACGGACGACATGTACAGATCAATCTGCCCGCCCATCAGGTCCGTCATGGCCTGGGCCGCGCCCTTGTAAGGGATGTGGCGCAACTGGATGCCAGCAGCGTTCTCTGCCAGCTCCCCGGCCAGATGGGCCACGGTGCCGTTGCCCGAATAGCCCAGCGTCAGGGCATCAGGCTTGCCCTTGGAGGCAGCCACCACGTCGGCAAAGGTCTTGAAGCGCGAGTTGACCGGCACCGCCATCACGATGGGCGAGGACGACACCAGCGCCACCGGCGCCAGGTCCTTGAGCGGGTCGTAGGGCAGCTTCTTGTACAGCGTGGGATTGATGGCGAGGTTGCTGGTCTGCCCCATCACCAGTGTGTAGCCGTCCGGGTCGGCCTTGGCCACAGCATCCACCCCGAGGTTGCCACCGGCGCCGGGGCGGTTGTCCACGATCACGCTCCACTTGTTCTGGTCGGCCATCTTCTGCGCCACGGCGCGGGCGATCATGTCGGTGCCACCGCCGGGGGGGAACGGAACAATCAGGCGGATGGCCTTGGCGGGGTAAGCCGTCTGAGCCTGCACAGCGCCGTGGGGCACGGCCACGGCCGCAAGGCCCAGGAAAGCGGCGCACAGGCGCGCACTCAAGGAACGTGAAAGCGATGAAAAAGCGGTCATGGATTTGTCTCCGTTATGGTGGTTCGTCACGCCGGTCTGCATGGGCCTGTTCGGGCCTGGCGCCGTGGTGTGCGAATGTACGCACGCGTTTCAACCCATACAATGCAGTTGCACACAATGAAACGAATTGCGCCATGAGCAACCCACCCTCCTCGCCTGTGCGCCCTGCCTCGCGCAAGGCCACCACACCGGTCGCCACCACCCCGGTGGCCGATGAGAGCGCAGATGCGCAAGCCAACGCGACGGCCAAGGACAGCGGCGGCGTGATCGCTGTGACACGTGCACTGCAGGTGCTGGAGGCCTTTGCACTGGGCGAATCCAGCCTGTCTCTGGCAGAGCTGAGCCGCCGCTGCAGCCTTCACAAGACCACCGTACTGCGCCTGGCCCGCACGCTGGCGCAATCCGGGTTCATGGTGCAGCGCGAAGATGGCGACTGGCGCCTGGGTCCGGCAGCAGGCTGGCTGGGTGCGCGCTACCAGGCAGGCTTTGACGTGCAGAACGTGCTGGAGCCCGCGCTGCGTGAGCTGACCCTTGCCACGGGCGAAAGCGCTGCGTTTTACGTGCGTGAAGGCAATGTGCGCACCTGCCTCGTGCGCGTGGAAGGCCCGCAGGCGCTGCGCCACCACGCCCGCATGGGCGAAGGTCTGCCACTGGACAAGGGCTCGCCAGGCCGCGTGATCCTGGCGTTTTCAGGCGAGCCGGGCAAGGCCTATGAAGAGATCCGCAAGAAGGGCTACCACTGGTCGATTGGTGAACGGGAACAGGGCGTGGCCACCGTGTCGGCGCCGGTGTTTGGCATGCACTGGCGGCTCATGGGCTCGGTGTGCATCTCAGGCCCGGCCTCGCGTTTGCCCGCCGAAAAGCTCGAAGCGCTGGCGCACACCGTGATCGCTGCAGCGACACAGTTGTCCTACGCGCTGGCTGGCAGTTCGGCCGCGCCGGCCCATGCCCCCGTGCGGGCGACGCAATGGCATCCCTGATACTTGCATCCGTTATCCACCCCACACAAAAACCGAGGAGACTGCCGTGAGCCGCTACCCCTTCCCTGACCTGAACACCCTGCCCGAGGACATCCGCGCGCGGATTCTTGAAGTGCAGGAGAAGGCGGGATTCATCCCCAACGTGTTCCTCGCGTTTGCCCGCCGGCCAGCGGAATGGCGTGCATTCTTTGCGTACCACGACGCGCTCATGCTCAAGGAAGAAGGCAGCCTGACCAAGGGCGAGCGCGAGATGATTGTCACCACCACCAGCGCGGCCAATCAGTGCCTGTATTGCGTGGTGGCGCATGGCGCGATCCTGCGCATCTACGAAAAGAAGCCGCTCATCGCCGACCAGGTGGCGGTGAACTACCGCAAGGCGGACATCAGCCCCCGGGAGCGGGCCATGCTCGACTTCGCCATGAAGGTGTGCCAGAACGCCCACGAGATCGACGACACGGATTTCGAGGCCCTGCACCCCCATGGTTTCGATGACGAGGACATCTGGGACATCGCCGCCATCACGGCATTCTTTGGCCTGTCCAACCGCATGGCCAGCTTTGCGGGCATGCAGCCCAACCCAGAGTTCTATCTGATGGGCCGTGTGCCCAAGGCCAAGCCTGCGGCCTGATCCAAACCATGCGCTCCGCACGAACGATCTGGCTTTGGGTGCTGGCCGCCCCTGCGGTACAGGCCGCAGGGTTTGGGCCACCGGAGGGCACGCTGCGCCTTCACCCTTTGACTGTGGCCGTGCCCGCTGGCGCGCTGTCGCCGTTGCGGTCCGCCTCGCTCTTCCGCGAAGAGTCCAGCACGGGGGCTGCGCCCACCTATTATCTCGGTGCGGGTGTTGCAGGCTCGCGCCTGCAAATCCCTGACTCGCCGGGCGCTACGGCGTGGCAGGTCGTACCCACCGCCGATTGCGTACGCCTGGAGCCCGTGCCCCCCGCACTGCTGCACACCCCATCCGTGCAGGCAGTGCTGGTGCAACAGAATCCGCTGCCCATGGAGTGCGCTGCGGCCTTCGAGGGGAGCTGTACCAGCCGTGACGACAAACTGCGCATCACCACGACCTTCGAGGGCCGGCGCCGCGCGGCGCGCGTGGGTGGCGGCTTTTTCGGCACCGAAGGCACCATAGACACCACCTTCTACACGGGCGTGCGCACCCTCAGCATCGAACACCTGCCCAGCCGTCTTGTGCTGCGCATGCAAGAACGCCTGAACAACAGCAACGGCTACAGCGCACCGCAGACAGCCATCCGGTATTTTCCAGAGCTGCAGCGCCTTTTGCTTCTGGGCGCCTCAGAGGCACAGGGCATGCCTCTGGCGCAATGTGCTGCCCTGCCCCCACGATAAAGGCTGTCCCACTGCGACTCAACGGACCGATACCCGCGCGATGCCCCGCGTGACCTCAGGACCTCAGGACCTCAGGACCTCAGGACCTCAGGACCTCAGGCCGGCAAGTCTGCATCGGTCTCGCGCACCCAGGGCTGCTGCGCCTGCCACTGGTCCAGCCAGCCCGGTACCTGCTGCGCGGGCATGGGTCGCGCAATGCCATAGCCCTGGCCCAGCACACAGCCCATGGCCAGCAGCGTGCGGCCGTGGTCCACGGTCTCCACACCTTCGGCAATCACCTTGCGGTTGAACGCTTTGGACAGGCCCACCACACCCTGCACAATGGCCAGGTCGTCGCGGTCTTCGAGCATGTCGCGCACAAAGCTCTGGTCGATCTTGAGCAGCTCTGCAGGCAGCTTTTTCAGGTAGGTCAGCGACGAATAACCGGTCCCAAAATCGTCCAGAGCAAACCGCACGCCCAGTTCGGCGCATGCGTGCATCAGGCCAGATACCTGGGCCATGTCCTGCAACGCGCTGGTCTCCACAATCTCCAGCTCCAGCGCCGACGAAGGCACCGAGGGATGCGCGGCCAGTGCCTGGCGCAGCTTGTGCACAAAGTCCTCTTGCTGGAGCTGCTTGGAGAACACGTTGACGCTGACCGGCATGCGCAGCCCCGCCGCCAGCCACTGCGCCATTTGCGACAGGGCCATGTCCAGCACCCGCTCGCCAATCGCAATCGCCATGTCGTGGTCTTCAATCACCGGCAGGAACTGGCTCGGGGCCAGCAGGCCTCGCTGCGGATGCAACCAGCGGACCAGCGCCTCCATGCCCACCACCTCACCTGTCTGCATGTTGACCTGGGGCTGGTAGTACAGCACCAGCTCCCGCTGAGCGATGGCGGTGGCAATCTGCTCCAGGCTTTCGCGCTTGATCCGGATGGCTGCATCGCTGGCCACATCAAACAGGTGGAACCGATTCTTGCCCGCCTGCTTGGCCAGGTACATGGCCTGGTCGGCATGGCGGATGAGCTGCTCCGAACTGGAACCATCCTGCGGGTAGATGGTGACGCCAATGCTGGCAGACACCTGCAGGGACTGCCCGTTCACCATCACCGGCTCAGCCGCCACCTGCAACAGCCGCAACAACAAGGGTTCGCAGTCGTGCTCGGCCGTCAGGTCAGTCATGACGGCCACAAACTCGTCGCCACCAATACGCGCCAGCGTGTCGCCATCGCGCAGCGCTGACCGCAGACGCTTGGCAATCGCCACCAGAAACTCGTCGCCCGCTGCATGTCCATGCCGGTCGTTGACGTCCTTGAAACCGTCCAGATCCAGAAAGGCCACCGCCAGCGACTTGCTACGGCGCACACAGTGCGCCATGGCCTGCTGCAGCCGGTCGGCCAGCAGCACGCGATTGGGCAGGTGGGTGAGTATGTCAAAGTGCGCCACCTCGGCCAGCTGCTCGTTGATACGGCGCATCTGCGCATTGGCAGCCTCCAGCTCGGCCTGGCTGCGCAGGCGCTCGGTCATGTCGCGAACGATCATGCTGCTGTATTGGCGGCCTTCACTGTCCCCATAGATGCTGGAGCTGATCTCGGCGGTGAAGTGGCTGCCATCGCCCCGTACCATGGTCAGCAGCCCAACCGCCTGCCCGGCCTGCTGGCGCCGGGTCAACAGCTCCTGCAACCGAGGGTCGGCAGGGTCGGCCAGCCCCGTGCGGCCACGCGCAATGATCTGCGCCTCGCTCAGCCCAAACAGTCGGCAGGCTGCCTGGTTCACCGTCAGCACCGTGCCATCGGGCGAGGTCAGCAACACGGCGTCCATGCTGTTGTCAAACAGCGCTTTGAACTTGAGTTCGCGGTCCTGCAGCTGAGATGTCAGCTTGCGCCGCATGGTGATATCAACAAAAGTCACCACAATTTTATCGATCCCGCCGTCCGGTTTGAACCAGGGGTCTGCTCGGCACAGCACCCAGCAGATATCCGCGTCTTTGGAGCGGACGATGCCCACCACAATGCCTTTGACCGGCTCGCGGGTGGCGACCACGCGCGAGGCGGGGTAGTCAGACACCGGCATGGTCTCGCCTTCCTCATTCAGGAAGGACCAGGCCGGGTCAATCAGCTGTTTGCCGGTCATCTGATCAAAGCTCAGACCCAGGAGATTGCTGGCCTCAGCGTTGCAGCGCACCACGGCACCCGTCGCATCGTGGATGACCAGGCCCGTCATCAGGTTGTCGATGAGCGACCGCTGCTCGGTTTCGCTGTCGCGCAGCACTTGTTCCACCACCAGTCTTTGCTGCTCGGCTTCGCGCTCGCGGCGTGCCAGGCGCAACGACACGAACTTGATGAACGCCAGCAACAGCGCCGTCAGCGCCAGCGGCGTGTCGATGCTGCGGGCCCAGACCTGCCAGAACCGGAGCTCAGGCTGCCCCACAAACACCGTCACCGGGAGCTTGTCGAGCCGATGGAACAGGTTGATGAAGTTCTGGCCGTTGAGCAGCGCATTGGGCCCTTCCACACGCCCTTGTACCGGGAACTGGTGCTGCGTGAGGTGTTGGCTCAGCGCGCCGTCACGGCGCGTGCCATAGACCTCGTCCTTGGTGACTGCGGTGGGCACCGGGTAACGGGTCAGCAGGTAGCCATCGTCACGCAGCACGCCCACCGTGAGCTGCTGCACCAGCGGCGCGTCTTTCCAGAGCGACTCCAGAAAATCGATGAGAAACACATCGGTCAACACCGCCCGCGCCTGGCCTTGCGGGTCCCGCAGCACATAGCGCAGGGTGAAAACCCAGTCCTTGTTCAGCGCATCGCGCTGTGGCCGCCCCAGGTAGATGTCGCGCAGGTCCCGAGCGTCGCGCGCAAAGTCCTGAAAGCTGGGTTGACCGGCCAGACTGGTGAGGCCCTGCAGGCTGGGCGTGTGCGACGAGGCCAGCAATTGGCCGTTCATGTCGCTCACGTAGGTCTGGCTGACTTCGGGGCGGTACTTGAGGTAATCCACCAACAACTGCTGCACCTGCGTCAGGTTGTCGATCCCCCCGGGTGAGATCGCAATGGTCTCAGCCAGGCTGAGCATGCCCGCGCGCTTGGAAAGAAAGAAGGTGTCCAGCGTCCGCGTAAGCAGCACCAGGTTGGACTGCATGTGCTCCTCTTCACGGTCCCTGACCTGCCCCCATTCGTCAAAGGCGTACAGGCCAAACATGAAGAGAACCGACGCGATGACCAGATTGGTCACCTTGTTGATGCTGCTGGCAGCCGCGCTTGCTGGGATGGTCGAATTCATTCAGAAAGCACTAAGCAGCACGTCGGTGCGGTGTTGGAAATCCCCTCCCCGGCTCTATTCGTTTTCTTCTATCGTTGCCGAAGTCATCCTAACAGGTAACAAAAAGAACAGGAGGTTGAATGAGAAGGCGCGGTATGGGGTCGGCGGTATGGGCACAGTGCTCCGCGCCTCGGTGCCAGTGGGACCGTATTCACTGGCTACCGCAGGGCCACCAGCAGAGGGAAGAAGTGGCACGGGTGCTGGGTGCGGGCAGAGGCTTGCCTTCCACCGTGCCGTCAAACCACTGGTGCAAATCGCCCAAATACTATCTTTTTAATAGCAATCAAGGCATGTATCAAATGCGCTACCGGCCGAATAGCCCCAAAAATTAGCCCCCAGCCCCCAGCCCCCGCCACAGGGCTCAAGTGACGGGACGGACGGTCAGCTGGCCGTCACCAGCGTCCGCATCCAGTCGGGCAGCGGCGCCGCCTTCTGCTGCGGAAAGTCCACCCAGATCGTCGTAGCTCCGCCCGCTGCGCATATCACGCCCGGCTGGTCCACGCGCTCCATCGTGCCCCAGGTCTCGAACGTGGTGCGGCCCGGGTCGCTCACGTAGAGCTTGAGCAACACGTCGGCCGGGTATTCGAGCTGCTTGTAGAAATTGCAGAACGCATTGACGATGACAGGCCCCTGTCCGCGCGGGTCGGGGTTGCAGCCCACCGACACCATCCACTCGATGCGCGCGGTTTCCAGGTAGCGGAAGTACACGGTGTTGTTGACATGGCCCATCGCATCCATGTCGCCCCAGCGCACCGGGAACCGCATCTCAAAGACCAGCTTCTTGACCTCAGGGATTTCGATCTTCATACCCGCTCGTGCCCCAGGGATCAGACCGCGAAGCCGTCGTCGGCTGCGATCACCGCGCCATTCACAAAATGGCTCTGGTCGCTGGCCAGCATCACCAGCAGCGCATCCAGGTCCTGCGGCTGGCCCACGCGCTTGCGCGGCAGCATGTCCATGAGCTTTTTTCCCTGCTCGGTCTGCCAGTGGTGGTGGTTGATTTCCGTGTCGATGTAGCCGGGGCAAATGGCGTTCACGTTGATGCCGAACCGGCCCCACTCCAGTGCCATCGCCCGGGTCATCTGCACCACGGCGGCCTTGCTCATGCAATAGGCGCCGATCTGCGGAAGCACCTTGAGGCCCGCCATCGACGCGATATTGATGATGCGACCGCCGGTGAAGCTGCCCGGCGCTGCACCGCGGGAGCGGGCCAGCATGCGCTTGCCCACCTCTTGCGCCACAAAGAAGGCGCCCTTCACGTTGGTATCGAAGATGAAGTCATAGTCCTCGGGCGTCACGTCCTGGATGCGCTGCGTGGTGCTCACGCCCGAGTTGTTCACCAGGATGTCGATGGAGCCCATTTCGGTCTCGGCATGGGCCACGGCGGACTTGATGGAGTCGTGGTCGGTCACGTCCAGCTCGATCACATGGGCGTCACCGCCCTCGCCTTCGATGCGCGCGCGCAGCTCCTTGAGTTTTTCCACCCGGCGGCTGGCCAGCACGACGCCTGCGCCCGCTCGGGCCAGCGTGCGGGCAAACTGCGCGCCCAGGCCGCTGGAGGCGCCAGTGATGAAGGCCACGCGGCCGGACAAGTCAATGCTGTATGCCATTTAGAGTCTCCCTACTGATCAAAATAGAACGGTCGTTCGATTGTCTATATTCCGTGAATACAATCAGTCGCCAGACAGACAGGGCGCGGTCGGCGCTCTGTAGAAAATAATCCATTATCAAACGCCCGACGAGAAGCCCATGACCAACGAAGAAATCCTCGCCCAATACGGCCCCCGCGAATCCATGGAATACGACGTGGTGGTCGTTGGCGGCGGCCCTGGCGGCCTTGCCACTGCGATCCGCCTGAAGCAACTGGCGGCCGAAAAAGGCCAGGACGTCTCGGTGGTGGTGCTCGAAAAAGGCTCTGAACCCGGTGCGCACATCCTGTCGGGTGCCATCATGGACCCCAAGGCCCTCACCGAGCTGATCCCCGACTGGAAAAAGCGCGGCGCGCCCCTGAACCAGCCCGTCACCGACGACGCCTATATCTTCCTCAGCGAAAAGTCGGGCTTTCGCGTGCCCAACATGTTCCTGCCGCCGTTTGCCCACAACCACGGCAACTACATCATCAGCCTGGGCAACCTGACCAAATGGCTGGGCGAACAGGCCGAAGCCCTGGGCGTGGAGATCTTCCCCGGCTTCACTGCGGCTGAAGTGCTCTACAACGACAACGGCTCCGTCAAGGGCGTGGCCACCGGCAACATGGGCGTTGGCAAGGATGGCGAGCCCACCGAGAACTTCCAACTCGGCATGGAACTGCTGGGCAAGTACACCGTTTTTGCCGAAGGCGCACGCGGCCACCTGGGCAAGCAGCTGATTGCCAAGTTCCACCTCGACAAGGACCGCGACCCGCAGAGCTTCGGCATTGGCGTGAAGGAACTGTGGGAGATCGACCCCAAGAAGCACCAGCCCGGCTTTGTGATGCACACCGCCGGCTGGCCCATGGAGAACGACACCTACGGCGGCGCCTTCCTGTACCACCTGGAGGGCAACAAGGTGGCCCTGGGCTTCGTCACGGGGCTGGGTTATGCCAACCCCTACCTGAGCCCGTTCGAGGAGTTCCAGCGCTGGAAGACGCACCCCAACGTCCGCTACTACTTCGAGAACGAAAAGGGCGAGATCACGGCCAAGCGCCTGTCGTATGGCGCGCGCGCCATCAACGCCAGCGGCATCAATGCCCTGCCCAAGACCGTGTTCCCGGGTGGCGCACTGGTGGGCTGCAATGCGGGCTACCTGAACGTCGGTCGCATCAAGGGCAGCCACGCCGCCATCAAGACCGGCATGCTGGCCGCCGAAGCCGCCTACGACGCCGTGGTGGCAGGCCGCCAGCACGACGAGCTGACAGCTTACCCCGAAGCCTTCGAAAAGAGCTGGCTGCACACCGAGCTGAACAAGGACCGCAACTTCAAGAACTGGTTCAAGTACGGCCTGACGACGGCCACGCTGATGAACGGTTTCGAGCAGTTCGTGCTGCGCGGCCACATCCCCTGGACGCTGCACCGCGACAAGCCCGACCACGCGTACCTGAAGCCCGCTGCCGAGTGCAAGCCCATCGTCTACCCCAAGCCCGATGGCAAGCTGACCTTCGACCGCCTCTCCAGCGTGTTCATCAGCAACACGAACCACGAAGAGAACCAGCCCGCCCACCTCACGCTCAAGGACCCGAGCGTGCCGGTCAACATCAACCTGGCCAAGTACGCGGGCCCCGAGGCGCGCTATTGCCCGGCTGGCGTGTACGAGTTTGTGCCCGACACGACCAAGGGCGGTGATGCCCAGCGCCTGCAGATCAATGCGCAGAACTGCGTGCACTGCAAGACCTGCGACATCAAGGACCCCACGCAGAACATCGTGTGGGTCACGCCGGAAGGCGGCGGTGGCCCGAACTACGCGGGCATGTAAGCACCGTCAAAATTCATAGCACCTTGCGCTTGAAGGGCCTGCACTGCAGGCCCTTTTTTATGGAGATCAGCCCGATCTACAGCGCAACGCCCGTCACGCGGCGGCGCGCATGAGCTGAAACTGTCCCATCGCACCCGCCAGCCGGTTGGCCTGGTCCTTGAGGCTCTGGGCTGCTGCGGCGCCCTGCTCCACCAACGCGGCGTTTTGCTGCGTCATGTGGTCGAGCTGGTCCACTGCCTGGCTCACCTGGCCGATCTGTGTGCTCTGCTCGCTGCTGGCCTCGTTGATCTCGGCCATCAGTGTGGTCACACGCTCCACGCTCTGCACGATGTCGCCCATCGTGGAGCCTGCGGTGACCACCAGTCGGGCGCCGTCACTCACCTTGTCCACGCTGGTGGAGATCAGCGCCTTGATCTCGCGCGCCGCGTTGGCACTGCGCCCTGCGAGGCCGCGCACCTCGCTGGCCACCACGGCAAAGCCGCGCCCCTGCTCGCCCGCACGGGCCGCCTCCACGGCGGCGTTCAGTGCCAGGATGTTCGTCTGGAACGCAATGCCGTCGATGATGCCCACGATGTCGGCGATCTTCTTGCTGCTGGCGTTGATCTCCTCCATGGTCTTGACCACCTGGTGGACCACTTCGCCCCCCTTGCTGGCCACCTCGGTGGCATTGAGCGCCAGGGCATTGGCCTGACGCGTGCTGTCGGCATTGGCCGCCACCATCTGCGCCAGCTGGGCAATGCTGGCCGCGGTCTGCTGCAGGTTGCTGGCCGCATGTTCTGTGCGCATGCTCAAGTCCGTGTTGCCCGCCGCCACTTCGGAGCTGGCGACATGGATGGATTCGCCCGAGTCGCGCACCTCGGTCACCACGTAGTGCAGCGACTCGACCATCTTGTCCAGCGCGGTGAGCAACTGGCCGATCTCGTCGGTGCGCTGGGTTTGCATGCGCACCGTGAGGTCGCCACGCGCCACCACAGCGGCCGCCTCGGACGCCTGGCGCAGCGGCAGCACGATGGAGCGTCGCAGCAACCAGCCAAACAGCGCCGACAGCGCCACCACCACCAGCACCGCCACGGCACTGATCCATTGCGCACGGGATGCATCGGCAATCATGCTGTCGCCCGCCTTCAGGGATGACTGCTCGGAAGCTGCGAGCAACTGGTCGATGGACCGCAGGTATTGGGTCAACGCGGCTGCGTGTTCCTGCAGCTCTTTCTGGCTGATGATCTTGGCTTCCAGGGCGTTTTGCACCAGCGCGTCCCGCAGCACTGCATATTTCTGGCGTTCGGCCTGGGCCTGCGCCCACAGGGGCCTGGCGCTCTCGCTGGAAGACACCTGCGCCAATGCCTCGTCGATGCGCTTGCGCATTGCGTCTTCGGCGGCGATCTGGTTGCGCATTTCGGCCACCAGGGGGAACACGTCGGACGAGAGCGTGGCGCGCAACGCAATCTGGCCGATATAGACCGACTGGGTTTTCCAGTCGCGCACGGTGCGTTCGATGGGCAGTTGCTCCGTGGTCAACAATGTGGCCTGGCGGCTCGTGTCCTGGCCTGTCAGCCAGGTGGTGGCCCCCAGCAGCGCCACCGCAAAGCCCAGGATGCCAAAGCTGGCCGCCAGCTTTTGCCCCACGCTCAGCGTGCGGCTGCGCCGCGCAGGTGATGCGCCCTGGGTGGCCTTATCTGACGCGGCGCGGCTCCACTCCGCCTCTGCAGGTACGGCACGGAAAGCAGCGCCACCAGGCGCCCCGGAAGTGGCTGGCAAATAGTTCATGAGCGTTCTCCTGGTTCGTTTCCCACACCGTGCGGGGGCCTGAAGCGGCAGGCGCTGTGCCCATTGCGACCCCGCAGGTTCGATGCGCACAGCACATGCCCCACAGGGGGCAGTTGCCTATCGCGTCATGACGTGACGCATTCACCAAAGCCGCCACCGCCTGGGGTTGCGATCTCAAACACATCGCCGGGCTCCATCAGCGCCGCACCGATGTGGCCCAGTTCCTCCACCTGGCCGTTGACGCGCAGAACGCGGTTGGCGCCAGGCCTGCCGGGCTGGCCGCCAGCCATGCCAAACGCAGGGTTCAAGCGCCCGTTGGACAGGATGCTGGCCGTCATCGCCTCCAGAAAACGCACGCGCCGCACGCCACCATCGCCGCCCGCCCAGCGGCCCGCGCCGCCAGACCCGCGCTGGATCTCATAGCTGTCGAGGACCACCGGGAAGCGGAACTCCAGCACCTCGGGGTCGGTCAGGCGCGAGTTGGTCATGTGGGTCTGGACCACGCTGGTGCCGTCAAAGCCACGCACGACCTGGCCCGAGGCGTCCAGCACCGCGCCAGCACCGCTGCCGCCAGCAATGGTTTCGTAGTACTGGTACTGCGCATTGCCAAAGGTGAAGTTGTTCATGGTGGGCTGGCTGCCCGCCATCACGCCCAATGCGCCAAACAGCGCGTTCGTGATGCAGGTGGAGGTCTCCACATTGCCCGCCACCACCGAAGCCGGCGGATTGGGGTTGAGCATGGAGCCTTGCGGAATGATCACCTGCAGGGGCTTGAGGCACCCGGCATTGAGCGGAATGTCATCATCCACCAGCGTGCGGAACACATACAGCACCGCCGCCATGCACACAGCACGCGGGGCGTTGAAGTTGTTCATCTGCTGCGGGCTGGTGCCTGCAAAGTCGATGACCGCACTGCGCTCGGCCACATTGGCCTTGACCGACACGCTGATCTGCGCGCCGTTGTCGAGCGGCAGGGTGAAGCTGCCGTCCTTGAGCTGCGTGATCACACGGCGCACGGATTCTTCGGCGTTGTCCTGCACATGGCGCATGTAGGCCTGCACGACATCCAGGCCAAACTGGTCCACCATCTTCGACAGCTCTTGCACGCCCTTCTCGTTCGCCGCGATCTGTGCGCGCAGGTCGGCCAGGTTTTGCTGTGGGTTGCGGCTGGGGTATGGCGTGGTGCCGCCGCCCGTGGCCAGCAGGGTGCGCACCTCCTCTTCCAGAAAGATGCCCCGGTCCACCAGCTTCACGTTGTTGATCTGCACACCTTCTTCATCAATGCGCGTGGAGAACGGTGGCATGGACCCCGGCGTGGTGCCGCCAATGTCCGCATGGTGGCCCCGGCTTCCCACATAAAACGTGGGCTCGTTGCCCTCGGCCACATACACCGGGGTGATCACTGTCACATCGGGCAGGTGGGTGCCACCGTGGTACGGGTCGTTGAGCATGTACACATCGCCCGGGTGCATCTTGCCCGCGTTCTCGCGGATCACTGTCTTGATGCTCTCGCCCATGCTGCCCAGGTGCACGGGCATGTGGGGCGCGTTGGCAATCAGGTTGCCGGCTGCATCGAACAGCGCGCAGCTGAAGTCCAGGCGCTCCTTGATGTTGACCGAATACGCCGTGTTCTGCAGCTGCAGCCCCATCTGCTCGGCGATGTTCATGAACAGGTTGTTGAAGACCTCCAGCAGCACCGGGTCCACCGTGGTGCCTGCGGCGTACTGCACCTTGCGGGCCGTCACGCGGTCCAGCACCAAATGGTCCAGGTCGGTCAGGCGCGCAGACCAGCCGGGCTCCACCACGGTGGTGGTGTTCTTCTCGGCAATGATGGCCGGGCCGGGGATCACGTCGCCGGGGTGCAGGTCCTCGCGCACCACCAGGGCCGCATCGTGCCAGGCACCGCCCGAGTACATCTTGACCACCTCGCGCTGCGGATGCTTGCGGTGCGAGTGCACGGGCAAGCGCGGCTCGGCGGGGGCGTCGCCTGCAATCATGGCTTCGACCGACACGGCCTCTACCACCAGGCCCTTGCCCGCCATGAGGAACGCAAAACGCTGGCGGTAGGCGGCCTCAAAGGCCGTCTGGATGCTGGCCATGTCGCCAAAAGGCACCACCAGGGCCGAGTCGGTGCCCTCGTAGCGCACATGCACGTTGTGGCGTACCTGCACCGGGTTCGCACTGACCTGCTGGCGCTCCAGCTCGGCCTGCGCGGCAGAACCCAGCGTATCCAGGCGCTCAGCGATCAGTGGCAGGGATTCAGCCGCCAGCGGCATCTCCACCGCCTGCTCGCGGATCACGGTCTGATCGGCCAGGCCCATGCCGTAGGCGCTGAGCACCCCCGCCAACGGGTGTACAAATACGCGCGACATGCCCAAGGCATCTGCCACCAGGCAGGCATGCTGCCCACCGGCGCCACCAAAACACTGCAGGGTGTAGCGCGTCACGTCGTAACCGCGCGCCACGCTGATCTTCTTGATAGCGTTCGCCATCTGCTGCACGGCAATCTGGATGAAGCCTTCGGCCACTTCTTCGGGCCTACGCTGCGTATGCGCAGCAATTTCTTCAAATCGCGCGCGCACCGCATCGGCGTCCAGCGTTTCGTTGGCTGCGGGGCCGAACACACTGGGGAAGTAACGGGGCTGCACCTTGCCGACCATCACGTTGGCATCAGTCACAGCCAGTGGGCCGCCGCGGCGGTAGCTCACCGGGCCTGGATTGGCGCCTGCGCTCTCAGGGCCGACGCGAAAACGGGCACCGTCGTAGGCCAGCACCGAGCCACCGCCAGCCGCCACCGTGTGGATGCTCATCATGGGGGCGCGCATGCGCACACCGGCCACGTGGGTCTCAAACTCGCGCTCGAACGCACCGGCGTAGTGGCTCACATCGGTGGACGTTCCGCCCATGTCAAAACCAATGACCTTCTCGTGCCCGGCCAGGCCCGCCGTGCGCGCCATGCCCACAATGCCGCCTGCGGGGCCGGAGAGGATCGCGTCCTTGCCCTGGAAGGTGCCTGCATCGGTAAGACCACCGGAGGACTGCATGAAGAACAGCTTGACGCCCGGCATCTCGCTGGCCACCTGCTCCACGTAGCGGCGCAGGATGGGAGACAGGTAGGCATCCACCACCGTGGTGTCGCCCCGGCTCACGAACTTCATCATGGGGCTGGTTTCATGCGAGGCACTGATCTGCGTGAAGCCCACCTCCTTGGCAATACGCTTTGCTGCCTGCTCGTGCTGCGTGTAGCGATAGCCGTGCATGAACACAATGGCCACGCTGCGCAGTCCGCGCCCGTACGCCGCCAGCAGGTCACCCCGCAGGGTGGCTTCGTCAAGGTTCTGCAATACATCGCCATGGGCGCCCATGCGTTCGCGGGCCTCGATGACTTCGGTGTAAAGCAGCTCGGGCAGCTGGATGTGGCGGTCAAACAGGCGCGGGCGGTTCTGGTACGCGATGCGCAACGCATCGCGAAAGCCGCGTGTGGTGACCAGCAGCGTGGGCTCGCCCTTGCGCTCCAGCAGCGCGTTGGTGGCCACCGTGGTGCCCATCTTCACGCACTCCACCAGCGCGGGCGTGACGGGCTCGCCAGGCTTCAGGCCCAGCAGGTGACGAATTCCTGCCACGGCCGCGTCCTTGTACTGCTCGGGGTTCTCGGACAACAATTTGTGGGTGGTCAGCGATCCATCGGGCCGCTTGGCCACGATGTCGGTGAAGGTGCCGCCCCGGTCGATCCAGAACTGCCAGCGTGGAGTGTGCGTTTGGGGTGTCATGATGGTCATGTGTAGTGGCTCCGAGATAAAAAATGGAAAAAGGTGGTGGCTGTGTGGCTAGGCGATGGCAAGGTGGGTGGGGGCCAGCCTTTGCATGACCTGCCACACGGCAGGAATGGGGGGTGCGGTGGCCAGAGCCCGCTCCACAGGGCACCAGGGGCCTGCCAGCGAAGCGGCCCAGGCCATCACGGGCAAGATGTCTACCGGCGGAAGGGTCTGCATGGTGTCGATCACGATGCGAAGCTCCTGCGCCAGGCGGTTGCCAGGGGCAAATCGCCAGTGGTATTGGCCGCCAGTCACGCACACGGCGCGGTTGTCCTTGGCCGTCATGGCAGACAGCCACAGGCAGTGAAAGTCTGTGCAGGCCGGTGCCGGGGGATCGGTCAGGCAAAAGGTGTAGGCGTTTTCATAGGCACGGCCAAAGTTGCGCACCAGGGTCTCGGCTATGGCCTCGCGGCCCAGGGTGCATGCTGGGGCCTGCCCGTCGCCCTGGCGCATTTCCATCTGTAGCAGTGCGCCACCGGCAAAGGCTTGCGCGATGAGGTGTGGGCGATTGAGGTCCTTGGCGCGCAGGTACATCTCTATGGTGTCCGAGGGCGTGTGCATGGTGCTTCTCCTGAAAGGCGTGCAGGAAAGGTCAGCGCTTCGTGTAGTACGGGATGAAGATTTGGTTGGCCTCGCTGCCCACCGAGCGCACCCATTCGCGGGAGAACCGTTCGCCCAGGCGCTTGAGTTCGGCATCAAAATCCGCTGGCGCACGATCCACCTTGATGCCCTTGCGCTGCAGCTCGGCCACCGACACTTCGGCCACCGCAGCGCTCATGGCCCAGCCGCGCGTTTCTGCCTCGGCGGCGGCCTTGCTCACCACCTGGCGAGCGGGTGCAGGCAGTGCGTCAAAAGCCTGCTGGTTCACAAAAACAATGTTCTTGGGAAACCAGGCGTTGATGCCGTAGTACTGCTTGATCTGACCCCAGACCTGGTTCTCGACCCCCGTGAGGGCCGAAGTGATCATGGAGTCGAGCTTGCCAGCCGACAGGGCCTGGTTGACTTCCACCATGGGCACATCCACGGGCGTGGCGCCCAGCAGTTCGGCAATGCGCACGGTCCCGGGGTTGTAGGTGCGCATGCGCGTGCCCTTGAAGTCGGCGGACGAGCGCACGGGGTTGATCGAGAACAGCCCCTGCGGCGGCCAGGGCACGGCGTACAACGCTTTGAGCCCCTTGCTGGCCATGTGCGACTCGATCAACGGACGCTGTACGTCCCACATGCGCCGCGCGTCCGCGTAACTGCGCACCACGAACGGCACAGCATCCGCCCCGGCGATGGGGATGTCCCGCACCAGGTTGGTCATGATGGTCTCTCCCGCCTGGGCCTTGCCCTCCTGCACGGCCTGGTGGATATCGTTCAGCTTGAACAAGGCGTTGTTGGCATGGACCTCGATGCGCAACGCACCGGCCGAAGCACGCTCCACATCCTGCGCAAACTGCACGAGATTGCGGGTATGAAACGACTCCGCGCGGTAGCCCGTGGCCAGCTTCCACTGGGTCTGGGCGTGCACCACCGGGGCCACGGCGAGCGCGGCCAACAACACCAAAGTTTTCATGGGGAACTCCTGCGCGTACGTTTCAGGCGTGGGTGCTGGGGGTCAGCCCTGCATCTGGCGTGGCAGCCAGAGCACGACATCGGGCACGAAGTACGTCATCACGACGGCCACGATCATCAGAGCGAACAGAGGCAGCGCCGTGCGTGCAATCCAGGTCACTTCGCGCCGCGTCATGCCCTGCAACACGAAGAGGTTGAAGCCCACAGGCGGCGTGATCTGCGCCATCTCGACCACCAGCACGATGAAGATGCCGAACCACACCAGGTCAAAGCCTGCGGCCTCCACCGTGGGCAGCAACACCGCGATGGTCAGCACCACCATGGAGATGCCGTCCAGGAAGCAGCCCAGCACAATGAAGAACACGATGAGCAGCAGCATCAGCGCAAAGGGCGACAGGTGCAGCGCGCCGATGAACTCGGCCAGGTGCCGCGGCAGGCCAATGAAGCCCATGGCCAGAGTGAGGAACGCGGCACCCGCCAGGATGAGGCCGATCATGCAGTACACGCGGCAGGCGGCGACCAGCCCTTCCTTGAAGCGCTCCCAGTTCAGCGAGCCCTCGATCTTGGCCAGGATCAGCGACCCGGCCACACCGAGCGCGGCAGCTTCGGTGGCGGTGGCAATGCCGCTGTAGATGGCGCCCAGCACCACGACGATGAGCGACACGACGGGAATCAGGTGGCGGGAGGCATACAGCTTTTGCACAAAGCTGAGGCGCGCGTCAGGCGCGGGCACCTTGTCTTTGTTGAACAGGGCCCACACGATGATGTAGCCCATGAACAGCGCAGCCAGCATCAGCCCCGGAATCACCCCTGCCAGGAACAGCTTGGAGATCGAAACGTTGGCCGCCACGCCATAGACGATCATGATGATCGACGGCGGAATCAACAGACCCAGGGTGCCCGCACCAGCCAGCGTGCCCACGGAGATATCTTCGGGATAGCCGCGCTGCTTGAGTTCAGGCAAGGTGATCTTGCCGATGGTGGCGCAGGTAGCGGCCGACGAGCCCGAGATTGCGGCAAAGATGGTGCAGCCCACCACATTCACATGCAAAAGGCGGCCTGGTAGGCGCTCCAGCCACGGCGCCAAGCCCTTGAACATGCTGCTTGACAGCTTGCTGCGGAAAAGGATCTCGCCCATCCACAAAAACAGCGGCAGAGCCGTCAGCGTCCAGCTGGAGGTAGACCCCCAGATGGTCAGCATCATGCTGTCGCCCACCGGACGGTTGGTAAAAAACTCCATGCCGACCAAGGCCACTGCCAGCAGTGACAGGCCGATCCACAGGCCCGATCCGAGCACTGCAAACAGCACCACGATCAGACCCAAAGCAATGATGACGTCCATGATGAGTTCTCCTGGATCGGGTTATTCGGAACGGGCTGCTTCGGACACAGCCATGAACGCAACACCCTGGAAGCGCAGCACCAGCGCATGGGCAAACGCCAGCGCAAAACCAATACAGCCCATGGCCATGCTGATCTGAGGAATCCACAGCGGCGAGGCGTCGGCTGCCGGCGAGATGTCGTGGGTGACGTAGGAGATCCATACCGATCGCACGGCATAGCAGGCGATGTACACGGACAACACCAGCGCACTGACCAGGCAGAACCACTCGAAGGCACTGCGCCAGCGGGCGGGCAGCCTGTCCAGGATGAGCGTCACACGGATGTGATCGCCGTTTTGTAGCGTGCTGGGCAGCGCAAAGAACAAGGCGGCGGCAATGGCGTAGCCCGCGTATGCGTCGAGTCCGTCGATGTTGAGGTGGATGACTTCGCGGGCAAAAACGCCCAGCGTGACTGCGCCGAACGCGGCCAGCATCGACAGGCCGGACAGCAGCATCAGCAGCCTGTAGAAATTTCGGACGAGTTTGTCCATGGCGTACTCCTGTAACGCTTGAAAAAGAGGGGGATCGGTAACGAGATTGCGGGGGTAGCGCGCGGTGCGCTACCCGGCCCCGTGGGGGCCTTCAGACACGTTCAGACACGACTACTTCTTGCGGTAGGCGTCGATGATGGCCTGCCCTTCGGCCCCGGCCGATTTCACCCAGTCGGCAGTCATGGATTCGCCGATACTGGCCAGCTCCTTCTTGATGGTGTCGCTGGGCTCGGCCACTGTCATGCCCTTGGCCGACAGCTCCTTGATGAATTCCTTGTCCACACGCTCGCTGGTGGCCCAGCCGCGTTCTTCGGCGGCAGCTGCAGCTTTGAGCACAGCGTCCTGCAGGGGCTTGTCGAGGGCATCAAAGGCCTTCTGATTCACCACCGTGGCATTGCGCGGCAGCCATGCGCTGACGGGGTAGAAGTACTTGACCTGTTCGTACAGCTTGGACTCCACGCCGCTGGCGCTCGATGTCAGAAAGTTCTGCACCGTGTTGGTCGCCAGGGCCTGGCCCAGCTCCGACAGCTGGATCGTCACGGGCTGCGCCTTGAGCAGCTGGGCAATGCGCGTGGTGGCAGGGTTGTAGGCGCGCATCTTGGTGCCCGCAAAGTCTGCGGGCGTGCTCACCGGCTTGAGCGAATACAGCGACTGGCCGGGCCATGGCACCGAGAACAGCACCTTCACGCCCTGTGCGGCGAGCAGCTTCTCTTGCGCGGGCTTGGCGGCCAGGTACAGACGCTTGGACTCTGCATAGGTGGTCGCCAGGAAAGGGATAGAGTCCACCCCAAACAACGGGTTCTCGTTGGTGGCGCCCGACAGGATGAACTCTGCCGAAGGCACCTGCCCGGTCTGCACCGCACGCTTGATCTCGTTGGCCTTGTACAGCGAACCACCGGGGTGCAGGGTGATCTTGAGCTTGCCGCCAGTGAGCTTGTCCACTTCATCGGCGAACTGCTGCACGTTTTGCGTCTGGAAGCTGTTGGCACCGTAGCCGGTGGGCAGGTCCCACTTGACCTGGGCCTGGGCCGCACACACGCTGAGGACAGCCGTCATACACAGTGCAAATTTTTTCATGGGGAGACTCCTGGGGGTAAGCCGCTTAGAAGCTGGCGAGTTGGTGGTTAAGAAGATCGGTGACCAGCATGCAACCCGGGGCGTGGGTGATGCAGAAGGCCGGCTGGGCATTGAGGATGGCCGATTGCGGTGTCACGCCGCAGGCCCAGAAAACAGGGATCTCACCGGGCATCAGCGCCACGGCATCCCCGTAGTCGGGATGGGCCAGATCGGCGATGCCGATGAGTGCCGGGTCTCCGATATGCACAGGCGCGCCATGCACATTGGGAAACCGCGAGGTGACCTGCACGGCCCGAATCACATCTGCTGCAGGCATGGGACGCATGGTCACCACCATGGGGCCACCGAAGGGGCCCGCCGGCTCGGTTTGCACATTGGTGCGGAACATGGCTACGTTCTTGCCTTCCTCGACGTGGCGCAGGCGGATGCCTGCCTCGATCAATGCGGACTCGAACGAGAACGAGCAACCGAGAACGAAGGTGACCAAGTCAGAGCGCCAGAGGCTGGCGATGTCCGCCACCTCTTCCGACATTTCACCGTGACGCCAGATGCGATATAGCGGTACATCGCTGCGAATGTCGATGCCCTTGCCCAGTGAAGGCAAGGTGAACTGTCCGGGCTCGCTGACCGCCAGCACAGGGCAAGGCTTGGGGTTGCGTTGACAGAACCGGAGGAAGTCACTGGCAAGCACCTCGGGGAGGATGACCACGTTGCCCTGGACATGGCCATCCGCGAGACCACTGGTATGCGATGTCCACAGGCCCTTGCGGATGGTGTCACGGACATGGATCGGGTTACTGGCACCTTCGGAACCAAACACCGCGAGCGAATTTTCTTGAACGAAGTCCACCGTTTTTCCTTGCATTGAGAAATGTCAATTGCATGACGTTGGGCAGATTGTGTTGGGCGGTGATAGCCCCTGGCAAATTCAAAAAATTTCTATCAGCTCATCGATTTTTTTCATGCACTTCATTGGGGAGAGTCGAACCAACTTGGTGCCGAGGGAAAACCCTGGGAGGGAATTTACGGGTAAACCCTGACACCAACGAATCCCTGGATTGCAAGAAAAAATGGCATGCGCCGCGCACACCCGACAGGGTGCACCGAAGCTTTTTGACGAAAGGCTCAGCCCTTGCGAGGGCGGCGGGCTGGCGCGGGCTGTTGCTGCTCAATGAAGTCCAGCGCCGACCGCACCACGGCCTCCATGGCGGGTGACGAGGGGTCTTCGCGGTAGCTCACATGGATGGGCAGCGGCCGCAGTGCGGTGTCGCAAGCCAGTGCACGCAGGTCGGGGAACGCGAGCAGGCGCTGCACTGCCAGGCGCGGCAGCGTGGCCACACCAAAGCCGCCCTGTACCAGCTGCACCATCGCAGAAATCGACGAGATGGTGTGCACGCAACGCGGCTCTACCTGGGCCTGGCGCAGCGTATCGAGAAGGGACACGTGCGGCTGAGAGCCACGCTGAAACGTCAGGATGTCAGCGCCTGCAAAGTCTTCCAGCGCATAGCGGCGCTTGCGGTGCGTCTTGCTGTTGCCCACGAACACCATCTCCATGGGTGTCACCGCCTGGCTGCGGATGCCATCCGCCGATGCAGGCAGCGCTGCAAACACCGCGTCCAGCGTGCCCCGGCGAATCTGGTCGAGCAACACAGGTGTGGTTTCCACCGTCAGCTCCAGCTCCAGCAGTGGGTTGTCCTTGCGCAGCTGTTCCACCCACGGAATGAGCCACGAGTGCAAGACCGATTCGATGGCCCCCAGGCGGATCGACACCTCCAACGGGCCGCCTGATCCCATCTCGGACTTGAGCTGGCGTTGCAGCTCCAGCATGCGCTTGGCATACACCAGGAACCGGGCACCGGCCACCGTGAGCTTGAAGTGCTTGTCACGCCGGTCCAGCAACAGCACGCCCAGCTCCTCTTCGAGTGCGGAGATGCGGCTGGACATCGCGGACTGGGTCAGGAAAAGCTTCTCGGCGGCGCGTGTCACGCTCTTGAGAGAGGCCACCCAGTAAAAGGCTTCGACAAAACGCAGGTTCATGGTGTTTTTCGGAAGGGCTGGGTGTGCCTGTGTACCAACGGCTTTGCGCACTGCCCAGACGGGCGCACTGTGATGGTGCGCGGTGTCGGAATCCACATGCCTTTTTCCGGCAAACACCGCGCTGTAAAAGCCATTGTGCCGTCGCATTTCAAGGACACAACGCAGAACTGCTCGCAGTGGGGGCGCAGGCTAAAAGTGCGTTGCCAGTTTTCTGCAAGGAACCTGTGGCGTCTTGCCACGCCACACCACCGGCCTACCCGGTGAACAAGGGCAGGTCTGCCTTCTTCAAGGTCCGCAGCACAAAGCTGGAGCGGCTGTGCCGTATGCCTTTGATCTTGTAGAGCTTCTCGCGCAGCAGGCGCTCGTAATCGCGGGTGTCCTTGACGACGATGCGCAGCAGGTAGTCGTAGTCACCGGAGACCAGGTGCGCCTCGATCACTTCGGGAATGCTTGCCAGTGTCTCGCCAAACTTTTCGAGCGTGTTGTCGGAGTGGCTGTCGAGCGTGACCTGCACCAGCACCGTGTCGGCCAGGTCCAGCGACTGGGGGTTGATGCGCACCGTGTAGCCCTGGATGACACCGGCCTCTTCCATCTTTTTGATGCGCCCCCAGCAGGGCGACGGGCTCAAGCCCACGGCCTGCCCTATCTCTTGCAGGCTGGCGCGAGCGTTGGCCTGCAAGACAGCGAGAATTTTTCTATCCAGTCGATCCATCGGCCGGATTATTCAGTAAATCATGCGAATGCAGAAAATTATTCTGCACATTCAGCGAAATGCACCAAGTTCAGCAAATTCATCTGCAACACCCGGCGCATACTTCTTCCATCAAGGCGCTCTTACCGGAGCGCACAAATTGACAAGGCCCCGGCTGGTTACCGCCAGCACGGGGCCCTTGGCATTCCACATGCCTCCCCAGATTGAATAGCCGCTTGCATCCGTCGGCGGCATGCGTCCTGTGTACGAACCTCGGCGCCCCATTCCAAAGAGGTGTCGCCAATGCAACTGCAAACGCGGGGTTGACCAGTTGATAAGCACGCTTACCAGCACAAACCCGGATGCCTGCGGCCATGCTGCACCGCCATAATTTGACTGAGGCCAGGGGTGGCTCTGCAAGGAGCCCAAGTGCCCCGTTCCCCTGCCCCAACATCAACAGGAGACACCATGCAATTGACCAAACTCGTCGTTGGACTGAGCCTTGCGCTCGGCTTTGTGGCCACCGCTGCTGCGCAGACCACTATGCGCATCAGCATCTCGACGGCCCAGAACTCCCACCAGGGTGTAGCCATCGACACGTTTGCCAAAGAGGTCGAAAAACGCACAGGGGGCCGTTACAAGGTACAGACCTTCTACAACGGTGCACTGGGTGGCGAGCGAGAGTCGATTGAAGCGGTGCAGCTGGGGACACAAGAGCTGGCGTTCAGTTCTACAGGCCCAGTGCCCAACTTTGTGCCTGAGACCAAGATCCTGGATGTCCCCTTCCTGTTCCGCGACAAGGCCCATGCACGCGCGGTGCTGGATGGACCCATCGGCCAGGACCTGCTGTCCAAGTTTGACGCCAAGGGTTTCAAGGCGCTGGCATGGGCCGAGAACGGCTTCCGCCACATGACCAACAGCAAGCGCGACGTGAAAGAGCCCGGCGACCTGAAGGGCCTGAAGATGCGCACGATGGAGAACCCCGTGCACATCGCCGCCTATAAGGGCTTCGGCATCATCACCACGCCCATGGCCTTCCCTGAAGTGTTCACGGCGCTGCAACAAGGCACGGTGGACGGTCAGGAGAACCCGCTGTCCGTCATCATCTCGGCCAAGTTCGATCAGGTGCAAAAGCACCTCACGCTCACCGGCCACGTGTACTCGCCCTGCATCTTCGTGATGAACAAGGCAGCTTTCGACAAGCTCTCGGCGGCGGACAAGCAGGCCTTCATCGATGCCGCGAAAGAAGGCACCAAGGCCAACCGTGCACGCGTGGACGAAGACGACGCCAAGGGCGTGGCCGACCTCCGCGCCAAGGGCATGACCGTGATCGACAACGTGGACAAGGCCAAGTTTGTGGCGGCACTGGCCCCCGTCAACGCCGAGTTTGAAAAGCAGTTCGGCAAGGCTGCCATCGACAAGATCCGCGACGTCAAATAATCCTGTTCATTGCTATTACCTTTGTAGCTGATAACGCCCGTAGCCATTGCGCTATCGGGCGTTTTTATTCTTGAACGATCGATGGTTCTGATCACCTCCCACCTACCCATGGTTGGCACCGCCCCATGAAAAACGCTTTTCTTACCTTTGAGCGATGGACCACCTTCATCGCCATGCTGGGCGCTTGCGCCATGCTGACCCTGGCTTCGGCCCTGGGCATGTTCCAGATCGTGACTCGCTTTGTGCTGGAGCAGCCTGCTGAATGGACCGAAGTGCTCATCCGCTTCAGCCTGATCTGGATGGTGTTCCTGGCCATTCCGGCCGCGTTTCGCCAGGGCGCGATGGTGAGTGTGGACGTGCTGTACCGCTGGAGTCCGCCGCGCATCAAACGGGTGCTGGACTGGGTGGTCGCACTGGCAGCCCTGGTCCTCATCGGCATCATCATCTGGTATGGCTGGGACTATGCACGCCGGGGCGGCGTGCAAAGCATGGCCGGGCTGGAATCCGTGTCCATGTTCTGGGCTTACCTCGCCATGCCTGTGGGTGGCCTTTTTTGTGTGGTCGGCATCATCGGCAACCTCATTGATCCCCTGCGTATGGAACTGGAGACTGCTCAATGAGTTTGGTCATGATTTCAACGATGGTGCTGTGCTTTGCACTCACCGTCTCAGTGGCTGTGTCCATCGGTTTGGCTTCCATCCTGGGCATCCAGGCCTCCAATGCGAACATGCTCATCTCCGTCAAGGAGATGTTCGGAGCCATCAACAAGTTTCCTTTGGCCGCCATCCCCTTCTTTATCCTCGCGGGCAACCTGATGGAAACTGGCGGCATCTCGCGCCGTCTGGTGGAGTTTGCCAAGAGCATCGTCGGCGGCGTGCAGGGCGGCCTGCCCATGACCTGTGTGCTGACCTGCATGATCTTTGCGGCCGTTTCGGGCTCGTCGGTCGCCACCACGTTTGCGATTGGCGCCATCCTGATTCCTGCGCTCATCAAGCACGGCTACCCCACGAGTTACGCCGCTGCTCTACAGGCCACCAGTGCCGAGCTGGGCGTGATCATCCCGCCTTCCATCCCGATGATCCTGTACGGCGTGAGTGCCGAGGTGTCGATTGGTGAGCTGTTCATCGCGGGCTTCGGCCCCGGGCTGCTGATCAGCGGTGCACTGATGCTGTTTGTCTGGCTGTACTGCAAGTACAAGGGCTGGGGCAAAAACGACGGCGATGGGCGCATGCCCTTTGGCAAAGCCACGCTGCAGGCGGGCTGGGCATTGCTGATGCCCGTGATCATCCTCGGCGGCATTTATGGCGGTGTGTTCACCCCCACCGAGGCATCGGCCGTTGCAGTGTTCTATGCCTTGATTGTGGGTGTCGTGATCTACCGCGAGATCAAGCTCAAGGACCTGTTCGCCATCCTGCGCAAGTCGGCCATCTCATCGGCAGTGATCATGTTCATCATTGCCAACGCAGGGCTGTTTGCGTTCCTCATCACGCGGGCTGGCGTGCCAGACGCGATTGGCAGGTGGCTGGAGGCCGTGCTGCAGTCCCCCGCCCTCTTCCTGCTGGGCGTGAACGCTGCGCTGTTCGTGATTGGCATGTTCATCGAGACCAGCGCGGCGATCATTGTGCTGGCCCCCATCTTGGCGCCCGTGGCCATGCACTTCGGTATTGATCCTGTGCACTTCGGTCTCATCATGGTGGTGAACCTGGCACTTGGAATGATCACGCCGCCTTTTGGAGTGAACCTGTTCGCAGCCTGCACGGTGGCCAGAATCTCTCTGGACCGGATCATCAAGCACCTGCTTCCCTTTGTGGGAGTGATTCTGGTGTGCCTGATGATCATCACCTATGTGCCATCGATCTCGCTGGCACTTCGGGATCTTGTCTACGCAAAGTAGTTAGAATCGCCGGGTCAGGAGAGAGTGCTCCGTCTTGTCCTCAGGACGCGCAGCACCGCCGAAGGCGCAGGCACCCGCCGAACGCTCAGGCAAAAGGACTGACAACCGCCCGCAGCGATGCGGGCGTTCCCTTGCTGGAGAGAGATGGCCCCACAGTAAAAACCTGTGTGCAGGCCATCCACCGAAGGAGCAAACCGCACGGCCAGCCAGGGCGCTGCGGTGAATCTCTCAGGTAAAGCGGACAGCAGGGCAAATCCCGTGACCACGTTGATGGTCGCGGCCCCCATTTGCCCCGGAGTCCGCTATGTCAGCCACCGCCCCCCTGCTCACTACGCCCCTGAACGCCCTGCACATCGAGCTGGGTGCCCGCATGGTGCCTTTTGCAGGCTATTCCATGCCCGTGCAGTACCCCGCAGGCCTGATGGCCGAGCATGTGCACACCCGCACCGCAGCCGGCCTGTTTGACGTGTCGCACATGGGCCAGCTCAAGCTTGTCGGCGCTGACGCTGCTGCGGCGTTTGAAACCCTGGTGCCCGTGGACGTGATCGACCTGCCCGTGGGCAAACAGCGCTACGGCCTGCTGCTCACCGATGAGGGGACCATCATCGACGACCTGATGTTCTTCAACCAGGGCGTGGAGGATGGCGAACCCACCCTGTTTGTCATCGTCAACGGCGCCTGCAAGGTCGGCGACATTGCCCATATCCAAACCCGCATTGGCCAGCGCTGCAAGGTGGTGCCCATGCCGGACCACGCCCTGCTGGCGCTGCAGGGCCCACAGGCCGCCGTCGCCCTCACCCGCCTCGCGCCCGGCGTGGAGAAGCTGGTGTTCATGACCGGTGGAGCATTCAACATTGCTGGCTGCGACTGCTTTGTGACCCGCAGCGGCTACACCGGCGAGGACGGTTTTGAAATCTCCGTGCCCGCCGCGCAGGCCGAAACGCTCGCCCGCGCCCTGCTGGCCCAGCCCGAGGTCAAGCCCATCGGCCTGGGCGCTCGCAACTCGCTGCGCCTGGAGGCTGGCTTGTGCCTGTATGGCAATGACATCGACACCAGCACCACGCCATCCGAGGCCGCACTGAACTGGGCGATCCAGAAGGTCCGCCGCACCGGCGGCGTGCGTGCGGGTGGCTTCCCGGGCGCCGACAAGGTGCTGGCGCAAATCGACAACCCTGCCAGCCTTTCCGCCAAGCGCGTGGGCCTGGTGGCACTGGAGCGTGTGCCGGTGCGCGAACACACCGAACTGCAAAGCACGGACGGCCAAAAGATTGGCGAGGTCACCAGCGGCCTGCTGGGGCCCACCGTGAACGAACCCGTGGCGATGGGGTACGTCACGCCCGCCTTTGCAGCCATCGGCACCCGCGTCAACGCCATCGTGCGCGGCAAGGTGGTGCCCATGGAAGTGCGCGCCATGCCGTTTGTTCCCGCCAACTACTACCGCGGCTGATTTCGCCAGGCGCATCGACCGGACTGCGCCCGCACCCGCTTACATTGCAGATTCCTTTACTTTTTTCCTTTGCTTGAGGAGCTTCCCATGACGATCAAATTCTCCAAAGACCACGAGTGGATCAACGCCGCTGATGCCAACGCCTCGGTGGTGGGTATCACCGTCCACGCGCAAGACGCGCTGGGCGACGTGGTGTTTGTGGACCTGCCCGAAGTGGGCAAGAGCTTTGCCCAGGGCGAAGTGGCCGGCGTCGTCGAATCCGTGAAAGCCGCCGCCGATGTGTACATGCCCGTCACCGGCGAAGTGGTGGAAGTGAACGAAGCCCTGCGCGCCGACCCGTCGCTGGCCAACAGCGACCCGCTGGGCGCTGGCTGGTTCTTCAAGGTCAAGCTGGCCGACGCGAGCCAGCTCGACGCTTTGCTGGACGAAGCCACATACACCGAGTTCGCCAAGAACGCCTGATCCCTGCCAACTGAGAGGGCATGGCGCCGGGCCATGCCCGGCACGCCGCCCTGCTGGGTGCGAGCCCTCTCCCCGGCAACGCCCCCAACCCGCTGCGACCTACGAGACTGCCCCATGCTGATGCAATCCGCCACCCCCCTTGGCGCGCTTGAAAACGCCACCGAATTCCTGCCACGCCACATCGGCATCGACGCGGCCGACGAAGCGCACATGCTGTCGGTGATCGGCGAGGCCTCACGCCGTGCGCTCATCGAATCCATCGTGCCGCGCTCCATTGCACGCAGCCGGGGCATGGACCTGCCTGCGCCGCTCACCGAAGCGGCCGCATTGGCAGAACTCAAGGCCATCGCGGGCAAGAATCAGCTGCTCAAGAGCTTCATCGGCCAGGGCTACTACGGCACGCATACGCCTGGCGTCATCCTGCGCAACATTCTGGAGAACCCCGCCTGGTACACCGCCTACACGCCCTACCAGGCCGAAATCTCCCAAGGCCGCATGGAGGCCCTGGTCAACTTCCAGACCATGGTGTGCGACCTGACGGGCATGCCGATTGCCAACGCATCCATGCTGGACGAAGCCACCGCCGCCGCCGAAGCCATGACGCTGGCGAAGCGCTCGGTCAAGAGCAAGAGCAACGTGTTTGTGGTTGCAGGCGACGCGCACCCGCAAACCATCGAAGTCATCCAGACCCGCGCCAAGCCCCTGGGCCTGGAAGTGCGCCTGGCCAATTCGGCCGAGGAATGGAACACCCTGCTGGACGGCGATTACTTTGCCGTGCTGGCCCAGTACCCCGCCACCAGCGGCCGCATTGACGACCTGCGCGCTGACGTGGAAAAAACGCATGCCAAGCAGGCCGCCTTCATCGTGGCGGCCGACCTGCTGGCGCTGACGCTCATCACCCCGCCCGGTGAACAAGGTGCCGACATCGTGGTGGGCACCACCCAGCGTTTTGGCATGCCCATGGGCGCCGGTGGCCCCCACGCCGCCTACATGGCCTGCCGCGACGAATACAAGCGCAGCCTTCCCGGCCGCCTGGTGGGTGTGAGCGTGGACGTGCATGGCAAACCTGCCTACCGGCTGGCGTTGCAAACCCGCGAACAGCACATCCGCCGCGAAAAGGCCACATCCAACATCTGTACGGCCCAGGTGCTGCCCGCCGTGATCGCCAGCATGTATGCCGTGTACCACGGCCCCGAAGGACTCAAGCGCATCGCACAGCGTGTGGCCAGCTACACCGCCATCCTCACGCAAGGGCTGCAGCAGCTGGGTGCGCCTGTGCGTGCACAGGCCACGTTCGACACCGTGAGCCTGCACACCCAGGGCGCTACACAATCCATAGCAACCAAGGCAATCAGCCTGGGCGCCAACCTGCGGATTTACTTTGAAGAGTACCTGTGCATCTCGCTGGACGAGACCACCACGCGCGCCGACATCGAGCTGCTTTGGAAGATCTTCGCCAAGGACGGCCAGGCGCTGCCCACCTTCGATGCGTTTGAAAAGGGCGTGGAGCCGCTGATCCCCACCGAGCTGCGCCGCACCAGCAGCTACCTCGCACACCCCGTCTTCAACACCCACCATTCCGAAACCGGCATGCTGCGCTACATCCGCCAGCTGTCCGACAAGGACCTGGCACTGGACCGCAGCATGATCCCGCTGGGCTCGTGCACCATGAAGCTCAACGCCACCAGCGAGATGATCCCCATCACCTGGCCCGAGTTTGCCAACGTGCACCCCTTCGCCCCCGCTGACCAGCAACAGGGCTACAAGCAGCTGGACGAGCAACTGCGCGCCTGGCTGTGCCAGGCCACGGGCTATGCAGGCATCAGCCTGCAACCCAACGCAGGCTCGCAAGGCGAATACGCCGGCCTGCTGGCCATCAAGGGGTACCACGAATCGCGTGGCGAAGGCCACCGCAATATCTGCCTGATCCCCAGCAGTGCCCACGGTACCAACCCCGCCAGTGCCCAGATGGTGGGCATGCAAGTGGTGGTGACCGCCTGCGATGCCAACGGCAACGTGGACCTGGTGGACCTGAAAGCCAAGTGCGAACAGCACAGCGCCAACCTGGCCGCTGTGATGATCACCTACCCCAGCACGCACGGCGTGTTCGAGACCAGCGTCAAAGAGCTGTGCGCCCTGGTGCACAGCCACGGCGGCCGCGTGTACGTGGACGGTGCCAACATGAACGCCCTGGTGGGCGTTGCGGCCCCCGGCGAGTTCGGCGGTGACGTGAGCCACCTGAACCTGCACAAGACCTTCTGCATTCCCCACGGCGGTGGCGGCCCCGGCGTGGGCCCCGTGTGCGTGGTGCAGGACCTGGTGCCCTTCCTGCCGGGCCATGCCACGGCGGGCGTGCCTGGTGGCGTGGGTGCCGTCAGTGCCGCGCCGCTGGGCAACGCAGCCGTGCTGCCCATCAGCTGGATGTACATCCGCATGATGGGCGCCGAAGGCCTGCAGGCCGCTACCGAGACCGCCATCCTGAGCGCCAACTACATCAGCGCGCGCCTCAAGGACCACTACCCCACGCTGTACGCGAGCGAGAACGGCCATGTGGCACACGAGTGCATCCTGGACCTGCGCAGCCTGAAGGACACCAGCGGCGTGATGGCCGAAGACGTGGCCAAGCGCCTGATTGACTACGGCTTCCACGCGCCCACGCTGAGCTTCCCGGTGCCCAACACGCTGATGGTGGAGCCTACCGAGAGCGAAACCCTGTCCGAGCTGGACCGCTTCATCGACGCGATGATCGCCATCCGCGAAGAGATTCGCCAGATCGAAGCAGGCAAGCTGCCGCAGGACAACAACCCGCTCAAGAACGCCCCGCACACCGCAGAAAGCCTGCTGAGCGGCGAGTGGAACCGCCCCTACACCCGCGAGGCAGCTGCCTACCCCGTGGCTGCGCTGCGCAGCAACAAATACTGGTCGCCAGTGGGCCGCGTGGACAACGTGTGGGGTGACCGCAACCTGAGCTGCAGCTGCATCCCGGTGAGCGACTACGCCTGACCCTGCAGCGAAGGCCGCGGCGGCATGGTCTGCCGCCACAGCCCTTGCTCTTGCAAGCCCTGGAGCCCGCTCGCCCAGGGCTTTTTTCGTTGGGGGCCCGTACAGGCAGGTGCAGGAACACGCATAAGATCGCGGGCTGCGTTGTGATTCACCCTTTTAGGAGCCTCCTTTGCGAAACCTGTTGTGCCTTCTGCTCGCCACCGCTGTGATCGCCCCCGCCGCCATGGCCCAGACCTCCAAACCCGTCACCACGGCCAGCGGCCTGGTCTATGAATCGCTCAAGGACGGCACGGGCGAATCGCCCAAGGCCACCGACACGGTCAAGGTGCATTACAAGGGCACGTTCCTCGACGGCAAGGAGTTCGACAGCTCCTACAAACGCGGCGAACCCACCTCGTTCCCACTCAATGGCGTGATCCCTTGCTGGACCGAAGGCGTGCAGCGCATGAAGCCGGGCGGCAAGGCCAAGCTGACTTGTCCCCCCGGCATTGCCTACGGTGCCCGGGGTGCAGGTGGCGTCATTCCCCCTAACGCCACGCTGAATTTCGAGATCGAGCTGATCTCCGTGGGCCGCTGACCCCATGCTGCTGAAGGTCGGTGACCTCGCGCGGCGCACCGGCCTCACGGTGCGCACATTGCACCACTATGACGAGGTGGGGCTGCTCAAGCCTTCGGGCCGATCGGACGCGGGGTACCGCCTGTACAGCCAGGCCGACGTGCAGCGGCTGCATGGCATCCAGACCATGCGCCAGATGGGCCTGGCGCTTAGCGACATTGCCGAGCTGCTGGCGGGCGAAGGGGTGGCTCCCCAGCGCATCATCGGCCAGCAGATCCGGGCGCTGGACCAGCAGATCACCCAAGCCACAGAACTGCGCGGGCGCCTGACCATGCTGCGCGACGGCCTCATGGCGGGTGCTGAGCCTGACATGGGCAATTGGCTCGAGGCGCTAGCGCTGATGACCACCTACGGCAAATACTTCAGCACCACCGAACTCAAGCAGATCTTCACCAACTGGAGCCTGATCGAGGCCGACTGGCTCGTTGTCAAAGACCTGGTGCGCAGCGCCATGGACCGCCAGCTACCTCCCGATGCGCCCGAGGTGCAGGCACTGGCCTACCGCTGGATGGCGCTGATGCTGCACTGGATGGGGGGCGACCTGGACCTGCTGGACCGCTGGGGCCACATGTTTCGCACCGAGCCCAGCGCGCAGGGGCGCAACCACGCACCGCCCGGCGACATGATCGAATACGTGGAAACCGCCATCAAGCTGCGGCTGGCGCTGCTGGAGAAGTACCTGACCCGCGACGACCTGCGCACGCTGGGCCATGTGCCGCACACCGCGTGGGCGGCACTGGAACGTGACGTGCAACAGTTGCTGGACCGCCAAATCCCCACTAACCACACCGACGCAGCGGCTGCGGCCCTGCGCTGGAACACGCTGTTCGACCAGCTGACCCGCGGCGATGCGCAATTGCGCAAAAAGCTGCTCACAGCGTCGGCCAACGAGCCGCTGCTGCAGGCGGGCTCGCCGCTGAGCGCGCCCGTGCGCGCCTACCTGCAGGCGGCGCTCGCGCTGGCCACACCCACTCCCGCCATGGCTGCGACAGTCGCTGCGCGCCGCTGAGACACTCACACCGTCTGCAAAAAAACCACTGAAAAGTGCTTGACCCTCACGCAACGTGAGGCCCCACAGTCGGTCCCCATGAACGGATCGACACCCTCTTCCAGCCCCTCCGCCCCCACCCGGCGGTTGCACGCCCTGGACAACCTGCGCGCCACCATGATGTGGGTGGGCATCGTGCTGCATGTCTCGGTGCTCTACATGAGCCGGCCGTCGCCCCTGCCCTGGCACGACGACCGGTCCAGCCCGCTGGCGGACCTGCTGGTGGCGGTGATCCATGCCTTTCGCATGCCCTTGTTCTTCATCCTCGCCGGGTTCTTTGTAGCGGCGCTGGTCCAACGCCAGGGGCTGGCTGGCATGGTGCGCAACCGCCTGCGCCGTCTCGGTCTGCCTTTTGCGCTGTTCTGGCCGCCGCTGTTCGTGGCCTGTGCGCTGCTCGGGCTGATGTTCCTGCACCGCATGGCCTATGGCACCTGGGGTGTAGACCGCAGCCTGCTGCCCCGAGGCCCCAACGTGCCCCAGGGCCCAGCCACCATGCACCTGTGGTTCTTGTGGATGCTGCTGTGGCTGGCGCTGCTGACGCCCGTGGCGTGGAGGGCGGTACGCGCATTGCCCGCAGGGCTGCAGCAGGCCCTGCAACGCGGTGCCCTCTGGCTCGGCGGCACACCTGCGGGCCTGCTGATGCTCACGCTGCCCCTGGCGTGGATTGGCGCGGGCTACGACCACGGCATCGTCACGCCCAGCGGGTCCTTCCTGCCACCGCTGGCGGAATGGATACACAACGGGCTGTTCTACGGCTTTGGCCTGTGCCTGCACGTGCACCGCAAGGCGCTCATGGCGCGCTACGAACGGCACTGGCCTGCGCTGGCCGGCTTGGGGCTGGTGGGCTTTCTGGTCACTGCACTGCTTTCGGAAGTACTGGCTCAGCCCGAGGCATCGGCCTTTGTGCTGGTGCTGGTCACCGGGGCGTTTACCGATCTGCTGGCCGCACCCGTATCGGCCACGCGCCACCTGCAGTTCTGGATGGCCCTGGCCTACAACAGCGCGTCGTGGCTCTGGAGCTTTGCGCTGATCGGGCTGTTTCTGCGCCATGTCGGCCAGCCCCGCGCCTGGCTGGCCTACCTGGCCGACAGCTCGTACTGGGTGTACTTGGTGCACCTGCCACTCACGATCGGCCTGGGTGCGTTGCTGTACGGCCTGCCCGTTCCGACCCTGGCCAAGATGCTGATCAACGTGCTGGCCACGACCGCCCTGTGCCTGGCCAGTTACCACCTTTGCGTGCGTTTTACCGCTGTGGGCCGCTTGCTCACGGGGCGCACGCACACCCGTCATTCTTTGGGAGACCTCGTTCATGCGACCTGACACCTCACCCCGTCCTGCCCAGCCACCCGGCGCAGGCCCTGCAATCCCACCCGCAGACCCGCGCGCCGCGCTGCTGCAGGACCCCAACTTCCGCTGGATGATTGGCGGCTCTGCCCTGTCCATGCTGGGCGACCAGTTCACGCTGATCGCACTGCCCTGGCTGGTGCTGCAGATGACCGGCGACACGCTGGTGCTGGGCACCGTGCTGGCCCTCATCAGCGTGCCGCGCGCATTGTTCATCCTCATCGGCGGCGCGCTGGTAGACCGCCATTCGCCCAAGCAAGTGCTGATGATCACCAAATACGTCAACCTGGTGCTGCTGGCGGCGCTGGCGGGGCTGGTGTTTGCGGGCACGCTGTCGTTGTGGATGGTGTACGCGCTGTCGCTGGGCATTGGGCTCGCCACGGCCTTCAGCATTCCGGCGGGCACGGCCATGATGCCGTCGGTGGTGGCACGCCCCCAGCTGCAGGCCGCCAACGGCATCAGCCTGGGCCTGCGGCAGCTGACGATGTTCCTGGGGCCCTTGCTCGCGGGGCTGTTGATTGCACTGTTTGGCGCCGGTGGCGCAGCCCAAGCCGCCGCGGATGCGCCAGCACATGCCAACGCCACTGGCATCGGCATCGCCTTCGCGCTGGATGCGCTGAGCTTCGCCGTGTCGGCCTGGACGCTGTCCAAGGTGCAGACGCGTGCGGGCCTTGCGGACCTTTCCGCCCCCACGGCCGCGCCACAGGCGGTGCTCGCATCGGTGGTGCAAGGCCTCGGTCACTTCTGGCGTGACAACGAGCTGCGCACCTGCTTTTTGTACTGGAGCGCCATTGCCCTGTTCATCATGGGTCCCATCCATATCGCCATTCCGGTGCTGGCCAGCAGCAGCCCGCAGCTCGGTGCCGCCGCCTTCGGCATCATCGTGGGCGCCCATGGTGCGGGCACGCTGCTGGGCATGGTGGTGTCGGGCATGGTGCCCCGGCTGCGGTTCGGCAGCCTGGGCATGACCATTCTGGCGTTCGACGCCATCATTGGCGCGCTGTTCATGCCACTGGGCCTGATCACCGCCGTGTGGCAAGGCGCGGCGCTGATGCTGGTCATCGGACTGCTCGGCGGCTTCATGCAGGTGAGCGTGTTCACCTGGATCCAGCACCGGGTCCCCCCCGCCCTGCTGGGCCGCGCGATGAGCCTGTTCATGTTCATCTTCATGGGCCTTGCGCCGATCTCTGCCGCCGTGACGGGCTGGGTGATGAAGAGCATCACGCTCACCCAGCTGTTCGCGGCCAGCGGCGGAACGCTGGTGGTGCTGGCGGCACTGGCCTTTGTGCTCACACCCATGCGCCGCGTGACGGACGCAGCGCCCGCCACACGCTGAGGCTCCCCGCGCAAAAAAGGCTGGACCACTGTCCAGCCTTTTTTTTGTGCCTGAGGAGGAGATCCTCAGACTTCGGTCACGAACTGCTCGCGGGGGCGGCGCACCTTCTTCAGGCTCACCAGCCAGTCGCCTTCGTCGGCGCGGTAGCCCAGCGGCAAGATGGCGACGCTGCGCAGGCCGCGTGCCCGCAGGCCCAGGATTTCATCCAGCGCGTTGGGGTCGAAGCCTTCCATGGGTGTCGAGTCCACTTCTTCGAAGGCCGCAGCGATCAGGGCTGCGCTCATGCCGATGTAGGCCTGGCGGGCTGCGTGCTGGAAGTTCACTTCGGCATCGCGCTGGGGGTAGCTGCTGAGCAGCATCTGGCGGTAGTTTTCCCAGCCTTCGTTCTTGAAGCCACGCTGGTCATTGGTCAGGTCGAACATCATGTTGATGCGGTCGGCCGTGTAGTTGTCCCATGCCGCAAACACCAGCAGGTGCGAGCCGTCTGTGATCTGGGCCTGGTTCCAGGCGATGGGCTGGATCTTGGCGCGCACAGCGGGGTCGGTCACCACGATGATCTCGAACGGCTGCAGGCCGCTGGAGGTGGGCGCCAGGCGGGCGGCTTCCAAAATGCGCTCCACCTTCTCTTGCGGCACCTTCTTGGCGGGGTTCATCTTCTTGGCGGCGTAGCGCCATTGCAGCTTGTTCAGCAGGGGTTGGGCGAGAGTGGTGTCTGTGGTCATGGCAGCGTCCTGAAAGAAGTTGTGAATCAAGGGATGTATCGATGGTGGAACTGTAGGCACCCCACGGTGGTTCGGTAAGCCCTGCCAAAGAAACGGATTGTTCGCAATTCATCAACAATCGACCCACAAGCGCTTTGCAACCGCGCTCTGTTGATGCTGCCGCCATCGCGTGGTGCCACATGGGCAGGCGTACACTTGACAAAGCCTGGGCGAGCGCCCGGGCACGCACCCGGCTGATCGCGCCCCTTCATGAGTGAACCCGACCTGTCTTTTCTGGACCCTGCAGGCCGCCAGCCAGCAGCCGCAGAGCACATGCCTCGCCCGCCTGTCCCCCACTCCCGCACGCCCGGCGCTTCGGCAGAGGGCCTGGTGGCCGAACTGCGTGCCTACCAGGCCGAACTGGAAAACCAGAACAAGGTGCTGCGCTACAGCCAGGCCGTGGCTGAGAGCGCGTACGAACGCTTCGAAACCCTGTTTGCCAGCGTGCCGCTGGCCCTCATGGTGGTGGACGACCACGACATGGTGGTGCAGGCCAACTCCATGGCACACCGCTCTTTCCAGCCCACCGAGCGCGACCGGCCACTGACCGCGCTGATGCCTTTTGTGTGCCCGCAAGACGGCGCGCGCGTGCGCGAAGCCTTTGCCCAGGCGCACGACCTGGGGCACAGCGAGGTCAAGGAGGTGGTGTTCACCATCAGCAGTGCCACGCGCATCACTGGCGACCTGCACATTGCCCACATCGATGCACCGCAGACCAGCGGGCCGCCGCTGTCGCAGTTTTTGTGCGCGGTGATCGACCAGGGCCCGCTGCTGGCCGAGCGCCAGGCCTTGCAGCACAGTGCCGAGACCCTGCAGCAGCGCAATGAGCAGATCCGCGCCAGCGAAAAGCGGCTGGAGGCCGTCATCAACTCCGCACTGGACGCCATCATCTGCGTGGACCAGCACCAGCGCATCACCGTCTTCAACCCCACGGCGGCCGCGCTGTTCCAGTGCAGCGCCAGCGACGCGCTGGGCAGCACGCTCGACCGTTTTTTGCCCGACGCTGCACAGGCGCTGGCATTTGCCCAGCTCACCACGCAGGCCCTGCTGGGCGAGATGACGGCCCTCACCGCCAGCGGCAAGGAGCTGGCCGTGGAGGTGAGCGTGTCGTTCGAGCGCCATGCCGACGGCGAAACCACCACCGTGTTTGCCCGCGACCTCACCGGCCGCAAGAAGGCCGAGGCACACCGCAACGAGCTGGAAGCCCAGCTGCGCGAGTCGCACAAGATGCAGGCCGTGGGCACCATGGCCGGGGGCATCGCGCACGACTTCAACAACATCCTGGGCGCCATTCTGGGCAATGTGGAGCTGGCCAAGGCCGACTGCGCAGCAGGCTCGCCCGTGCTGGAGAGCCTGCTGGAGATCGACAAGGCCGGCCGCCGCGCGCGCGACCTGGTGCGCCAGATCCTCACCTTCAGCCGCAACGAGCCCCCGCAGCGCTCGGCCGTCTCGCTAGCCGAGGTGGTGCACGACACCGAGCGCCTGCTGCGCGTGACCTTGCCTCCGGCGATCGAGCTGCACATGCAACTGCAGGCGGGCCTGCCGCCCGTGCTGGCCGATGCTACGCAGGTCGAGCAGGCCCTGCTCAACCTGTGCACCAACGCCGTCCATGCCATTGGCACCGAGCGCGGCAGCATCCATGTGGAGGCCGCCACCGTGCAGCCTGACCAGCGCCTGACCGAGCGCCTGGGCCTCGCGCCCATCGACTACGTGGCCCTGACAGTGCGCGACACCGGCCCCGGCATGGACGCAGCCACGCTGGAGCGCATCTTCGAGCCCTTCTTCACCACCAAGCCCGTGGGCCAGGGCACCGGCCTGGGCCTCGCGGTGGTGCATGGCGTGATGCGCACACACGAAGGCGGGGTGGATGTGCAAAGCGCGCCGGGCCAGGGCAGCCGGTTCACGCTGTACTTTCCGGTCGCCACCGATGCGACTGCTGGTGCGCAGCCCAGCCCCGCCGCGCAGGCCGTGCCACTGGCCGCCGCAACGTCTGCACCGGAGCCTGCCGAACCACCCGGCGGTGCGCCTGGCAAGAAGCACCATGTGATGTACGTGGACGACGACCAGGCCCTGGTCTTCCTGGTGCAGCGCCTGCTGCGCCGCCGGGGCTACGAGGTGAGCGGCTATACCGACCCGCACGAGGCCACGGCTGCGTTGCGGGCAGCACCGCAGGCCTATGACCTGCTGGTCACCGACTACAACATGCCCGGCTTCTGTGGCGTGGACCTGGTGCGCGAGGCCCGCCTCATCCGCCCCGACCTGCCCGTGGCCCTGGCCTCGGGTTACGTCACGGCCGAGATCGAACAGGCGGCGCTTGCCGAAGGCGCGCAAGCCCTGATCCACAAACCCAATGACGTGGAAGAACTTTGCGCCACCGTGCAGCGGCTGATCGTGGGCCATGACCCTGCCTGAACCCGTGGCAGATGGCGTACAGGCGCTGCACGAAGACGACGACCTGCTGGTGCTGTGCAAACCCTCCGGGCTGCTGTGTGTGCCCGGCCGGGGCCCCGACAAGCAAGACTGCCTGAGCGCCCGCGCGCAGCAGCGCTGGCCCGGCGCGCTCATCGTGCACCGGCTGGACCAGGCGACCTCGGGCCTGGTGCTCATGGCGCGCCACATCGACGCACAGCGGCGCCTGGGCCACGCCTTTGCCGAGCGCCAGGTGCACAAGCGCTACCAGGCGGTGGTGCAAGGGCTGCTGGGCACAGCGGGCGGCGACTGGAGCGAGATCGACCTGCCCATTGCCGCCGACTGGGAGCGCCGCCCGCTGCGTGTCATCGACCACGCCGTGGGCAAACCCAGCCTGACCCACTGGCGTGCACTGGCGCAAGACGCTACGGCGCAGACCACGCGCATTGAGCTGGAACCCATCACCGGCCGCACCCACCAGTTGCGCGTGCACCTGGCCGCCATCGGCCACGCCATCCTGGGCGACGGACTGTATGCCGATGCCGCCACGCAGGCACAAGCCCCGCGCCTGCTGCTGCATGCCAGTCACCTGGCCTTTGCGCACCCCACCACCGGGGAGCAGGTAGCGCTGGAGTGGGCGGCCGATTTCTAGCCAAATGGCCCGCTAGCGCTAGTGGAACATGCACCAATCGCTATCCATTCAATAGCAAACAGTAGTTGCTGATCAGCGCCCGCCCGGCGGCACGGCGCGCGACATGGCCCACTGCACGGCCAGGATGCTCGCCAGCACCACCAGCATGCCCACCAGCGATACCCCTGTCATGGCCTGCCCCAGCAGCGCCCAGCCCAGCAGCACCGCCGTCACCGGGCTCAGCAGCCCCAGCGACGACACCGCCACCGACGGCAGGCGCGCAATGCCACGGAACCACAGCGCATAGGCCACCAGCGCGCCCGCCAGGCTGAGGTACAGATAACCCGCGATGTGGGTGGGGGTGAGTGCGGGCAAAGGCGGGTCCACCGCCCAGGCCACCGGCGCCAGCATCACGCCGCCTGCCAACAACTGCCAGCCAGTAAACGCCAGCACCGGCAAGTCAGACCGCCAGCGCCGCGACCAGAACGTGCCCGCTGCCATGCACAGCGTGCCCACCAGCGCGGCAGCCACGCCCACCATGTCCCAGCGCGCACCGGGTGACAGCAGCAGCGCCGCCATGCCCAGCACACCCAGCGCCCCGGCCGCCAGCGCCAGTGCGGGCGGGCGCCGGTGGTCCAGCGCCCAGGTCAGGCCCATCACCACCAGCGGGCCCACGGCGCCCACCACCGCAGCCACGCCACCGGGCAACCGGTAGGCCGCCACAAACAGCAGCGCCTGGAACACGCCAATGTTCAGCGCCGCCAGCACCATCAGGCGCCGCCACCCCACCCAGTCGCCCCAGGCCGGCCAGCGGCGGCACCACAGCACCAGCAGCAAGCCCGCGGGCAAGGTGCGCAGCAGTGCGGCGGTGAAGGGCCGGTCGGGCGGCAGCAGCTCGGTGGTGACGATGTAGGTCGAGCCCCAGATGACCGGTCCGAGCGCTGTGGTGATCGCATCCAGCCAGGTTGAGGAACTTGCAGAAGCACGTGAAGCAGCCATATATTTATCTTCAAATCAAGACAAAAACTCTACCATACAATCTCGAATTTAAGACAAATCAACCACCACAAGCCCATGGCCACCCCACGCCAACCCGACGCCGTCGACGCCATCCTGGCCCAGTGGAAGTGCGAGCGCCCCGACCTGGACGCGAGCCCCATGGGCCCCATCGGGCGCATCAAGCGCTGCGCCGCGCTGCTGGAGCGGCGGCTGGATGAAACCTTTGCCGAATTCGGCCTGAGCCGCTGGGAGTTCGACATGCTGGCCACGCTGCGCCGCAGTGGCGCGCCCTACTGCCTGGCGCCGACCACGCTGTTCTCCACGCTCATGGTCACGTCGGGCACCATGACGCACCGCATGGCCAAGCTCGAAGCCCAGGGCTGGATCGAGCGCCTGCCCAACCCGGCCGATGCCCGCAGCTCGCTCGTGCAGCTCACGCCCCAGGGGCTGGAGCTGATCGACCGCGCCGTGGAAGCCCATGTGGCCAACGAACACCGCATCCTTTCCGACCTCAAGGCGGCCGATCTGGCCGCGCTGGATGCGCGGCTGGCCCTGCTGCTGTCCGCTTTGGAGTCACGCAGAGGCCAGTGAAGACACCCGGCCCTGTGTACTGCGCAGTAACATGGCGGGATGCCTCAAAACCACCTCTACATCCTCACCGGCGCATCGCGCGGCATGGGCCTTGCCATGGCCCAGCAGCTCTTGCGCAGCGGCAATACCCTGATCTGCATCGCCCGCAGCGCCAACGATGACCTGACCGCCGAGGCCCGGGCCGCAGGCGTCGCCATCGAACAGTGGCAGCAAGACCTATCGCAGGGCGAGCAGGCGGCCCACAAGCTGCAAGCCTGGCTGCAGGCCCAGGGCCCGCAGGCGTTTGCCAGCGCTACCCTCATCAACAACGCGGGCATGATCCCGCGCATCGCCCCGCTGTCGGCCAGCGACGCGGAAGACCTGGCCACCGCCCTGCGCGTGGGGCTGGAGGCGCCCATGCAGCTCACCGCTGCTTTCCTGGGCGCGACGGACACCTGGACCGTGCCACGCAAGGTGCTCAACATCTCCTCGGGCCTCGGCCGCCGGGCCATGGCCTCGCAGGCCGCGTACTGCGCCGCCAAGGCGGGCATGGACCATTTCACCCGCTGCGTGGCGCTGGACGAGGCCATCAAGCCCCATGGGGCCAAGGTATGCTCACTGGCGCCCGGTGTGATCGACACCGACATGCAGGTCCAGCTGCGCGGCGCCGACCCGGCTGCCTTCCCGGACCGCCAGAATTTCGCCAACCTCAAGACGGGTGGCCAGCTCACATCGCCTTCCGACGCCGCCACCCGCGTGCTCGCCTGGCTGGAGCGCGCAGACTTCGGCACCAACCCGGTGGCCGATGTGCGCGAGGCGTGAGCCCGATTACTCCTATTTTGATAGCTGCAACTGCATGATTCACTAGCGCTTGCAGCCATTTTGACCTGAATTTCTCTGAAAGGACCTCCCCATGACCCGTGAAGTCGTCGTCGTCAGCGCAGTGCGCACCGCCATTGGCACCTTTGGTGGCAGCCTCAAGGACGTGCCCCCCACCGAACTGGGCGCACTCGTCGTGCGCGAATCGCTTGCCCGCGCCAACGTGGAAGGCAAGGACGTGGGCCACGTAGTGTTCGGCCATGTGGTCAACACAGAGCCCAAGGACATGTACCTGTCACGCGTGGCAGCCATCCACGGCGGCTGCGGCGAAGGCACGCCCGCCTACAACGTCAACCGCCTGTGCGGGTCGGGCCTGCAGGCCATCGTGAACGCCAGCCAGTCCATCCTGCTGGGGGACACCGACGTGGCCATCGGCGCCGGTGCCGAGAACATGAGCCGCGTGCCCTTTGCCAGCCTGAACATGCGCTGGGGCGCCCGCATGGGCGACACCAAGATGGTGGACATGATGATCGGCGCGCTGCACGACCCCTTCCACAACATCCACATGGGTGTGACGGCCGAAAACATCGCCGCCAAGTGGGGCATCAGCCGCGAAGATCAGGACAAGCTGGCGGTCGAGAGCCACAACCGCGCCGAGCGCGCCACGCAGGCCGGTGTGTTCAAGGACCAGATCGTGCCCGTCACCCTGAAGAGCAAGAAGGGCGACGTGTTGTACGCCACCGACGAGCACTTCCGCCCCGGCGCCACGATGGACGACCTGGCCAAGCTCAAGCCCGTTTTCATCAAGGAAAACGGCACGGTCACCGCTGGCAACGCCTCCGGCATCAACGACGCCGCCGCCGCCGTAGTGCTGATGGAAGCCGGTGCCGCCAAGGCCCGTGGCGCCAAGCCCCTGGCCCGCCTGGTGGCCTACGCCCACGCGGGCGTAGACCCCAAGTACATGGGCATCGGCCCCGTGCCCGCCACGCAGCTGGCGCTGAAGAAGGCCGGGCTCACCGTGGCCGATCTGGATGTGATCGAAGCCAACGAGGCTTTTGCCGCCCAGGCCTGCGCCGTGACCAAGGATCTGGGCCTGGACCCGGCCAAGGTCAACCCCAACGGCTCGGGCATCTCGCTGGGTCACCCCATCGGCGCCACCGGTGCGCTCATCACCGTCAAGGCCATCCATGAGCTGCAACGCATTCAGGGCCGCTATGCGCTGGTGACGATGTGCATTGGCGGCGGCCAGGGCATTGCGGCGATTTTTGAGCGCCTCTGACCTGCACGCGGGTGCGCACACTGCCATCGCCACCTGCGATGCTGCCACCTGCTATTGGCAACGCGAGCGCCACAGTCGATCAGCGATCATTGGCGCCCGCTGCCCCAGATCAGCCGGGCAACCGCAGCCGCACCCAGCGGCCTGGCGGCGGCCCGCACACCACTGAACCGATGGAGACACCTCTCACCATGATGCGCACCCTGCTTTCCTTCACCGCCCTCGCCTTCGCGCTGGGCACCACGGCCCACGCCCAGGCGCCTGCGCCCGCTGCGGCATACCCCGCCAAGCCCATCCGCCTGATCGTGCCCTTCCCGCCCGGCGGCGGCACCGACATCCTGTCGCGCCTGGTGGCCACCAAGCTCACCGAAAGCGCCAAGTGGACCGTGGTGGCCGACAACCGCGCCGGCGCAGGCGGCACCATCGGCATTGGCGAGGCCGTCAAGGCTGCGCCCACGGGCTATGACCTGGTCATGGGCCAGAAAGACAACCTGGTGATCGGCCCCTGGCTGTACAAAAACCTGCCCTGGGACCCCACCAAGGACCTGACCGCCGTGGCCCATGTGGCCTACACGCCTGTGGTCATTGCCACCAGCGCGAACTCCAAGTTCAAGACGCTGGCCGACGTGGTGGCTGCTGCCAAGGCAGCGCCCGGCACCATCACCTACGGGTCGCCCGGCAACGGCACCTCGATCCATCTGGCAGGCGACCTGTTCGAAAAGGCTGCGGGTATCAAGCTCAGCCACATCCCGTACAAGGGCTCCAACCCTGCGCTGATGGACGCGCTGTCGGGCAACGTGGACCTGCTCATGTCCTCGGTGCCATCGGCCATGGCCCAGATCAAGTCGGGCAAGCTGCGCCCGCTGGCCGTGACATCGGCCAAGCGCAGCTCGTCCATGCCCGAAGTACCCACCGTGTCCGAGTCGGGCTTCAAGGACTTTGATGTGAGCACCTGGTACGGCGTGTTTGCGCCCGCAGGTACGCCGGCCACCGTGGTGAACGTCGTCAACGCAGAAATCAACAAACTGCTGGCCACCCCGGAAATGAAGGCCGCCATCCACGCCCAGGGCGCCGAGCCCGAGGCCATGTCGACCGCTCAGTTCAACACCCTGCTCAAGACCGACTACGCCAAGTGGAAGGGCATTGTGGAAGCCTCCGGCGCAAAGATTGAGTGACCCCCTGAGGCGCTTGCTGCAATAAAAAACGGCTCCGAAAGGAGCCGTTTTGCATGGGGCAAAAACAATCAGTCCCGCACCACCAACACGGGGATGTGCACCACACCCAGCACACGCTGCGTAACGCTGCCCAGCACCAGCTTTTCCAGGCCACGGCGGCCATGCGAGCCCATCACGATGAGGTCGGCGCCTGTGCTCTCCAGCGCGCGCAGGATGCCGTCGTGCACCGCATGCCCCTCGCCCACCACGGTGGTGACCTGCACACCCGCATCGGCCATGGCCTTCTTGGTGGCGTCCAGCGCGGCATTGGCCTCGGCTGTGGCGGCGCTGATGTATTGCGCCTGGCCGTAAGCAAAGTCGGCGCCAACGCCGGTGAAGGGATAGGGGTCGATCACGTACACCGCCGTGACGGCGCTGCCAAAGGTCTTGGCCAGGCCTGCGGCCTTGGACACGGCCAGCATCGAGGTCTTGGAACCGTCGACAGGAACCAGAATGTGTTTGAACATGGTGCTACTCCTTGAATGAGGGGTGGGACCAGGCTTGTGGCCTGACCATGGGCGACAGTGTGAACCGCCACCATACCCCGCATCTTGATTCGCATCAAATCGGATGCACTTCTGCCGCAGTGTTCAGGCCCCGGACGGCGCCAGCCCCACCACGTCCGCGCCCTGGAAGTTTCCACGGCGGCAGGTCACCACCAGGGTGTCGCGGTAGCCTCCGTCCGTGAGCGGCTGGATGGGCGTGGACTCGTGGATCATGCGCGCGTCGTCGAGCAGCAGCAGAGACCACGGCTGGGTCAGCGTAAAGCGCTGCCCGGCTGGGCCGTTGGCCTCGAACACCCGCGTCTCACCACCCTTGACGCCCTCGCGCCCCACCAAAAAAACCGCAACCAGATCCACCCCGTCGCGGTGGGCACCTTCGGGTGTGGGGCGGCCGATGCCGTCGGTGGTGTCGATGCGGAACTGGTGCGCCTCTACAAACCAGGGCACCGGTGCCTGCGGCCCGGCAAACACGGCGTCCGACACGCCCGCCAGCGCGGCCAGCAATTGCTGCCACACGGGCTGCGCCACGGTGGCGGGCTCCATGGGGGCAAACCAGCGCTCCATGCCGCCGTGCAGCGCGTTGTACTCCACGGGCTGCCAGTGGGCACGGTGCGGCACCTGCTCCATCCGGCCCTCCTGCAGCACAAAGCAGGCGTGGCGACGGCGGCGGTAGCGGCCACCGTCCTTCAGGAATTCATCGGGCGGCAAGGCTGCCCAGTCGCTGTTGAGGGCCAGCAGCGCCGACAGGTCAGCGCCTACCCATTCGGCAACGGCCTCAGGGCTGAGCACGGCAAAGCCGCTGCTTTGCAGCTGGCTGGCGACGTCAGCCGGTGTAGTGAAAGGGGGAGAAAAGGAGACTTGGGCCATAGAGGCCCGAGCTTAACCGCAGCCGCCACCACAGGTTCTGCGATGGCGCAAACAGGGTGGGTGCAGTGTGGGGGCCGCATCCGGATCCACGCAACCGGCCAGCCCCCGTGGTCGCAAGCCGCTCAGTCCCGGTTGCCATGGCCCTTGCCACGGCCTTCACCCTTGCCATGCCCGCGATCATGGTCACGGTCGTGTTTGCCGCCGCGTCCACGGTCGTCATCCCAGCGATGGTCATCGCGCCCGCGCGGACCCTGGTACGGGTTGCCACGGCGTGGGGGCGGCTCCTGCACAAAGTACACCGGCTGGCTGCAGGCGTTGTAGCGAGCGCAGTGTTTGCCCCAGTTCTTGGCATGGCCGGGCGGCACATACAGATAAATGGGCGCACGCGGCACCACCACAGCAGGGCGCTGGATGATGACAGGCTCTGCGTAAATCAGCGGTGGCGGCGGTGCATTGCCAATGTTGATGCGGCCATACACGCCGGGTGCCAGTTCGCCCCCCACGGTGGCATTGACGTAGGCCTGCGCATGCGCGCCGCCCGCCAGGCCGAGAAGCGCGGCCGCAGCCGCACCCGAAACAAGAAGACGGATCGTGGGAAACATGGTGTTTTTCATGGAAAGCTCCTGCTGACTGCCACGCCGTGCACACAAACAGTGCGTGCACAGGGAGGGCGGCCCCGTGTGAGTCACAAGGCTTCCTGTACCTTACACCTTTCAGACGCTACAAAATGTCAGCCAATGGCGACAGTTGTTGGCGCGAGATGAGGTACCGCAAGGCCTTGGCTGCCGACGCCTAAGCCCGATATACGTCCACCGGCATCACGACGCCGTTGCACTGGCAGCCGCCTGCAGCAGTGCGTCCGCCGGCCCGGGGCGCCCGAACAGGTAGCCCTGCCAGGTGTGGCAGCCCAGCCCAGCCAGCATGTCGCGTTGCTCCTGGGTTTCGACCCCCTCGGCAATCACCCCCAGGTCCAGGCTCTGGGCCAGGGTCACGATGGTGCGGGCAATGCTGGCGTCATTGGCGTCTGTCAGCAGGTCACGCACAAAGCTTTGGTCGATCTTGAGCTGGTCCAGCGGCAAGCGCTTGAGGTAGCTCAGGCTCGAATAACCCGTGCCAAAGTCGTCCAGCGAGAAGCCCAGGCCCGACGCACGCAGGGTGTCCATGCGCAGGATGGTGTCCTCCACATCGTCCAGCAGCAGGGTCTCGGTCAACTCCAGCTTCAGCCGGTGCGGATTGGCGCCGGTTTCTTCCAGCACGCCCAGCACTTCGTCCACAAAGTGGCTGTGGCGGAACTGCCGTGCGCTCACGTTCACGGCCAAGGTCCAGTGGGCAGTCTGCGGGTCGCGTGCCCACTCCACCAGTTGCAGGCAGGCCGTGCGCAGAATCCACACACCCAGCGGCACGATGAGGCCCGAGGCTTCGGCCACTGGAATGAACTCGGCGGGCGACACCAGCCCGCGCCGCGGATGCTGCCAGCGCACCAACGCCTCGGCGCCCACAATGCCTCGCTGCTGGTGAATCTGTGCCTGATAGTGCAGCAAGAATTGCCCCTCGCGCAGCCCGTCGCGCAAGCCCGCCTCCAGCAGCGTGCGCGCGGTCACATTGGCCTGGGTGCGCGGGTCAAAGAACCGCAAGGTGTTGCGGCCAGCGCCCTTGGCCTGGTACATCGCCATGTCGCCGTGCTTGAGCAATTCGTCCACCGAGCCGCGTGCATCGGCATACAGCGCAATGCCTATGCTGCAAGAACTGTGGTGTGAATGGCCGTCGAGCTGGTAGCTCTGGCTGAGAGCCTGCAGCACCGTGCGCCCCACTGTTTCGGCCTGGGCGGCCGCTTCGTGCGCCTGCGGGCTGAGCCCCTCCAGCAGCACCACAAATTCGTCTCCACCCAAGCGCGCGACGGTGTCGCCCATGCGCACGCAGCCCCCCAGACGCGCGGCGACCTGGCGCAACAGCTGGTCGCCCAGCTCGTGGCCCTGGGTGTCGTTCAGGTCCTTGAAGTTGTCCAGATCCACAAACAGCAACGCACCGCCCGCGCCTGAGCGTGCGCTGGCGGCCAGGCTGTGTTGCAGGCGGTCATTCATCAACCGACGGTTGGGCAGGCCCGTGAGCGGGTCGTAGAAGGCCAGCAGGCGAATTTCTTCTTCGGCAGCCTTGCGGCTGGAGATGTCCGTCTGCGTACCCACGTAATGGGTGATGTCGCCGCGCGGCGAACGCACGGTGGTGATGGTGATCCAGGCCGGATATTCGGTGCCGTCCTTGCGCCGGTTCCATACCTCGCCCTGCCACATGCCGCTGGAGTGCAAGGTGTTCTTCATGGCCGCGTAAAAAGACGCGTCCTGGCGGCCCGAGTGCAGCAGGCGCGGCGTCTGGCCCACCAGCTCGTCCACCGTGTAGCCGGTCAGCCGCGCGTAGGCCTGGTTGGCTTTGAGGATCCTCTGGTCGGGCCCTGTCACGATCATGCCCTCGAACGACTCGAACACCGTGGCAGCAATCTGCAGCGATTCTTCGGCCTTGCTGCGCTCGGTGATGTCGGTCGAGATGCCACACAGCGCATAAATGCTGCCATCCGCGTGGCGCAGCGGAATCTTGATCGACAAAAACGCGCGTGTCTCGCCCGTGGCGGCGGGCGTGTTCACCTCCTCCGCCTCCAGCGTCTCGCCGTCCTCCAGCACCCGGCGGTCATTGGCTCGCAGCCTTTGCGCCGTGGCTGAGTCGAAAAACGCCGCATCGTCATGGCCCAATACCTCGTGCGCCGGCCTGCCAAAGTAATGCAGCGTGTGGTGGTTGGCGTACTGGTAACGGTAGTCCTTGCCCTTGATGTAGATGAACGCGCCAACACTGTCCAAAATGGTGGCGAGCTTTTGCTCGCTGTCCCGCAAGTGGCGCGTACGCTCTTGGACCTGGCGACGCAAGATCGCAACCATCAACGCAGCCAGCAAGCTGAACGCCACCAAGCCCGCAAGCCCCCGCCACACCCAGGGGGAAATCTTTACGCCAGGGTCTTGCCCGCCCCAGTGGCGCATTACCTGGGCATAGGCCGGGTCGGCGCCACTGCGCCAGTTCTCGACGGATCGGTCAATGGCCGCCAACACATCTGCATTGCGGCCGGGGCCGGTCGCAAAGAACAGCGTAGCGGGCTGGAACACAATGCCCGTGTCCACCACGCCATAGCGGGCCGAATGGAAATTGCCGAACAGATGGTTGGAGATGACCGCATCGGCCTCCCCCCGCTGCACCATGGCAAACGCATCTATCAGGCTGGGCGCATCCACCAAAGTCACCTGGATGCCAAAGCTGTCCACCATATTCAGGAATGTGGACCGCTGCACGGAGCCCTTGAGCACCGCGACCCGCTTGCCCTGCAGGTCAAACAACGAGTAGATGGGCGCGCCTGATGTCCGGTAGATCTGCGACCAGCTGTGCAGCACTGGCAGGCGGTGAAAGTCGTACAGGATCTCGCGCTCGGGCGAGCGAGCCACATCGGGCATCAGGTCGAGCCGGCCCTCGCGCAGCGCATCCAGGCAGTCCTGCCAGCTGCAGGGCACATATTTGATGGTCCACTGCTCGCGCGCAGCCACCAATTGCAGCAGATCCACAAAAATGCCTGCGGCCTTGCCGTCGGCATCCACAAACACCTTGGGTTCGTTCGAGTACACGCCCACACGCAGCTCGCGGGGCGCCGCAGCAATGCTGGCGCCAGCCGTCAATACGGCCGCCCACACAATGCCTTTGAGCCACGCGGCACAGCGCCGCACCAGCCAGTTCACGCCAGGTTTCACACCGGACCCCCCAGGTGATGGAGAAACCATGTTAACGAATGCTTGCAAAAACCTCCAAAAATTAACTACCGTGTGCCGGTTGGGGTAGCATGTGCCACACCCCGCCCCGCCCAGGAGACAGCGATGCCCCATGAACGCCGCCACTTCGTCCGCGTTGGTTTTGATGCACCGGCCCTGCTGACCACGGCCACCGACGCATTCAGCGTGCATGTGCTGGATTTGTCGCTCAAGGGCGCGTTGATCATGGTGCCAGCGCAGGCCACGCTGGGGCAAGGCACGTTGTGCCAACTGACCATCCCCCTGGCCGACACGGGCAACCACATCGCCATGTCCACCGAGGTGGCCCACGTGCAAGGCCTGCACACCGGGCTGCTGTGCAAGGGCATTGACCTGGACAGCGTCACCCACCTGCGCCGTCTGATCGAGCTGCAACTGGGCGACCCCGCTCTGCTGGAGCGGGACCTGGGCGAACTGACCATGGCGGGCGCGGCGCACTGACGGCCGCCGCAGGGCTCGTCACCGCCGCCGCAGCGGCCTCTCTTTATCTCTTTTCTTCTTGGCGCGTTTGTCAAACTGGCGGGTGCCGACCCGTCACTGCGCTTCCTGCTCCTGCAGCGCGCGCCACATCACCTTGCCGCTGCCGCTCTTAGGCAACGCCGGCACAAACTGCACGATGCGCGGCATTTTGTAGACGGCCATGTTCTCGCGGCACCAGTCGATGATCTGCTGCTCGGTCGTGTCCTTGTGGGTAGCGCGCAGCACCACCACCGCCTTGACTGTCTCGCCCCGGTAGCTGTCCTTGGCCGCGATGATGCAGGCCTCCTGGATCGCAGGGTGGCGGAACATCAACGCCTCGACCTCGGCCGGCCACACCTTGAAGCCGCTGGCATTGATCATGCGTTTGAGCCGGTCGGTCAGGAAGAAGTAACCGTCCTCGTCCATGCGCCCCAGGTCGCCCGAGCGGAAGAACCGTTTGCCCTCGAACTCGATGAAGGCTGACGCCGTGGCATCGGGCCGCTTCCAGTAGCCCTCGAACACCTCGGGGCCATGGATGATGATCTCGCCCTGCTCGCCCACGGGCAGCTCCTGCAGCGTGTCGGGGTCGATCACCCGCGCATCGGTGCTCATGAACGGAATGCCCAGGCACTGCTGCTTGGGGTGGTCCGGCGGGTTAGCGTGCGACGGCGCCGCCGTTTCGGTCAGGCCATAGCCCTCGGCATACCGCAGGCCATATTGCTCCAGAAGGCGCTGCGCCACGGCCTGCGGCATGGCAGCCCCCCCGCCACCGATATAGGCCAGGCTGGAGAGGTCATAACTGGCAAAGTTCGGGCTGCCCAGCAGGTCGATGACCATGGTGGGAATGTTGGTCCAGGTGGTGACCTGGTAGCGCGATATCAGGCGCCCGGCCAGGTCGCGGTCCCAGCGAGGCATGATGACAAGTGTGGCGCCGCAGTAAATCGACGTGTGCATCACGCTCACCATGCCGGTGATATGGAACATGGGGACCACCGCCAGCGTCACATTGTCGGCAGACCCATTGCCCCACAGGCTGGCGGCCACCGTGTTGTGCATGATGCTTTTGTGCAGGTGCATGCAACCTTTGGGCAGCCCCGTGGTGCCACTGGTGTAGGGCAACAGCGCCAGGTCGGCCGGGCCTACCAACAAAGCGGGGGGCGCATCAGTACAAGCCAGGGCATCTGCCCAGGCGTGGGCTTGCCCACCCTCCAGTGCCGGCAAGGGGTGGCGCGTGCCCAGCCAGTCCATCCACGCCTCGGGCGGCGCATCCATGCCGGTCACGGCCACGTCAAACGCATCCGAGAACTGCGTGACCACCAGATGCGCCAGCCGCTCGCCAGGGGCCAACGCATTGCTGGCCTTGGCCATCTCCGGGGCCAGATCACCGGTGGTGATCGCCACCTTCGTGTCGGGATCGGTGATGTAGTGCTTGAGCTCTTCGGCCCGGTTCATCGGATTGACCGGCACCACCACCGCATTGGCCCGCAGGATGGCGAAATGCGCCATCACCAGCTGCGGGCAGTTCTGCATGCACAGCACCACCCGGTCACCACGCTGCACCCCCAGTTGCGCCAGCCGCGCAGCCAGGCGCTCCGCGCCTTCCATCAGTTGCCGGTAGCTGACCGTGGTGCCGAAAAACACCAGCGCCGCCTTGTCAGGGTAGCGGCGTGCATTGGTGGCCAGGTTGTCCCACAGCGAGGTGGCAGGCAGCGTGATGGCGTGTGGAAGGCGGCGGGGCCAGAACTTGTAGTGAGGGCGCATTGGGCAGACAGACTCCTTGTGCCCTCCAGCCTAGATGCCCCGCCCTGCTCGGGCAATGGGGATGCCCCGCGCCCGCGTCACCAAAGTGACCCCAGGCCCCAATGATCATGCCCGCCGCGGCACTATCCGGTGATCGTCTTGACCTCTCCAGCGGGCAGGATACGGGCCTCGATCACTGAAAACGAGCCCCCGCCAGAAGCACGTGCCGAACCGAGAAGCCGGCGGCTAACAGCAGGCTGTGAAAATCCGTCGCCGTGCGCACGCTGCCCATCAGGTCCGACCAGACTCCCCAGGCTTGCTGCGACCACCACTGCGCATGCGAACTCAGTCCCAGTGCGGCATCGCGGCGCAGCAGATCGCCGGTTGTGGTCAGTCTGCACTGCCCGTGGCCGTCAAGACCCAGCACGCCCAGCGCGGCGAGGCCGCGCAACAACCGATGCAATGCGTCTGCATCGCAGTCACAGACCTGGGCCAGATTGACCACCTGCGTCACGCCCGAGGCCACATGGTCCGCCAGACCCAATCTGGCCGCCACGCCGATCGCATGTGTCGCCCAGCTACCTCCAATCAGCTCCAACAGCTGGTGCGCAGCGGCGCGCTGCTCGGCAGTTGCCAATGTCTGCATGGTCGCGGCACACTCCTTCGGAATGGACAAGCTCAAAGCCATTCAGTATTTCCTCGCCGCCACGCAGGCCGGCAGCCTGTCGGCTGCTGCGCGCCAGCAGAATGTGAGTTTGCAAGCCGTGGCCAAGCTGGTGGGAGCGCTCGAAGCACAGCTCGGCACCAAGCTGTTCCAGCGTGGGAGTCGCGGGCTCGCGCTGACCGCCGACGGTGTGCAGTACGCCGAGGCCTGCGCGCCGTTGCTGGCGCAATTGCAGGCTGCCGATGACGGGCTGCGTCAGGCCCGGCAGCGCCCGCAGGGCACGCTGGTGATCGGCGGTACGCCTTTCTTCCTGCAGCACTTTGTGGTGCCGGCACTGCCGGCCTTTCATGCCAACCATCCAGACCTGACGATCGACCTGCGCACCGTCGTCCATCTGGAAGAAGCCGCCGCGCGCGAATGCGATCTCCTTGCACTGCATGGATGGTTCGAGGCCGGCGACTGGGTTCGAAGAGAGTTGCCGGTAATGCCCCAGGTCACGGCAGCCACTTCCGCATACTGGAAGCGCTACGGCATGCCGCGTCACCCGAGTGACTTGGCCGACCACAATTGCCTCTGCTACCGCAACCCCTACGGCAAGCTGCTGGACCTTTGGCGATATGGCCAGACTGGCAAACAGGGCCACGTTGTCGAGCAGGTGGTTGTGCGGGGTTGGCTGCATTCGAACCATCGTGACCACCTGCTTGAACTGGCTTTGGGGGGCGCAGGGGTGATGCGGATTGCACATGTCTCAGGGCACGTTGATCCAACCCGTGGGTTGCTGGTGCCGGTGCTGCTGGACTGGGAAGTGCTGGACCCACCGCCGCTGGCCCTCTATTTCCGCCCCGAACTGCGCAGAACCTTGCGCTTGCGTGTCTTTGCAGATTTTGTTGCGGCCCGCTGCGCCGATCTGGCGCAACACACAACGGCCCTGGGACAGTCGAGCGTTGACAGCAGGCCCGCATGGCACCATGGCAGCAGTCGGCGCGCATCGAGCTGGCTGACCCATCGCTGAACACCTTCACGCAATCAATCGATGCTGGCGCCAGTCTCCCGGACGTACTGAACATATTGGGCCTCCGCTTGCAACATCAGTTCGCGGGTCTCGGACGGCGCGCGTGCAGATCCAAAAATCATCAGCTGCTCCATTTCCTGCCTGAAGTCGCTCGTCTGAACGGCTTGGCGCACAGCAGCGGACAGGCGTTCAACGATTTCCGAAGACAGTTTGGGAGGTCCCAGCAGGAAGTGCGCCGTGATCAGCGGGCCCGCCGAGACCCCGGACTCGGCCAATGTAGGTACCGCCGGCAGCGAGGCGATGCGTTCGGCCATGCTGCAGCCGAGCATCGTCAGACGTCCTGACCGGACATGGGGCATGCTCGCCCCCAGCGGCAAAACGGCCGCCTGCACGCGCCCCTCCAGCAGGTCCGGCATCATCTGCGGAGCGCCCTTGTAAGGCACACGCTCCAGCTTGAAGCCCAGCGCGCCAGTGATCTGGCCCGCCACCATGTCCTCCGAGACGTTGTTAGATCCACGCATCAGCGGTTGCGCGCTGGCTTTTGCGTAGGCCGCAAACTCGGTCAGCGTCTTGGCTGGCAAGCTGCCGGGCACAACCAGGCATTGCGTGTTGCCACCGAGGGTCGATATCGGCGAGAACTCCATGAGGGACTTGTAGGGTGCCGCCTTGCTCAAGTGCGGCAGGCCCGCGTTGGAGGCCAGGGCAAAGAGCAAGGTGTAGCCGTCCGGAGCAGCCCCCAGAACCGCACCCGCGCCGATCCCGGTGTTGCCTCCAGGGCGGTTCTCCACCAGTACCTGCTGGCCGAGCCCCGCACTCAAACCCTTGGCCAGCGCACGCGCCGCGGCATCGCTCGGACCACCAGCGATGATCGGAACGATCAGCCGAATGGGCTTGTTCGGATAGGTGGTCTGTGCCCCGGCCGAAGCCGTCAGTATCGTCAGCACGCCCACCACAATGCCTGTCTTCAGTCGGTTCATTGCATGCCCCCAAACAGAGTCAATGGAGCGCAGTATGGACGGCAGAAGCCACGCAAGGAAGACGGTTGACGTTGTGGCTGGCCTGAACTTCTGGTTCAGCCTGCGTCTTGAACAAAACTGCGATACCAGCGCCTCAATGCCGCACGCCGAGGGCGGCAACTACCAGCCGCCAAGATGCCGAAGTGCGGCGGTGGGGTTACCGCAGACAACTGGCACTACCTTGCAGCCGCTCGCCCCGTAGCAGCACACACACTCCTTAAGCAGGCGCCGGTCGTGATCGGTTCACTGAGCCAACGTTCTCCCACCCCGGGCCGAGACGAAGGCTTCTTTTCTCCATCTCAGCTCTGAATCTGCGCCCACAGCTTGTCCAGCCGCTTCACGCTGACCGGCTGGGGCGTGCGCAGCTCCTGCGCAAAGAAGCTCACGCGCAGTTCCTCCAGCAGCCAGCGCAGCTCTTGCATGCGGGCATCCACTGCGCCCTTGCGCTCGGCGACCAGACGCCAGTAGCGCTGCTCTTGCGGGCGAAGCTCGGCCAGCTTGGCGGCGTCGCGGGCGGGGTCGGCGCGGTATTTGTCCAGGCGCAGGGTGATGGCCTTGAGGTAGCGGGCGTAGTGCGCCAGTTGCGCCCAGGGGGCCACAGCGATGAAGTTCTTGGGCACCAGGCGTTGTAGCTGCTGCAGGGCGTCCGCTGTAGCGTCGGGCGCGTTCTTCGTATCTTTGATCTTGCGGGCGGCGGCCGCGTATTCGGTGAGGATGGTGGCGGCCAGGCGCGCGACCTCGTTGGCGATCAGCGTGAGGCGGCCCCGGCCTTCTTCCACGCGGCGCTTGAAGGCGTATTCGTCGGTGGGCAGCGGGTCGAGCAAGAAGGCGCGATCCAGCGCCACGTCGATGATCTGGGTGCGCAGCTCTTCCTGCGTGCCGAGCGGCATATAGGCCACCGCCATCTTCTGCAGGTCGGGGATGTTCTTTTCGAGGTACTTGAGAGCGTCCTTGATCTGCAGCGCAAACAGGCGGCGCAGGCCCGCGCGGTGCTTGGCGGCGGCCACCTCGGGTTCGTCGAAGACTTCGATGGTCACGGCGTCGCCGCCATCGATGAGGGCCGGAAAGCCGATCAGCGTCTGGCCGGCCTTCCTGATCTCCATGAGTTCGGGCAGCTCGCCGAATGTCCAGGTGGTGTAGCGCTGGCCTGCAGGGGTCGATGGTGCAGCGGGTGCGGAAAGCGTCGTGCTGCCTGGCTTGGCCGCTGGGCCTGGCCCGTTAACTCCTGATTTGATAGCGCCCTGGGTATGATTCTCTATCGCTTGCGGCGCTTTTTGCTTCAAATCCGCTGCATCGGCGGCTGTACTGCCCAATTTGAGCCCCGCCAGCGCCTGGAACGCGCCCCGCGCCTTGGCACCCCACTCAGCCTTGAGTGCGCCCAGGTTGCGGCCATGCCCCAGCTGGCGGCCGTGCTCGTCCACCACGCGGAAGTTCATGAACAAATGGGGGCTGAGCATGTCGAGCTTGAAGTCGGCGCGCTTCACGTCGAGCGAGGTTTCGTCGCGCACCTGCTTGAGCAGCACCTCGGTCAGGCTGCCCGTGCCAAAGCGCTCGGGTGCGCCCAGCAGCTCGGCCAGGCGCGTGGCGCTGTCGGGCAGCGGCACAAAGCGGCTGCGCGGGCGCTGGGGCAGGCTTTTGAGCAGGGCTTGGATCTTGTCTTTGAGCATGCCGGGCACCAGCCACTCGCAGCGCTCGTCGCTCACCTGGTTAAGCACAAAGAGCGGGATGGTCACGGTGATGCCGTCACGCGCATCGCCGGGCTCGTGCAGGTAGCTGGCAGCGCAGTCCACGCCGCCCAGGCGCACCGTCTTGGGAAAGGCGTTGGTGGTGATACCCGCCGCCTCGTGGCGCATCAGCTCTTCGCGGGTGAGCTTGAGCAGATCGGGCCGCGCAGACGGGGAGGCAACCTGGCGTTTGCGGGACTCCTCGCGATACCAGGCTTCAAAGCTATGGCCGCTGCACACCTCGGGCGGCAGTTGCTGGTCGTAGAAGGCGTAGATGAGTTCGTCGTCCACCAGCACGTCCTGGCGGCGGGACTTGTGCTCCAGCTCTTCCACCTTGGCGATCATCTTCTGGTTGGCAGCCAGGAAGGGCAGGCGCGTCTCCCAGTTACCGCCCACCAGGGCTTCGCGGATGAACACCTCGCGCGCAGCGTGCGGGTCCACCTTGCCAAAGTTCACGCGGCGGTTGTTGTAGACCACGATGCCGTAGAGCGTGGCGCGCTCCAGCGCCACCACCTCGGCGGACTTCTTCTCCCAGTGCGGATCCAGCAGCTGCTTTTTGAGCAAATGGCCGCCGATCTGCTCCAGCCACTGCGGCTCGATGGCGGCGATGCCCCGGCCAAACAGGCGCGTGGTCTCCACCAGTTCCGACGCGATGATCCAGCGGCCGGGCTTTTTGTTCAGGTGCGCGCCAGGGTGCTTGTAGAACTTGATGCCACGCGCGCCCAGGTACCAGTCTTCCTCGTCACTCTTGCAGCCTACGTTGCCCAGCAGCCCGGCCAGCATGGACAGGTGCAGCTGCTCGTAGCTCGCGGGTTGCGTGTTGATCTGCCACTTGTGCTCGGTCACCACCGTGAGCAGCTGGGTGTGGATGTCGCGCCACTCGCGCAGGCGGCGGATGCTGATGAAGTTCTGGCGCAGCAGCTGCTCGTACTGGCGGTTGCTGAGCTTGTGGGTGGCGGCTGGGGCCACAGCGGCGCTTGCGGGTGCAGGTGCAGGAGGCGCTGCCGCTGGGCTGCCCCCGCCGCCGCGCTGCGCCACCGGCAGGTACGCCTGCGAAGGCGCCTTCTGCGCGGCCATGGCCTTTTGGGCGCGGGCCGACGGCAGGCTGGGCGCCCCGCCCCGGGCCTCGTTGATCCACTTCCACAGCTTCAGATACCCGCTGAACTCGCTCTTGTCGTCGTCGAACTTGGCGTGCGCCTGGTCAGCCTGCTGTTGTGCCTCCATGGGGCGGTCGCGCACGTCCTGCACGCTCAGAGCGCTGGCGATGATGAGCACCTCGTCCAGCGCCTTGCGGTCGCGCGCCTCGATGATCATGCGGCCCACGCGCGGGTCCAGCGGCAGGCGCGACAGCTCCACACCCATGGGGGTGAGTTCGTTCTCATCGTCCACCGCACCCAGCTCGGCCAGCAGCTGGTAGCCGTCGGCAATCGCGCGGCCCGAAGGCGCCTCGATGAACGGGAACTGCGTGACATCGCCCAGGTGCAGCGACTTCATGCGCAGGATGACGCCCGCGAGCGAGCTGCGCAAAATTTCGGGGTCGGTAAAGCGCGGGCGGCTGTTGAAGTCCGCCTCGTCGTACAGGCGGATGCAGATGCCGTTGGCCACGCGCCCGCAGCGGCCCGCGCGCTGGTTGGCCGCGGCCTGGCTGATGGGCTCCACCAGCAGTTGCTCCACCTTGCTCCGGAATGAATAGCGCTTGACGCGCGCTGTGCCTGCGTCGATCACGTAGCGGATACCCGGCACCGTGAGCGAGGTCTCGGCCACGTTGGTCGCCAGCACGATGCGGCGGCCGGTGTGGCCGTCAAAGATGCGGTCCTGCTCGGCCTGACTGAGGCGCGCGAACAGCGGCAGCACCTCGGCATTGCGCATCACGGGCTGGTGCGAGAGGTGCTTGCGCAGGTGGTCGGCAGCCTCGCGGATCTCGCGTTCACCGGGCAAAAAGACCAGGATGTCGCCCGCCGCATTCCCCTGCCACAGCTCGTCCACGCCATCGGCAATGGCCTCGTTCAGACCGTAGTCGCGGCTCTCTTCAAACGGGCGGTAGCGCTGCTCCACCGGAAAGGTGCGGCCCGACACCATGATGACCGGGGCCGGACCCTTGGCGCTTTCAAAGTGCTTGGCAAACCGGTCCGCATCAATCGTGGCCGAAGTGACGATGACCTTCAGGTCCGGCCGGCGCGGCAGGATCTGGCGGATGTAGCCCAGCAGAAAGTCGATGTTGAGGCTGCGCTCGTGCGCCTCGTCGATGATGATGGTGTCGTAGGCCTTGAGCAGCGGGTCGGTCTGCGTCTCGGCCAGCAAGATGCCGTCGGTCATGAGCTTGACGGACGCATCGCGCGAGAGACGGTCCTGGAACCGCACCTTGAAGCCCACCACGTCGCCCAGCGGCGTGTTCAGCTCTTCGGCAATGCGCTTGGCCACGCTGCTGGCCGCAATGCGGCGTGGCTGGGTGTGGCCAATCAGCTGCCCTTTCTGTCCCGGCTTGGCATTGCACTTGCCACGGCCCAGCGCCAGCGCAATCTTGGGCAGCTGGGTGGTCTTGCCCGACCCCGTTTCACCGCACACGATGATCACTTGGTGCTTGTTGATGGCCTCCATGATCTCGTCGCGCTTGCCCGACACCGGCAACGACTCGGGGAACGTGATGCGCAGCGGCGCTGGCGGCGCGGCGGGTGCAGATACGGGTGCTGGAGCAGGAACGCGGGACAACGCAGGCAAACGCGGATCAGAAGAGGACATAGGCCCGCATTATCGATAGCAGCACCCTGCCCCCTGCGCTGCATCTGTGCTTTTGGTACGACATTTCGCCGCGTTTTCAGCGCTTTTCGTTGCCAAAGCCCGCCAGCGCCGCCAAAATCGTGCCCATTCTTCGCAAGCCCCTGTTCAGCGCCACCCTCGGCGCACGGCCCGAACGAACCCCTGGAGGTCCCCGACATGTCTGCCCTTTACGCCGCACCCGTCTGACCACAGTCCACCGCCCCGGCTGGACTGTGCACACACAGTTCAGCCATGGCAAATGCACCCGCGCACTCTTTCACGCGCTCCGCAAGCCCTGGCTCCATCGCCGGGGTTTTTTGTTTGTGGAGTACGTGCACACCATGAGTGCCAAAAAACTGTCTCGGGCCTTCGCCCAGGGTGAAATCAAGAAGCTGCGTCGCATGAAGCAGCCCCTGGTGCTGAAGCTCGAAGCATCGGGCCCGCCCCGAAACCCTGTGGCCGCAGCGCTGGCCCAACGCAGCCTGTCCAGCGCGGCAGGCAAGCACATCCGAACCCGTGGGGCCCAGCGCCGTGCGGACAACGTCGCCCTGCGCAAGGCGATCCAGAACCCCTTTTTGAACGATTGACATGAATCCCTTCAATAACCCACTGCCGCCACACCAGCGGCATCCCACTCCGCATCCGGCGCTGGCCGGTGCGCCAACGCTGGCAGCGCATCCATCCCCGGTGCAGTCAGCGCACCCTGTGCGTGCCCAGGCCACCGCGCCCCTCACACCGGTTGCCAGCAGCGCAGAGCTGGCCCAGCGCCAGCAGGCTTTGGCCCACGCGGCGTTGCAACTGAAAGCCGAGCTGTTCGGCATCGACGATGTGATCGACCGCGTGATCAATGCCATCCGCGCCTGGTACGTGCTGCCGCAGCTCATCACCCGGCCGGTCATCGTCTGCCTGTGGGGCCTGACCGGCACGGGCAAGACGCAGCTCACGCGGCGGCTGGCCCAGCTGCTGGGCTTTTACGACCGGTTTGTGGAAGTGCAGATGGACGGCTTCAGCCACGGTGCGAGCTACCGCAGCTCGTCCATCTCGGGCATGCTGGGCGACTCGGGCATTCACGAAGGCATGCCGGGCATCCTGGTGCTGGACGAGTTCCAGCGCTTTCGCACGGTAGACACCAAGGGCGCCGACGTGAAGGTGGAGCGCTACCAGGACGTGTGGACACTGCTGTCCGACGGGCGCCTGCCACCCGCGTTGAGCGCGCTGTCCAACATCGAGCGCAAGCTGGCCGATGCGCACTACGAGGCTGAGCGCGCCGAAGATGGCGATGACGACCGCGCAGGCAAGAAACCCTACCGCTTTCAGCTGGACGCCTGGGATGCGCAAGAACTCAAGCGCATGCTGAAGCTGCAGGAGCCGCTGTCCGCCATCATGCAGTGGCCGCCCGCCAAGGTGCAGGCGCTGTTTGCCAGCTTTCAGCAGTCCAGCCATGCGTGGGAGACCGACTACAGCAAGCTGCTGGTGTTTGTATGTGGCAACCTCGACGAGATGTACCACGAGACCGCACAACGCGTGGAAGACTGCGACACCGATGCCGACATCTTTCACCGCCTGACGCGCAAGCTCTCGCTCATCGATGTGAAGAAGGCGTTGGGCGAGCGCTTCAAGCCCGAGCAGATCGCGCGGCTGGGCAATGAACATGTGGTCTACCCGTCGTTCAGCAAGGCGACGTATGAGCGCCTCATCCATAACCTGTGCACCCGCTATGTGGACGATATTGCCGCGCAGTGTGGCGTGCGGTTTGCCATCGGGCAGGATGTGCTGAGCGAGCTGTATGCCAACGCCGTGTTCCCTGCGCAGGGCACGCGGCCATTGTTCTCCTCAGTGCACGCGATCCTGAGCGCCAATCTGGTCAACGCCGCGTTGTGGGTGGTGCAAGAGCAGCTTTCGCTGGAGCAGGAGTTCGTCATTCACCTGGCGCCCGACAAGCGCCACCTGCTGGTATCGGGCCAGGGGCCTGCAGGCAGGGTGCAGGCTGCGTTTGCGGTGACGCTGGAGCTGAACCGGCTCAAGCAGCGGGCCAACGCAGACTTTCGGGCCCTGCTGGCGGTGCATGAGGCGGGCCACGGGTTGGCCTACTGCGTGTTGTTCGGCCACGCTCCGCAAGAGGTGAAGATCAACATCGCCTCGTTCGAGGGCGGGTACAACAGCTTCTCCAGCCTCAAGGCCACCACGCGCCAGAACGCGCTGGACATGATGTGCGTAGGCCTGGCAGGCCGCGTGGCGGAGGAACTGGTGTTTGGCGAAATGGCCTGCACCACCGGGGCCGAGCAGGACTTCAAGCAGGTGACGGCCGAGGCGGCGCGCTACATCCGCCACCATGGCTTTGGCGCGCGGCTGGCCCGCACCGATGTCACCGTGGAGATGGACAACCATGTCAACACCGACATCGGCCCGAGCAACAAGGCCATCGAGGCGCTGATGCAGCAGCAATACCAGCGTGCCCAGGCGCTGCTGACCACGCACCATGAGGCACTGGGGCGCACGGTGGACGCCTTGCTGGCACACGGCACCATCGCCCCTGCGGAGATGGTGGCGCTGCTCCAGGGCTGCGGCATTGCGCTGGCGCCCCCCTCAGATGCCGCAGGCACCCTGCCCGAAGAAGGCCTGGTGCTGGAGCCTTTTGGTGCCAAACTCAGCGCGTTTCGCGCGCGCGGGGCGGCATCCGCTGCACCCCAGCTGGCGTAACACCCAGCACGAAGGCGAAGGACCAAGGATCAAAATGGCCAGCGGGTTTTCCGAGTCCGGTGACGGGCTGCACTACGCCGAGCACATCTCGGTGCCGATGCGCCTCTTTGTGGGCACCATTGCGCTGGGCATGTTCCTGATTCCTGTTCCCTTTGTGATGCACGCCACGGCCCGGACGCCGTGGCTGCACCTGCTGTTGGCCGCCGCGTGTGTGGTGGCGGCCTGCGCCATGGGTGCGCTGTTTTTGGCGATTGCTCTGGGGCGGGTGCTGACGCTACATTTCGACCCAGCCAGGCGCCAGGTGCGGCGCACCTCGCGCTGGCCGCTGGTGGGCCGCACTGTGCACATTGCGTTTGATCGCTTTGCACCACCAGAGGTGGTGGAACGCACCTCAGAAGACGGCCCCTACCATGTGCTGCGCCTGACAGTGCGTGGCGAGCGCCCCATGCACCTGGGCGGGTTTGACCGGCGGGAAGATGCCGAACGCTGGCGCAGCCGCATCGCAGCGCTGTTCGTCGGTCACCCTGGCTGAGCGTGCAAATCCCAGCACCCGGTCGCTAAGGACACTTATCATTCGCTCCTCGCGCATTACCACCACTGCCCCAAACACCTTTCTCCATGTCCGCCGTCTTCAATTTCACCTTCGTCCCCTGGTTCCGCTCGGTGGCGCCCTACATCCACAAGTTCCGCAACCAGACGTTTGTGATCGGGCTGACGGGTGAGGCGATTGCGGCCGGCAAGCTGCACAGCATTGCGCAAGACCTGGCACTGATCCAGGCCATGGGCGTGAAGATCGTGCTGGTGCACGGTTTTCGCCCGCAGGTGAACGAGCAGCTGGCGGCCAAGGGGCATGCGGCCAAGTATTCGCATGGCATCCGCATCACTGACTCTGTGGCGCTCGACTGCGCGCAGGAGGCCGCCGGGCAGTTGCGCTACGAGATCGAGGCAGCGTTCAGCCAGGGCCTGCCCAACACGCCGATGGCGGGCGCCACGGTGCGGGTGATCTCGGGCAACTTTCTCACGGCGCGGCCCGTGGGCATTGTGGATGGGGTGGATTTTCAGCACTCGGGCCTGGTGCGCAAGGTGGACGTGGCCGGCATCCAGCGCACGCTGGACATGGGCGCGCTGGTGCTGCTGTCGCCGTTTGGCTTTTCGCCCACGGGGGAGGCCTTCAACCTGAGCATGGAAGAAGTGGCCACGAGCGTGGCCATCGAGCTGCGGGCCGACAAACTCATCTTTTTGACCGAGGTGCAGGGCATCCGCATGTCGCCCACCGAGCCCGAGAGCGACGACAACCCCATCGACACCGAGCTGCCGCTGGCCGCCGCGCAGGCGCTGCTGGCCCAGTTGCCCCCGGCGCAGCAGCCCACCGACACGGGCTTTTACCTTCAGCACTGTGTGAAGGCCTGCAAGGCCGGCGTGGAGCGCAGCCACATCCTGCCGTTTGCGGTGGACGGCTCGCTGCTGCTGGAGGTCTATGTGCACGACGGCATCGGCACCATGGTCATCGACGAAAAGCTCGAAGAGCTGCGCGAGGCCACGATTGACGACGTGGGCGGCATCCTGCAGTTGATCGAGCCCTTCGAGAAGGACGGCACGCTGGTCAAGCGCGACCGCACCGAGATCGAGCGCGACATCGCCACCTACACCATCATCGAACACGACGGCGTGATTTTTGGCTGCGCGGCGCTCTACCCCTACCCCGAAGCCAAGACGGCCGAGATGGCTGCGGTGACGGTATCGCCGCAAAGCCAGGGCACGGGCGACGGCGAAAAGCTGCTCAAGCGCATCGAGCAGCGCGCGCGCCTGCTGGGGCTGGACAGCATCTTTGTGCTGACCACCCGCACCATGCACTGGTTCATCAAGCGCGGCTTCTCCCCCGTGGACCCGGACTGGCTGCCCGACGCCCGCAAGCGCAAGTACAACTGGGACCGCAAGAGCCAGGTGCTGGTCAAGAAGCTCTAAGAGCGGGTGAAAGTCTCGCGCGCGGCCGCCACGGCGCGCGCCACCTGCGCAATCGCCGCATCCCGCTGCTCCGGCGACGCCTTGGAGCGCGTGAGGTAACAGGTCACCAGCACCGGCGCGCCGCCGCCCGCGGGCCACAACACGCCAATGTCGTTGGCCGTGCCGCTCTCGCCCGCCGTGCCCGTCTTGTCGCCCACCTTCCAGCCCGGCACACCGGCACGCAGGCGCTTATCGCCCGTGCTGGTCTCCACCAGCCAGCGCTGCAGCCAGGCCCGGGACATGGAGCTGAGCGCGTTGCCCAGCACCAGTTTCTGCATGGTCTGCAGCATGGCCAGCGGCGTGGTGGTGTCACGCGGGTCGCCCACGGCAGCCTCATTCAGCGTGGGCTCGGTGCGGTCCAGCCGCGTGACCTCGTCACCCAGCGAACGCACGAACGCGGTGAACCCGGCCGGGCCGCCATGGCGGGCCAGCAGCACATTGGCAGCGGTGTTGTCGCTCAGGCTGACGGTGGCAGAGCACAGCTCACCCACCGTCAGGCCGCCACCATCGCCCGCGCGCGGGCCGCTGACGGGCGAGTACGCCACCACGTCGGTGGCCGGGTAATGCACGCGCGCATCCAGCCGCTCCTTGCCCTGGTCCACCAGAGCCAGCATCCAGCCGGCCAACACCAGCTTGAAGGTGCTGGCCATGGCAAAACGCTCGTCCTGCCGCCAGCCCAGCGCCAGGCCCGACCCGGTGTCCAGCATGGCCACCCCCAGACGGCCCTGGGCGGCGCGTTCGATGCTGGCGAGGGCATCGTTCCATGCGCTGGCGGTCTGCTCGCGGCGGTCTGAGTTGCTGGCAGCTGCACAACCCCATAAAGGCATGGCCGTGGCGGCCATCAAACCCAAGGAAAACTGTCTTCTTTGCATATCGATTGAAAGCGTAGTGGGGAACAAGGCCCGAACGATACGAGGGTTCAGCCCCCAGCACCATCGACAATAATTGCCAAAAGCCCCAAGAAAAACTTTGACCTTTTGGCAATATGCACCTGCCGCTCAACGCCCTGCGGGCCTTCGAGGCCGCGGCCCGCCACCTGAACCTCACGCGCGCCGCCCAGGAGCTGCACGTGACCCAGACCGCCGTGAGCCAGCACATCCGCAAGCTGGAGGACCGGCTGGGCAAGCCTCTGTTCCGCCGCCTGCCACGCGGCCTGGCGCTGACGGACGAAGGCCAGGCCCTGCTGCCGGTGGTGGTGGAATCGTTTGGCAACCTGCAGCGCGCCCTGGAGAAGCTGGGCGACACCCGCCCGCGCGAGGTGCTGACCGTGGGCGCCGTGGGCACCTTCGCGGTGGGCTGGCTGCTACCCCGGCTGCGCGACTTTCAGCAGACCTGCCCCTTTGTGGACCTGCGCCTGCTCACGCACAACAACCGGGTGGACATGGCGGGCGAAGGGCTGGACTACGCCATCCGCTTTGGCGACGGCGCATGGCACGGCACGCAGGCCGACCGCATCATGGATGCGCCCATGTCCGTGATGTGCTCGCCCGCCTTGGCCCGTGGCCTGCGCACGGTGGCCGACCTGGCGCGCCAGCCCTTGCTGCGCAGCTACCGCACCGACGAGTGGACGGCCTGGTTCGAGGCTGCGGGTGCGCCCTGCCCCGTGGTGCGTGGCGCGGTGTTCGACTCGTCACTGACGCTGGCCGAGGCGGCGGCGCAGGGCGCGGGCATGGCACTGTTGCCAGTGAAGATGTTCGCGCGCGAACTGCAGCAGGGCCGCCTGGCGCAGCCCTTTGCACAAGAGCTGCACCGGGGCGCCTACTGGCTGACCCGCTTGCAATCGCGCACCACCACGGGGGCCATGGCGGCGTTCCGGGACTGGCTGATGTCACAGGCCAGCGTCACAGTGGGTGCCGGGACTGAAGAATTGGGATGATTTTGGCCGGTAGCGCTAGTGGATCATGCGCCAGAAGCTATCAATTACATAGCAAACGTACGCCGTGATGCACGGGGTGCAGCGGTGTCAAAACCCCATCGCCGCCACATCCACCCCGTCCACCTGCCCTGCATCCAGAAACTGCTGGCCATAGCGCAGGTACACCCCTTCGCGCACAAACACCTCGAACAGGTCGGGGTCGATGTGCCCGTTGTCCCGCATCCTGCACATGATGGCCAGCGCCTGCGACAGGGTCATGCCACTCTTGTAGGGCCTGTCTGCGGCCGTCAGCGCCTCAAAGATGTCGGCAATGCCCATCATGCGGGCCTGCAGCGACATCTGCTGGCGCGTGAGGCCACGCGGATAGCCCTTGCCGTCCATGCGTTCGTGGTGGCCCCCAGCGTATTCGGGCACGTTTTGGAGGTGGCGCGGCCAGGGCAGCGTCTCCAGCATCTTGATGGTGGCAACGATGTGGTAGTTGATGGTGTCGCGCTCGGCCTGGTTCAACGTTCCGGACCGGATGGTGAGGTTCTCCACTTCCTCCCCCGTCAAAAAGCTCGTTTGCACACCCTGCGGGTTGCGCCAGTGACGCATGGCGGCAATATCGCGCACACGCTGCTGGTCTTCGGGGCGCATGGCCTCGGTGCCGGTGTTGCTGCGGCGCAGAAACTCGCGGTCTTCCTCCAGCGCATGGATCTCGTGCTGCAGGGCCTGCAGCTCCTGGCCTTCAGCCCGCGCGTCCACCACCGCACGCAGCGCCAGCTGGCGGCGCAGCGCGGCCAGTTCGGCATCGCGCTTGAGCACTTCAAACCGCGTGTCCACCAGGCCGATGCGGTCGTAGATGGTCTGCAGCTTGGTGGCCTTGTCCACCACGTGCACAGGCGTGGTGATCTTGCCGCAGTCGTGCAGCAGGCCCGCCATCTTGAGCTCGTAGCGGTCGCGATCGCTCATCTTGAACGCGGCCAACGGCCCCTCGCGGGTGGCATCCACAGCCTCGGCCAGCATCATCGTGAGGGCGGGCACGCGCTGACAGTGGCCGCCGGTGTAGGGCGATTTTTCGTCGATGGCCAGGTTGATGAGGTTCACGAACGACTCGAACAGGCGTTCGAGCTGCGTGATGAGCAGCCGGTTGGTGAGCGCAATGGCCGCCTGCGAGGCCAGCGACTCGGCCAGGCTCTGGTCGGCCTGCGAGAAGGTGATGACCTCGCCCGTGTCCGGGTCGCGCGCATTGATGAGCTGCAGCACGCCGATGAGTTCGAGGTCGTGGTTCTTCATCGGCACCGTGAGGAACGACTGCGACCGGTAGCCCGTGCGCTGGTCAAACGCGCGTGTGCCCGAAAAATCAAACCCTGCCGCGCTGTAGGCGTCGGCAATGTTCACCGTGCGGTCGTGGATGGCCGCGTGGGCCGCCACCAGCGAATCATTGGGCCCGCCGTCGGCCGTGCGCAACGGTAACAGCGGCAGGTCGATGGGTTTGCCCGTGGTGCCCCCCAGGTTGATGCCCAGCGAGTCGGTTCGCAATATCTCGAACTTGAGCGCCGACTGGTCTTCCGTCACGCTGTAGAGCGTGCCGCCGTCGGCCCCGGTGATGGTCTTGGCGGCCTCCAGGATGTTCTCCAGCAGCCGGTCGATGTCCCGCTCGCGCGAGAGCGCAGCGCCGATGCCATTGAGCTGCTCCAGCCGACGGAACAGATTGAGAGTGGATTCCTTGCTCATGCGACCACCTTGCAAGCAGCGTTGGTAACCCCGCATCGTAACGAAAGGTGACAGCTATCATCCCCCTTCCTGTTTCAAAAACGCCTTTTTCGTGGACTCGGTCACACCCCGCTATCTCACCGCCGCGCTTTATCAGTTCGTGGACCTGCCAGACTTTGCCGCCCTGCGCGAGCCCCTGCAGTCCCTGTGCGACGCGAACGGCGTGCGCGGCATGCTGTTGCTGGCGCCCGAGGGCATCAACGGCACCATTGCGGGCGAACCGCAGGGCGTGCATGCTGTGCTGGCCTGGCTGCGCAGCGACCCGCGTTTTGCCGCCCTGCAGCACAAGGAGGCGCTGGCCGAGCGCATGCCCTTCTACCGCATGCGGGTGCGGCTCAAGCGCGAGATCGTCACCCTGGGCGTGCCAGGCCTGAACCCCGCACGCAACGCCGGCACCTATGTGAAGCCCGAAGACTGGAACGCCCTCATCGACGACCCGGGCGTGGTGGTGGTGGACACGCGCAATGACTACGAGGTGGGCATTGGCACGTTTGAGCGCGCCATTAACCCGCACACGCAGACCTTTGCAGAGTTTCCGGCCTGGGTGGCGCAGCAATCGCAGTCTGGCGGCGTATTGGCTGGCAAGCCCCGCGTGGCCATGTTCTGCACGGGCGGCATCCGGTGCGAAAAGTCCACCGCGTTCCTCAAGTCCCAAGGCTTTGACGAGGTGTACCACCTGGAAGGCGGCATCCTCAAGTACCTGGAAACCGTGCCCGAAGCATCCAGCCGCTGGCACGGTGACTGCTTTGTGTTCGACGAACGCGTGTCCGTAGGCCATGGCCTCGCACCGGGCCACCACCAGCTGTGCCGATCCTGCCGCATGCCGCTGGGCGAAGCCGAGTTGCAATCACCGCACTACGTGCCCGGTGTGAGCTGTCCGTATTGCCACGGCACCCGCACACCCGAGCAGGAACGCGCCCTGGCCGAGCGCGAGCGGCAGATGCAGCTGGCCCGGCAGCGTGGGCAAGAGCACATCGGCGCGCAGCAACCCGGCCGCCCCACACGCGCTGTGGCCAAGCACGCAGAGGACGATGGCATGGATGGCACAACATGACCGCCCTGCCCGTCCTGTACTCGTTCCGCCGCTGCCCCTATGCCATGCGCGCCCGCCTGGCCCTGGCCGTGAGCGGCCAGGTTTGCGAACTGCGCGAGGTGGTGCTCAAAAGCAAGCCCCAGGGGTTGCTGCAGGCATCGCCCAAGGGCACGGTGCCCGTGCTGGTGTTGCCCAGCAGCCAGGTGCTGGAGCAGAGCCTGGACATCATGCTGTGGGCGCTGCGACAACACGACCCTGAAGGCTGGCTCACCCCCAGCCATGGCAGCCTGGAAGACATGCTCGCGCTGATTGCTGAATGCGATGGCCCGTTCAAGCAGGCGCTGGACCGGTGCAAGTACCCCAGCAGATACCCGGACGCTGACATGGACGCGGAACACGCCCAAGCCGTGGCCTGGTTGGGTGCGCTGGAGGCGCGTCTCTCACCACATCGGCCTTACCTGTTCGGCACCCACGCGGCCCTGGCCGACATGGCGATTGCGCCTTTTGTGCGGCAGTTTGCAGGCATTGATGCCGACTGGTGGACCGCACAGCCGTGGCCCCGCCTGCAGGCCTGGCTGGCGCAATGGCAGGCCAGTCCGCTGTTTGGCCAGGTGATGCCCAAACTGCCCGCATGGGTTGACGGTACACAAGGCGTACCGTTCCCGCATGGCACCGGTATGCCAGGCTGAAGCGGACGCACTGGCCCGCTTGAGATTGGTGCTTTGGGTACCATCTCTTCTACAAAACACCATGCTCCGTGACGCTAGAGGTTGCCACGGAGCAACCCCTCTTCGCTTCATGCACAGCACAGCCTCCTCAGGGCTTTACCGCGCAGAGCCATCTTCAAGCCACCCCATCGACCCTGTAGCCCCTGCATGAAAATCATCGATGAAATGTTGAACCTGGACCTGCTCACCCACGAGCAGCACCTGCAAATCAGTGCATGGATCGCGCGCTCCGCGTCGCCGGAAGAGATATTGCAAATGCCTGCGCCACTGTGGCAGGCCGTAGAACGCGCCAGTCAGACCATGGGCATCAACGAAGACCTTTTGCGTCCTCCTTCGCTGGACGCAGGGGACATGGTGCTTGGATAGCCAACCTTGTGCGCTTTCATGCGACCGGGTGGGACTGCGCTCGGAGCAGGAACACCGGCGCTGGAAGCCCTTCCCATAACGAAAAAGGCGCTCCCTGGAGCGCCTTTTTCATGTAAGCCCATGCCTCACAGGCATCAAGCCATCGAATATCCAGAGCCTCGCTTGTTGCCACCCTTCAGCGCCCGCACCAGCACAGCCAGCAGCACCAAGCCAAACCCCACGAAGCAGATGAACGACCAGTTGGCAATCGAGCCACCCAGGAAGGTCCAGTCGATCGCAGTGCAATCGCCCGAGCCCCGGAAGATCATGGGGATGGCGCGGCTGATGGGGTAGTTTTCGATCATGCCGTAGAAGTCGCGACCGCAGGTAGCGATCTCCGGCGGGTACCACTGCAGCCAGCTCTGGCGAGCCGCCACAAAGGCGCCAAACCCGGCAGTGATCACGGCCAGCACCGCCCAGGTCATCCACCAGCCCCGATTGCCTCGCGCACTAGCCAGGGCCGTGAATACAGCAACACCAATGAGCGCATACCGCTGCACGATGCACATGGGGCAAGGCTCCAGGCCCACCACATGCTGCAGGTACATGCCAAACGCCAGCATCGCCACACAGGCCACGCTGATCAGCGCCAGCACGCGACGCGGGGCCTGATCAATCCAGTTCAACACCATCATTCTTGTCCCTCGAAACCGCAGGTTACCCAGAGAGGCCTCGAAGGAGAAGCAACTCAGATACCGGCGGCGTGATCCAGAAAAACGCGGGCGCGGCGTGGTGTCACCACCAGCGTCTCACCCTCCTTGAAACCCATGTCCTTGAACTGCTGCGCAGGGATCTGCGCTTCGATCAGGGATTCTGGGGACGCATTGTCCGCTGGTTTGTGATCGTCGGTCGGAATAAGTTCCAGGCGCGCAATGGGGCCCACCACAATGGCGCGGCTCAGCTGGGCCACGATGCCACGGGGACGGCCTTCGGCGTCCAGGCCCGCGCCAGGGGAGTAGCGCTCCACGTCCAGGTCGTGCGGGCGCACATAGGCAAAGGCCTTAGCGTTCTGCGCCGCCTGGTGCTCGGGCGAGTCGAGCTGCATGCCGTCCAGGTGCACCAGGCCTTCATGGGCGCGGCCGTGGAACAGGTTCACGTCGCCCAAAAAGCCGTAGACAAACGGGCTGGCAGGCTGGTCCCACACCTGCTGGGGGGAGCCGCTTTGCTCGATCTTGCCCTGGTTGATCACCACCACGCGGTCCGCCACTTCCAGGGCTTCTTCCTGGTCGTGGGTCACGAAGATGCTGGTCACATGCAGCTCGTCGTGCAGGCGGCGCAGCCAGCGACGCAGCTCCTTGCGCACCTTGGCGTCCAGCGCGCCGAAGGGTTCGTCGAGCAGCAGCACCTTGGGCTCCACCGCCAGGGCGCGGGCCAGGGCAATGCGCTGGCGCTGACCGCCCGAGAGCTGCGAGGGGTAGCGCTCGGCCAGCCAGTCCAGCTGCACCAGCTTGAGCAGGTCCATGACCTTTTTCTTGATCTGTGCTTCGCTCGGGCGCTCGCTGCGGGGCTTCACGCGCAGACCAAAAGCCACGTTCTCGAACACCGTCATATGGCGGAACAATGCGTAGTGCTGGAAAACGAAGCCCACGTTACGTTCGCGCACATGCACGTCGGTGGTGTCTTCGCCGCTGAAGTGGATGGTGCCCACGTCGGCCGTCTCCAGGCCCGCGATGATGCGCAGCAGCGTAGTCTTGCCGCAGCCCGAGGGGCCGAGCAGCGCAATGAGTTCGCCCGAGGCAATGTCCAGGCTCACATCGCGCAGCGCCTGAAAGTCGCCAAACTGTTTGCTGACGTTACGGATTTCAATGCTCATGTTCTGTTTCCTTCACACGCCAGCGGGCGCGGGGCGCTCGGGCGGCAATTCGGCGGCGGCCTTCAGGGCCTGCTCGTTGCGGTGTTCGGCAATCGTCTTGATGACCAGCGTGACCAAGGCCAGCAAGGCCAGCAGCGAGGCAGCGGCAAACGCGGCCACCGATTGGTACTCGTTGTAGAGAATCTCGACGTGCAGCGGGATGGTGTTGGTCTGGCCCCGGATGTGGCCGGACACCACCGACACCGCACCAAACTCGCCCATGGCCCGCGCGTTGCACAAGATCACGCCGTACAGCAGGCCCCACTTGATGTTGGGCAAGGTCACGTACCAGAAGGTCTGCCAGCCGCTCGCGCCCAGCACGATGGCGGCCTGCTCCTCGTCGTTGCCCTGCGCCTGCATCAGCGGGATGAGCTCGCGGGCGATGAACGGAAAGGTCACAAACACGGTAGCCAGCACGATGCCGGGCACGGCAAAGATGATCTTGATGTCATGCGCCTGCAGCCACGGACCAAACCAGCCTTGCGCGCCAAACATCAGCACATAGATCAGGCCCGCCACCACGGGCGACACCGAGAACGGCAGGTCCACCAGCGTGGTCAAGAAGGCCTTGCCCTTGAACTCGTACTTGGCAATGCACCACGCGGCTGCCACGCCGAACACGAGGTTCAGCGGCACGGCAATCAGCGCGGTGATCAGCGTGAGCTTGATGGCCGACCAGGCATCGGGCTCGCGCAGGCCTTCCAGGTATGCGCCAAAACCCTTGCGCAGCGCCTCTGCAAACACGGCGGCCAGTGGCAGCACCAGGAACAGCAGCATGAAAGCCAAGGCGATGGCGATCAGCGTGTAGCGGACCCAGGGCGCTTCGGTCGTGCCCGCCTGGGCGCGGCGAATGGTTCGGGAGTTGTTGCCGCTCATGCTGGTGCCCCCGCGTGGCGGCGCTGCCAGGCTTGCAGCGCGTTGATGATGAGCAGCAGGATGAAAGAGATGACCAGCATCACCACAGCCACGGCGGTGGCGCCTGCGTAGTCATACTGCTCCAGCTTGCCGATGATGATGAGCGGCGTGATCTCCGACACCATGGGCATGTTGCCCGCGATGAAGATCACCGAGCCGTATTCCCCCACCGCCCGCGCAAACGCCATGGCAAAGCCGGTGAGCAGTGCGGGCGTGATGGAGGGCAGGATGACCTTGGTGAAGGTCTGCAGGCGCGTGGCGCCCAGGCAGGTGGCGGCTTCTTCCAGCTCCTTTTCGGCGTCTTCCAGCACGGGCTGCACGGTGCGCACCACAAACGGCAGGCCGATGAAGATCAGCGCAATCACAATGCCCGCAGGCTTGAACGCGAGCTGGATGCCCATGGGCTCCAGAATGCTGCCCACCCAGCCGTTGCCTGCCAGCAGGGCCGTGAGCGAGATACCTGCCACGGCAGTGGGCAGCGCAAACGGCAGGTCCACCAGCGCATCGACGATCTTCTTGCCCGGGAACTTGTAGCGCACCAGCACCCACGCGATCAGCAGGCCAAACACCAGATTGACCAGCGCCGCGAGAAACGATGCGCCAAAGGTCAGCCGGTACGACGCCATCACACGCGGTGCGCTGATGGCCGCCCAGAACTGGTCCCAGGTGAGCGTGAAGGTCTTGAAGATCAGTGCCGACAGCGGGATCAGCACGATGATGCTCAAGTAGAAAAGGGTGTAGCCCAGTGACAGCCCAAAGCCAGGCAGCACGCGCTTGGGCGCGCGCCGTCCGGCCGGGGCTGCGGCCACAGCGGTCGCAGTGGTCATAGATGCAGTGGTGAGTCGGGAAAAGCGCTGGGCCTATTTACTTGGCGCCGGGCGTGTACAGCTTGTCGAACTGGCCGCCATCATTGAAATGCACTTTCTGCGCTTCAGTCAGCGAGCCGAAGTACTTGGCCACCGTGAACTGCTTGAGCGGCTTGAAGGTGTCGGCGTACTTCTTGAGCACGGTCTCCGAACGGGGGCGGATGGCGTGCTTGGCTGCGATCTCTTGCGCTTCTTCCGAGTACAGGTAGTCCAGGTAGGCCTTGGCCAGCTGGGCCGTGCCCTTCTTGGCCACGGTGCGTTCCACCACGGCCACGGGGTTTTCAGCCACCACGCTCACCGAGGGGTAGATGGCATCGACCTTGCCCGCGCCGAACTCGCGGTCGATGGAGACCACCTCGGATTCGAAAGTGATCAGCACATCGCCCTGGTTGCGCTGCAGGAAGGTGGCCGTGGCATCGCGGCCGCCCTTGGCCAGGATAGGCACGTTCTTGTACAGCTTGCCGACAAACTCGGCGGCCTGCGCCTCGGTGCCGCCCTTTTCACGCACGGCGCCCCAGGCGGCCAGGTAGGCATAGCGGCCGTTGCCGCCGGTCTTGGGGTTGACCACGATCACCTGCACGCCGGGCTTGATCAGGTCGTCCCAGTCCTTGATGTTCTTGGGGTTGCCGTTGCGCACCAGGAACAGCATGGTCGAGGTGGTGGGCGATGCGTCGTGCGGGAACTTCTTGGCCCAGTCCTTGGCAACCACGCCGTTGTCCGCCAGAAACTGTACGTCGGTGGTGGTATTCATGGTGACCACGTCAGCAGCCAAACCGTCGTTCACGGCACGGGCCTGGGCGCTGGAGCCGGCGTGCGACTGGTCGATCTTCACGTCCTGGCCGGTGGTCTTCTTGTAGTGCGCAGCGAAGGCCACGTTGTAGTCCTTGTAGAACTCGCGGGCCACGTCATACGACACATTGAGCAGCGAATTTTGAGCGGCAGCCATGCCGCTCGCGGCCAGGGCCAGAGAGGCCAGGAGGGTCTTGAGTTTCAAAGAAGTCATGGTGAAGTCGCCCAAAAAATGCTGGAGATTCCGCATTGTGCGGACCACCCCTTAAAACTCAAAAGAATATATTCTTGTTAATTAATCGAGAATTGGCATATAAAGATCTCAAAGGGCGTGCCGGGGCCATGACCCCAAACCGCACACCAGCTGCCCGGGCCCAACATTTCGGGTCCCGCAGGCTCCAAGCGCTGGAAAAACATGCGCTGACAGCTATCGATTAGATAGCAATCAGGCGGCGGCCGGAGAAACCTGCGAGTACCCTGCAGCTGGCTGGATGGTGCTGTGGTCGCCCTCCAAAGACTGCAGCAACGCCCAGCCCAGCGGCCATTCGCCATGGCCCGAGTCAATATTGATATGCCCCGCGTTCTGCATGCGCACAAACTCGCTGCCCCAGGCTCTGGCATAGGCGCCCGCCAGGCGAATGGGACAAAACGGGTCATTGCTGCTGGCCACCACGATGCTGCGGTAAGGCAACGCCGCGTAGGGCACGGGGGCAAAGTCGCTCAGGATGGCGCGGCGCTCGGGGTCGGCAGGAGCCACCAGCAAGGCGCCGCACACCTTGGCTGCAGCCTCCGGCCCCATGTGGGTGGTGGCAATACAGCCCAGGCTGTGTGCCACGATCACTACAGGGTGCGTTGCGGCCAGTACCGTCTTCTCCAGCTGACTCACCCAGGCTGAACGCGTGGGCGTGATCCAGTCGTCCTGCACCACGCGGCGCGCGTGGGGCAGGCGCTCGGCCCACAGGCTTTGCCAGTGGCCGGGGCCCGAATCGCGCCAGCCGGGGACGATGATGATGGAGGTGGTGGTCACAGGCAGGGATTCTGCGAGCCAGCCTTTAAAACCCAAACGACTTAATTCTTGTTATTTAATCGCCAAATCATCTAATCACAGACAATCCGGAGACAAAAAATCGCATGCGCTAGTGTCGTCCGCTGCAAGCCATCCCATCTAATCGTCGGCCAGCAAGCGCTTCAGTCGCTGGGGATAGTTGTTGAGGAAGTCACGAGTTACCGCGTAGTGCTCCGTGTCCTCGAAGGCCACTTCGGACAGACCAGCGCCATCGAATTGGATGATCTTGGCGTTTGGATAGGACAGCAGGATGGGGGAGTGCGTGGCAATGATGAATTGAGATTTGTCTTCCACCAATTGGTGGATTGCATACAGCGCAGCGAGTTGGCGGTTGGGTGATAAGGCTGCCTCGGGCTCGTCCAGCAAGTACAACCCTTTGCCCTGGAACTTGTGCGTCAGCAGCGCCATAAACGCCTCGCCATGAGACCGAGCATGTAGCGATTTTCCGCCGTAGTTATCCAGGTAGCCAACCTCATCCATGTAGGTGGCCACATTGAAGAAGCTCTCAGCCCGCAAGAAATAGCCATCTTGCGGCTTACGGTAGCTCCGCGCCAACCGCAGCACCTCATGCAACGATGATTCTGAATCCGCCGTAGCCAGTCTGAAATTGCGAGTGCCACCCTCCGGGCTATAGCCCAGGGCCAACGCGATGCCCTCTAGCAACGTTGATTTCCCAGAACCGTTCTCCCCCACAAAGAAGGTTACGTCCGGGTGAAACTGCAGCAGACCCAGTTCTCGGATCGAGGGTACGTTGTAGGGATAGGTTTCGTAGTCCACATCTGCATCTGGGCGGATGCAAGCGCTTTGGAGATAGGGTTTGGCGGCAAGCATGCGCTCATGCTAACGGGCCGCGCGGACTTTTAGCTCACTGGGCAAAAGGTCTATTCGATGGCCCCCAGTCTTCCCGCGAAATGGCCAAGTGGCCCGAAAGAGATAAGCCCCAAAGAACATTTTTAGATTTTTTGCATCCGCTCAACCCCATTTAGCTATCCCGTTCGTTTCACCCAGCACCACCACTTTTTTGATGGAGCTGCCATGAAACCCCGCCTTCTCACCCTGCCCGCCCTCGCGACACTGGCCGCGTTGCTGGGCCTGAGCCACCTGCCTGCCCATGCCATTGGCCGCCTGGCCGATGTCACCATCGTGGACCGCGACACTGGGACCACGTTGCCGGTGCACTACGCCCAAGGCGAGTACTGGGTGGCCGGCCGCCCGGGCGCGCGGTATGCCATCACCGTGCGCAACCGGCTGGGCGAGCGGGTCCTGGCCGTGCCTTCGGTGGACGGGGTCAACGTGCTCAGCGGCGAAACCGCTGCGTGGGACCAGGGCGGGTATGTGTTCTCGCCCTATGAGCGTTACCAGATCACCGGCTGGCGCAAGAGCAACAGCGAAGTCGCTGCGTTCGAGTTCTCGCACATTGCCAACTCGTATGCCGCCCGAACAGGCCGCCCCGGTCACGTGGGCGTGATTGGCGTGGCGCTGTTCCGCGAACAGCCACCGGTGCCCTCGCCCGCCGTCGTCCCCGAGCCATACAGCCAGCGCCGTGATGGCAGCAACGGGAGTGCCAACAGCCTGGGGCGCTTGCGCGAAGAGCCTGCCCCTGCGCTGCCCTCTGCACAGTCGGCACCCGCACCAGCCGCCGCCGCACCGTCGCCAGCATCAGAGGCCGAGTCCTCGGCGCGCTCGATGTCTGCCGACAGTGCGGCCAAGGCTGCGCCTATGCCGTCGGCCAAGCTGGGAACGGCGCACGGCCAGCGCGAGACATCCGTTGTGTCGCACACCACTTTCACCCGGCTGCAACTCCGCCCCAACGAAATCATCAGCATCCGCTATGACAGCCGCGAAAACCTGATGGCTGCGGGCGTGATCCGCGAGCCCATCGCGCGGCCCCCTGTGCCCCGCGCGTTTCCGCAGTCCGACAACCTGTCGTACGTTCCCGACCCGCGGTAGGCCTTGAGAGCATCTACCGGTACGCTCCCGATGGTGCATGCGGGCCTCGCATAATCCGCGGGTGCCATCCGCCCCGCCCCACGACGATGCCGACGAGACGCTGATGCTGCGTTACGCCAGCGGCGACCTGGGTGCGTTCGACCGGCTCTACGCCCGGCACGAGCTGGCCGTGTGGCGGTTCGTGTTTCGCAGCGTGAAGGTGCAGGCCGTGGCCGACGACCTGCTGCAGGACGTGTGGTTTGCGGTGGCGCGCAACGCTGCCCGCTACGAGGTCAAGGCCAGGTTCCGAACCTGGCTGTTCACCTTGGCACACCACCGGCTGGTGGACCACCTGCGTACCGCCAAACACCATGCCAGCCTGGATGCCAGCGACGACGATGCGCGCAGCCTGGCAGACACGCTGGTGGCGGACTCGGGCTTCGGGCCCGTGCGCCAGCTGCAGTCGCGCGAGCAGGCCGCCGCGCTCATCGCCGCCGTAGAGCAGTTGCCGCCAGAGCAGCGCGAGGCCTTTTTGTTGCAAGCCGAAGGAGACCTGAGCGTGCAGGAGATTGCCGAGGCCACCGGCGTGAACTTTGAAACCGCCAAGAGCCGCCTGCGCTACGCGCGGGCCAGCCTGCGCCAGCACCTCAAGGAGTTTGTATGACCCGGCAGGATGACGAACTGGTCCGGCGCTACCACGAGGCCAGCGAACAGGAAGGCGCCCGCCCCGGCGCGCATGTGCGTGATGCCGTGCGTGCGCATGCACAGATGGTGGCAGCGGCTGCGGCATCAGCCACCCCGGTAGCAGCCCCTGCCGCCAACCAGGCCCGCTGGAAGATTTCGGCCCTGGCCACCTTGGCCGTGGTGGGACTGACTGGCTTGCTGATGCTGCAGTTTGAGCGCGGCACACCCGAAGAGCGGGACACCGCTTTCAGCCACCGCCGGGCCGAGTCGCCTGCGCAGGCTCCTACGGCCCCTGCGCCTGCCCCTGCGGCCACACCGACGCTCCCGCCACCGGCAGAGCCCCCATCGGGCACTCCGCCTGCGCCGGAAAGCACGCAGAAAAGTACGCGGAACAGCACCGGCCCGTCGGCCGACGCCATGCCCCCCAAGCCCGCCACGGTAGCCCCCCCCGCGCCTGCGCAGACACCAGCACCCGTCCAGCCCGTAGCCAAGTCGGCTCCTGTGTCGCCTTCCACTGAGCAGGAAGCCCTGTCAGCACCTCGCGCCGCCGGGGCCGCCTCCGGCTTCCCCGCATCACCCCCCATGCCCTCGACGGCCGCAGCCCCCCGCGCCGAATCCAGTACCGAAAGGCGCGAACGCGCATCAGTCTCCCCTGCACCAGCCCTTCAAGAAACCGCTCCGGCTGCCCCCGCCGCAGCAGCTGCACCAGCCACCCGCGCCCCGCTGGCGGACTCTGCAGCGCGCGACCACCAAGCGGCTGCTACAGCCCCTGCCATGTCAAAAAATCTGGGCGCGGCCTTGCCCGTCACCATCTGGGAGGCCGCCCGCACGGGCCAACCCCAGCAGGTCGAAGCCCTCGTGCAACAGGGCACACCAGTGGATGCCCGCGACCCCGGAGGAAAAACCGCCCTGATGCTGGCCGCCATGAACGGCCACACCGCCACCGTGCAGCGGCTGCTGGCCCTGCGCGCCAACCCGGCGCTGGTGGATCGCGACGGTCTGAACGCGGCGCAGCTGGCGGCACAGCGGGGGCACGCGCGCCTGGTGGAGTTGCTGGAAGCGGCGCGCTGAAAATCGCACCGGCAGGCCAGACAGGACTGCATCACGTACGCACGGGGTAGACATACCGGCCCCGTCAGTGACAACGGCGAATCAGCCGCTCGTCAAAAGCATCAGAACCGCACCGCCTCAAACGCCGGATGCAGCGCGTCGATCCAGTGGTCCAGCTCGTCCTGCGTCACATGCAGGTGGTCCATGCAGGCCTGGCCGTGTTGGGTCCACTCGCGCGTGGGGGCCAGGCCGTCGTGCTGGTTGACCAGAAACTCGGCCAGCAACCCCAGCGCCACCAGGTGCCGCACGGTGGGATCAAACTGCTCGTCGTTCAGGCAGGCAAAGTCGTGGTGCAGCCAGATGGCCTGTGCCACGTCGCCCGGCAGGTGCCAGGTGCGCGCCACGATGGCGCCCATCACCGCGTGGTCGGTGCGGTGGCTCGCGTTCTCGGTCTGGGTAAAGGTGCGGTCCTTGCGCGCCAGGGCCTCGGTCACGGTGCCCGCGTAGCCCCGCACCGCCTTCACCAGCACCGGCATGCCCACATGGCAGAACAACCCGAAGCTGTAGCCCAGCCCTGGGTCCAGGCTGTAGAGCTGGTGGCCGATGTGCTCGCACGCAATGGCGCGGCGCTGCGAGCTTTCCCAGAAATGCTCCAGCAGCGGCGAGCGCACCTGCAGCGCATTGCGCGTGATGAAGGCAGACAGCAGCTCCACGGCCGGCTGCAGCCCCAGTACCGTCAGCGCCATGCCCACGGTCTGCACCGGCTGGGCCAGGCCGTACAGCGGGCTGTTGGCCAGCCGCATCACGGCGGCGGCCAGGGCTACGTCGGAGGATGCCAGTTGCTCCAGCGCGGTCGAGTCCAGCTCGGGCGCCACCACGATCTGCTGCAGGCGCAGCAACGATTCGGGGCACGGCGGGATCACGATGGCGCGCACGGCAGGGTGCACGCGGGCTTGCCGGATGTCTTGGTCGATGGGGTGTGGAGCGGTCACAAAAAGTCCCCGGGCCGCCGCGTGTGCCGACCACACGGACGGGCGCAGCCCGCACAGTTGCAATTCGTTGCATTGTGGCGCCAAAAAGTGCTTTGCCCACCGAACCCGTGCACAAGCGCAGGCTTTGCGCCCAGCGCCTCAGAACCTGCCCTTTGAACAGGTTCTCAGATATTGGCGCCGTCGAGCCCCTGCAGGGCCTGCCGCGTGCTCAGGCTGCTCCGGCCGGGCATGGCCTTGCCCAGGTAGTCCAGAAAGCGCCGCACCGCGGGCGACAGCCCCCGGCGGGAGGGGAACACGGCATGCACGATGGCGGGCGCCGGCGCCCAGTCGGGCAGCACCCGCACCAGCTTGCGCTCGCGCATTTCTTCCTGGCACATGTAGTCGGGCATCCAGCACACCCCCGTGCCGGCCACGGCAGCGTATTTGAGCGTGAGCAGGTCGTCCGCCACATAGCGCGGCGTGTGCTGCACCACCTGGTGCACGCCGCCCGGGCCGATCAGGTTCCAGGTCGATCGGCCATCGGGGGCCGACATGGCGATGCTGTCGAGCTTGGCCAGGTCGTCCAGCGTTTGGGGCGTGCCCTGGCGGATCAGCAGCTCGGGGCTGGCCACCAGGATCTGCGTGGTGTGGTCCAGCCGCTTGACGACCATGCTACCGCTGTCGTCCACCGAGGGACGCACGCGCAGCGCCACGTCGATGCCCTCTTCCACCAGGTTGACCGCGCGGTTGCTCACCAGCATGTCGATGCGCACCTCGGGGCAACTGGCCAGGAACCGGGGGATCAGCTCGGCCACCACGGTCTGCGCCAGCGTGACAGGGCAGCTCACGCGGATGGTGCCGCGCGGTACGGTCTGCACCTGGGCCACCGTGTCGGCCGCCGCCTGGGCCGATTCGCGCATGGCCTGACAGTGGCGCAAATAGGCTTCGCCCACTTCGGTCAGCGAGAGCTTGCGGGTGGTGCGCTGCAGCAGGCGCACGCCCAGCTGCGTTTCCAGGTCGGACACCCGGCGCGACAGGCGCGATTTGGGAATGCCGAGCGCGCGGCCCGCAGCGGCAAAGCCACCGCGCTCCACCACTTCGGCGAAATACAGCATGTCGTTGAGATCTTGCATGGGCTTCATCGTCCTATGGATAGAACAATCTATCGCAAGTTCACTACCTTATCAACAAATTGATCCATCCCCACAATTCATCCCATGGCCACACGCTGTGGCTCCGATCCACAGAACCCCAGGAGTTCCCTCATGCAACTGCTTCACGTCGACTCTGCCATCACCGGTGATCAATCCGTGTCCCGCCAACTGACTGCCCGCACCGTGACCGCCTGGCAAGCCGCCCACCCTAGCACCACCGTGCAATACCTGGACCTGGCCCAGCAAGCGCCTTCGCACCTGTCGGCCCAGTCGCTGGGGTTCCGCACCGGCCAGGCCGCTGCCACCGAGGCAGAGCGCGCTGAAAACGCACTGTCCGAAGCCCTGGTGAGCCAGTTCCTGGCCTCCGACGTGATCGTGATTGGCACGCCGCTGTACAACTTCTCCATCCCCAGCCAGCTCAAGGCCTGGATCGACCGCCTGGCGCAAGCGGGCCGCACCTTCAAGTACACCGAGAAGGGCCCCGTGGGTCTGGCCGGTGGCAAGACCGTGATCGTGGCCTCCACCCGTGGCGGCGTGTACTCGACCAGCGAAGGCGGTCAGGCCATGGAGCACCAGGAGAGCTACCTGAAGGTGGTGTTCGGCTTCTTCGGCATCACCGACGTGCGTTTTGTGCGTGCCGAAGGCGTGGCCATGGGCCCGGACGCCAAGGCGGCCGCACTGGCCTCGGCCAACGTGGAAATTTCCACACACACCAGCGTGGCGGCCAACCAGGGTCGCGTGTCGCAGGCCGCCTAAGCCTAGCGGCAACAACGGCGCGCAGGGCACAAGCCCTGCAAGCCCCCCCCAAAACCCGGCCCTGTGCCGGGTTTGGGCTTTTATCAGGGCAAAACGGCCGGATGCGCTAGTGGAACATGCCTGAGCAGCTATCATTTTTGATATGCCACACACGGACCATGCCGCCCCCACGCCACACCGTGCCAGCAGTCACTGCGCAGCGGGCGGCGCCTGCCGCTGCAGCCATTGCTCGGCCAGTGGCCCGGGCGCCAGGGCCGGTGCAAACAGCCAGCCCTGAAAACGCTCGCAGCCCATGCGGATCAACAACTGCAGCTGTTCCTCGGTCTCCACGCCTTCGGCCACCACCTCCAGCCCCAGCGTGCGGGCCAGGGCGTTGACGGTGGCGCAGATCTCGCGGTCGTTCACGTCCACCACGATGTCGCGCACAAACACCTTGTCGATCTTCAGCTCGCTCACCGGCAGGCGCTTGAGCTTGATGAGCGACGAGTGGCCCGTGCCAAAGTCGTCGATCGACAGCGCAAAACCCGCGTTCTTCAGATCGAGCGCGATGGCGTACAGGGACTCGTCCAGCAGCTGCGACTCGGTGATCTCCAGCACCAGGCCGGCGGGCGCCACCCCGGCGCGCTGGGTCACGCCCAGCAGGGTCTGGGTGAAACCCGGCTCACGCAGCTGGATGGTGGAGACATTGACCGACACCACGGGCACCTGCCAGCCCTCGGCACGCCACTGCGCCATCTGGCGGCAGGCGGTCTCGAACACCCACAGCCCGATGGGCACGATGAGCCCGCTCTCCTCGGCCAGCGGGATGAACTCGTCGGGCGGCACCGCCTTGCCATCCACCGACCAGCGCAGCAGCGCCTCGGCACCCACGGTCTGGCGCTGCTGGTTGAGCTGGGGCTGGTAGACCAGCGCGAACTCGCCCGCCTGCAGCGCGTTGTGCAAGCGCCGGCGCAGCTCCAGCCGCCCGCGCGTGATCTGCGTGAACTCCTCGATGTAGAAGCGGTACGAGCCCCGGCCTGCACTCTTGGTGGCGTGCAGCGCCGAATGTGCGTGGCGCACCAGCTCCACGCTGTTGGCCGAATCGTCCGGGTACAGGCTGATGCCCAGGCTGGCCCCCATGTACTGCGCGCCCACCTCCGACAGCTCCCAGGGCTGCGCCAGGCCCTCCACCAGTGAGGCCGCCAGCTGCGCCAGCTCGGTGCGCGACGCGGGGCGCAGCAGCATCACCGTGAACTGGTCATTGGCCAGCCGCGACACCAGGCCCTGCCCCGCCAGCAGCTGGGTGATGCGCTGCGCAACCTCGCTCAGCAGCGCGTCGCCCACGCGGTGGCCATAGGTTTCGTTCACGCTCTTGAAGTGATCCAGGTCGATCAGCATCAGCGCCACGCGGCGGTTGGTGCTGTGTGTGTCGCGGGCGGCCTCGGCCACGGCACGCTCCAGGGCGTCTTCAAAGTAGCGTCGATTGGGCAGGCCGGTGAGCGCATCAAAGTGCGCCACGCGGTACAGCTGCTCCTCGTTGCGCAGCACTGCGGCCTCGGCCGTGCGCAGGCGGTTGAGCAGGCTCACCACAATGGTCTGGCGCAGTGCCGCCAGCAGCAGCACCAGCAGGCAGCACACCAGGATCAGCGCCTGCATGCCTGCCCTGCCATCGGGCGCCACAAACAGCAGCACCAGGGTGATGGCCGCCAGCGTCATGGACAGCAGTGGCACGTAGTTCATGACCTGGTCGCACTGGCGGCGGTAGGCCGAATCTGCCGACATCTCAAACCGCAGCCAGCGTGCGCCCCAGCCCAGCACCAGCGCCGACACACTGAAGCTGGCGTTGAACCAGATGCCCGGCTGCACCGTGTTGCTGATGACCATGAGGTTCCACTGCATCCAGCTCAGGCCAAAGCCCAGCAGGCCCAGCAGCACCAGCGCATGGGACCGGTCGATGCGCACCCCCACCGTCGGAACAGCCAGCGCCGTGACGCCCGCCGCAGCGAGAAACCCGGCCGGGTACAGCACCAGCACCGTGCCCACGGCCAGCGAGTCCACCTCGCCCGAGGGCAGGTAGATCACCAGCGTGAACGCCAGCAGCGCCAGCACCGTGCCGCCAAAGTCCAGGGCGGCCGGGTAAGCCCGATCGCGCGACAGGCGCGCAAAAGTGGCGCGGATGACAGTGGCAGCCCACAGCGGCCCACCCGCCAGAAACAGCAGGTCGGCGGGCGCGGGGAATGGGTTCCAGTCCAGCGCCACCTGCACGTTCCACACCATTTGCCCCAGGGCCACCAGCACCGCAAAGATGAGCAGGCCGGTGTGCAGCGCGCGGTCGGTGGGCGGCGCCAGCCGCCAGCCACGCCAGGCCCAGAATGCAGAGAGCCCAAACGCCAGCGTCCAGGAGGCGTTGTCCAGAAACAGCCGCACACCCGGGGCCGGTGCCCACAGCGACGCAACGAACAACAGCGTGGTCGCACTCAACCAGACCGCTGTGAGGATTCGTTCCGCGAAGGGCATGGTGGAGGGATGGTGTTACTGGACGTTACCCTCTCATTGTGTATGCAAGCGCGACACCACAGTTTTCCCAGCGCAACGCAGGGGAATGGTGTTGGCGGACCGCTATCATTTAGATAGCTATTTGCACTTTACGGAAAAGCGCAAAACGCCAAAAATACTTGGATGTTTGACTGCTGTTGCAGTCGCTTTTCCCGCCCCCTCTCCCCTTGCGGGAGAGAGGACGAAGCAGCAGCCAGTCCGCAGAGCCACAGCGCCCTTCATCGCAGGGCGCATTTGCGATCAGCTTCAGAAGCCTGGCAGCACCGAGCCCTTGAATTCGGTCTGGATGAACTTCTTGACTTCTTCCGAGTGGTAAGCCTTCACCAGCTTGGCCACCCAGGGCTTGTCCTTGTCGGCTTCACGCACGGCGATCAGGTTGACGTAGGGGCTCTTGGCGTTTTCTTGTGCAATGGCGTCCTTGCCAGGGTTCAGGCCAGCCGACAGCGCAAAGTTGGTGTTGATGGCCGAGGCGTCCAGATCGTCCAGCGAACGGGGCAGCTGGGCGGCGTCCAGTTCAACAAACTTGAGCTTCTTGGGGTTGCTCACCACGTCCAGCGGCGTGGCCTTGAGGCCCGCGCCGTCGCGCAGCTTGATCAGGCCCTTGTCCTGCAGCACCAGCAGCACACGGCCGCCGTTGGTGGGGTCGTTGGGAATGCCGAACTTGGCGCCTTCCTTCAGGTCTTCCAGTTTCTTGACCTTCTTGGAATACAGGCCGATGGGGAAGTTGACGGTGTAGCCCACCGACACCAGCTTGTAGCCACGGTCGGCCACTTGCGCATCGAGGTAAGGCTTGTGCTGGTAGCTGTTGGCGTCCAGGTCGCCCGCAGCCAGCGCGGCGTTGGGCTGCACGTAGTCGCTGAACTCGACGATCTGGATCTTGAGGCCGTCCTTCTCGGCAACCTTCTTCACCTGCTCGAAGATCTGGGCGTGGGGGCCGCCGGTCACGCCCACCTTGATGGGCTTGTCCTGGGCCATGGCGCCGGACGAGAAAGCGGCAGCAGCGGCCAGGGCCAGGGCGGATTGCAGGAGAAGGCGCTTGTTGTTGTTCACAGGGAAAACCTTTCGTTGAGAGATGGTTCGCATCCTAGGGTTTCCCCGATAAAACTGGAACAACTAAGTTTTCATTTCATTACAACCCATTCGAATAAGAAGACAAGGCCCGTGCCCCCACGCCCACCTCATGAAACTGGCGCGCGCCCGGCGAGGGCAGCCGAGCAAGGGCCGCCCCGCAGCGAGGGCTGCCTCCCCCTTCCCGAATGGCGCAGCGATTCAAGAGAAGGGGGAAGTGGCGCAGCCACTCAGGGGGATGTTCCAAGTCACCCACGCAGTGCCACGTTGTTCAGCTTGTCCAGCCGCTCGGGCCAGGTGCCCTCCACCGTCGCGCCCTGCAGCAGGATGCGCGTCCAGGCCACCCAGGCGTCCCACTGCACGCGCTTGTCCCACGCATTGCCCCAGGCGCTGAACAGGTGCAGTGCGCTCTCGGCAGCGGCCTTGGCGTCGTCCTTGCGGCCAGCGGAGAGGTACAGCTGGGCCAGCACCATCTGCGGCTCGCCCACCCAGGGGTTGTGGCGCACGGCGCTTTCCAGCACGCCGGTGGCCACGTCCAGGTCCACCAGCGGCTGGTCTTGCTGGATGACGGACCAGTACAGCGACGTGGCCGCCGCCTCGTTGGCGGCAGACAGGTGCTGCGTGCAATGGGCAAACACGGGCGGCATGGGCAGCACGTCCTTCAGCCCCGGGTGCTGCAGCGCCTTGGCCAAGCCATTGATCTGGTGCACCATGCGCCCCGACGGTCGCATGGGCCCGGGCCAGAGCGATGCAGCCCAGTGCGCCTTCTGGTTGCGGTGTTGCACGTCCGGAAAGCGCGAAAAGATGTCGTCCTGCCAGCTGAACCACTGCTCGATGGTGTCGGCCATGCTCACGATGATGAAGGCCGCCACCTCGTAGGGCGTGAGCACATGGTCCTGCCCGTCTTTTTGCAGCACCAGGCTGCCGTCCGCCTCCAGCGCATGGGCCAGCACTTTTTGCACAAACTGCGTGCGCGACTGGGTGCAGAACAGGTAGACCAGGTGCTCGGCCGACTCGCCCGCAATCTCGCGCACCCGGGCGCGCTCCTTGGCAGGGTCGAACTTCACCAGGTCCACAAACGCATTGCCATACACGCTGTGCAGCAGGCCCAGCAGGCGCACGTCGCGCGGCTGCTGCCACACCGTCAGCGTGCGCGTCACGCCCACCAGGTGGTGGCGAAACGTGCCCGCCTTGTGCCAGTCCTGCCCCACATTGCGCGCGAGCACCGTGGGCAACACGGGCGCCAGTTCGGGGTCGCGGGTCAGCCACTCGTCGTCCAGCAGCGGCAACGCGCGGGCAAACAGGTCAGGGTCCAGGGGGTGAAGCGGCAGGGTCATGGGGGTTGTGTCTCCGGCGTTGAGTGTGCGGGTAATGCAATGTACACACAGTATCTGCCCACACGGCGGTTGCGCAAGCACCGCGGCGACCCTGCCCGTACACCCAGCACGCGCCTGCACGGCGGCTCGGTCAGCCCCATTGCGGGTTGCGGGCTTTCAGGCTCAGAGGCTGAGAGTTTTTTAGCCGGGCCCGAAAGGCGCGCAAATACGCCTCGGATCTAGGCACAAAGCACAGCCATAGCTCACGCTATGGCGAGCATTGGTAACGACGCGCCGGGCGTATTGGCGTGCAAAGCGGGCATGGATAAAGGACTCTCAGCCTCTCAGACCAGCCGCACCTCAAAGTACGCGCCCTCGCCTTCTCCCAGATCCCGGAACCCGGCCTGCCGGGCTGCCACGCTGGCCTTGCCCCAGGCCTTGAGCAGGGTGAGATCGCCAGGAGACACCACCTCAGGGGGCGACTCCTCCAGGCTCTGCATGGTGTCCAGGGCAGCCGCCACCTGTTCGGGGCCGCCAAGCTGCTTTTCCAGGGCCCTGGCGTACCGGGTTTCTGCGGCAATGCGCTCCTTGGCCGGGAGTTCCTCGGGGTAGTCGCGCAGGGTGACGGCGTAAGTGGATTCGATGACTTGCATGGCGCTGCTTCTCCTGTGGTTTGATGCTGTATGAATATACAGTTTTTTCCAACAAAATTCGAGCACCGAAAGATCCCACACGGAGCGCGGGAGGATGGAAAGATTGTTCTCAATACTGGAACAGTTAGTTTGCGACTGGGTGGTTTTTCCCTGAACACCATCGGCGTACAGTTCATCCCATCGATGAGCCGAACCCGCAAGGCGACTCACCGAACCCGGTTCAGGAATCGTTTTTGACCCGGCTTTTTTGAGACGCTT
>NZ_JACUZU010000007.1:0-430445 GCF_014851475.1 Acidovorax sp. ACV02
GGGCGAGCCACTCCAGGCGCTCGATGTAGGTCTTGGGGCGGAAGTTGCCCTGCTCGTCGAAGTCGGTGATGGGGAACGAGAGCAGGCCGGAGCCCATGATGGTTTTGAGTTCTTGCGGGGTCATGGTGAAAAGCGGGCGGTGGGTAAGAGGTCTTTAGAAGTCGTACAAGTCACGGAATTTCTGCTCTATGCGGAGAAATTTCTGCGATTTATGCAAATGTTAACGTTAACATCATCAGACAACATAGTGAAAACCCTTATGTTGACGAATTTCACTGGAGTGCCGTCGCACAGTAGCGTGCACGGTGCCAGCCCGAAGTCACGCGCCCTTTAGACTCCACCACCATGCAAGCTCCTGATCCGGCCCGCACTGCCCCACCCTCCGGCCGCGACCGCTCGGCGGTCACGCTGCGCGAGGTGGCCGAACGGGCAGGCGTGTCGATGATTACCGTGTCTCGCGCCATCAACACGCCGCAGCAGGTGTCTGAGCGCACACGGCAACGGGTTCAGGAAGCCGTTTCCGCATTGGGCTATGTGCCCAACCTGGTGGCAGGCGGGTTGCGTTCGGCGCGCAGCCATGTGGTGACGGCACTGGTCCCCACGCTCACGGGGCCTCTGTTTGGTGAAATGGTGCAGGCCCTCACCGATGCGCTGGAACTGCGCGGCTTTCAGGTCATGGTGGGCCAGGTGGGCTACGCCCGTTCACGCGAAGACGAGTTGCTGCGCGCCATCGTGGGCCGGCGGCCCGATGGGATCGTGCTCACGGGGGTCATGCACTCACCCGAGGGGCGGCGGTTGCTGATGGCCTCGGGCATTCCGGTGGTGGAAACCTGGGACTTCACGGACACCCCCATCGACATGCTGGTCGGCCTGCGCCACGAAGCGCTGGGCGCCGCCGTGTGCGAGCACCTGTTCGCCAGGGGACGGCGACGGCTGGCGCTGCTCAGTGGCGGAGACGAGCGCGCAGCGCGGCGCGCTCAGGGCTTTGCCGACGCCGCCGCGCGCCTGGGGCTGCGCCCGCCCGCCGTGCGACTGGGTAAATCACCCACCACCCACGCAGATGGCCGTGCCGGGCTCGCAGCCCTGCTGGCCGACGTGCCCGATATCGACGCAGTGTTCTGCAGCTCCGACATGCTCGCCCTGGGCGTGCTCACCGAAGCCAGGGCCCGCGCAATCGCAGTGCCTCAGCAACTCGCTGTGATGGGGTTTGGCGACATCGACTTTGCCGCGACCGTCAGCCCGGCTCTTTCCACCGTGCGCATCGATGGCACACGCATGGGCCAGACAGCAGCTCAGTGGATTGCCGACCGGGCCGAGAGCAAGGCAGTCGCCCAGCCCGTGGTGGACATCGGCTTTTCCATCGTGGAGCGCAGCAGCAGCTGAGCGCTGCAAGACCCTGCGGCAAAGGCCGGGCCAATCCCCAGCGGCTTACGCCCGGTAGACCAGCGCTATGGCCCGTGCCTCCATGGCCAGCCCCTGCCCTACCGGGCCCAGGCGCTCGGCCGTCTTGGCTTTCACATTGACCTGGTCCTCTGCCACACCCACCGCGCGGGCGATGGCGGCCCGCATGCCAGGGATGTGCGCCGCCAGGCGTGGGGCCTGGGCGACGACCGTGCTGTCGATGTTGCCGATCTCAAAGCCCGCTGCGCGCACCCGCCGCGCCGCCTCGGCCAGCAGCACGCCCGAGTCTGCACCCCGGAACGCGGCATCGGTGTCGGGGAAATGGCGGCCAATGTCTCCCAGTGCCGCCGCGCCCAGCAGCGCGTCAGTGATGGCGTGCAGCAGTACGTCGGCGTCCGAGTGGCCCAGCAGGCCTGTCGGGTGAGGGATCTCCACCCCACCAATCACCAGGCGGCGGCCGGGCACCAGCGCATGTACGTCCCAGCCTTCTCCAATCCTGAAATTCATTTGTCTGCCTTTGTGAAGGTTTGTGTGAGGAGTCGCGGGGAACGTCGGACGGTTTCCCTCGATGAGCAACGCAGTCAGCGCGCCAGTGATGCCGGCAGCGCCATGCGCAGCGGACTAAAAAAGATTCTTCTTGCCAGGGGCCTTACTCACCTGCCCCCGCTCCCCGCCAAAGCGTTCCAGCGTGGTGCTGTGCGCACGCTGGGCCAGCACCGCAGCCGCCAGCGCGAAATCGTCCGGGTAAGTGACCTTGAAATTCTGCGCCCCGCCGGGCACCAGCCGGGGGTGAAAACCCAGGGCCTCCATCGCACTGGCTTCATCGGTCACGTTGGAGCCCACCTTGTCGATGGCCTCCATCAGCGGGCCGATGCGGAACATCTGCGGCGTCTGCGCCAGCCACTTGTCGCTGCGGTCCACGGTGGAGGCCACGCGCACGCCGCCCGGGCCGTCGATGGAAGTCTTGAGCGTGTCGGCCAGCTTGTGCGCCAACAGGCCCCCCACACTGTCGCCCGCGCATTGGTCGATGAGCGCATCGATCTGCTCTGAGGTGACGAGGCAGCGCGCTGCGTCATGCACCAGCACCCAGTCGCCAGGCTGGGCACCACGATCCAGCAGCGCCTTGAGGCCACCCAGCACCGTGTCGGCACGCGTGGGGCCACCACACTCCACCACAAAAAATGCGGGATGGGCATGGGCATCCAGAAAGTGATCCCCTGGCGCCACGGCCACCAGCGTACCCAGCAAGCGCCCGACTCCGGCAAACGCAGCCAGTGTGTGCAGCACCATCGGATGGCCTGCCACCAGGTGGTATTGCTTGGGCAACGGGGCAACCGCCACGGGTGCATTGGCAGACAACGCTGAGGCGGGCGAAAAAGCCGCCACGGTCGATGCCTGCACAGGCTGTGCAGAAGGGGCCATGCCTGCGCCTGCCGGCACGGCCCGCGACCCGACCCCTGCACAGGGCACCAAGGCCCAAAAACGCCCTTGGGCCGACAAGGGGGTGAGCGAAGGGTGCAACAGAGGAGCAGTCATGGAGCGCTCATTCTAAAATCTCCCGTTGCCCCCGATCCAGCCCGTGCGTGTTTCGCGCCCCTGGGGATGCGGTGGGCCCACTGACGACACCGTCCGCATGGAACTCCCCAAACTCTCCCCCGGAAAACGCTTTGCCCTGCCCCGCCCCGTGGGCAGCGCCGACTCCCTGCTGCTGGCACGCCTGGCCGAGCGCGACAAGGCCGCTGGCCACACCACCGCCATCGTCACGTCCGACGCCACCGATGCACAGCGGCTCATCGACGAAATGGCCTTTTTTGCGCCGGGCCTGCGCTGCGCACTGTTCCCCGACTGGGAGACGCTGCCTTACGACACCTTCTCCCCGCACCAGGACCTGATCAGCGAGCGGCTGGCCACGCTGTGGCGCATTTCGCAAGGCGAAGCCGATGTCGTGCTGGTGCCCGCCACCACCGCGTTGTACCGGCTCGCGCCGCCCTCCTTCCTCGCGGGCTACACCTTCCACTTCAAGGTCAAGCAAAAGCTCGACGAGGCCAAATTCAAGGCCCAGCTCACGCTGGCGGGCTACAGCCATGTCTCGCAGGTGGTGAGCCCGGGCGAGTACGCCGTGCGCGGCGGGCTGATCGACCTGTTCCCCATGGGCTCGCTCGTACCCTTCCGCGTGGACCTGTTCGACGACGAGATCGACAGCATCCGCACCTTCGACCCCGACAGCCAGCGCAGCCTGTACCCCGTGCCTGAGGTGCGCCTGCTGCCCGGCCGCGAGTTCCCCATGGACGACGAGGCGCGCGCCAAATTCCGCAGCCGCTGGCGCGAGATGCTCGAGGGCGACCCGACCAAGAGCCGCATCTACAAGGACATGGGCGCGGGCGTGGCCACGGCCGGCATCGAGTACTACCTGCCGCTGTTCTTCGACGAGACCGCCACCGTGTTCGACTACCTGGGCGGCGAAGCCACCGTGGTGCTGCACGGCGACCTGGAGCCCGCCTTCCAGCGCTTCTGGCAGGACACGAAAGACCGCTTTCGCCTAGTGCAGGGCGACCCCGAGCGCCCGGTGCTGCCACCCGAGGCGCTGTTCCTCTCGGCCGACCAGTTCTACACGCGCGCCAAGGAGCATGCCCAGCTGTCCATCCGCCCCGGCGTGGAGGATATTGCCGACAACCCGCACTTCCAGAAGCTGGGCGACCTGTCGGTGGTGCGTGGTGCCGAAGACCCGCTGGCCCGTCTACACGCCCACATCCGCAACACGCAACACCGCGTGCTGCTGCTGGCTGAGAGCGATGGCCGGCGCGAGAGCCTGCTCGACTTTCTGCGCGCCAGCGGGGTGAACCCACCTGCCTTCGACTCGCTGGCCGAGTTCCAAGGCGCGGACGATGAGAAGGTGGGCATCGCCACCGCCGGCCTCACCGTGGGCTTCAGCTGGATCGAGGACGGCATCGACTTCGTCACCGAGACCGAGCTCTTCGCCGCCGGCCCCACCACGCGCCGGCGCAAGAAGCAGGAGCAGGTGAGCGACGTCGAGGCGCTGATCAAGGACCTGGCCGAGCTCAACGTGGGCGACCCCGTGGTGCACAGCGCGCACGGCATCGGCCGCTACCGGGGCCTGGTCAACATGGACGTGGGCAACAAGAACCCCGACGGCACGCCCGCCATGCAGGAGTTCTTGCACCTCGAATACGCCGACAAGGCCGTGCTCTACGTGCCCGTGAGCCAGCTACAGCTCATCAGCCGCTACACCGGCGTCAGCGCTGATGAGGCGCCGCTGCACAAGCTCGGCAGCGGCCAGTGGGAAAAGGCCAAGCGCAAGGCCGCCGAGCAGGTGCGCGACAGCGCGGCCGAGCTGCTCAACATCTATGCCCGCCGCGCGGCGCGCGAAGGCCACGCCTTCCGCTACAGCCCGCAGGACTACGAGACCTTTGCCAACGACTTCGGCTTTGAAGAAACGGCCGACCAGAACGCCGCCATCCACGCTGTGATCCAGGACATGATCAGCCCGCGCCCCATGGACCGCCTGGTCTGCGGCGACGTGGGCTTTGGCAAGACCGAGGTGGCGCTGCGCGCGGCCTTCGTGGCCGTCACGGGCGGCAAGCAGGTGGCCTTCCTCGCGCCCACTACCCTGCTGGCCGAACAGCACTACCAGACGCTGGTAGACCGCTTCAGCAAGTGGCCGGTGAAGGTGGCCGAGGTGTCGCGCTTTCGCTCGGGCAAGGAGATCACCGCCGCCATCAAGGGCATCGGCGACGGCACGGTGGACATCGTGGTGGGCACGCACAAGCTGCTCTCCGAATCCACCAAGTTCCACAACCTGGGCCTGCTCATCATCGACGAGGAACACCGTTTCGGCGTGCGCCACAAGGAGCAGATGAAGGCCCTGCGCGCCGAGGTGGACGTGCTGACGCTGACGGCCACGCCCATCCCGCGTACGCTGGGCATGGCACTGGAAGGCCTGCGCGACCTGTCGGTCATCGCCACCGCGCCGCAGCGGCGCCTGGCGATCAAGACCTTTGTACGCAACGAAGGCACGGGCGTGATCCGCGAAGCGGTGCTGCGTGAATTGAAGCGTGGCGGGCAGGTTTACTTCCTGCACAACGAGGTGGAGACCATCGAGAACCGCCGCCAGAAGCTCGAAGAGATACTGCCCGAGGCGCGCATCGCCGTGGCCCACGGCCAGATGCCTGAGCGCGAACTGGAGCGCGTGATGCGCGACTTCGTGGCCCAGCGCTACAACATCCTGCTGTGCTCGACCATCATCGAGACCGGCATCGACGTGCCCACGGCCAACACCATCATCATGAGCCGCGCCGACAAGTTCGGCCTGGCGCAGCTGCACCAGCTGCGCGGGCGCGTGGGCCGCAGCCACCACCAGGCGTATGCCTACCTCATGGTGCCCGACACCGAGGGCCTGACCAAGCAGGCCGCGCAGCGGCTCGATGCCATCCAGCAGATGGAAGAACTGGGCAGCGGCTTCTACCTGGCCATGCACGACCTGGAGATCCGCGGCGCCGGCGAGGTGCTGGGCGAGAACCAGAGCGGCAACATGCTGGAGGTGGGCTTCCAGCTGTACAACGAGATGCTCAATGAAGCCGTCAAGGCGCTCAAGGCCGGCAAGGAGCCGGACCTGCTGAGCCCACTGAGTGTCACCACCGACATCAACCTGCACGCCCCCGCCCTGCTGCCCGACGACTACTGCGGCGACGTGCACCTGCGCCTGTCGTTCTACAAGAAGCTGGCCACGGCCAAGACGCCCGACCAGATCGACGGCCTGCTCGAAGAGATCGTGGACCGCTTCGGCAAGCTGCCGCCGCAGGCCCAGACCCTCATCGACGTGCACCGCCTGCGCGTGCTGAGCCAGCCTTACGGCGTGGTGAAGGTGGACGCCGCCCCCGGCGTGATCAACATCACCTTCAAGCCCCAGCCGCCCATCGACCCGATGCGCATCATTGAACTGATTCAGAAGAACAAGCACATCAAGCTGGCGGGCAACGAGAAGCTGCGCATCGAGCGCGAGCTGAAGGAGCCCAAGGACCGCGCCCAGATGGTGCGGGACATTCTGCGCAGCCTGGGGCAACCCGTGGTGGCTGCATAGCACTTTACAAGCCAGAGAGGCCACAAGCGCTAGTGAATCATGCGCTGATAGCTATCAAAAAAGAAGCAAAACAATGTGGCTGGAGTCTCTTGTCGCGCTGGTGGCCCTGACGACCGCCTTGGTCACGCGGCCCTGGCGCTTACTGGCCAGCCGCACGCCGCTGGAGCACGAGTCCCATGGCGCGGCGTCCCCGCTGTGGACACCATTGCTCGCCACGCTGGTGTTTCTGCCCTGGCTGTGGGCGCTGCCCACGCTGCACGCCATGCCGCTGCAACTGCAATGGTCGGGCGCGTGCCTCGTGGTGCTGATGCTGGGCTGGCCGCTGGCCATCCCCGTGCTGCTGGCGGTGGGCGCCATTGCGGGCCTGCTCTCACCCGCCCTGGACTGGGCCGATGCGCTGGGCGCCGCCATCTGGCTGGGCGTGGTGCCCGCCACGCTGGCCCTGGCGCTGGGCGCGCTGGTGCGGCGCTTTGTCGGTACGCAGCCGTTTGTGTACGTGCTGGGCCGGGCGTTTCTGGGCACTGTGGCCTGCGTGTTTGCGGCAGGCGTGCTCTCGCAATGGACCGGGCACCAGTTGCCCGGTGTGGGCAACGAGCTGTCGCTGGTGGCCCGCTGGCTCATGGCCTGGGGCGACGGGTTTGTGACGGGCATGCTCGCCGCGATCTTTGTGGCCTTCAAGCCAGAATGGCTGGCCACCTGGTCGGACCAGCTCTATCTGAAGCGCCCGCCGCAGTAGCGCAGTGTTGCCAACGCACACCACAGGCACTGCATACACGCAGCGATACGAAACGTATATGTTTCGAATACAATTCGCTGCATGGGTATTGTCAAAATTTCAGACCAAATGCACGAGAACCTGCGCGTTGCCAGCAACGCCCTGTCTCGCTCCATCAACGCACAGGCAGAACACTGGATGCGCATCGGCATGCTGGCCGAGCTGCATCCCAACCTCGACCACAGCGACATCTGCCAGCTGCTGATCCGCGCCGAGCAGGCCGGAGGCTTCGATCTGGACACGGTGGCGGCCTCTGTGGCCGCCAAGCCGGGCCACAGCGGGCGGCGCGTTCAATGAAGTCGTCCCGCGTCACCCTGCGCTCCCCCGCCGAAATCGCCCAGGCGCGTGAGGCCGGCCACCTGGCCGCCCGCGTGCTGCACATGATCACGCCGCACGTGCAGCCCGGCGTCAGCACCGAGGCGCTGGACCGGCTCTGCCACGACTACATCGTGAACGAACTGCAGGTCACCCCCGCCAACGTGGGCTACCTGGGATATCCCAAAACGGTGTGTACCTCGGTCAACCACGTGATCTGCCACGGCATTCCGTCGCCCGGCCAAGTGCTCAAGTCGGGCGACATCATCAACATCGACGTGGCCATCATCAAGGACGGCTGGTTTGGTGACACCAGCCGCATGTACTTTGTGGGCGAGCCCAGCCCGCTGGCGCGCCGACTGGTGGACACCACCTACGAAGCCATGTGCGCGGGCATTGCCCAGGTGCGTCCCGGCGCCACGCTGGGCGATGTGGGCCATGCCATACAGAGCGTGGCCCACCGCGAGCGGTTCAGCGTGGTGCGCGAATACTGCGGCCACGGCATCGGGCAGATCTACCACGACGAGCCCCAGGTGCTGCACTACGGGCAGCGCGGCCAGGGCCTGCGGCTGGAGGAAGGCATGGTCTTCACCATCGAGCCCATGATCAACGCCGGCAAGCGCGACACGCAGGAGCTGGCCGACGGCTGGACCGTAGTCACCCGCGACCGCTCGCTCTCTGCCCAGTGGGAACACATGGTGGCCGTGACGGCCGACGGGTTCGAGGTGCTCACACCCTGGCCCGAAGGCACCGGCCGCTACCCCGCCATGGTTTGACCTGCATCTGGCCCGCAGGCCGCAGTCTTTGACACAGCACAAGCAGCTGCCCCAGGGACCGCCCGATAGTGGTGAACACCACCACAACAAGGAGGGTCTCCATGAAGCTGCTGAACGATCTGTTTTCTACCGACTACGGCCTGATGAGCATCATCGGCATTGGGTTCATGATCTGCATGGCCGCATTTTTTGTGCGCATGTTCCTGGTCAAGATGAACGAGCCGCCTCAGCCCAACCCGGCCGCCAAGGCGCTCAAAGGCGGCAGCCAGAACCTGCCGCATCCGCGCTGAGGCACAGGATCTGACGAGAGCCGCGCACGGGGCGCGGCCTCTGCCGCCCAGTCCCCGGGGTGGCGCCTGGAGCGAGCGTGGCGGGCACGGCGGGAACAAAAGCCTGCCAGGGATACCATTGCGGGTTCTTACCCCGCATTTGTTCCCCCTTTTTCTGCCATGACCCACGCAACCGAATTCGCCCCTGGCCTCGTCATCCAGGGCATCGAGCCTCCGCTGTCCCTGTCCGCCTACAAGCTCATCGCTTTTGACATGGACTCCACCCTCATCAACATCGAGTGCGTGGACGAAATCGCCGATGCCGCCGGCCGCAAGGCCGAGGTGGCCGCCATCACCGAGGCGGCCATGCAGGGCGTGATCACCGACTACAAGGAGAGCCTGCGCCAGCGTGTGGCCCTGCTCAAGGGCGTGACGGTGCAGCACATGGAGCAGGTGTTCACCGAGCGTCTGCGCTTCAACCCCGGTGCCAAGGAGCTGATCACCGCCGCCAAGGCTGCGGGCCTCACCACGCTGCTGGTCTCGGGCGGCTTCACCTTCTTTGCCGACCGCGTGAAGGCGGGCCTGGGCATCGACTTTGCGCGCTCCAACATGCTGGAAGTGCAAGACGGCCAACTGACGGGCCGCATGGTGGACCAGGCCTGGGGCGACATCTGCGACGGCGCAGAAAAGCGCCGCACGCTGCTGGAAGTGGCATCGCTCATGGGCATTTCACCGCAGCAGGCGATTGCCGTGGGCGACGGCGCCAACGACCTGCCGATGATGGGTGCCGCCGGCCTGTCGGTGGCCTACCACGCCAAGCCCGCCGTGCGTGCACAGGCCAAGGTGGCCATCAACCAGGGCGGGCTCGACCGCTTGCTGGAAGTGCTGCGCTGAGCGGCGTGGCGCCTCAATACGTACAGGGCGCCACTGGATACTATTAATTTGATAGCTATCCAGGCATGTAGCACTAGCGCATCACGCCGTTTTTATTCAAACCCAGGTGCATCGGGCAATCCGGGCACCAACGAGGCCCTGCGGCGGGCACTGCCGGCGCGCGGGGCGGCCACCGTGGCCAGCAGCGCCACACCCTGGGGTGACGTGGGCGCCACCAGGTCCGCCAGCGTCACGCCATCCAGCACCTCCAGATAGGCCTGCATGGCCTGGCCCAGCACCCCTTTGAGCCGGCAGTGGCTGCTCAGGCGGCACTGGTTGGAGGCAGGGTCAAAACATTCCACCAGGTTGAAGTCCGTCTCGGTGGCACGCACCACCGCGCCAATGTGGATGGACGACGCCGGCACCATCAGCCGCATGCCACCGCCCCGCCCGCGCGTGGTCTCGAGCAGGCCCTGCGCCGACAGCTGCTGCACGATTTTCATCAGGTGGCTGCGCGATATGCCATAGCCCTCGGCCACCTCCGTGATGGTGACGGGCTGCGCCCGCCCCTCGGTGGCGGCGCAATACATCAGCACGCGCAGCGTGTAGTCGGTCCATTGGGTCAGTCGCATGGGTTTGCCGCAGATCAATCAAAAAGATGCATACATCCTGAATTTTATTCGCTAAAATATTCACACGATATGAATCTTTAAAGGACCACCATGAACGCCCGCATCGACACCCTGCACGCCACAGCCCCCACCACCCCACTGCCGCTGAGCGCCGAGCAGCAGATTGGCCAGATCGCCGTGCAGTTGCCGGGCGCCACGGCGGTGTTTCGGCGCCTCAAGCTGGACTTCTGCTGCGGCGGCCAGGTGAGTCTGGCCAAGGCGGCCGCCGACAAGGGGCTGGACGCCGACGCCGTGCTGGCCGAGCTGGCGGCCCTGCAGCGCAGCGACGCCGTGCCCGAGGCAGCGTCGCCCAGTGCGCTCATCGACCACATCCTGGCGCGCTACCACGAGGTGCACCGCCAGCAGTTGCCCGAGCTGATCCGCATGGCCCGCCGCGTGGAGGCTGTGCACCGCGACCACCCGCAGGTGCCGGTTGGCCTGGCCGACCACCTGGAGGCCATGCACGAGGAGCTGCTGTCGCACATGCTCAAGGAAGAGCAGGTGCTGTTCCCCATGCTCAAGAACGGCGGCAGCCCGTTTGTGGGCCAGCCCATCGGCATGATGCGCGCCGAACATGTGGACCATGGCGAGGCGCTGGACAAGCTCAACGCGCTGACGAATGACGCCACGCCTCCCCAAGGTGCATGCAACACCTGGCGCGCGCTCTACGCGGGCATTGCCCAGCTGGGCGACGACCTCATCAACCACATCCACCTGGAAAACAACGTGCTGTTTCCACGGTTCGAAGCCAGCGCTGCACCCGCGCAAGCTTGTGCCACGTCAGCCTGCGGCTGCCAGTGAGCCGGCACACTGCCGCCATGACCGAAGAAGCCCACCCTACACAGACCGCCGGCAAGCTCGCCCCCAGCGCGGAGAGCATCACGCAACTGGTGCACGGCTTTTACGGCGATGTGCGGCGCGACCCGCTGCTGGGTCCGGTGTTTGAAAAGGCCCTGCACGGCCAGTGGGACGCCCACCTGCAGCGCCTGGTGGACTTCTGGAGCACCGTCGCGCTGGGCGCCCGCAGCTTCAAAGGCGATGTCTTCGGCAAACACATGGCGCTGGAGGGCGTCACACCCGCCCACTTTGCGGCCTGGGTGGCGCTGTGGCAACAGCACACCAATCGCTTGTTTGCGCCGGAGGTGGCGCACGACCTGCAGGTGGCGGCCCATGGCATTGCACGCAACCTGTTCCGGGGCTACTTTGCGAACGACCCCGGTTTTGTGCAGCCCCGCGACGAGGGCCAGGGGCGCGATGGGCACGGCGCCCGCCACCAGGGCAGCGGAGAAACCCAGCGAGGTTGAAGACTGCCGGCTGGCAACGCGGTCGCCAGCGCCCGCTACTGGCTTATTTGCCCTTGTTGCCCGGCGTGAAGAACAGCGCCAGACCCACTGCTATCAGCGCCACAGGCCACCACACCCGCAGCAGTTCGCGAAGGCTGATGCTGATCAGTCCCAGGTTGGTCAGCAGAAAAAACACGCCCAGCACGACCAGAACGATCGCAGCGATATTGCCCTTCATGTGCATTCCCTCGGTGTGGTTGTTGGTATGGCCGCGATTATGGCGGGCTGGACAACTGCGCGCCCAGGTAATCCACCCACACGCGCACCTTGGGCGACAGATGGCGGCTGGAAGGCCACAGTGCCCGGAACTGGCGGGCCGGGCCCAGGTGCGGCTCTAGCACGCTCACCAGTCGCCCCTCAGCCAGGGCATTGCGCACCAGAAAGTCGGGCATACAGGCAATACCGATCCCCCGCAGGGTGGCCCCCAGAACGGCTTCGATGTTGTTGCAGGCCAGCACCGTGCGAAGGCGTGGTTCGTCGCTGGCCAGGTCCTCGCGCCACGGCCAGTCGAGCAGCTTGCCGGAATCCGGGTGGCGAAAGCGCACGCAGGCATGCCGCTCCAGGTCGCGCAGTGCAGCGGGCGTGCCGTGGCGCTCCAGGTAGCTGGGCGCAGCGCACAGCAGCAGCCGAAAGGTCTGCAAGGGCCGCGACACCAGGCGTGAATCGCGCAGGTCGCCACTGCGAATCGCCACGTCAATGCCTCCGTCAATCAGGTCGATCGCTCGGTCGCTGAACGTGATGTCCAGCTCCACCTCGGGGTAGCGCGCCAGAAACTCCGGCACCAAGGGGATCAGGAAGTGGTAGCCCACGATGGGCGCACTCACCCGCAGCTTTCCCCGTGGGGTCTCCCGAGAGAGCGACAGCATGGCCTGCGCGTCGTCCAGGTCGTCCAGCACGCGCCGGCAGCGCTCATGGAACAGGCGCCCCTCTGCCGTCAGCTGGATGCGCCGGGTACTGCGCTGCAATAGGCGCACGCCCACCTCCTGCTCCAACCGCGCCACGCCCTTGCCCACCGCAGACGCCGATATCTCCAGCGCCCGTCCGGCGGCCACAAAGCTGCCCAGCTCTGCTGTTTTCACAAAGGCCAACATGCCACTGAGCTTGTCCATCTGCGTTGTTCACTCCGGTTGAGCACGACCAATTCAATCTTTTCATTCCGCAATAAAAGGAATGAAAGCCACTTTTTGGCTGATTCGATCCAGTCTAACCTTCTTGCACTTCCACACATCCACGCCATGCCGAACCCGTCATTCCTTCGCGCCGACTCCGCCAGCACCTGCGAAACCCGAAAGTCGCTGATGGGTTTGCAGGCTGAATATCTGCGCTGGGTGCATGGCGAAATAGCCCGGTGCTTTCCGGCCCTCTCCCCGCGTGCAGGCTTGTCGCTGCCACCGGAGGACCTGCCCGGATTGAAGGTCTCACAGACCGGAAACCGGCCAAACAGCGCGTACTACCTGATCGCCGTGAATGGCGAAGCCGCAGGCATGTGTGGCCTGCGGCCCTTGGGCGCAGGCACCGTCGAAGTCAAGCGCCTGTACGTCCGCCCCGCCTACCGGGGCCTGCATCTCGGTTCGTCGGCACTGCGCAAGCTGTACGCAGATGCCTGTCAGGCGGGCTACACCCGCATTTGCCTGGACACCGCCCTTTTCATGCAGGCAGCACACCGCCTGTACGAAGCCCAGGGCTACGCCGACTGCGCGGCCTACGAAGGCACCGAGGTGCCGCTGGCACTGCACAGCCACTGGCGCTTCATGCAGCGTCTCATCCACCGCCCCAGCCACGGCATCACCCATGAGCACGATCTTCGAACGGCGTAGCACGCAAGCGGGCCTGGCCCTCGCAGTGCTCCTGCTGCCCCTGGTACTGCAACCCTTCGGCCACCACTGGGTGCGCGTTGCTGACGTCAGCCTGCTGTACGTCATGCTGGCACTGGGCCTGAACGTGGTGGTGGGTTATGCAGGCCTGCTGGACCTGGGGTATGTGGCCTTCTACGCACTGGGTGCCTACCTGTTTGCCCTGCTGACCTCACCCCACCTGACCGACCACTTTGCGTGGATCGCTGCGCTGTTTCCGGAGGGGCTGCACGCCCCCTGGTGGGTGACCATCCCGCTGGGCGCGGCATGCGCGGCCCTGCTAGGCATGCTGCTGGGAGCCCCCACCCTCAAGCTGCGGGGGGACTACCTGGCGGTGGTCACCCTGGGCTTTGGCGAAATCGTGCGCCTGCTGGTCATCAACATGAGCCACCCCATCAACATCACGCAGGGCGCCCAAGGTCTGGGCTTGATCGACCCGGTGCACATCCTGGGGGTGGACCTGGGCCGACCCCTGGTGGTGGCGGGCCATGAGGTGGCGTCGGTCACGCTGTACTACTACCTGTTTCTGGCGCTGGTGACGCTCACCATCGTTGTCTGTCTGCGCCTGCAACACTCCCGCATCGGCCGCGCATGGATGGCTATCCGCGACGATGAAACCGCAGCCCGGTCCATGGGCCTCAACACCCGCAACCTCAAGCTGCTGGCCTTCGGCGTGGGCGCCAGCTTTGGCGGAGTGACTGGCGCCATGTTTGCGGCTTTTCAGGGCTTTGTTTCCCCCGAGGCCTTCAGCCTGCAAGAGTCTGTGCTCATCGTTGCCATGGTGGTGTTTGGCGGCATGGGGCATATCCCCGGGGTGGTCCTGGGAGCCGTGCTGCTCGCAGCGCTGCCAGAGGTGCTGCGCTATGTGGTCGGCCCCCTGCAGGCAGCAACGCACGGGCTACTGGATGCGGGCGTGATGCGCCCGCTGCTGATTGCCTTGGCCATGATCGTCACCATGTTGTGGCGCTCCAGCGGCCTGTGGCCAGCGCCCGACGCAGCGCAGGCACTGGGGAAGAATCACCGCCCCCGCAAGGGCCGCAGCAGGTCCGACAGCCCGTTGTGATCAATCTCGTGCATCAGCGCCAGCAACTGGCCCAACTCGCCCTCGGGAAACCCCTCGCGCGCAAACCAGTTGAGGTAGTTGCCCGGCAGGTCCGCCAGCAGCGTGCCTTTGTGCTTGCCGTACGGCATCTCGGTGGTGACCAGTCGTTGCAGTTTCTCTGCGTCCATTGCCCTGGGCTCCTCAACCGCCTGCGCGCTTGACCTTGTGGCCCAGCTTCTGCAGCGCGGCCATCACGCGTTCCACGTGGTCGCCCTGTACTTCGATCACGCCGTCCTTCACCGTGCCGCCGCTGCCACAGGCGGCCTTGAGCTGCTTGCCCAGCTGCTCCAGCGCAGTCTCGTCCACCAGCACGCCTTTGACCAGGGTGACCGCCTTGCCGCCGCGCCCTTTGGTCTCGCGCGATACGCGCACGATGCCATCACCCGCGGGCAGGGGCTTGTTATGCTTGCAGGTGCACTGCGCCACCGGCTGGCGGCAGGTGGGGCACATGCGGCCCGACTCGGTGGAATACACCAGGCCGCCCAGGTCTGCCAGAGACTTCATGGTTTCTTCCCTTCCACCTCTTGCTGCAGCATGTGAAAGTCGAGCAGGCGCGTGGCCAGCAGCGTCTCGGTCAGAAAACACACCAGCGCCAGCAAAAAGCACGCAACGCCCGCCAGAAACCCGCCCACCGCAAGGCGGCTGGACTGAAAGTCGGTGGTTTCGCCCAGGAACAGCAGGATGATGGTCGTGCCAATGAGGAAGGCACAAAACGTCAGCAGCGCAATACAACCGTTGGCCAGCCGTCCACGCAAACGCAAGTCCGCCAGCTCCTTGTAGGCACGGGCCAGAAACTCGGGTTCGGCATTGACGCGCGCGCGGTCTTCCACCACACGCGCCCGGTCGATGATCCGGGCCAGGCGGCCGGCCACCGCGCCGATCATGCCGGACACCGCAGTGAGCAAAAACACGGGCGCCACCGCCAGCTGAATGCCGTGGGTAATGGCGGAGGTATCTAGGGGCAAAGCCATGGGGTTCGGGTCCGGGAAAACTGTCAACGAAAAACGGGGCGGCCCGATTATCGGTTGCCCAACGCAGGGGCCGAGCACTCGCATTCCCTGCAATCTTGCAGGTGCAAGGCGCGCATTGCAGGCCTGTGAGAAGGCACCGGGCAAGAGGGCATCGGGCAAACGCGGCGACAATGCGGGCCATTACTGCTTTGTCCGCGCTGCCTTGCGTGCCTTCTTCAACGCATTCCCAGCGCCCTTCCATGCCTTTTGCCTCCCTCGGTCTGTCCCCCGCCCTTGTCCATGCCGCCGCCAAGGCGGGCTTTGTGGCGCCCACGCCCATTCAGGCGGGCGCCATTCCGGCCATCCTGCAGGGGGTAGATCTGCTGGGTGCCGCACAGACGGGCTCGGGCAAGACGGCGGCATTTGCCCTGCCCTTGCTGCAGCAGCTGCAGCTCAGCGCCACTGGCGGCCCGCGCCGGGTGCGCGCCCTGGTGCTGGTGCCCACCCGTGAACTGGCAGCGCAGGTGGGAGAAGTGCTGCGCAGCCTGGCGCAGCACCTGCAGCAACCGCTCAAGATCGCCATCGTGTTCGGCGGCGTGTCGATCAATCCGCAGATGCTGGGCCTGCGCGGCGGCGCCGACATTGTGGTGGCCACGCCGGGCCGCCTGCTGGACCTGGTGGACCACAACGCGCTGCGCCTGTCGGCCGTGGCACACCTCGTGCTGGACGAAGCAGACCGACTGCTGGACCTGGGCTTTGCCGAGGAACTGCAGCGCGTGCTGGCGCTGTTGCCAGCCCGGCGACAGAACCTGTTTTTCTCGGCCACATTCCCAACCGCAGTGCAGGCGCTGGCCGATGGCCTGCTGAAGCAGCCGGTGCGCGTGGAGGTGCCCCACACGCCGGGTAACGAGCCTGCCATCGAACAACGCGCCATTGCGGTGGACTCAAGCCGCCGCACCCAGTTGCTGCGCCACCTGGTCAAGGAGCACAACTGGTCGCGCGTGCTGGTGTTTGTGGCCACGCAATATGCGGCCGAGCATGTGGCCGAGAAGCTGTACAAGGCGGGCATCTTTGCATCGCCCTTCCACGGCGGCCTGAGTCAGGGCGCGCGCAACCAGGTGCTGCAGGAGTTCAAGGACGAGCGCTGGCAGGTGGTCGTGACCACCGACCTCGCAGCACGCGGCATCGACATTGCACAGTTGCCTGCCGTGGTGAACTACGACCTGCCCCGATCGGCCGTGGACTATGTGCACCGCATCGGCCGCACCGGCCGGGCGGGCGAGAGCGGCATGGCCGTGAGCTTTGTGACCGCCGATACCGAGGCGCATTTCCGGCTGATCGAAAAACGCCAGCACCTCACCATCCCACGCGAGCAGATTGCGGGCTTTGAACCCACCGAGGCTCCCGCGCCCACACCATCCACCGACCCCGGGGGCACCGGCGGCATCAAGGGCAAACGCCCCAGCAAAAAGGACAAGCTGCGCGCAGCAGCGGCGCAGGCAGCCGATGCCCCCGCTGCCCACAAAAAAGGCCCCTGAAAGGGGCCTGCAGTGCTTCACTGAGGGTGAGCGGGGTGGCATCCACCCAGCGCCAGGGCTTACGCGCCTTCTTCGTCGTCCGCGTCCAGGCCATCTGGCCCGCTGTGTGAAGCCTCACCAGCCGGACGGGGTGTGCGCTTGCCGGGCTTGGCCAGAATTTCCACATAGAACTGGGCGCCGCCCTCGGCGGCCACGCCGTTGATCAGCCCGGTCAAGGCGGCCAGGTGCGCCACGGCGGCGTCTTCCTTGGTGCGGCCAAACTGGCAGTCAAAGTCCCAGAAATCGGCGCCTTCGGGCAGGTCGCGGCGCCGTTCGCGCTTGATGTACTTGCGGATTTCGTGCTTGACGGCATCCAGAACGCGATCGCGGTTCTTGCCTTCAAAGTGGAGTTGGAAAGTTTTTCTCATGGGCGATAGTACCGCCTGCGACAGGTGCCGTTTCACACCTGCGCATCGAGGTGCCACAATGGTGCATTACTTTTGGTTACCACCAGCCCATGAACCACGACCTGCGCCTGCTGCACCTGTTGCCAGCGGCTGTGCTTGTCACACAACAGGGCGCCATCCGCTTTGCCAACGCCGCCAGCATGGAGTTGCTGGAGGCGCCCAGTATCGACAGCCTGATCGGGCGGCTGTCTGGCGACTTTGTGCACCCCCTGGACCAGGTGCGCTCCACCAACCGCATCCAGCAAGTGGCCGTGCCCGAGCAGGCCGGGCGGCCCAACAAATCCTCTGAGTTCCGTATCCGCACCGAGCGCGGCAACTTGCGCATGGTGCTGATCAGCAGTGTGGCCATGGAATGGGACGGTGCCCCCGCCGTGCTCATGTGCGGCATGGACATGACACACCAGAGCGAGATCGAGGCCCAGCTGCGCGAGAGCGAGCAGAACTTCCGGCGCCTGTTCGAGAACATGCAGGACGTGTACTACCGCACCGATGCGCAGGGCATCGTGCAGCATGTGGGACCGGGCGTGCGCCGGGTGCTGGGCTACGAGCCCCACGAAATCGAAGGCCGCACGGCCGAGTCGTACTACCCCCAAAGCAAAGACCGCGACGCGTTCAAGGCCGCGATCATGGAACACGGCGAGGTGTCGGACTTTCCGGGCCAGATGGTGCGGCGCGATGGCACGGTGATCGACATCTCCATCAGCAGCCACGCGCTGTACGACCATGCAGGCAATTTTGCGGGGGTCGAAGGCATCTACCGCGACGTCACGCAACGCAAGAACCTGGAGCGCGAGCTGCAGCGCCTGGCCACCACCGACATGCTGACGGGCATTGCCAACCGCCGCGCGTTTCTTGAATGCGCCGAGTCGGCCTATGCCCATTCACGCAGCAACGGCGAGCCGCTGACCTTGCTGATGCTGGACCTGGACCACTTCAAGGCCATCAACGACCGTTTTGGCCACCTGGAAGGCGACCGGGCGCTGATGGCATTTGCGCAGGCCATCAAGGGCCAGTTGCGTGCCAGCGATGCCGTGGGCCGACTGGGCGGTGAAGAGTTTGGCGTGCTGTTGCCCCTGACCACACTGGCCGAGGGCCTGGAGGTGGCCACGCGCATGCTGCACAGCATCCGCGCCTTGGAACTGACGGACGATGCAGGCCACAGCTACCGCGTCACCACCAGCCTGGGTGTGGGTACCTTCCGCCAGAGCGATCGCAGCCTGCGCGACATGCTCGACCGTGCCGACCAGGCGCTGTACCTGGCCAAGCACCGGGGGCGCAACCAGGTGGCTTCGCTCGAGACGCTGGACGAGTGATCATTTCATTCGCCCTGATCGGTGAGAGATCAGGGCCATGCAGCATGCCAAGGCACCTGTTCAAAGGCGCATGCGTTCCTGCTGCAGGTTCCACAGGCAGGCGGCGATGCGCAGCAGCATCTCCATCACCTGCTCCGAGCCGCTGCAGGACAGCTCCAGATCATCAATGAGCATCGCCAGCTGGGAGATGGCGTCTTCGGGGGCGGCAGCGCCACCACTGCGCGCCACTTCGGCAATCGCGATCAATACGTCGGTGCGGTTCATGGCGCAGGACTTGGCGTGGTGGGTGGCAATGCCTCGGTCATTGGCGGCATAGGCCATGCGATGCAGAGACCACGCCGCCGCCGGGCTAGCGGGCCGAGATGGCCAGTTGCGCGCGACTGCCGGCCCCGCCCTCCAGAGCCACGGCAGGAGGCAACCCTGCAGTTTCCAGCAAGGGCGCGCCTGCAGCAGGCAGGGGCATATCCGGCGTCAGGCGGAACTGGTGAATCACCTCCAGCAGGCGCCTTACCTGATTCTTCATGCCGGTCGAGGCGGACGAACTGTCATCCACCAACGCAGCGTTCTGCTGCGTGGCCGCGTCCAGCTGGCGCACGGCCTCTCCGATCTGGGCAATGCCCCGGGCCTGCTCCTGCCCGGCATCCTTGATGGCGGTGATGAGCGACACCACCTGGTTCACATGGTGCACGGTGTTGGCCACACGCTCGCCCGCCTGCCCCACCAGGGTGGACCCGCGCTCCACACCCTGCACGCTGGCCGAGATCAGGCCGCGAATCTCCCGGGCCGCCATGCTGCTGCGCTGCGACAGGCCCCGCACCTCGCCAGCCACCACCGCAAAGCCCCGGCCCTGTTCACCCGCACGCGCGGCCTCCACCGCCGCATTCAGCGCCAGCAGGTTGGTCTGGAAGGCGATGTCGTCGATCACCTTGATGATGTCCGTGATCTTTTGCGACTGGGTCTTGATCTCCTGCATGGTGGCGATCACGTCGCGCATCACGCTGCCGCCTTCGTTGGCCACGCTGCTCGCCTCTTGCGCCAGGGCGGTGGCACGCTGGGCGTTGTCGGTGTTGTGCTGCACCGTGATGGTCAGCTGCTCCATCGACGCGGCCGTCTCCTGCAGATTGGATGCCTGCACCTCGGTGCGGCGTGCCAGGTCTTCGGTGCCGCCCGCCATCACCACGGCCTCGTGGGCGACCGTCTCGGTGCTGGCGCGCACCTCGGTGATCACGCGCACCAGCTGGTGGTTCATCTCACGCAGGGCCCCCAGCAGCTCGGCGGTCTCGTCGTTGCCACGCACATCGATCTGCGCCGTCAGGTCGCCCCCCGCCACAGTGCGTGCCAGCACCACGGCCTGACGCAGCGGCCGCGAGATCGAACGGGTGATGACCCAGGCCATCGCAGCACCTGCCAGCAATGCCAGGGCGGTGGCGGCCAGCATCCACCAGTGGATGGTGTCGCTCATGGCGCGCGCCCCTGCAAACTCTGCCGCAGCCACGTTGATCTGCAGCGCCACCAGGCGCTCGATGGCGTCCTGCACCTTGAGCGCATTGGGGCGGATCTGGGTGATGTACAGCTCCGATCCGTCGTCGTACTTGCCGGCCACCAGCGCGGCCGACGCCGGGATCAGGCCCTTGTCCAGATAGGTGGCGTTGGCATCGGCAAAGGCCTGCGCCAGGGCCTGCTCCTCGGCCCCCAGGGGCTTGGCGGCGTACTCCTTCCACAGGGCCTGGATGCGCTCGACATTGGCGGTCAGGGCCGCGTGGCTGGCCTCCAGGTTGCTGGTGCCGGGGTCCATCAGCATGTCCATCACCAGCACGCGGTTGCGCTGCGTCAGGTGGCTGATCTCGGCCAGCACGCCCATGGGCACGGTGCGGTCGCCATACAAGGCAGCGCTGCGCTCGGTCAACCGCTTGGCCCCGCTGATGCCACCGGCCGCCAGGGCCGATATCAGCAACAGCAGCACGGCAAAGGCCAGGGCCAGGCGGGTACCAATTTTCATTTTTTGAAGCATCTGAATCTTTCGTGAAGGTCCACCAGGGCGCCGCCGCCTTGTGGGAGCGAACGCGTGTTGCTGCAGGGGGTAAGCCAACCACCCGCCGTGCACCAAGCCCCCGATGGGATGCGAAAGATACTAATTGTTTCAAATGACAGATTAGTGACTCAGCGAGAAACCTTCGCCGTTCAGGCCAATGCTTCAAATCGCTGTCATTTTGCTAGGATCGGCACCGAAATCTGTCCGTCTACTCAATGAACACGCGTGGATTTCACAGCACCTGAAATCGTGCATGCATATCGTTATTCATAAAAACCATTACATAAAACACATGAAATATATTTACCTTCTTTTGCTGGCGACCGTGGCCCTTGTGCAGGCGGGCCTGGCCAGCGCACAGACCGTGACGGGCGCTGGATCGTCGGCGGCAGCGCCCATCTACCGCAGCTGGGCCAAGGCCTATGCCAAGGCCACTGGCAGCGCGGTGGACTACGACCCGGTGGGTTCCAGCGCGGGCATGAAAAAAATCCAGCAGCAGGCCGTCGGTTTTGGCGCGACGGACGTGTACCCCGCAGAGAAGGACTTGCTGGAGCACGGCCTGCTGGCGCTGCCCGTGGCCATCACCGGCATCAGCCCCATCGTCAACCTGCCCAAGGTACAAAACACCCAGCTGCGCCTGACGGGTGAGGCTCTCAGCCGCATCTTCATGGGCGAGATTACCCGCTGGAACGCGGCAGAGATCGCCGCACTGAACCCCGATGTCTCCCTGCCCGACCTGCCGATCAAGGTGGTGGTGCGCGCCGATGGCTCGGGCACCACCTACAACTTTGCAGACTACCTGGGCAAGGTGAGCCCACAATGGAAATCATCGTACGGCGCCAAAACCAGCATCGCCTGGCCTGTGGGTGTGCTGGCCTTCAAGGGCAGCGACGGCGTAGCCAAGGGCGTGCGCGACACGGTGGGCGCCATCGGGTATGTGGACCACGGCTATGTGGCCGAATACGGCCTGACCACCGTGCAGATGAAAAATGCCGACGGCAGTTATGTCAAACCCTCCATCGATGCCTTCAAGGCGGCACTGGCCAACAGCGATTGGTCGGCCACCGGAGTTTTCCACAGCACCTTGACGCAGCGGCCCGGTAAATCGGCCTGGCCCATCACCATGGGCACGTTTGTGGTGTTCCCCAAGGTCACGCAGAACCCCGACCTGACAGCCCAGGCGCTCCGGTTCATCCTCTGGTCGTTTCTCAATGGCGACACCTTGGTGCAAGAAAATAATTTTGTCCGCCTGCCAGACCGGGTTCAGGCGTCGGCATTCAAAATCATCACCTCCATCCGGGATAATCAAGGAAAACCGCTGGGCATGAGCTTGATATCCTCCTTCAATCGCCCCTCATAATCAATCCACCCTCTCTTGAATCATTGATTTTCTATTATTGACGGATAACCGCCGCGCGCCCCTCATCCGGCGCAGCCCTGCGATGGGGATACCACGGGATAATGCCGCCACCATGGAAATCGAATTCAAGTTCTGCATCCCGCCCGACCGTCTGGCTGCCGTGCAAGCGGCGGTGCGCCGGGGCCGGTGTACCGCCATCCGCATGGAGGCCCGCTACTTCGACACGCCCGACGGCGCACTGGCGTCACGCGGCATAGCGTTTCGCCTACGGCGCGAGGGCGACCAGTGGGTGCAAACCGTCAAGGCGCTGGGCGATGGCCCGCTGGACCGGCAGGAGCACAACGTCGCACGCGGCCCCGCCACCGAAGGCACCGCGCCCGAGCCCCAACCCCAGTTGCACAGCGGCACCGTGGCGGGCGCGCGGCTGCAGCAGGCGCTGCAAGCCGCAGGCGGCTCCCTCGTCGAGACCTATGGCACCGAGATGGACCGGCTGACGCGCGACATCACCCGCCAGGGAACCGTGGTCGAGCTGGCGCTGGACACCGGCCGGGTGGTGGCCCACCGGGGCACGCCCCAGCAGGCAGAGGCCCCCATTTGCGAGCTGGAGCTGGAACTCAAGGCCGGGCCGGTGGCGGGTCTTGCAGCGCTCGCCGCGCAGTGGGCCACGCGGCACGGGCTGTATCTGAGCACCGTGTCCAAGGCCGAACGGGGCGAGCGCCTGCTGGCACCAGCTGGCAGTCCATCGGGCATTCCCATTCCATCTGACAGCCCAGCCAGCAGTGGTTCGCCCCGCAAGGCCCGACCCCGGTCCCCCCTGTACCAGCAACTGCCCGCCGGGCAGGCCCTGCAGCGCGCCGTGGTGGCGCAGTGCCTGCAGCAAATCCTGGGCCCCGCCAGCGACATTGCCGAAGGTGCGAGTGATGAGGAGCTGCTGCACCAGCTGCGCATCGGCATCCGCCGCCTGCGCACCGCCCTGCGCGAGCTGGCGCCGCTGGCCCCAGGCAACTTTGACCCCGCCTGGGAGCCGCCCCTGGTCCAGGTGTTCCAGCAGCTCGGCCATCTGCGGGACCGCAGCCAGGTGATGCAACGCATCGGTGCCGAACTGCAGGCCGCCGGAGCGCCGCCCCTGTCCACCCACCAGGGCGACAACACCGCGCTGGTGGCCCAGGCCGCGCAACAGACCGTGCGCGATGCGGCCTTTCAGGAAGCGCTCGTGTATCTGATGGCCTTTACCACCCCAGGGCTGGACGCCACGGGCGACGCCGCAGCAGGCCTGGACGCCCGTGCGACGCGCCGCCGGCTGCAGCAGCGCCTGCGCGCACTGCATGCCCAGGTGCAAAAAGGCGCAGGGGGTTTTGCCACGCGCACGCCCCAGGCACAGCACCGGCTGCGCAAACGCCTCAAACGCCTGCGCTACCTCACAGAGTTCGTGGCGCCCGCGCTGGATGCACACAGCGCCCGGTTTCTGGACAGCCTGCAGCCAGCGCTGTCGGCATTGGGCCACCTCAATGACGAGCGTGTGGCGGCAGCGCTGTACCGCGAGCTTGCAGAGTCCGGCGACCTGAAGGCCTGGTTTGGCGCAGGCTGGCTGGCGGGGCGGCAGGCCCAGTCGGTGGCGGCTTGTGAGCAAGCCCTGGGCCAGATGGAGGAAGCCCCCCGCTTGCGCAAAACCGGCAAACGCTGAAGGGACACCTACACGGCACAATGGCCCGCATGACGGCCTCTCCTCCTTCGCGGCGCCAGCCGCCCTCCGCGCCCCGCCACCCCTCTGCGCGCACTACCCAGCGCCCCACGCCAGACAAAGACCAGATCGCGCTGCTGGAACCCTTTGAACGCCTGGGCATGGACAGCATTGCGCTGGTCGCCACGCCTGCACAGGCCGACCAGGCTTGCCAGGCGCTGGCCAGCGCCAGTGCCTGGGGTTTTGACACCGAATCCAAACCCACCTTTGTGCGCGATGAGCCGTCGGACGGGCCGCACATCGTGCAACTGGCTACGCTGGAGCGGGCCTGGGTGTTCCAGCTGCACGACCCCGGCTGCCGAGCGCGCGTGGCCGAGCTGCTGGCCCTGCAGGGTGTGACCAAGGCGGGCTTTGGGCTGGGTGACGACACCAAGCGCATCCAGCACAAGCTGGGCGTGCAACCGGCCGATGTGCTGGAACTGAACACCGTGTTCCGCCAACGCGGCTACCGCAAGGACATGGGCGTGAAAGGGGCTGTGGCGGTGCTGTTCAACCGGCGCTTCATCAAGTCCAAAAAAGCCGCCACCTCCAACTGGGCCAACGCCCGGCTGAGCGAGGCCCAGCTGGTCTACGCGGCCAACGACGCGTGGGCAGCGCTGCGGGTGTTCAACGCCTTGAATCTGTCCGCCTGAGGGATAAGGAGGGCACAGCCGCCGTGACCCATCACGGCAGTCGCCATCCTGTATTCACTATCAAAAATATAGCTGCTCAGGCATATTCCACTAGCGCTACCAGCCAAAAAGACCTCAACAACACGCCTGACAGGCACTGACAGGCCCTGTGAGACCCTGTGAGCCCCTGCAGGCGATGTACGCACCGATCTACAGCCGGGCTGCCAGCCGCGCCGCCTGGTCGATGGCGCGCTTGGCGTCCAGCTCGCCGGCCTCCAGCGCACCACCGATGAGGTGGGGCTTGCGGCCCTGGGCCTCCAGGTCCTGCGCCAGGCTGCGCAACGGCACCTGGCCCGCGCACAGGACCACGGTGTCGCAAGGGATCCAGGTCGGGTCTTCGCGCTTCTCGCCGTACGAGACCAGCAGCCCTTCGTCGGCAATGCGCTCGTAGTTCACGCCACCCACCATCTCCACCGCTTTCATCTTCAGCACCGTGCGGTGGATCCAGCCCGTGGTCTTGCCCAGGCCGCCGCCCAGCTTGCCCTTCTTGCGCTGCAGCAGCGTTACCTGCCGTGCAGGGGGCGTCACGCGCGGGCCGCTGGCGGCCAGGCCACCGCGCGCCTCGGCCGGGTCGGTGATGCCCCATTCGGCCTTCCAGGCGGGCAAATCGAGCGTGGTGGAGGGGTGCTCACCATGCGTGAGGAACTCAGCCACATCAAAGCCAATGCCGCCCGCACCGATGATGGCCACACGCTCGCCCACCGGCTTGCCGTGGCGCAGCACGTCGATGTAGCTCAGCACCTTGGGGTGGTCCTGGCCGGGGATCTTCGGGTCACGCGGCTCCACACCGGTAGCGACGATGACCTCGTCAAAGCCCGCCAGGTCGGCGGCCAACACGCGCTCGTTCAGGTGCAGTTGCACGCCTGTGTCCTCCACGCGTGTGGCCAGGTAGCGCAGCATTTCGTGGAACTCTTCCTTGCCCGGAATCACCTTGGCCATGTTGAGCTGGCCGCCGATGACCGGCGCAGCGTCAAACAGGTGCACCTCGTGCCCTCGCTCGGCGGCCACGGTGGCGGCCGTCAGTCCTGCAGGCCCCGCGCCCACCACCGCGATGCGCTTGCGCGACGACACGGGGCGGTACACGAGCTCCGTCTCATGGCAAGCGCGCGGGTTGACCAGGCAGCTGCTGGTCTTGTTCTGGAACACATGGTCCAGGCAGGCCTGATTGCAGGCGATGCAGGTGTTGATGCGGTCGGCCCGGCCCTGCGCAGCCTTCTTCACAAACGCCGCATCGGCCAGCAGTGGCCGCGCCATGGACACCATGTCGGCACAGCCATCGGCCAGCACCTGCTCGGCCACCTCGGGCGTGTTGATGCGGTTGGACGTGACCAGCGGCGTGGTGATGCCTGCCGCCGCAAACTCGGCCTTCATCTTTTGCGTGACCCAGGCAAACGCTGCGCGCGGCACGCTGGTGGCAATGGTGGGCACCCGCGCCTCGTGCCAGCCAATGCCGGTGTTGACGATGTTCGCCCCGCCTGTGGCCACGGCCTTGCCCAGGGTGACGATCTCGTCCCACGCGCTGCCGCCGGGCACCAGGTCGATCATCGACAGGCGGTAGATGATGATGAAGTCCGGCCCTACGGCCTCGCGCATGCGGGCCAGAATCTCCACCGGCAGCCGCATGCGGTGGCTGTAGTCGCCGCCCCAGGCATCGCGCCGCAGGTTGGTGGCTTGCGACAGGAACTGGTTGATGAAATAGCCCTCCGAGCCCATCACCTCCACGCCGTCGTAGCCCGCCTCGCGCGCCTTCACTGCACAGCGCACGAAGGCACGGATCTGGCGCTCCACCCCGCTCGCCGACAGCGCGAACGGCGTGAACGGCGAAATCGGCGACTGCAGCCGCGACGGTGCCACGGCCAGCGGGTGGTAGGCATAGCGGCCCGTGTGCAGGATCTGCAGGGCGATCTTGCCGCCCGCCTCGTGCACGGCCTCGGTCACCACGCGGTGGCGCTTGGCCGCGCCCGAGGTCGCCAGCGTGCCCGCAAACGGTTTGGCCCAGCCCGCGATGTTAGGTGCGAACCCGCCCGTCACGATCAGGCCCACATCTCCCTCGGCCCGCTCGCGGAAGTACGCCGCCATGCGAGACAGGTCGCGCCCGTCCTCCAGCCCGGTGTGCATGGAGCCCATGAGCACACGGTTCTTGAGGGTGGTGAAGCCCAGATCGAGCGGGGCAAGCAGGTGCGGATACAACGCGGCACCAGGCATGGAGGCAGCGGCGGCAGGAGCGGCAGCGGCAGCGGCGGCAGGAGCGGCAGGAGCGGCAGGAGCGGCAGGAGCGGCAGGAGCGGCAGGAGCGGCCATGGGAGGAGAGGAATGCATGGAAGGATCGTGAACTAGAAGTATTTTCTAGAACTTTATTCTAGAATCCCGTTCCATGGCAAGCCGCAATTCCCCGCCCCCCACCTCATCCCCTGCCGAAGCCCCCACCGACCGCCGCCAGGACATCCTGAACGCCGCCCTGGCCTGCGCGGCCGAAGGCGGCGTGGATGCAGTCACCATCGACGGCGTGCGGGCGCGCTGCGGGGCCAGCGTGGGCAGCATCTATCACCACTTTGGCAACCGCGACGGCATCGTGGCAGCGCTGTTCTTCGAGATCTTTCACGACCAGTCGCGCAGCGTGCAGGCGCACCTCGATGCCGCCCAGGGCGTGGAGGCGGGCGTGTTGGCCCTGGTCACGGGCTACCTGGATTGGGTGGTGGCGCAGCCCGAGCGGGCGCGGTTCATGTTCCAGGCGCGCAGCGCAGTGGCAGCGGGCCCGCGCACGCCCGACCTGGCCGAGGCCGCACGGCGCCGCAACCAGGCGCTGGTGGCCTGGTTCGAGCCGCACCGCCGATCGGGCGCGCTGCGCGACCTGCCGTGCGAGCTGATGCCATCGCTGGTGATGGGGCCGGTGCAGAGCTATTGCAGGGCCTGGCTGTCGGGCAACGCTGCCCAAGGTGGCCTGCCGTCGCCCACCACCTACCGCACAGAACTGGCGGACGCAGCCTGGCGGTCCGTGAAAGCCTAGATCTCTAGATCAGTAATGCGGCGGCAGCTCGTCGCGCAGGTTGCGCGGGCCGTTCGAGCCGCCTTCGGGCGCCTGCTGGCGCAGCTGGATGACTTCGTGCGTCAGCCGATCGATCAGTTGCTGCTGCTGGTAGATGGTCATGTTCAGCTGGTCCAGCAGGTCTTCGGTAAAGCTGGCCTTGATCTCCAGGCTTTCGAGGCGCTGGAGAACGTTGGCGAGATCGTTGGTGTCAGACATGGAGGCGTCAGATCGCCTGGCCCAAGCGCGCTACGCCTTCGCGGATCTTGTCCACATCGGCCGTGGCAAACGACAGGCGGAAGGTGGCGTGGTCCGGGTTAGCGCAGAAGAACGGCGTGCCGGGCACAAAGGCCACGCCCTTTTCAATGGCGCGCTTGGCCAGCACGTTGCCATCGGCCACCTTGCCGCCTGCCCCTGTGAGGCGCGCCCACACGAACAGGCCGCCCTGGGGCTGCACAAATTCGATGGCGTCGCCCAGCTCCTTGCGCAGGGCATCGCCCATGGCCTGGGCGCGCTCGGCGTACACCTTGCGCACATGGGCCAGCGTGCCAGGCATGCGGCCGGCCTTGAGGTACTGCGCGGCCGTGGCCTGGGCAAAGGTGCTGGTGTGCGCGTCGCTGAACTGCTTGCACATGGTGGCCTTGCCCAGCAACTCGGCCGGAGCAATCATCCAGCCCACGCGCAGGCCGGGCGACAGCACCTTGCTCAAGCTGCCGCAGTGCACCAGCAGCTCGCGGCTGCCGGGCACGGTGGCCGACAGGTTGAGCAGGCTGGGCGGTGGCGCATCGCCAAAGTACAGGTCGCCGTAGGGGTCGTCCTCGACGATCAGGGTGTTGTGCTTCACTGCCATCTCGAGCACGGCCTTGCGGCGCTCCAGACTCAGCATGGCGCCGCTGGGGTTGCCGAAGGTGGGGATCAGGTAAACGAATTTCGGCTTGTGTTCGGCAATGAGCTTTTCCAGCTCGTCGGTCTTCACGCCATTGCCATCGATGGGCGCGCTGATGAGTTCGGCGCCGTACAGGCGAAAGCACTGGATGGTGGCGAGGAAGGTCGGGCCTTCCACAATCACCTTGTCGCCGGGGCTGATGAGGGTCTTGCCCAGCAGATCCAGCGCCTGCTGGCTGCCGGTGGTGACGATGAGGTTGTCGGCCGCTACATCCTTGGCGCCCTTGCTGGTCATGAAGGCGGCCAGTTGCTCGCGCAGCGGGTTGTAGCCCTCGGTGGCGCCATATTGCAATGCTGCGCCGGGCTCTTCGGCCAGGGCGGCGTTGCTGGCTGCGCGGATGCCTTCCACGTCAAACATCGCGCTGTCCGGAAAGCCACCCGCAAAGCTGATGATGCCGGGCTTGCCCAGCAGCTTGAAAAGCTCGCGGATGGCGGAGGTTTCTACGTTGTTCAGGCGGTCGGCAAATTGCATGGCGTGGACAGAAGTGGTTGGCAACAAACTCTGCATTGTCGCCAATTGCGACGCAGGATTCATGCGGTGTCTTTCCAAGAGGCTCTAAACTGGGTTTTCCGTCCACCGCCACTGCCCTGCCCGCCATGACCCTGACCCTCCGCACCCTGCCCCGCATGCGCCTTGCCACCATGCGCCACACCGGCGCCTACGGCCACCCGGGCCTGACCGAGTTGTGGGAGCGTTTTGGCAGCTGGTGTGCCGCCCATCGGCTGAATGATCCGCGCCCCAAGTTCTATGGCTTCAGCCACGACGACCCGGGCTGCACGCCGCCCGAGCAGTGCCGCTATGACGCAGCGGTGCAGATTGGCGTGGGCCTGCGCACCGGGCCCGATGTGCAGGTGATGGACTACGAAGGCGGCGACTACGCATGCATGCACTTTGTGGGCACGGGGCCCGAGATTGCCGCCGCCTGGGCGCAGATGGGCACGCCGGGCCAGATCCCCGATGGCTGGGAATGGGAGCCCCGCGCTGCGCTGGAGATCTACGACGAGGACTTTGCGGTGGACCCGGCCACGGGGCGCTTTCCGTGCTGGCTGTGTATTCCGGTCAAGCGGACGCGCTGAATCCCATCGGGTTGCGCTGACGGGCCGGGTAGCCCTTTTCAGCGCCGACCGTCAATCCACCCGGATATCCGCCCGTGCCGCCACGGCACGCATCAGCGGCAGCTCGCGTTCAATGCGTGCGCGCAGCGCGTCGCCATTGCCACCCAGCGGCGTCAGGCCGATGTCCACCATCTTCTTCTTGAACTCCGCCGAGGCCATGGTCTCGGCCAGGGCCTTTTCCAGCTTTTTCTGCACGGGTGCGGGCAGCCCTGCGGGCCCCACAAAGGCAAACCAGGAACCCATGTCAAAGCCGGGGTAGCCGCTTTCGGCCACCGTGGGCACGTTGGGCAGCAAGGCCAGGCGCTGCGGGCTGAGCGCCGCAATCGCCTTGATCTTGCCGGACTTGATGAGCGGGGTGGATGCCACCACGGTGTCCACCGCCAGTTGCACCTGCCCGCCCATCAGCGCCGTGAGACTGGGCGAGCTGCCGTTGAAAGGCACATGCATCATCGGAAACCCTGCAGTGGTCTTGAGCATCTCAGCGCCAAAGTGCACCGACGAGCCCGTGCCATAGGAGCCGTACGAGAACTTGTCCGGCGCGGCCTTGGCCTGGGCCACGATGTCCTTGAGCGACTGCCCCGGGGTGTCGTTGTGGGCCACCAGCAGCAGCCCCATGTCGGCCACCAGGGCCAGGGGGGTGAAGCTCTTGACGGGGTCGTACGGCAGATTGGTGCGGATGGCCGGGTTCATGGTGAGCGTGGTGTTGGACCCGAGCAGCAGGGTGTACCCGTCAGCGGGCGCCTTGGCCACCATGGACGCCGCCACCACGGTGCCCGCGCCGGGCCGGTTCTCGACCACCATGGGCTGCCCCAGACGCTCCCCCAGGGCTGTGGCCAGCAGCCGTCCCAGGATGTCGGTGGCGCCGCCAGGGGCAAAAGGCACGACCAGCTTGATGGGTCGGTCGGGGTAAGTCTGTGCCTGCGCCAGGCCGGGCGCGCCCAGCACCAGTGCGCTGAGCAGAAGACTCGATACGAAGCGGGAACGCAGCATGGTGAAGCTCTCCAGAAAGCACGTTGACAAAAGCGGGGGGTAGCGGGGGTTCACGGTGGGAGACGGAATGGCGAGCAGCAAGGCCCAGGTCACCCCAGCAAGGGGCTGCGCTGGCGCGCGTACCCACTGGCCTGGTCGTAGGCATGGCCGATCTGCAGCACGGCGGCGTCAGACTGTGCCGGGCCGATGATCTGCAGCCCCGCAGGCAGGCCGCCGGGGCCAAAACCTGCGGGGGCTGCCAGCGCGGGCAGGCCGGCCATGGTGGCGGGCACCACGGCCTCCATCCAGCGGTGATAGGTGTCCATGGTGCGGCCGCCGACCTCGTGGGGCCAGTCCAGCCCCGCATCGAACGGGAAGACCTGGGCAGCGGGCAACACCAGAAAATCGAATTGTTCGAACAGGGCGCGCAGCACCTGGTACCACGCGCTGCGCACGCGGGCCGCGTCGTACACCTGCAGGGCCGTCAGGCGCATGCCACGCTCGATCTCCCACACCGCCTCGGACTTCAGCAGCGCATGCGTGGCCAGGTTGCGATACAGGGCCGCATTGGCCCCTGCCACGCTGAAGCTGCGCAGGTCGATCCAGGCGTTCCACAGCTGCTTCAGGTCGAACGCTGGCACCACGGCCTCCACTGCGCAGCCCACGGTGCGAAAGTGCTCCAGCGCCTGCTCGCAAGTGGCCAGCACGCCGGGCTCGGTGGGCAAGTGGCCACCCAGGTCACCAAGCCAGCCGATGCGGGCACCGCGCCAATCGCGCTCCAGCGGCTGGCCCAGCAGGGCCACATCCTCGTGCCGGCGCGTGAGCGGCAGGCGCGCATCAAAACCCGCCTGCACCGACAGCAGCAGCGCCAGGTCCGGGATGTTGCGCGCCATGGGCCCGGCCACGCTGAACTGCTGGAAGAACACTTCCTCCGTCGGCCCGTGCGGCACCAGGCCGAACGAGGTGCGCAGGCCGTATACGTTGTTGAACGCCGCTGGCGTGCGCAGCGATCCCATCATGTCCGAGCCATCGGCCACAGGCAGCATGTGCAGGGCCACTGCCACGGCTGCGCCGCCACTGCTGCCCCCCGCCGACACAGCTGGGTTGTGGGCGTTGCGCGTGGTGCCATACACCGGGTTGTAGGTGTGCCCGCCCAGGCCAAACTCGGGCGAGTTGCTGCGGCCGATGAACAGTGCGCCGCCTGCGCGCATGCGCTCGAACACCACGGCGTCGGTGGCAGACACCTGCCCGGCAAAGATGGGCGAGCCCCGCGTGGTGACCATGCCCGCAGCGGGCATGATGTCCTTGGGCGCCTGCGGAAACCCATGTAGCGGGCCCAGGCTCTCGCCGCGCGCCAGTTGCGCATCGCGCTCTGACGCCTGCGTGCGCAGGGCGTTGCGGTCCACCATCGCCACCAGGGCATTCACCACGGGGTTCAGCCGGTCTACCTGGGCCAGGTAGGCGTCCAGCACCTCGGTGCAGGAGACCTCCCGCGCATGGATGGCGCGCGACAGTCCGGTGGCCGTGTAGTCCACGATGGGGCTGGGGGTACCAGCCGGGGTGACGCTGTTTGCAGGAGGCATGGGGGCTGGGGCCGGTGAATGTGTCATTTATGGGTCAGCATAAGCAGCCCACTGCGTTTCGACAATCAACGATTTCTGGGGTTATCTTTGCGTTTTACGCAATCCACACCCCGAAAGGCCCCCCATGCTTTCCAGCCGCTTGCAGGACACGGCGCTGCGCTACTTTCTGGAGGTGGTGCGCAGCGGCTCGGTCAGCGAGGCCGCCGCGCGCCTCAATGTGTCGCCCTCGGCCGTGAGCCGCCAAGTCGCCGCCCTCGAAGACCTGCTGGGCGTGCCGCTGTTTGACCGGCGCCCGCGCGGCATGGCGCCCAGCGCGGCGGGCGAGCTGCTGGCCGCCCATGCCCGGCGCGGCGCGCTGGAGGCCGACCGCGTGGTCTCCGACATCCAGGCGCTGCAGGGCCTGCGCACGGGGCTGGTGCGCATCTGCAGCTCTGCGGGTTTTGCCATCGAGTTCCTGCCCCGCGTGATGGCGCAGTTCCGCCTGCAGTACCCCGGCATCCAGTTTCACCTGCGCGTGGCCAGCCCCGCAGCTGTGACCGTGGCGGTGCTCAACGGCGATGCGGACATTGGCCTGACCTACAGCCGCTCGGCCGAGCGGGACATCACCGTGCAGCACCGCCAGGCCGCACCCGTCATTGCCATCATGCGGCCGGACCACGCACTGGCACGCGCCCACTCCGTCACGCTGGCGCAGATGCACGCCTACCCCATCGCGCTGCCCGAGCGGGACAACACCGTGCGCCAGCTGTTCGACATTGGCTGCAGCCAGCGGGGCCTGGTCTTTGAGCCCGCGCTGGTGTGCAACCACTTTGAGACGCTGATGCACTTTGTGCTGCATGGCGGCGGCCTGTCCATCTCGGGCGAGGTCACGGTGCGCGACCGTGTGCAGCGCGGCGAAATGCATGCCGCCCAGATCCGCGAGCCCGGCATGAGCGCCCGCGCCGCCGAGCTGCAAACCCTGAGCGGCCGCACCCTGCCCGCTGCCGTGCGCATGTTCCTGGAGTTTCTGCAGGCGCAGCTGCGGGACAATGCGCCACCGGCCACGCCCGCCAAAAGAAGCCAGCCCCCTACCCCACCCCGCCAACGATGATGATGAAAACCGCCCAGATCGAGCCCTTCTTCGCCACCCTCAAGGCAGCCAACCCTATGCCCAACACGGAGCTGGAATACACCACCCCGTTCGAGCTGCTGGCCGCCGTGCTGCTGTCAGCCCAGGCCACTGACGTGGGTGTGAACAAGGCCACGCGCAAGCTGTTCCCTGTGGCAGGCACGCCCCAGGCCATCCTGGATTTGGGACTGGAGGGGCTGGAGGGTTACATCAAGACCATCGGCCTGTACCGCACCAAGGCCAAGAACCTGATGGAAACCTGCCGCATCCTGGTGGAGCAGCACGGCAGCGTGGTGCCTCGCACGCGCGAGGCGCTGGAGGCCCTGCCTGGCGTGGGCCGCAAGACGGCCAACGTGGTGCTGAACGTGGCCTTTGGCCAGCCCACCATGGCGGTGGACACACACATCTTTCGCGTGAGCAACCGCACCGGTCTGGCGCCCGGCAAGAACCCGCTTGCGGTGGAGCTGCAGCTGATGAAGCGCGTGCCTGTGGCCTACGCAGTGGATTCGCACCACTGGCTCATCCTGCTGGGCCGCTATGTGTGCCAGGCGCGCAAGCCGCGCTGCTGGGAATGTGTGGTGAGCGAGTATTGCGACTACCGGCCGAAGACGCTGGCGCCCTAACGCGCAGAAAGCACAGCGCTTCAAATTTCATAGCAACCAGCGCATATTCTTCTAGCGCATCCAGCCAAAAACACTCAAAACCTGCGCTCTGGCAGAGATTTCGAGCCCTTGCGCAACCGCCAGCCTGCAAGGCCGGGTCAGACAACGCAGCGGGTGCCCAGCGCCGCCATCTCTTGCGACACCCCCACCCAGGCCACATCAAACCCAGCCACCTTGCGCTCCGGCGGCACGGGATGCGCGCGCAGCGCCCAGGTGGCACCGGCCACCACGCTGTCGATCACGGGCACAGTCACTTGCGGCTGCACGGCGGCAGCCATGCCTGCGAGCCCAGCCCCACCCAGGATGACGGCCTGCACCCCCATCTGCCGCACCACATCCCGGCAGGCCTGGGCGAGCAATGCGCGGGCCGCTTCGGGGTCGGCAGCCAGTTGGGCACCGGTGGGCGCCACGGTGTGAATGCCTGCCAGTGCGTGGGCGTGGCCCAGCGCCTGGGCCAGGCGCTGCAGCATGGGGCCCCAGCGCTCGCCGCCGGTGACGATGGCAAAGCGGCCGTGGCGCGCAGCCTCGATGAATGACGCTTCGGCCAGGCCGGTGACAGGCACCGGACTGCTCTCGCGCAGCGCCATCAAGCCAGGGTCGCCAAAGCAGCCGATCAGCACCGCGTCGGGCGCGGTCTGCGGCTGTGCAATCTCATGCGCCCACACATCGAGCGCGGCGTGGGCCGCCACGGCGTAGCTCGCCTCGCACACGATGTACGGTGCGCCAAAGCGGGCCGTGGCCGTGCGCACCGCCACATGCGAGCCCGCAGCCCCCTGCACATGCCGCTGCAGCAAGGCACTGACATGGGCCGACATGTTGGGGTTGATGACGAGCAGTTGGCGCATGGGCAAGCGTGTGAAAAAACCGTCAGACCCCGCCCAGCAACCGCGCCAGATCGGGCGCCTCTGCCGCAGGCGGCGTGAACTCCAGCTGCGACTCGATCCGCGCCAGGTGGACCAGCATCAGCCGGGGCGCCTCGCGCGCGTCGCGCAGGCGGATGGCGTCGATCAGCGCGCGGTGCTCGCGGCAGCCGCAGGCCGTGGCCTCTTCGCGGGTTTGGGCGTGGCTGGGGCTGTAGGTCATCAGGATGAGCGAGGTGCGCGACACCAGCTCGCGCAGGATGCGCCCCAGCGTCTGGTGCCCTGCTGCCTGTGCAATGTGCAGGTGAAAGTCGCCCGACAGGCGGATGGCACGGCGCATGTCGCCACTGGCGCGGGCGGCCTCTTCGTCGTCGATGCAGGTGCGCAGCGCGGCAATGTCGGCGTCGGTGGCGTTGGCAATGAACAGCTCCACCAGGCGCGGCTCCAGCAGGCGGCGGGCCTCGAACACTTCCAGCGCCTCTTGCGGCGTGGGCTGGGCAATGGATGCGCCCCGGTTGGGTGTGAGCGTAACGACCTGCTCGTTGGCCAGCCGCACCAGCACAGGCCGCACCCGTGTGCGGGACACTCCAAAGGCAGCCGCCAGCTTGTCTTCCACCAGCTTGGTGCCGGGTGGTAACCGGTGGTCGAGGATGGCCGACACCATGCGGTCGTACATGTCGTTGTCACTGAGCTGGCCGGTCGTGTCGGGCTGCACGGGCGGTTCGGTGACCGCAGCGCGCGCGCGCCGGGGCTTGGGGAGGGTGGTCGTCATAAGGGTGCCGTTTTTACCCCGAACGGCCCTTGCGCCTGCGGCCCAAGGCCCACACCAGCGCCAGCGTGATACCCATGACAACGAAGGAGACCACGGTGGTCAGCGTTCCCAGTGCGTAGATGGAGGGAGTGGTCACTGTGCTGGTGAGGCCCTGCAGCTCCAGCGGCAGCGTGTTCACGTCGCCAATGGCCTGCGAGGTGCGGGCGATCTCGTCCCAGCTGAGCGTGAAGCCGAACATGCCAATGCCCACGACCGAGGGAGCGATCAGCGGCAGCACCACATGCGCAAAGCCCTGCCAGGGCGTGGCGCCCAGGTCGCGTGCGGCTTCTTCGTACGCAGGGTTGAAGCGGTTGAACACCGCAAACATGATGAGCAGGCCAAACGGCAGCGTCCAGGTCAGGTGCGCGCCCAGGGCCGAGGTGAACAGGCCCAGCGACGTGCCGTAGCCCTCCAGCGCACTCTCCATGCCCAGCCATTCCAGCGCGGCCTTGATGCCGTTGTCGATGAGCCGGAACTCCAGCCCGATGCCCAACGACACGATGATGGACGGCATGATGAGGCTGGCCACCACGATGAAAAACAGCGTGTTGCCGCCCGCCAGACGCTTGCGAAACGCCAGGCCCGCCAGCACCGACAGCACCACCGTGCACAGCATCACCGCCACGCCCAGGCCCAGCGAGCGCCACAGCGCCGCGCCAATGTCCACCACACCCAGCCCTTCGGCCAGCTTGGCGAACCAGTGCAGCGACACGCCGCGCATGGGGAAGGTGAGCCCGCCCTCGGGGCCCTGGAAGCTCAGGATGAAGATGACGAACATCGGCCCGTACATGAACAGCACGAACAGCGCAAAGAAGATGGCCAGGGGCCAGAAGCTGGCGGGACGAGATTCACGGACTTTCATCTCACAGCTCCTTGCGAATGTCGACGAGGCGCGTGAGGCCCCAGATAATCATCAGCACCACGGCCAGCAGAATCACGGCATTGGCCGCCGCCAGCGGGAACTGCAGGTAAGACGTCTGCACCTGGATGATCTTGCCAATCGATGCGATCTGCTGCCCGCCCATCACGCCGATGGTGACGAAATCGCCCATGACGATGGTGATCACAAAGATCGAGCCGATGATGATGCCGGTGCGCGACAGCGGCACGATCACGTTCCACAGCGTCTGCCAGCCACTCGCGCCGCTGTCGCTGGCCGCCTCGATGAGGCTGCGGTCGATGCGCATCATGCTGTTGAAGATGGGCACGATCATGAACATGGTGTACAGGTGCACAAAAGCCAACACCACCGAGAAGTCCGAGAAAAGCAGCCACTCCACGGGCGTCTCGATCAGGTTCATGCCCATCAGCGTCTGGTTGACCAGCCCATTGCGCCCCAGCAGCGGCACCCACGAGATCATGCGGATCACGTTCGACGTCCAGAACGGGATGGTGCACAGCACGAACAGCAGGGTCTGCATGCCCGAAGAGCGCACATGGAAGGCCAAAAAATAGGCCACGGTGAAGCCGATCACCAGCGTGATCAGCCACACCAGAAAGCTGAACTTGAGCGTGGAGTAATACGTCTTGAGCGTGACACACAGGCCCTCCGACGCATCGCCACAGCCCGCAAAGATCGACACGTAGTTCTTGAACGTGAAGCCCGGCAACAGCTCGTACTCATTGAAGTCCCAGAAGCTGACCATCACGATCAGCGCCAGCGGAATCAGAAAAAACAGCGCGAACACCAGCGTGAACGGCGCAGCCTGCCACCAGGCGGCAATGCTGCGGCCGGGGACAGCTGCAGCAGGTAAGGACTGTGTGGTCGTGCTCATGGTGTTTGCAATCAATGAATTCAAAGGTCTACCGTTCGGCGCTTGCTCTTGAGACTGACGCTGCCCAAGACCAGTGCCCCCGTGCAAGGGCCGCCCCGCCGCACCGGGGGCGTCCCCCTCCCGAACCGCGCAGCGGGTCGAGAGAGGGGTGAAGGCGCGCAGCGCCTCAGGGGGTGCACTCCTTACGCCGCGACGAACTCATTCCACTTCTGCACCATGTAGTTGTTCTCGTCCATCAGCGCGTTCCAGCAAGCGATGCCGCCCATGCGCGACTCGTAGCTGCCGCCGTCGCGCACTGCACCGGCCTTGGCCAGCACATCGCCATTCGGGCTCTTGATGTCCTGCGTGGCGGGCTTGCCTTCCATCCAGTAGGCCCACTCGTAGGCTTCCATCTTGGACTTGGCGGTCTCCAGCACGGCGCTGTAGTAGCCCTGGCGGTTCAGGTAGGCACCGGCCCAGCCGTCCAGGAACCAGTTGATGAACTCGTAGGCGCCATCGAGCTTGCGGCCGCTCAGCGTGGCGGGCAGACCAAAGCCGGCGGCCCAGGCGCGATAGCCTTCCTTCAGGGGCTGGAAGTTGCAGGCGATGCCCTTGGTGCGCACGGCCGTCACAGCCGGGCTCCACATCGACTGGATCACCACCTCGCCCGATGCCATCAGGTTCACCGACTCGTTGAAGTCCTTCCACAGCGCGCGGAACTGGCCCTGCTTCTTGGCCTCGATCAGGGTCTTGATCGTGAGATCAATCTCCTTCTTGGTCATGTTGCCCTTGTCGGGGTACTTGTAGAGGCCCATGGCCTCGACCACCATGGCGGCGTCCATGATGCCGATGGAGGGGATGTTCAGGATGGCGGTCTTGCCCTTGAACTCGGGGTTGAGCAGCTCGGCCCACGAGTTGATGGGGCGCTTGATCAGGTCGGGGCGGATGCCCAGCGTGTCGGCGTTGTACACGGTGGGGATCAGGCTCATGAACTGCGTGGGCGCAGTCGCGAACTTCTTGGACTTTTCACCTTCCAGGTAGATCACCTTCTTGGGTGCCGTGCCCTGGTCACCCACGGCTTTGCCGGCCACCTGGCCGGTAGTGAACAGCGTGGTGATCTTGTCGGCGTTCTTGATGCGCTTGGTGTCGATGCCCTTGAGGTTGCCCGTGGGTACGATCTTTTTCAGCGAGAAGTACTCGGTGTCGATCAGGTCAAAGCTGTTGGGCGCGGTGACGGCGCGCTTGGTCACGTCGTCGGTGGTCACGGCCACGTACTGGATCTCGATGCCGGTGTCGGCCTTGAACTTCTCGGCAATCGCCTTGTCCTGGTTCACCGCCGTGCCCAGGTAGCGCAGCACGATCTTTTCCTGCGAATGCACGGCCGGGAACATGCCAGCGGCCAGGATGCCCGCCGTGCCCTTGAGCAACGAGCGGCGCGCCACTCCAGTGGCATCGGAGACAACAACAGGGGAATCAGCACGGGAAGCATCGGACATGGGAAAACTCCTTGGGTTGCGGAAGGGGACGGGTGAAAAAAGAGAGGACGTGGCGGCGCGGTCAGGCGGCGACGGCCACTGCGGGAGCGGCCACCGCCAGTGATGTGGCAGCAGGCTTGGAGAGCGGGTGTGCCTGGTCGGGCGTCCAGTGCAGTTGCACGCCCTGCCCCACCTGGTAGGGCTGCGCGGCAAAGGCGGCTTCAGACACCATCACCGAATAGGCGGCCGTGGCATTGGCCGACAGGGCCACGCCCTGCTTTTGCAGGCCCAGCAGCACATAGGTGCCCTGGTACTCCACGTCGGTCACCACGGCCTGCATGCGCTGGGCACCCCAGGGCAACTCGGCACTGGCGGGGGCAATCTGCAGGTGGTCGGTGCGCACGCCCACCTTGCCTTCGGGTGTGTCGATCACGTTGTGCCCGCCCATGAAGCGCGCCACGAATTCGCTGGCAGGCCGGTTGTAGACCTCGTGCGGGCTGCCCACCTGCTCGATCACGCCATGGTTCATCACCACCATGGTGTCGGCCAGGGCCATGGCTTCTTCCTGGCTGTGGGTCACATGGATAAACGTCAGGCCCAGCTCCTTTTGCCAGCGGCGCAGCTCGGCGCGCATCTGGATGCGCAGAAAAGGGTCGAGGGCCGACAGCGGCTCATCGAGCAGCAGCACGCGCGGCTGGGTGATCAGGGCCCGCGCCAGCGCCACGCGCTGCTGCTGCCCACCGGAGAGTTCTGCAGGCTTGCGCTCGGCCAGGTGCCCCAGGGCCACGCGCTCCAGCAGGTCGCGCGCCTTGGCCTGGCGTTCGGCCTTGGCCACGCCTTTCATCTTGAGGCTGAAGGCCACGTTATCGAGCGCCGAGAGGTGCGGGAACAGCGCAAAGCTCTGGAACATCATGGCCGTGCCGCGTGCAGCGGCAGGCAGGTCGGTGATGTTGCGGTTCTCCAGCAGGATGTCGCCACTGGTCACCGACTCGTGCCCGGCAATCATGCGCAGCGTGGTGCTCTTGCCGCAGCCCGAAGGCCCCAGCAGGCAGCAGTAACTGCCGCTGGCAATGCGCAGGTTGATCGCATCCACGGCGGGCTTGCCTTGGGCGTAGCGTTTGGTCAGCGCCACGATTTCAATGGCGGCGGAGGTGGGCGCAGGGTGGGTGCTTTGCATGGCGTATGCCCTACGCAAGGCCCATGCCAACTTTGTACACAATGTTTTATGAACTTTGCATACAAAATGCACCAACACGGCGCACATTGCCGCCCCATACCGGTCCACACCCGCGCAGCCCCTGGTCCAACCTCGGGCAAACCATGCACCGAAACAGCGCTGAGCCGTGCGGGTGCGTGGCTATACTGGCTTCGCCTTTGAAACAATTTATTACGTAGGCACGTCCCTCCCCCTCCTCTTGCCTGCCGCATGACGAACCTCGACCCGCGCTCCATGATCGCCCTGGCGGGCTTCATGTCTGCCGTCATGGCCCTGGTGCTGCTGTTCATGCGGCGGCACTACCCGCCCAGCATCCGGGGCGTGGGCGGATGGGCGGCGGCGCCATTGCTGTGGCTGCTGTCCACCGTGCTGTTTGGCGCGCGTGGCGCCATCCCCGACTGGCTGGGCCTGGTGCTGGCCAACCAGTTGCTGGTGCTGGGCTCGGTCACTTATTACATGGGCACCCGCCAGTTCATGGGCCAGCCCGCCACCTGGCGCACCTGGAACTGGGTGATGGCAGGCACCACGGTGGTGTTTGCCTGGCTGACCTACGGGTGGCCCAACTATGCCGTGCGGGTGGGGTTTTTCACCGTGGTGATGGGGGCGCTGTACGCCGCGCAACTGCGTTTCATGCTGCGCCACGGGGGGCGCAACTTCCCGGTGCGGCTGGTGGAGGTGATGCTGGGCCTGCACATGCTGGTACTGGGGGTCAGGCTGGGTTCCATCCTGGCTGGGCACGCGGGCAACGACCTGATGGAGCCCTCGCTGTTCCAGACCCTGTACATCGGTGCCTATGCGCTCACCGTGCTGATGTTGTCCATCGGCGCGGTGCTGATGGCCACAGACCGCTTGCGCACCGAGCTGGAGCACCTGGCCACCTATGACTCGCTGACCCAAACCCTCAACCGCCGTGCCTTGCTGCAGCGCTGCGAGGACGAGCTGGAGCGCGCGCAGCGCTACGGCGGCGGTCCGTCCATCATGATGGTGGACCTAGACAACTTCAAGGCGGTGAACGACACGCGCGGCCACCAGCACGGCGATGCGGTGTTGGTGCACTTTGCCGAGCGCACCCGCCAGGTGCTGCGCCGCGCCGACCGCCTGGGCCGCTACGGGGGCGAGGAATTTCTGGTGCTGCTGCCGGGAGCCGACGCGCAAGCGGCCCTGGCCGTGGCCCAGCGCATCCACGCCACGCTGGCCTCGGGGCACCCGCTGGACTGCGAGGTGAGCATCGGGCTGACCAGCTGGTCCGGGTCACACGAGACCCTGGACGCGATGCTCTCCCGCGCCGACACCGCGCTGTACCGCGCCAAGGAAGAAGGCCGCAACCAGACCGTGGTGGGCTAGAGCCTGCCCAAGCAGGGCGGCTCAGGCCGTCTGCGTCGCCACGCCAGCCGATTCAAAACTCGCCATCTCGCGCAGCACGGCGCAGGCCGATTGCAGCAACGGCCAGGCCAGCGCCGCGCCCGAACCCTCGCCCAGGCGCAAGCCCAGGTCCAGCAGAGGCTCTGCCTGCATCTGCGCCAACATCAGGCTGTGGCCCCGTTCGCCCGAACGGTGGGCAAACACACAGCGCTGCAGCACCTGCGGCGCGATGCGGCTGGCCACCAGCACGGCCGCGCTGGTGATGAAGCCATCCACCACAATCACGCGCCGCTCGGCCGCTGCCTGCAGCACTGCGCCCACCAGCGTGGCCACCTCGTAGCCACCCAGGGCAGCCAGAGCCTCCAACGGGCTGGTGGCGCCCGCATTGGCGTCCAGCGCCTGCTGCAGCACCAAGCGCTTGCGTTCGATACCCGCAGCATCCAGCCCCGTGCCCGCGCCCGTCACCTCGGCCAGCGGCAGCCCCGCCAGGCGCGCCAGCAGCAGTGATGCCACCGAGGTGTTGGCAATCCCCATCTCGCCCAGCAGCAAGGCGTTGCCTGGCAGGGCACGCACCACCTCCACCCCGTTGGCCAGCGCCTGGGCGCATTGCTCGGCACTCATGGCTGGGCCGACGGAGGCATCCTGCGTGCCGGGTGCCACCTTGCGCAGCAACAAGCGCGGCTGACCGGGTGCCGCATCGCGCGCAGCAATGGGCTTGGCCACGCCACAGTCCACCACCGTGAGGCCCAGGCCATGCTGGCGCGCAAGCACGCTCACGGCCGCGCCACCCGCCAGAAAATTCTCCACCATCTGCCAGGTCACATCGCTCGGGAACGCCGAGACACCCCGCGCGGCCAGGCCGTGGTCGCCCGCGCACACCAGCATCTGGGGGGCATGCAGCACGGGGGATTCGGTGCCCAGAATCACGCCCAGGCGCAACGCCAGGCGCTCCAGCAGGCCCAGCGAGCCCAGGGGCTTGGTCTTGTGGTCAATGACGTGCTGCAGGCGGCTGGCCAACGCGGCATCATGCAGGTCAGCAACGGATGGAAGTACGAAAGATGAGGTCATGGTGATGGAGAACACAAAGAACGCCGTGCACAAAGCGGCACAGCAGGGTTTTGAAAAAGAAGCGCAGGCCTACGCGCGCGGCAGGCCGGACTACCCGGCGGCGCTGTCGGCCTGGCTGGCACAGACGTTGGGACTGGGCCCCGGTCGCGAGGTGGCCGATGTGGGCGCGGGCACCGGCAAATTCACCGCGCTGCTCGCAACCACCGGGGCCACGGTGGTGGGCGTGGAGCCCGTGGACGCCATGCGCGCCAAGATCGAAGCGTTGCAACTGCCCACGGTGCGCGCCGTGGCGGGCACGGCACAGGCCATTCCACTGCCGTCCGGCACGCTGGATGCCGTGGTCTGTGCACAGGCCTTCCACTGGTTTGCCACCCGCGAAGCCCTGGACGAATTCCACCGCGTGCTGCGGCCGGGCGGCAAGCTGGGACTGGTGTGGAATGTGCGCGATGAGTCGGTGGACTGGGTGGCCGAGCTCACCACCATCATCACGCCCTACGAGGGCGATGCCCCGCGCTTCTACAAGGGCGACTGGCGCAAACCCTTTCCACACCCCGGTTTCGGCCCATTGGTCGAGACCCGGCTGACCCACGAGCATGTGGGGCCACCCCAGCAGGTCATCGTGGACCGTTTCATGTCGATCAGTTTCATCGCGGCCCTGCCGGATGCTGAACGCGCTGCGGTGCGCGCCCAGATCGAGGCTTTGATAGCCCGACACCCCGCGCTGCGCGGGCAGGACACCGTGCGCTTTCCGTACACCACCCTCGCCTGCCACTGCGAACGGGTGTGAGGGGCTGAATGGCGCCACGGTATCCGGCGTGCTAAGGCGCCACCAGCGCATCCAGCACGCCCGGTGTGAAGCTGTTGCCCAGGAAGCCTGCGAGTCCGTCAAACACGCTGTCCAGCGTGGGCACCTGCGCGCCAAACAGCGCGTGCAGCACCGCAGCGTCCTCGAACAAGCCGTGCAGGTACACGCCCAGCACATTGCCCGCCGGGTTCTGCCAGGCGATGCCGAGGATGACCTCGCGCGCCACATCGCCCTTGGCAGCCATGGCCGGGTGCTGGGCGGTCTGGCCGTGGTGGATTTCGTAGCCCGTGGCGGACACACCCGCCAGCGCGGCCCAGGCCCCCAACACCGCACCAAACTGCGCCTGGGTACGCTGCACGGTCTTGGCAACCTCGAAGGTGGTGACCAGCGGCAGCAGGCCCAGGCCCGGCGCATTGCCGTCGATGCCTGCGGTGTCGATCAGCGCCTCGCCCAGCATCTGCAGGCCGCCACACACGCCCAGCACCGTGCCGCCCTGCCCCGCGTGATGGGCAATGGCCTGGTCCAGCCCTTGCGCGCGCAGCCAGGCCAGGTCGGCAGCGGTGGACTTGGAGCCCGGCAGCACCACCCAGTCGGGGGGCTTGAGGCCCGCCAGGTCGGCCGGGCTGCGCGCCCAGATCAGGCGCACGCCGGGCACGTTCTTGAGCGGCTGGAACTCGTCCAGGTTGCTGATGCGCGGGTAGGCGATGACGGCCACGGTGGTGTGCACCGCGCCCGCTGACAACGTGCGGTCATCGAACACGCCGTCCTCCTCGGGCAGGCCGTGGCGCCATTGCATGGGGATGGTGGCCACGGTGGGCACACCCGTGAGGTCTTGCAGCATCTGCGGCGCAGGCGCCAGCAGGCTGGCATCGCCGCGAAACTTGTTGAGCACAAAGCCTTGGACCAGCGCACGCTCGTCCTCGGGCAACAGTGCCCAGGTGCCGTACAGGTGGGCGAACGCGCCGCCCCGGTCGATGTCGGTCACCAGCAGGCAGCGCGCATCGGCATGGCGGGCCACGCGCATGTTGACGATGTCGCTGGCGTGCAGGTTGATTTCGGCGGGCGAGCCTGCGCCCTCGATCACCACCACGTCGTTCTCGGCACGCAGTGCATCCAGCGCTGCAGCGATCTGCGGCCACACCTTTTCGCTGCGGCCGCGCCAGGGCATGGCCGTGAGTTCGGCGCTCACCTGCCCCATCAGCACGACCTGGCTGTGCGTGTCGGCCTCGGGCTTGAGCAGCAGCGGGTTCATGCGCACCTCAGGCTCGGCACGCGCAGCCAGGGCCTGGAAATACTGGGCGCTGCCGATTTCACCCATCACACCCGCAGGGCCCGACACCACACGTGCGTTGTTGCTCATGTTCTGTGCCTTGAACGGAGCAACCTTCAGACCCTGGTTGCTGTAGTAGCGGCACAGCGCCGTGGTGAGCCAGCTTTTGCCCGCGCCGCTGGTGGTGCCAAGCACCATCACACAACGGGCCAATTGGGGAGCAGAGTTTTCAGTCAAGGCAGTGGGCGGACCATGCGGTCCATGATGTGTTCAAGTGCTGCGGCCGCATCGGTGCAGCGGCCCGTGTGCACGGGAGAGGTCTGGATGATGGCGCTGCGTTTGGCGGTGAGCCAGTGAAAGCGCTGGCGATACGGCAGGCGCGCGATGGGGCCACAGCCTTCGTCGCCCGCACAGATGGCCACGATGGCGGCCAGGTGGCGGCGCACGGTGTCGATGTCGGCGTGCGGGTCCATGGCCAGCAGGCGCGCTTCATCGAGCGCGATGGCAGCCTGCAAAAAGCCGGTGCGCTGGCATGACAGGATCACGCCCGCGTTGATGAATTCCTCGCGCTCCACGCGCGGCACCACGCGCACGATGGCGTAGTCATACACCTCAGGCACGTGCATCGGCGGCCTCCTTCAGTGCATTCACCCAGGTGGCGCGCCCGGCCAGGCGGGCGCAGAAGTAGTCCACATAGGCCTGGCGGTGGGTGGCGGCAGCGGTCAGCAGTCCTTCTTCGTGGTCGGCACCGGCCAGCACCAAAAACTCGTCGGGCACCTCGGCCAGGATGCCCGCCACCACCTCGGGCGTGAGGCGCGCGGCCAGCTCGGCATCCACCTGCGCGAGCAGCGTGGCCCGGGCCAGCAGCACATGGTCGGCAATGGGCGCAAAAGGTTTGGCGGGCTGTGCCACGGTGCCGTTCCAGGCGTGATGAAAGGTCAGCGCCGCACCGTGGTCGATGAGCCAGGGCTGGCGGTGCCACATCAGCAGATTGGTGTTGCGCGCAGTGCGGTCCACATTGCCCACCAAGGCATCGAACCACACGAGGCGCGAGGCAAAATCATCCGACACCACATCCACCGCGGGGTCGAAATTGAGCGCGCCCGACAGGTAATCCAGCCCCACGTTCAGGCCACCGCTGGCGCGCACCAGGTCCTGGATTTCGGGATCAGGCTCGGTCTGCGCCAGGGCGGGGTCGAGCTGGGCCAGCACGATCTCGGGCACGGGCAGGCCCAGCGCACGGGCGATGCCACCCGCAATGATCTCGGCCAGGAGTGCGCGCACGCCCTGCCCTGCGCCACGGAACTTGAGCACGTAGGTGCCCAGGTCGTCGCCCTCGACGATGGCGGGCATGGAGCCACCTTCACGCAGCGGCGTGACGTAGCGATTGACGGTGATGGTTCTCACAAGGTCTCCCTCGATCCGATGGAATGCGGGATGGTACGGCCCGCAGGGCCCAAGACGGCCTGCCATGCGGCCCGCAGCGCATCTTGTGCGGCGGGCGCCAGCACCCCCAGGCGCACGGTGCCGGGCAGGCCGAACGACGCCGCATCGCGCAGCTTGATGCCACTGGCGCGCAGCGCAGCCAGATCGCTCTGCAACGTGTGGGTAGCAGGCTGCACGCAGAAATAGTTGGCCAGGCTGCCCGCGTGCACAGCCCAGCCCAGATCGGTGCACAAGGCCAACTGGCGCGCCTTCCAATCGCCCAGAGTGCGCAGGCTGTGCACCAGCCATTGCTGCACGGTGGCCTGCGTCCACGCCTGCAGCAGTGCCACGCCGTGGGCGCCCACGGGCCAGGAAGACGCCAGGGCCGTCAGCCCCAGCGCCTGCTCTTCACAGTCTGGCGGCGCAATCGCATAAGCGGCACGTACACCCGTCAGCCCCAGGGCCTTGTTGGGGGTCCAGAGCTGCCAGCAGGCCGAGGGCATGAGCGGCGACGGCGCGCCAGCCCATGCGCCCTCCGCGCCGAGCCGCAGGGGGACATACGCGCAGTCGAACACACGCCAGGCAACGTCGGCATCGCTTTGTCTCCAACCGCGCAACGAGGGATCTTCCACACCCAGAGGGCTGGAGGGCTCGCACGCCCATTGCAGGCCCGCTGCGGCGCCGCCGCCCCGCAGCACCTCCAGCCCGCGCACCTGCGCGGCCTGGGCATAGTCGCCATAGCTGTGTGGCGGCACGGCTACCTGCACCGCGCCCTGCTGTGCGGCCAGCGCGGTGATGCGGTGGATGAACTCGCTGGCACTCGCGGCCAGCACGATGCGCCCCGGCACCACGCCATGGAAGGCGCCGAGGGCCTCGCGCAGCGCCGTGTAGGCCGGGTCGGGGTAGCGCGTGGCGTCGGCCGCCTGCACGGCGTGCAGCGCCTCGGGGCATGGCCCGCAGGCGTTGCTGTTGGTCGAGAAATCAAACACCGGAACGCCCGCGGCGTCCGGGCCACCGTGCAACGGCGTGGGCGCAGAGAAACGACGCGGCGAGCTCATGCATGCGCCCAGGCAAACACCACCAGCACCAGCAACTGCAGGCCCGCCACCACGGGCACCATGGCCAGCACCACCTGCATGCCCAGGCGTGCAGCGCGCCGCGTATCGAGCGGCCCCGCCCGGCGGCCCTTGCTGTGCAGCGTGTACACCCCGGGCTTGGCCAGGCGCACGTTCAACGCCAGTGCCATGGCCGCCATGGGCCAGCCGCTGTTGGGCGATGGCGTCTTGCGCGCCTGGCGGGCCAGCGTGGAAAACGGCAGTCCCCTGGCGACCACCGCCAGCAACAAGGCGGTGATGCGGGCCGGCACCCAAGACAGCACATCGTCCGCCCGCGCCGCCCACTTGCCCGCCCATTGCCAGTAGCGCCCGCTGCGCATGCCGGGGTAGCCCCACATGGCGTCGGCCGTATTGGCCATGCGGTACAGCGCAGCCCCTGGCAGGCCCAGCAGCGCAAACCAGAACAGCGGCGCCACCACGGAATCGTTGAGGTTCTCGGCCAGCGACTCGATGGCCGACTCGCGCACCTGCACGGCGGTGAGAGCGCTCACGTCCCGGCTCACCAAGCGAGCCAGCTGCGCGCGCCCGGCGGGCAGCGACTGGCCCAGCGCCACCTCCACCGCCAGCACCTCGTCGTGCAGCATGCGCCAGGCCAGCAGGGGCTTGAGCAGCAGCGCCAGCATGCCGAGGGCAAGCCAACCCATCAGCGTCAACGCCAGGTGCTGCAACCACCAGGAAACTATCAAAACAATAGCAGCCAAGGCAATCCACACTATCGCCCCCAGCCAAAAACGCCGAAAGTCCTGTGCCACAGGCGTCAGCGGGGCCACCCGCTCGCCTCCCCAGTGCAAGGCCGTGCCCATCCACACCACCGGGTGCCAGCGGGCGGGCGGCTCCCCCAACCACCAGTCAATGGCCAGTGCCAGCAGCGGCACGCCCATCCACACCGCTGCCGCAGGCCAGCCCAGGCCAGGGAGCAGTAGCAAGGACCAGTGCTCGGACACAGTGGCTCAGTCTTCGATGCCGCGCTGCGCGGGAATGCCCGCCTTGAACGCGTGCTTGATCAGCTGCATCTCGGTCACGGTGTCGGCCAGCTCGATGATCTCGGGGGGGCAGCGGCGGCCGGTGAGGCACACGTGCACGTCCTTGGGCCGATCGCGCAGGGTCTGCAACACGCCGTCGAGCGGCAGCCAGCCGTAGATCAGCGGGTAGGTGATCTCGTCCAGCACCACCAGAAAATGCTCGCCCGACAGGATGGCGGCGCGCGCCTTTTCCCAGCCGTCGCGCGCAAGCTGGGCCGAGTGCTCCAGGTCCTTGCTCTTCCAGCTGAAGCCGTCCCCCAGCCCCTCGATGGGCAGGCCAATCTGCTCGAACATGCGGTGCTCGCCAAAACGCGCGGTGGGCACCTTCATGAACTGAAAGATCTTCACGGCCTTGCCCCGGCCATGGGCGCGCAGCGCCAGGCCAAAGGCGGCCGTGCTTTTGCCTTTGCCGTCGCCGGTGTTGACGATAACAAGGCCCCGGCGTTCGCCCTCGGGTTTTTCGTAGCGTTTTTCGGTGGGCGGGGTTTCGATCTGCATGGTGTCGATTCTTTCAGAGAGACCGGGCATCACACGCCGGCCGGTTGCAAAGGGGAAGACAGCGAGGACGGACGGCGCGCCTGCCACGCGGCACCCGCCATCGCCACCAGAGCCATGACCAGCAGGGCCACGATGCCGGCCATGCGCTCCACGGGGCTGGGTTCGGTGGCGCTGTCAGAAGGGGTCGGCTCGGGCTGCCGCTCGAGCAACACGCCCATGGTAGGCACGGCGGGCGCGGAAGGTGGTGCTTCTGCCTGGGCGGGCGGCGCGGGCAGGTCAGCGGCGGGGGGCGCGGGCTGTGGCGCTGCCAGGGCTGGCGACTGCGGCGCGGCAATGGCCATGCCAGCAGGCGGGGTCAGCTCTACGGACTCACCACGCGCCGCTCGCTCCACCCAGCGGCGCACGCTGGGCAGCTCGGCCGCCAGCGGCGCGGCGCGCGTCAGCTCCTGGTACATCTGCGCCAGTTGTTTTTGCGTGTCGGCATCGGCCTGCCAATAGCCCTGGCGCTGCGCCTGCACCAGGCGCTCCAGCGACTGGGCATAGGCCTGAGGATGCTCTTTGAGCCACTCGGGCAGGCCCAGCTGGTGCTTGTCGCGCACCAGCACGTCATAAAAGCTTTGCCAATGGTCGCTGCGCACCGTGTCGGGCGCTACGGCCTGCCAGCCCCAGGCGAACTGCACGGCCTTGAGCACCTGCAGCGTGCCCGAATAGCCCTCGGCCTTCTGCGCCTGGAGCCAGCCCGGGTGCAGGTAGCGCGACTGCATCTCCAGCGCAATGGCGCGCTGTGCAGTTTCGGTAGTGGGCTCGCCTGCATCCTGCAGCTGGGCCACATGCAGCTCCAGCCCCTGCGCTCGCCCGGCCACGCGGGCGGCCGCCGACAGGCCGCCCAGGTACTGGAACGGGTCGTCCGAGCTGACCATGGCATACAGGTGCGAGCTGCGCGACAGGATGGCGGCATCGGTGCGGCGCAGGTGGGCACCCAATGCCTGGGCCGCCACACTGCCCGCCACGCCGGTCACGGGTTCACCCTCCAGATAAGGCTGGCTCATGCGTTCGAGGAACATCTGGCCCAGGCGCGCATCGTTGGTTTGCAGGCCGTCGCTTTGCACCGCGTCCGACAGGCCGGTGCCATAGTCGCCCACCGCATTGCCGAACGAGCGCACGCGCGCCAGTTGCTCGGCCTGCGCGCGGGGCACGCCCTGCTTGCGCAGCTCCTGGCCGATCTGCGCGGTATTGCGAGCGATCACGTTGCCGGGCTCGGCCGTGGCGGCCTGGGCCACCGCGCGGTCGAGCAGCGCCATCAGCGCGGGAAACTGGTCGCGGTACGAGCCGGTGATGCTCATGAGCACATCGACGCGCGGGCGTTTCAGCTCATCGGCGGGGATGGTCTCGACGCGCACCGGGCGGCCCGAGTCATCCCACACCGGGCGTATGCCCAGCGCCACGAGCGCCTGCGCTTCCATGATGCCCTGGTGGCGCAGCGTTTCACCCGCCCACAGCGACAGCGCCATGCGCTCTGGCGCCTGGCCGCCATGGCGCGCCTGGTAGTCCTTGAACCAGTCGTTGAATAGCGTCTGCGCCACGGCATAGGCCTGGCGTGTGGGCAGGCGGCTCGGGTCCAGCCCCATGAGGTTGCGGCCTGTGGGCAGGCTGTCGGGGTTGCGGATGGGGTCGCCACCGTAGGCCGCGGGCAGGTAGCGCCCTTCCAGCGCAGCCAGCATGCCGGGCAGCTCGCCCTCCGTGGCCAGCAGGCGCTCCAGCTCCTGCGCGCGCTGGGCCAGCTGCAGCAGCGCGGGCGTGTCGATGGGTTTGCGCGCGGCGCGGTTGGGCACATGGTCTTCGGCGCGCACCAAGCCGTCCTGTGCTGGCGGTGCGTCAGGCAGCACGGGGCGCAGGTCCAGCACGCTGGCGGCCTGCGCATCCTTCAAGGCCACTTCCAGCCAGCGCGCAGGGCGTGCAGCCAGCACCGCATCGTGTTTGATGAGAAAGGCCTCATCGATGTCCTCACCCAGCGCCTCGATCAGTGGCTTGCGCAGCGCCTGCAGGATGGTCTCGCGCCGCTGCTCGGGCGCGGGCACGCGGCCGAACACGGCCAGGCCCTTGGGCTGCGAGCTTTGCGCGAGCTGGTCCAGGTAGGGGTGCAGGATTTCAAGAAAGCCGTGGAAGTCAGCCGCGATGCGCTCGGCGCTCCAGCCCAGGTCGCGGTGCAGCTGGTGTTCTACAAACTGCGCCACCAGCTGCTTTTCGAGCGCGCGGCGCGTGGGGCCTTCGTCCACGGTTTCCCATTCGTGCATCACCTCGTGCATGTGGGCCATGCGGGGCTCGAAGCCCGCCGGGGCGAACACGGGCGTGCGGTGGCTCACCAGCACGGCGCGGCCCCGGCGCTTGGCCGTGAGGGCCTCGCCCAGGTTGTCCACGATGTAGGGGTAGACCACGGGCAGGTCACCGAGCGGCAGCAGCGCGTCGTCGTGCACATCGAGCGCACGCGCCTTGCCACCGGCCCATTCCTGCGTGCCGTGGGTGCCAAAGTGGATGAGCGCATCGGCCTCCAGCTGCGCCCACAAGTACACAGCCAGATAATGGTGCGACAGCGGCGCCTTGCTCTTGTGCATGAACGGGTTCTGGCCCAGGCGCAGGGTTTCTTCGCGCGGGGGCTGGGGCAATACCGAGAGCTTGCCCACCTGCAGGCGCGGGATGACGAACATCTTTTCGCCCTGCCAATCGACCACGTAGCGGCTCTTTGCGGGCGCGCCCCAGTGCGCGTTCATACGCTCGCGCACAGCCTTTGGCAAGGCGGCCAGGTGCTGCTCGTAGCGCGCCAGCGGCAGCGCGGCGGCCTGGCCGTTTTGCAGCAGCGCGCGCACATCGGTGCCGGGGTAGTAGGCGGCCAGCAGCGGTTTGAGCCCATCAATCCAGCCCTGCTCGGGCACACGCTCAGTACGGTAGCCCGCCTGGGCCAGGCCGCCAGAGACCTGTTCCAGGCTGCGCGGCACGTTGAGGAACGAGGCGCCAAAGTTGGTGCCACCCGGCGGGTAGTTGTAGACCATGGCCACCAGGCGCTTGTCGGCGGCGGGTTTGGTCTGCAGCGCGATCAGGCGCCGTGCCTTGGCCGCCACGGCCTGGGCCTGGCGCTCTATGAGGCGGAAGTCCCGGCCCTCGGCACCGTGGGCCGCCACCAGGATGGGATCGATGGCACCTGCCGCTTCGGGCTGCGCTAGGTAGAACGGCACATCGGACAGCGAGAGGCCCGTATCGCTGGCCTCCCACGCAGCGGCATCACCTGCGCGGTAAGGCTGCGTGCCCAGCAGCGGCACGCCCCAGCGCGCCAGCAGCGGCTGCAGCGCCGCGGCCTGGGGCACGAGCTGGTGCAGCACCAGGGCCGACGCATGCAGGCGGCCGGGGCCAGAACCACTGGCCGGGGGCAACTCCAGCACCTCGGCCAGGGTCTGCGCCGTGACCTGCTGGCCAAAGGCGGCATAGGCAAACAGGCCCTGCTGGCGGAAGGTGCGCAGCCAGGCATCGAGCCATTCGGTGCTGCCATCCACAAAATGGTGGCGGTGCACCAGCACGGCCACGGCGGGCAGGCTGCGCAGCGCGGGCTGGCCCTGGCGCCAGGCCTCCAGCGCGGCGGCGTTGGGCAGCAGGCGGGGCGCGTCGGGGTGGTAGATACCCCGGGGGGGCAGGATGTCGGGCGCGGGCAAGGTCGGCATCGCAACACCCGCGACCGCGGCGCGCGCCAGGGCGATGGCGTTCTTGAGATTGCGCGGGCCGCCCGCCTGCAGGTAAGCCACCATGCGGGCAGGAGCCTCCAGCGCAGACAGGTCCACAGCAGGCGTGCCCGCAGGCACCCAGGCCACGCGGCCCGGGGCGCGTGAGGCGCGGGCATCGAGCTGCGCGCCGGCCATGCGGCGCAAGCGCGCCTCCACGCTGGCATGCGGTGCATCCACCCACACCATGGCGGCGCCTGCCAGTGCGCGCTCCAGCTTCTGGGCCTGGGCCGCGTCCAGTACTGCCGGGCCGGCCAGCGGGAAATCGATGTGCACAAAGCCCAGGCCCGCGTCGGAGGCCAGGCGCTGCACCATGGCCGTGCGCGGGGCGGTGGTGATGTCGGAGGTGAGCCAGAGCAGCACCGGCGCTGTTTTATCAGCGCCGCCCGCTGCCAAGGCTTTCTCAGCCTGGACGGCATGCACCAGCGGCGCAGCAAGCAGCAGGCACCACAGTGCCGCACGCAAGATCAGTGTCTTCATGGCTTGGCGGGTGCCGGCGTGGCGGCGCCACCCGCGCCACCGGCCGAAGCGCTGGCAGGAGCAGCGCCCGTTTCAGGGATGTAGACGATATTGCCGTCTTCCAGCTTGTAGGCCACGCCCGCGCGCACGCCCTGCCCTTGCGCTGCGCTGCCAGCGCCCTTGAAGCGCACTTCCTTGCCCTGCTCGCGCACGACCACTTCCATGTCGGGCTGGCCGGGGTTGCGGATGATGGTGACGCTTTCGTTAGCGCTGGTCTGGGTCTGCACGGCCACGGCCGTGAGCAGCGCCACCACCAGCACCAGGAACACGTCCACCAGGTTCACGGCGGACAGCATCGGATCGTCGTCGTCCTCGGCCAGGACGTTCAAGTGGCGAAGGCTCATGAGACACCTCCGCGCTGCGCGCTGCGTTGTGCAGCTTGCTTGGGGCGGCCCGGCGCGGCGCTCATTGCGCCACCCCGCGCTCCTTGCGCACCACCAGCAGTTCGGCCAGCAGCCAGCGACGGCGCACCGAATACACCACCAGGCCCACCGACGCGGCGGCCAGCGCCAGCACCACGCCCGCAAAGGCGCCGCTGAAAACGGCCAGCGCCTGCTGGCCGTTGCCCGCCGCCACGCTCTGCAGCGCGGGGCCCAGCGGGATCATCGTGGCGATCAGCCCCAGCATGGGCGACAGGCGGCTGAGCAAGCGCACGGGCTCCACCTGGCGCACCAGTTGCAGCTCCAGCTCTTCCATCGACAAGCCAGGGGCCACGCGCAGCGAGCGGTACTGCGGCTGGCGCCAGCGTTGCCACGCCTCCATGAGCGTGGCGCCGCCCGACCACAACGCGTAGACAAACGCCAGCCCCACCAGCACCAGCACCGGCCACAGCAACGACTGCGCGACCTGCGAGAAACCCGATTCGATGTTCATGCTTCCACTCCCTCAATCCATGTGTTGTTTCATTGGCTGTGCTTGCGCTGCATCGATGGCAGCGCCATCCACATGCCATCCAGATGCCGCACGTGGATGCGGTGGTCAAACACGCTCTCCAGTGCCGCGTGCGTGGCGGGTGCATCGCAGGCGCCCTGGTGCAGCACGCGGCCCTGTGCCATCACCACCATGTCGTCGGACTGCAGTGCCAGCGACACCTCGTGCAGCACGCTGACCACCGTGCCCCCCGCATCGACCAGTGCACGCATGGTGTGCAGCCAGTCGGTCTGGTGCGGCGGGTCGAGGTTGGCCAGGGGCTCGTCCATCAGCAGCACCTGCGCCTGCACCGCCAGAGCGCGGGCCAGCAGCACGCGCTGGCGTTCGCCGCCCGACAGCTGCGACAGCGGGCGGTGGCGCCAGTCCCAGGCCTGCGTGGTGCGCAGCGCCTGCTCCACCGCTGCGTGGTCGGCCGCACCCGGCGGTGCCAGCCAGGCCTGGTGCGGCAGGCGGCCGAGCATGGCCACGTCATAACTGGTCAGGTCGTCGGCCGAGCCTTCGTTCTGCCCCAGCCAGGCGAGCTGGCGGGCGCGTTCGCGCGCCGGGATTTGCGCCAGCGGGCGGCCTAGCAACAACACGTCACCCTGCACCGCCACACGCGGCAGCAGGCCCGCCAGCACCTTGAGCAGGGTGGACTTGCCCGCGCCGTTGGGGCCGACGATGCTGGTCCAGCGCCCGGCGGGCAATTGCAGGTCAATGCCCTGCAATATCGAGCGATTCCCGATGCTGGCGCTTATTCCATTTGCACTGATAGCTATTGATTTCATAGTGCGCCCCCCTGCGAGGTGCGCCGGTGCATGAGCCACAGCAGATAGGTGCCGCCCAGGGCCGCCGTTAGGACGCCCACGGGCAGCTCCTGCGGCGCCAGCAGCCAGCGCGCCAGGATGTCGGCCGCCATGAGCAGCACCGCGCCCATCAGGCTGGAGAGCACGATGTGCCGTTCGTGTGTCACGCGCACGATGGAACGCACCAGGTGCGGGGCCGCCAGCCCCACAAAGGCGATGAGCCCCGTCTGCGCCACCGCCGTGCCCGTGGCCAGCGCCATGGCAGCCACCAGCCCCACACGCATGGGCATGAGCGGCAGGCCCAGGCTGGCGGCGGTGGCCTCGCCCAGCGTGAGGCCGTCCAGCGCACGTGCCAGCATCCAGGCAACCACCGAGCACAGCGCCCAGGCCACGGCCATGAGCAAGCAGGCCGCCCAGCCCACAAAAGCCGTGCTGCCCAGCGTGAAGGCCTGCATGGCCTGCAGGATGTCGGGCGAGGCCAGTTCCACCAGGTCACGCAGCGCACCCAGCACCACGCCCACAATCACCCCCGCCAGCAACAAGCGCAGCGTGTGCTGCACGCCCTTGGCGAGCAGCAGCGTGAGCACCACCGCCCCCGCCGCGCCCAAAAATGCCATGCCCGTGATGCCGATACGGGCCATCCACTGCGCCGCCACCGGCGACACCCCGAAGAGCGCCATGGCGACAGCCCCGCCCAGCGCTGCGCCCGAGGCGCTGCCCAGCAGGTACGGATCGGCCAGCGGGTTGCGAAACAAACCCTGCGCCACCGCGCCCGACAGGCCCAGCAGCGCGCCAGCCAGCCACGCGCCCAGCGTGCGCGGCAAGCGGATGTCCCACACGATCTGCCAGGCCACGGAGTCGCCGTACATGCGCAGCACGCTGTCAAAACCCGTGCTGCCCACGCTGGCGCCACACACCGCCAGCAACGCGCTGGCGAGCAACAGCCAGGCGGCACACCATGCGGCGCGGCGGCTGGCGGAACCCGTGGGCAAGTCGATCGCACTGCTGGTCATGACGCCTTGTCCACCAGACACCGCGCCATGATGCGGGCCGCCTCGGCCATGCGCGGCCCAGGGCGCACCACCACATCGGAATCGCCGGGGCCAAACACGCACAGCCGGTTCTCGCGGATGGCACGCATGGAAGCCCAGCCGGGGTACGGCACCATGGCCTGCATGCTGCGGTTGCCGATCATGATGATGTCGGGGTTGGCGCGCACCACGAACTCGGGGTTCAGGCGCGGAAACGGCCCCAGCGATGCTGGCACCACGTTGCGCACGCCCAGCCGGGTGAGCGATTCGCCAATGAACGACGCCTCGCCCGCGGCATAGGGCCCACGGCTCACCTCGAAGTACACACGCACATTTTTGGCCTTGGGCGGCAGGGACTGTGCAGCCGCCAGCACGCCCGCGTCGATCACACGCCAGAGGCGGTCGGAGCCTTGCGCGCGGGGCACGCCCAGCAGGTCGCTCACCGTGCCCAGCACGCGGCGCACGTCGGCATGCGTCTTGGGCTCCAGCTGCACCACGGTGAGGCCGAGCGCCTCCAGCCGGTCACTGGCGCGCGAGCTGACGGACATCAGCACCACATCGGGCTTGAGTGCCACGACGGCCTCGATGCTCGGGTCCAGCCCGCCCCCCACCTTGGGCAGCTTGGCAATCACGGCCTCCGGCCAGTTGGAGTAGCGGTCCACACCCACCAACCGGTGGCATTGCTCCAGTTCGCACACGCTTTCGGTCAACGAGGGCAACAGGCTGACGATGCGCAGGGGGGGCCGGGGCAGCGAGACCTCGCGGCCCCGGTCGTCCCGGATGTGCACCGGCTGCGCACGCGCGAGGCCGGCCATCAGCAGGCCCAGCAGCACCAGGATGGCGATGACCCACAGGATGCGGCGCACGGGGGTTGGTTTCATCAGCAGGGTTCCTTCAAAGTGAGAGGCAGACCGGCAGCCATCAACGTGACCCGTGGACACACCTGCGCCACCTGCTGGTTGAGCATGCCCAGCGCATCGACAAAGGCGCGCACCTCGCGCCCCATCGGGATGACCCCCAGGCCAATTTCGTTGCCCACCAGAACAACGGGCCCGGGGGACTGCCGAATTGCTTCCAAAAACATAGCGGCCTGGGCATTCCACTCTAGCGCTTGCGCCTGTTTTTGCTTCAAATCCATGGTTTCGAACCCCAGGGGCATGGTCCAGTGGGTGAGCCACAGCGTGAGGCAGTCCACCACCACGAGGGTTTGCGGCGCGCTGTGCCGCGCAACGGCAGCGGCCACATCGCGCGGCTCTTCCACCGTCTGCAAACCTGGCACGCGCTCGGCACGGTCGCGCTGGTGGCGGGCGATGCGGTCGCGCATCTCGTCGTCCCAGGCCTGCCCGGTGGCGATCAGCACGGCGCGGTGGTCGGCGGACCGGGCCAGCCAGTCGCGTGCCAGCAGCTCAGCGCGGCGGGATTTGCCGCTTTTCTGACCGCCCAGGATGAGTTGGGTAGTGATGGGATGCGACGCGGATGTCATGCTTTGCTCTGGCCGCCGAGAAGATGCGCAACCGCCTCGGGGCTGGACGGGAACCACGCATGGAAGTAGCTGGCATGGATGCTGCCCTGCTGGTACAGAGCCTCCCCCGCATCCGGCGCAACCGCCTCGTTGGGCCGCGCCGTGCGGGCCACCACGGGAGCGCTGCTGTCGCTGGTCGAATAGTGGAAGGTGTGGCCGCGCAGCGTATGTCCTGCCACGGTCAGCTGCTGCGGCCCCAGGGCCGCCAGGCGCTTTTGCATGGTCACGCGGCCGGGCAGCAGGCCCCACAGCGGAGCCGCGCTGCCATCGGCCAGCGTGATGGAATCAAACAGCGCCATCATGCCGCCGCACTCGGCCCACAGGGGTTTGCCTGCGGCCACATGGGCACGCAGGCTGGCCAACATGCCGGTGTTGGCCGCGATCTGCGCGGTGTGCAGCTCGGGGTAACCGCCGGGCAGCCACACGGCATCGCAGTCCGGCAACGCCGTGTCTTGCAGGGGCGAGAAGAACGCCACGCGGGCGGCCATCTGTTCCAGGCATTGCACATTGGCGGCGTAGGTAAAACAGAACGCCGCGTCACGCCCCACGGCCACGGTGCGGCCCGCGAGCAGCGATGGCGCAGCAATCTTCGAGGCGGGCGCCGGAAAGTCCGCAGCCCAGCGCTGCATATCCTCCAGCGTCATCTGGCCCAGGGGGGTAGCGGCCAGGGCATCGGCCGCTGCGTCCAGCCGCTGCAAGCTGTCGTCCAGCTCGTGCGCGGCCACCAGGCCCAGATGGCGCTCGGGCAGCAGCGCGGCGCCAGCCTTGCCCGCAGCAGAGGCAGCACCAGGCTGCACCCGCATCAGCGCCCCCATCCAGTCATCCACATCGTGCAAGCCGTCACGCAACATGTCGGCATGGCGGGCACTGCCGACGCGGTTGGCCAGCACACCGGCCCAGGGCAGGCCCGGGCGGTAGTGGCGCAGGCCATAGGCCAGCGCACCAAACGTGCCCGCCATGGCGGAGGCATCGACCACCGCCAGCACCGGCACCGCAAAGTACCGGGCCAGGTCGGCTGCGCTGGGGTTGCCGTCAAACAGACCCATCACGCCTTCGATCAGGATCAGGTCCGACTCGCGCGCAGCATCGTGCAGACGCTGCGCACAGTCGGCCTCACCGTTCATCCACAAATCGAGCTGGTGCACCGGCGCACCACTGGCCAGCTGGTGCCAATGCGGGTCCAGGAAATCCGGCCCGCACTTGAACACTCGCACCCGCCGGCCCTGGCGCGCATGCAGGCGCGCCAAGGCGGCAGTGACGGTGGTCTTGCCCTGCCCGGAAGCCGGGGCTGCAATCAGCAACGCGGGGCACCTGGTCATTTCAGCCACCCTGGGGAACACATGCCCAGCATGCCTATGAAACTGGCACGCACGATGCCAGTGCCACCGTGGAACTGGCTCCGCCAGGCCACGCGTGGCGTCCCCCCGTGGGGGGAAGGCGCGCAGCGCCTCAGGGGGGGCTTCACTGCGGCGCCCACTTCACACCGACGTACACCGTGCGGCCTGCGGTGGCGTAGGTGCGGGCTAGCTGGTAGTCCTTGTCGGCCAGGTTGTCGATGCGCGCCAGCAGCGTGTAGTCGCGTGCAAGGCGGGTACTGGCATACAGGTTGACCAGCGCATAGCCGCCGAGCACATTGGTATTTGCCACGGTGTCGAAGCGGCGGCCTGATGCCTGCACTTCGGCGCCCACGGTCCAGCCCGCCAGACGGGTGTCGGCGCCGAAGGTGGCGTGCTGCTTGGCGCGGCGCGCCAGCTGCTTGCCAGTGTCCAGATCACGCGGGCGTTGCAGGTCAATGGAGCCATGCAATTGCACGTCGCCCACGCGGTGCGAGCCCGCAAACGTCACGCCCTTGTATTCGGCGCGGGCCGTGTTGGCGTAGCAGCCAAAGTCCGACAGGCACGTGCCTGGGCCAGAGAACGAAATCAGGTTGCTGACACGGTTGCGGAACAGCGTGGCAGAGAAGGTGCTGTTGCCCTGGGCGTAGCGCAGCGCCACTTCGGCATTGCGGCTGCTTTCGGGGCGCAGCGTGGCCACGCCATATTCGCTGAAGCGGTGGTACAGCGTGGGCGCACGGAAGGCCGTGCCCACCGACGCCGTGGCGCGCCACTGCGGGGTGATGGCGTAGCCGTAGGCCACGCTGCCAGTGCTCTTGCCACCGAACTCGCTGTCCGAGTCGTGGCGCAGGTTGAGCTGCACCGTGTGGCCTGCAGCGTTGTAGCCATAGCCCAGCGCCAGCGCGTCTTGCGAGCGTTTGGCGTCGATGGGTTTGTTCTCCAGCCGATCTTCACGGCGCTCCAGGGCCGCCGTGACCAGGTGTGCGCCCTGGCGCCATTCATTCTGGAAGTAGTAGCCGCGCAGGCGCGTATCGCTCAGGTACGGCGAGGGGCGGGTTTCGTATTCGTCGCGCGAGTCGGTGATGGAAAAGCGCGTCTTGTAGGCACTGCTCCACTGCGCGATCCAGTTGAGGCCCAACGCGTGCATGGTGTGCAGGTTGCGGTCGTCCTTGCCCAGGCCGCTGTCGTAGCCGCTGTTGGTGTCGTTCAGCATGAGGGTGCCTTCGAGGCGATGCACTGCGTTCACCTGCAGGCCTACCCGCGCGTGGCCTGCCGTGCTGCGGTAGCCGTCACGGTCGGGGTTCTGTCCAGCGATGGGGCGCGCGTTGAAGCCCTTGCTGTCATCACGCGCCAGTCCCAGGGCGTAGTCCAGCGTGCCGCTGGCACCACTGATCCCTGCCTCGAGCTTGGTGGTGTTATGGCTGCCAACGCCCACGCCCACGTAAGGCGCCGTGCCGTTTTCACCGCGCTTGGTGAAGATCTGCACCACGCCGCCCAGGGCGTCCGAGCCATAGACAGCACCCGCCGGACCGCGCAGCACTTCAATGCGGTCGATGAGGCCCAGCGGAATGCTCTCCCAGGGCGCGCCACCGGTGGATTGCGAGTCGATGCGCACCCCATCGATGTACACCGCAGTAAAGCGCGATTCCGCGCCACGCAAAAACACGCCAGTGGTGGTGCCAGGGCCACCGTTGCGCGAGAACTCCACACCGGGCAGACGGGCCAGCAAGTCGGCCAGACCGGTGGCGCCACTGCTTTCGATGGTTTCGCGGTCCACGATGGAGATGTCGGCCACCAGATCGGCCAGCGGCTGCGGGGTGCGCGTGGCTGCCACCACCGTTTCAGACAACGACGGTGCGCGCAGGTTTTGCGCCAGCAGCTCGCCGGTGGCCAGGGCGGTCTGTGCGAAAGTGCCGCAGGCGCTGCCAGCCAACAGTGACAGCAGGGCCAGGCGTGGGGCGGGCAGGCGCAACGACGCCACAGGGCGCGCACGAAGGGTACGGATTTTCATGGGGATCAAGGTCAACAAACAACCCGGGCCGGCCTCCCGCCAGCATGTGGGTGATACAGCCGCGCAGCGCCAAAAAAGGGCGCACGCAGCCACCGTGTTGGCCGGTATCCGGGCTGGCGGAACACCCCCCCAATGCCTTCCCAGGCGCTTGTTCAAGGCGCCCAGTGGCTTATGGATGGAGAGAGAATCAGGTGATTCGTCCGCTGACCGTTGCGGGGGCAGCGCAGGCTGGGCGGGTACCGGTGGTACGGCGCCTCCCTGCTTCCCGTTGAACTGCGGCATGTGAACCACACCGCGAGCACCAACGTCGGGATTTTACGACCGTTTACAAGCTGCTCCCAGCACGCCAGATCAAGTGGGCAACTCCGCATGGCACCCACGCGGCCGACAATGCACTTGTATCTGTTGCGCATTGCACACCACCGCAGCCTGGGGCCAGGGACCGCTCGGTGTCACACCGCCTACAATCCAAGGCTGTATGGCAATACCGTCCCCCACCGACCAGATCGCCGAGCGCGTGGAGCGCCTGCTGCTGCGACATGCGGAGTTGCAGCGCACCAATGCCCTGCTGGCTGATCAAGTTGCGGCACTGACGCAGGAGCGCGACTCGCTCAAATCCCGCTTGAGCGCAGCACGCGCCCGGGTGGATGCCCTGCTCGAACGCCTGCCCGCCGCCGCGCCGCTCACGAAAGAAGCCGAATGAAGCAAATCGAGGTGCAGATCCTGCAGCAAAGCTATCTGCTGACCTGCCCCGAGGGCCACGAAAGCCGCCTGCTGGACGCCGTGGAGCGCGTGGACACCGCGATGACGCGCATCCGCGATGCGGGCAAGGTCCGGGCGCGGGAACGTATCGCCGTACTGGCCGCGCTGAACCTGGCCTTCGAGATCGCCGACCGCGAAGCCGCAGACCTTGCGGCTGCAGCACAGCCCGTGGCAAGTCCATCTGGCAGCGCCAGCGCTCCCGTGGTGGGGCACCAGGAAAGCCAGCTGCCGGATACCGACCAGCAGCGCCTGCATAGCCTGGTGCAGCGTCTGGACGACGCTCTGGGCGACGACGGACGCCTTCTCTAGTCCTTGGTACGCTGAGGCACACCGCTCCTCCTACCCGTCCGTCACAGCCGCTTGCGGGCTTTACATCACCCCGAGCGCGCAGCGCCCGCTGGCAGCACCTACAATTGGCGGGTCTGCGAAGCTGTCGGGCTTTATATTTCCTTGAACCAATGCTCATTGAGCTCGGGCTTGGTACATCGTCCGGTGAGCGTGATCATCTCGCGTCAGATGAACCCAACGCCAGGCTGCCCTCGCCCACCTGAACCCCCGGTTCAGGATGAGAGTTCGGTGGTATTCGCAGACACCCTCTTCCCCATGCCCTGTCATTGCAAGCACTTGCTGCTGCGTCCATGACAGGGCATTTTTCGCGGCTCTCCGCGTGCTTTGTTGTCCTTTGTTGCCTGATATCCCGCCATGCTCGATCCCTTGCTGATTGTTGAACTCGGTGTGCTCGGCCTGGCCACAGGTTTTCTGGCGGGGCTCTTGGGCATTGGAGGCGGCATGCTGCTGGTGCCGTTCCTGACCTACATCCTGGGCGCTCGTCAGGTGGCGCCTGACTTGGCGGTGAAGATGGCGATTGCCACCTCCATGGCCACCATCATGTTCACCTCCATCTCCAGCGTGCGTGCCCATCACCGGCGCGGCGCCGTGCGGTGGGACATCGTCCAGCGCCTCGCGCCCGGCATTGTGCTGGGTGGTTTCGTCGCCAGCCTGGGTGTGTTTGCACTGCTCAAGGGCTCGTTTTTGGCGGTCTTCTTCGCGCTGTTTGTGAGCTTTTCTGCCACGCAGATGTTTCTGGACAAGAAGCCTGCGCCCACGCGCCAGATGCCGGGTGGCGCAGGCCAGGTGGCAGCAGGCGGCGTGATCGGCTTTCTGTCGGGTCTGGTCGGCGCGGGTGGCGGCTTTGTCAGCGTGCCCTTCATGACCTGGTGCAATGTGCCCATCCACAACGCGGTGGCCACCAGCGCCGCTCTGGGTTTTCCCATCGCGCTGGCCAACGTGATCGGCTACGCCATTGGCGGACAGAACGTGAGCGGCTTGCCACCGGCATCGCTGGGCTATATCTGGCTGCCGGCACTGGGGGTGATTGCCAGCTGCAGCGTGCTGACGGCCCCGCTGGGAGCCAAGGCGGCGCACAATCTTCCCGTCAAGCAGCTCAAGCGCGTGTTTGCCTCGTTGCTGTTTGGCCTGGCGGCCTACATGCTTTGGAAGGGCGTTTCGGCCGTATAAGGCCGACACAGAGGCGGACTCTCGGCCGTCTGCCGAGCCGCAGCCTCCGGTCGCTGAGCGCTGGAGCTTCAGGTGCTCAGCGGTCGGTGACGCCCCTGGGCCTTCAGCGGCAGGGGTTGGCTCAGCATGGCGCGGAACTGGTCTGCCGGCAGCCCCGGCGCACACAAAAAGCCCTGGTAGTGCTCGCACTGCATTTGCTGCAGCACCGCCTGCTGGGTTTCAGTCTCCACCCCTTCGGCCACCACTTCGATGTGCATGGCGCGGCCCATGCTGATGATGGCACTGACAATTGCACGGTCGCCATCGTCGTCGGGCAGGCCGCGCACAAAGGACTGATCGATCTTCAGCTTGTGAATGGGTAGCTTCTTGAGATAGGCCAGGCTCGAATAGCCGGTGCCGAAATCGTCGATCGCCAGGCCAATGCCCAGGTCTGCCAGCACGCGCAGGCGCTGCTCCATCTCCTGTGCGTCCTGCAGCAGGATGGTTTCTGTCAGTTCCAGCTCCAGCAACGTCGGTGGCAGCTGATGCACCGCCAGCAGGCGCGTGATGCGATCCACAAAATCGGGCTGGCGAAACTCCAGCGCAGACACGTTCACGGAAATCATGATGGGCGTGCCGCTGTGCATCCACAGGGCGGCCTCGCGCACCGCTTGCTCCATCACCCAGGCGCCCAGCGTCACGATGTAACCTGATTCTTCGGCCAAGGGAATGAACACGGCAGGCGACACGGCGCCGAACTCTGCATCCGTCCAGCGCAACAGCGCCTCGGCGCCGGTGATGCGCCCGGTCGCCATATTGACCTGAGGCTGGTAGTGCACAGCCATGCGCTGCAGACCCAGCGCCTGGCGCATCGCATGTTCCATCTGCATGCGCGCGAGCAGGTTGGCGTTCATCTGCGGCTGGTAGAAGCCATAACTGCCGCGCCCACGCTCCTTGACGCGGTACATCGCGGTGTCGGACTGCTTGATGAGGTCGTCCAGCGTAGCGCCATCTTGCGGGTACAGCGCAATACCGATGCTGCACTGGATCGAAAAGCCCATGCTGTCGAGCATGAAGGGCTTGAGCATGTCGTCCAGAATCCGGCGCGCCACGCTCTCCGCAACGGATGCGTCGCCACCGTGCAGGTAGATGACAAATTCATCCCCCCCCAGGCGGCACAGCATGTCGGTTTGCCGCAAACAGGTCTGCAGACGCTCGGCCACCAATTGCAGCACCCGGTCCCCAAAGGGGTGCCCCAGGGAGTCATTGATGATCTTGAATCGGTCCATGTCCAAAAACAGGATCGCAAAGCCGGTGTCGCTCTGGCGAGCTCCCTGGATGGCGGTATCCACCCGCTGAGACAGCAGCAGGCGGTTGGGCAGACCGGTGAGGGCATCGCTGTAGGCCAGCTCTTCGATTCGCTTTTGTGCGGCGTGCTGCAGTGTGAGGTCGCGCATGAAGCCAATGCTTTGCACCAGCCGCCCTTCATCATCCCGCAGGGCCACCCAGGACAACTGGACAGCACAATACGCGCCGTTGTCACGGGGCAGCCACAACTCGCCTTCCCAGAAGCCATCCTGCGCCCAGCCCTGCAGCACCTGCTCCATGAACGAGGCATCCGAGCCACCGCCAAAGAGCGAGGCCGCCACACAGCCTTCAAAACCCTTGGCCGTGGGCCCCACGAGCCGCTCACACCCCGGGTTCATGCGCATGATGCGGTGCTGGCTGTCTGCGATGAAGATCGCATCCAGACTGGACTCGAACACGCGCGCAGCCAGGCGAAGGCTGGCCTGGACCTCGGTCTGGCGGGTAATGTCCCGGAACGAATACACCCGGCCCACCGCACGGCCCTGGCTGAACTGCGGCACCGTGCGCATCTCCAGCACCACACCATTGCGCAACTCGACGATGTCGGTGCTCTCTTGCGTCGGCTCGCGGTCGATGGCTGCCAAGCGCTCGGCATACAAACGGGCGTCTGCGACCTGGTCCGCCATGAAGGCGTATACAGCAGCATCGTCACGCTCTACCAGCAGCTGGCGCGGCAGGTTCCACAGTTGCGCCAGGCGCTGGTTGAATGCCCGCACACCGCGGTCCAGTCCACACACCAGCATGCCGTCGGCAGCGGAATCCAGCGTGGCACGCAACTCAGAAAGCAATGTCTCCAACTCGCGCTCGGTGGTCTCCTGGCGGCTGCGGTCCAGCATGGTCAGCAGCAGCACACTGGTGCCACTCGCCCCCCAGGGCACTCGCCGGACGCAACGCTGCACCGGTACCAGACTGCCATCGGCACGCAGCAAACTGGTGTGGGCAGGAACGCCTTGGGCAATCACATCGGCCGGCTCGGACCAGAACGCCAGCTCCTGGGGCGTGCTGGCCAGATCCAGCACAGACCGCCCCTGCATGTCGGCGGCAGACAGCCCTGTCAGACGCTCGGCGCCTGCGTTGGCTTGCAGAATGTGCTGGTTTGTCTCATCCAGCAGCCACACGGCCTCCTGCAGGCCATCCAGCCATCCGAGCGATTGCAAGTCGTTCACGCCGAGGCCTCGTCAGGGCCGGGACTGACCGCTCGCTCAAAAAAGTAACAGATCCGCTGTCGAGGCGACAGGTAGTCCAGCGCGTCACGCGGGAGCTGCGCGGGCTTGAGGCTGCGCCGTATGCCCAGTTCAGGTACGGTTTCCAGATCCAGTATCGGCGCTTCATCCTTCGGTACGCGCGGGTCGTGCACGATGACCTTGGGCCGCAGGGGCCGCGACGAGTTGACCGATGCCACGATGGCATACCGGTCGTTGACCAACTGCACGATGGAGCCGGGCGGGTACACCCCCATCATGCGAATGAAAGCCCCCAGGACCACCGAATCAAACCGCGCCTTGAGCTGGGCAAAGATGACGGATAGCGCCTCATGCGGGGTCAGCGCCGTCACACCCATGGCCGGGTTGCACATCCGGTCGTATTGATTGACCAGGGCCAGGATCTGGCTCATGCGCCCCAGGTCAGGCCCCTTCAAGCGTTGGGGAAACCCGCTGCCGTCACACATCTCGTGGTGCCGGGCCACTGCAGTCAGTACCGCATCGGCAAACCCCATACGTTTGGCCAAGGCCACGGATTCCACCACGTGGGTCTCGTAGCGCGTGCGCTCCATGGGGATCATGGACGGGGTGGGCTGGCGCAGATTGGGCGGAAGCTTGAGCTTGCCAATGTCGTGGATCAATGCGGCCACACCCAGATCGTGCAGCTCCTCGCTCTTCATGCCCAGGGATCGCCCCAGCAGCAGCGAAATCACCATCACATTGATCGGATGCAACCCGTTGCGCTCGCCCACGCCCTCGGATAGCAGCCGGATGACGGAGTCGCCGTTTTCCAGCAGTTCGGTCACGCATCCAGAGACCAGCGCCTCCCCCTTGGCCCTGGCCTGGTCCGGGTGCTCTGACACCGTGCGCTCCATGGACTGGTACTGCCGCGTGGCTTCCGAGAAACGCTGGTTGCAGGCGGCCAAGGCCCGGTTTTGCGCTTCCAGCAGCTCACGGCGACGCTGTGCTTCGGGGTCCACGACAGTGGTCGTGCCAGACGCGGGCGCATCCAGGCCGTTGGGCGGCGGCACTGTCATTTCAGGCACGCTCCAGGCGGCCGGCACCAGCTCCGGGAGTTCAGGATCGCTCTTCTTGGGGACGTAACGCACTTCGGTCAGTCCCAGCTCCCGCAAGGTGGTGATCTGATCCGACGACGCCACCCGAAAACTGCTGATCGGGAACGGATGATGCATCCAGCCCACGTCGAGCTGGATGTACATGCCGACACGCAGTTGGCTGATGTCGATGAGGATGGATGAGTTCACGTCAGGCGCACGATACATGGCGACATCAATGCCACCAATAGTTACGCAGATTATCACCAGTTCCAGTGACGTGGCGAAGAACCGACAGGCCGCGCAGCGATCCGGCAACACTTGACTGAAAGCGGGCCTGGCTGGACCGCCCCAGTCCCCGCGACAAAGGCATCGCCCACCTTCCAGCCCCGGGGCGACTGGGGGGATGTGGACGGATCAGCGCCGCGCGCTCAGCGGCACCAGAGCGACGGCTTGTAAATGAGATCCATCCACAGTGCCCAGGCAGCTACCGCGCACAGCATGGCGCCTGCGGCCCTCGTGCCCCACTGCGCCCGCGCGAGGTTCAGCCGGTTGCGAAGGCTGCTCCAAGCCCAGGGGCCGCCCACCAGCCACACCCCGCTGCCCACTGCAAACAGAGCCATGGTGAGGGCCCCCTCCAGCGCCCCCCCGCTGAGCGCCGCGACCAACAGGGCCGAATAGAGCAGTCCACAAGGCATCAGGGCCCACAGAACCCCGGCCGCCATCACTCCGCCCGGAGCCCCGACCAGCGGACGAACACGCGCCCACACGGAGCGGCCCGCCTGCTCCACCCAGGCAGGCTGCCGCGACTGCACCATCATCATGAGCCCCCAGGCCATCACCGCCACATGCATGAGTGTCCAGGCGGGACGCAGCGCGCTAGTCTGCTGGGTCAGCCATGCCAGACTGTCCATGGCCAAGGCCGCCAGTGCACCTGCGCTGGCATACCCCACCAGGCGCCCTGCGTGAAAGGCCATGGTGCGCTGCAGCGCACCGCCACGCGGCGCCCAGCGCACCTCCTGCTCCGCACCACCGTCCGCCTGTGGTGCGCCGCCCTGCCGCACCAACGCTCCGCAGGGCGCGGAACACATGGCCAAGCAATGGGACCCGCCGGCGAGTCCCATGAGCAAAGCAGTCCAGCCAACCGTGGCAAGCATAGGTGTCAGATGATGCGCGAAAACCGGGCGCGGTTGCGGTCCGCCTGCAGATAACGGTCAAAAACCATGGCGATACCGCGCACGAAGAACCACCCGGTGGCGGTCACTTCAATGCCCTCCGGCCCCACCCGTACCAACCCCTGCTCCTGCATACCCTCCAGCTGCGCCAACTCTGCTGCGAAGTACTGGCGGAAATCGATCAGCCACGCCTGCTCCATCGGCTCGAACAGCAACTCGCCCTGGCACATCAGGGCCATGATGGCCGCGCGGCGCACCAGGTCGTCGCGGGTCAGGGCCAGCCCGCGGACCACAGGCAGCCGCCCCTGGTCCAGGAAGTCGTAGTACTCGTCCAGCGTCTTGGAGTTCTGGCTGTAAGTCGCCCCTACCCGGCCGATGGCCGATACGCCCAGCCCAATCAGGTCGCAGTCTGGCTGCGTGCTGTAGCCCTGGAAGTTGCGGTGCAAGCGTCCCTGGCGCTTGGCCACAGCCAGTGCGTCGGTAGGCAGAGCAAAGTGGTCCATACCCACATAGACATACCCAGCGTCCATGAACGCATCGAGTGAGCGCGAGAGCATGGACAGCTTGCTCGCGCCCGTGGGCAATTCGGCGGAGATGATGCGACGCTGCGGCTTGAAACGCTCCGGCAAGTGTGCATAGGCATACAACGCAATACGGTCAGGCCGCAGCTGCGCCACCTGCGCCAGCGTGCGGTCAAAAGACTCTGGCGTCTGGCGCGGCAGGCCGTAGATCAGGTCCACGTTCACCGAATCAAAGCCCAGCGAGCGGGCGGACTCCACCAGTGCAAAAACCTGCTCTGCAGGCTGAATGCGGTGCACGGCCTTTTGCACTTCGGCATCAAAGTCCTGCACGCCAAAACTCAGGCGGTTAAAGCCCAATTCAGCCAGGAGCGCCAGACGCTCGGAGTTGACCGTGCGCGGATCCACTTCGATCGAGTATTCGCCACCGGGCGCCAGCGTGAAGCTGCGCTTGAGCATGGCCATCAGCTCCCGCAAGCCCGCATCGGAGAGGAAGGTGGGCGTGCCACCGCCCAGGTGCAATTGACTCACCACCTGTCCTACGCCACAGTGCGCGGTGTGCAGGTCGATCTCGCGGCTCAGGTAGCGCAAGTAGACCTCGGCGCGGTCATGGTGTTTGGTGATGATCTTGTTGCAGGCGCAGTAGTAGCACAGGGATTCGCAAAACGGGATGTGCACGTACAGGGACAGCGGCATGGCCTTGGCCAGCGTGCCCGAACGGCGCTGTTGCAGCGCCAGCACATAATCTTCCTGACCGAAGGCCTCCACAAATCGGTCGGCCGTTGGATAGGACGTATAACGGGGCCCTGGCACGTCAAAGCGGCGCAGAAGATCTGGCGAAACAGCAGTCATGGGGAAATTTCCTTGCGTACACCTTGACTGTGCCGTAGGCTCCGGGACATGTCCTTGACCTGCATCAAGTGAACCAACAAGCGATACGGCGACAATTTGATGAAGGTCAGCCGCTCGCCCGCGCCCTGTATTCAGGTTCGTGTACGGCAAGCACGATATGCTCGACCAACAACCCAAGTCCATGTGCCTATGAACCCGCTCACCATCAAAGTCGCCTGCTCCAACTGCAACCTCCGCGAGCTGTGCATGCCCGTGGGCTTGAACGAAGAGCAGCTCCAGCGCATTGACGAGGTGGTTGCCGTCCGTCGCAAAGTCAAACGCGGAGGCACGCTGTTTCGCAATGGCGAGTCCTTCACGTCCCTGTATGCCATCCGCACCGGGTTCTTCAAGACCTGCGTGGCCACGGAAGACGGTCGCGACCAGGTCACGGGCTTTCAGATGGCGGGCGAGATCATCGGGCTCGACGGCATCGTGAATGACCACCATACCTGTGATGCGGTGGCACTTGAAGACGCCGAAGTGTGTGTCATGCCCTTCGACCGCATTGAAGAGCTGTCACGCGAAGTCACAGCCCTGCAGCACCACGTGCACAAAATCATGAGTCGCGAGATCGTGCGCGAGCACGGCGTGATGTTGCTGCTGGGCAGCATGCGTGCCGAGGAACGCCTGGCCGCCTTTTTGCTGAACCTGGTGCAGCGCCTGCATGCACGGGGCTTCTCGCAGTCGGAACTGGTGTTGCGCATGACGCGCGAAGAAATCGGCAGCTACCTCGGCCTCAAACTCGAAACGGTCAGCCGGACCTTCTCCAAGTTTGTGGAAGAAGGGATCGTGGAAGTCAAACAGCGCCATGTGCGCATTCTCGACACCGATGCCCTGCGACGCATCGTGAACAGCCAGCAGACCTGCCACTGACGACACTGACACCGAGCCACTTCCACGCAGAGGGTCGGTTCCGCACAAAGTACAACCATCTCTTGCGAAACGGCATGCATTGCATGCCCAGACAAGCAGGCGAAAAGGGTTCAGGGGCAGGACGAAGTCTTGCGGCAATCGTCGGGGCGCTCCCCATCGGGCACCGGGCACCGGTTGACCTCGAACGGAGACATGGACAGCAGTGTCGTCAATGCGCTCGTGGCCATGGTGATGGCCCAAAACACAAAAAATGCGAGGGTGTACACCCCTTGCCGTGACAGCGCCAGGGGCTGGCCGAACCAGTGCAGGTCCTGGGGGTCCACCATGGCAAAAACCAGCATCTCCAGCACGCCCGCCATCAAGAAGGCGGGCCATGCAATCCACATCAGGCGTTGCGTCCACATATCGGTTCTGTCTCCTGGTGCTGCCTGGGGTCGCTGGGGGCAGCGACCGGCGGGTTGTCAGCGTGGTTGGTCTTGCACGGGGGTGGCCGCATGGTTGCGGGCCTTGAGGGCCGGTGCCAGGCTTTTCTCCGGCGCCACCAAGGTCTTGTTGATCTCAATGCCCTGGCGGTAGTAATCCTCGGCCACCACCGGGTCAGGCCGAGAAATCGCCAGCCACAGCGTCACAAAGCCAGCCACGATCACGATGGCAGGCCCGGCAATCACCAGCCACACATGGCCGAACTTCCACCAGGGCACGGGAACTGCCGGTGTAGCGATGGCAGGGTTTGAAGACATGGTGCTCTACTCCTCAACAATATCGGTCAAAGTGCGGCCCTGAAAGGCCCCACCGGGATGCCGCTCAACGCGGCACAAGAAACACGGATTTTTCCGTCACGTGGGCAGCTGCCCCTACGGCCTGCACGTCAAACTGAACCGCATGCGAGCCCGACGTGGCGGAACCGTACGGAATCTGCAAACGCACGGCCACCCAGCGCGACTCTGCTGCGCCAATATCCACTTCGACCTCGGAGGCCACCTCCAGCCCCTCCAGTCCACGCGCACTGATGCGGTAGCGCTGTTCGCCCTCCGTGGCATTCATGATCTGCAGCCGGTAAATATTCTCCAGTTTGCCCCCCGCCACAATGCGCGAGAGCGCGGCCCGGTCACGCACGACATCCACCTTCAGCGGCGTGCGCACCACCAGGCTGGCCAGCATGGCAACGCACAGTGCTACCAGCACGGCGGTGTAGATCAGCACACGGGGACGCAACACGCGACGCAGCATCTGGGACTGCGTCCAGCGCTTGGCCACGCCGTTCTGGGTGGAATAGCGGATCAGGCCACGCGGGTACTGCATCTTGTCCATCACCGTATTGCAGGCGTCCACACACAACCCGCAACCAATGCACTCATATTGCAAGCCCTTGCGGATATCGATGCCCACCGGACAGACCTGCACACACAGCGAGCAGTCAATGCAGTCGCCAAGCCCCTGGGCCTTGTAGTCAATGTTCTTCTTGCGCGGGCCGCGCTGCTCGCCACGCTCAGGGTCGTAGGTGACGATGAGCGTGTCTTTATCAAACATTGCGCTCTGAAAGCGCGCATAGGGGCACATGTACTTGCAGACCTGCTCGCGCATGAAGCCTGCGTTGCCGTAGGTGGCAAAACCGTAGAACAGCACCCAGAAAATCTGCCAGCCGCCTTCAAACGCCAGCAGCTCGCTGCCCAGTTCGCGGATGGGCACGAAGTACCCTACGAAAGTGAACCCGGTCCACAGGGCCACGGCGATCCACACCACCTGCTTGAGAAACTTTTTGCGGATCTTCTCGAACGTCCAGGGACCGTTGTCCAGACGGAGGCGGGCACTGCGATCACCTTCGATCTTGTGCTCGATCCACATGAACATTTCGGTGTACACCGTCTGCGGACAGGCAAAGCCACACCAAAGGCGCCCTGCCACGGCGGTGAAGAGGAACAGCGACAGCGCCGAAATGATCAGAAGGCCGGTGAGATAGATGAAATCCTGCGGATAGAGCACCAGGCCAAAGATGTAGAACCTGCGAGCCCCGAGATCAAACAGCACCATCTGGCGCTGGCCCCATTCAAACCACGGCAGCCCGTAAAACACCAGCTGCGTCAAAAGCACCATGCCCCAACGCCAGCGCGCAAACAATCCGCTGATCGAGCGCGGGTAGATCTTCTTTTGCGCTTCGTACAGCGAGATGATCTCGCCCGCAGAGGACGCATCGGCGGCGACTGGCGTAATCGGGATGACCTTGCGAGCAGGCTCGCTGGGTGTGCTCATGGTGTCGCTTTATGAACGGAGGACAGGCTTACTTTGAAAAGGAAACCCGGGCAGTGCCTCAAGCACCGCCCGGTGGACATATCAACGTGCAGCCACCTGCTTGTTCGACAGGCCCCACACATAGGCAGAGAGTACGCCGATCTGCGCCTCGGTCAACTTCTCGGCTTGTGCAGGCATCTGGTTGACCTTTCCGTTGTTGATCATGGCCGTGATGGCAGCCTCGCCCCAGCCATGCAGCCAGATATCGTCGGTCAGATTGGGTGCACCCAGTGCCTGGTTGCCCTTGCCATCCATGCCGTGGCAGGCCGCGCAAGCCGCAAATTTGGACTTGCCCAGCGATGCACGCAGCGAGTCGTGCGGGCTACCCGACAGGCTCAACACGTAATGCGACAGGTTGCGCACGTCTTCTGGGGTGCCCACGGCCGCTGCCATGGGAGGCATGTTGCCGATGCGGCCCTTCTCCAGCGTCTCGCGGATCTTTTCGGGTGTGCCGCCATGCAGCCAGTCGTTGTCCGTCAGGTTCGGGAAGCCCTTGCTGCCGCGTGCATCCGAGCCGTGGCACTGCGCGCAGTTGTTCATGAACAAGCGCTCGCCAATGGCATGGGCCTGCGGGTCCTTGGCCACGTCTTCGGGCTTCATGGATACAAAGCGGGCATACAGGGGCTCCAGCTCCGTCTTGGCCTTGGCCATTTCGGCTTCGTACTCCCCCTTTTGCGTCCAGTTGAGCTTGCCGGTAAAGCTGCCCAGACCTGGGTAGGCAGCCAGGTAGCCCAGGCCAAAGACGATGGTGATGACGAACAGCCACACCCACCAGCGCGGCAGGGGGTTGTTCATTTCAACCAGGTCCTCGTCCCAGACGTGGCCGGTGGTGTTGTCGGAGGTGGCAACCACCTTCTTGCGGCCTGCCATCCAAAGCAGGATGCCGCAGGCGATGATGCCGACCAGGGTCAGCGTGGTCACAAAGACCGACCAGAAATTGCTGGTGAAGTCACTCATGGGGTGTTCTCGTTCTGGTGAAGGTCAATCTGTCTCGAAAGGCAGCTGGGCTGCCTCGTCGAACCGGGCCTTGTTGCGGCCTCGGTAGGCCCAGACCCAGATGCCAATGAAGCAGGCCATCGATGCCAGGGTGGCGACGATGCGCATGGTGGTGATGTCCATGGGATATCTCCTTTGCTTACTTGAGCGCACGGCCCATGACTTGCAGGTAGGCGATGAGCGCGTCCTGCTCCGTCTTGCCCTTGACCTCGCCCGCCGCAGCAGTGATCTGCTCGTCGGTGTAAGGCACGCCCACGGTGCGCAGGGCCTTCATGCGGGGAGCCATCACTGCAGGGTCCACCTGGTTCTTTTCGAGCCAGGGGTACGCGGGCATGTTGGACTCGGGCACCACATCGCGGGGGTTGTTCAGGTGGATGCGATGCCATTCGTCGCTGTACTTGCCACCCACGCGGTGCAGGTCAGGCCCAGTGCGCTTGCTGCCCCACTGGAAGGGGTGGTCATACACAAACTCGCCTGCCACCGAGTAGTGGCCATAGCGCAGCGTCTCGGCGCGGAAGGGGCGGATCATCTGCGAATGGCAGTTGTAGCAACCCTCGCGGATGTAGATGTCGCGGCCCGCCAGCTGCAGGGCGTTGTAGGGCTCCACACCCTTGACCGCCTCGGTCGTGGACTTCTGGAAGAACAGGGGCACGATCTCGACCAGACCGCCAATGGCGATCACGATCAGGATGAGCACGATCATCAGAAAGTTGTTGGTCTCCACCTTTTCATGGGAGAAACCGGTCGAAGCAGATGTGTTGTTGTTGGACATGAATGATCTCCTTCGGACTCAAGCGTGGGCCGCGTTCACAGCAGGAATGGCCACCTTGACCGAACGGCCCGAGATGGCAGTCAGCCACACGTTCCAGGCCATGACCAGCATACCGCCCAGGTACAGCAAGCCACCCGCCACACGGATCACATAGAAGGGATAGGTGGCCTTCACGCTTTCCACGAATGTGTAGGTCAGGGTGCCGTCGGGGTTGACCGCGCGCCACATCAGGCCCTGCATCACGCCGGCAATCCACATCGCTGCGATGTACAGCACGATGCCGATGGTGGCCATCCAGAAGTGCAGCTCGATCGCTTTGACAGAGTGCATCTTGTCCTTGCCGAACAGGCGTGGCACCAGGTAGTACAGCGAACCCATCGAGATCAGACCCACCCAGCCCAGGGCGCCGGAGTGCACGTGGCCAATGGTCCAGTCGGTGTAGTGGCTCAGGGCATTGACGGTCTTGATGGACATCATCGGGCCTTCGAACGTGGACATGCCGTAGAACGACAGCGACACGATCAGGAAGCGGAGGATGGGGTCGTCACGCAGCTTGTGCCATGCGCCCGACAGGGTCATGATGCCGTTGATCATGCCGCCCCAGCTGGGGGCCAGCAGGATGAGCGAGAACACCATGCCCACCGATTGCGTCCAGTCAGGCAGCGCGGTGTAGTGCAGGTGGTGTGGGCCCGCCCACATGTACGTGAAGATCAGCGCCCAGAAGTGGACGATCGATAGGCGGTAGCTGTACACCGGACGGCCCGCCTGCTTGGGGATGAAGTAGTACATCATGCCCAGGAAGCCAGCGGTCAGGAAGAAGCCCACTGCATTGTGGCCGTACCACCATTGCACCATGGCGTCCTGCACACCGGCATAGGCCGAGTAGCTCTTCATCATGCCCGCAGGGATGGCTGCGCTGTTCACCAGGTGCAGCAGAGCCACGGCCAGGATGAAGGCACCAAAGAACCAGTTGGCCACATAGATGTGCTTGACCTTGCGGGTGCCAATGGTTCCGAAGAACACGATGGCATAGGACACCCAGACCAGCGTGATCAGGATGTCAATGGGCCATTCAAGTTCAGCGTATTCCTTGCCTTGGGTGTAACCCATGGGCAGGCTGACGACCGCTGCCGCAATGACCAGCACCCAGCCCCAAAAGGTGAATGCAGCCAGTGGGCCGGCAAAAAGCCGGACCTGGCAGGTGCGCTGCACCACGTAGTAGCTGGTAGCAAACAGCGCGCTGCCGCCAAAACCAAAGATCACCGCATTGGTGTGCAAGGGTCGCAAGCGGCCATAACTCAGCCACGGAATGCCAAAGTTGAGTTCTGGCCAGGCCAACTGGGCGGCGATGATGACGCCCACCAGCATGCCGACCACCCCCACCACCACGGCCAGGATAGAGAACTGCCGCACTACCGTATCGTTGTAGTGCGCAGCATTTGTTTTTGGAAAATCCATCGGGCACCTCTTTGTATTGCAGTAAGAGTTTGTTGCAGTCGCGGCTATCGGGCATTGACACAAGTCAACCGTCTCGGAGAATGCGCTCCCCCTCTTGTTCTACGCTCTCGAACTGGCCGTGGTACACGGCCCACCACAGGCCTCCCAGAATCAGAAGCACCAGCATCACGGACAGAGGAATCAGCAAATAAAGTATGTCCATCAGACAAGCTCCAGCGGGGTCTTGGAAAGATCAAGGGGCGGCTGCGGCGCGCTGCCAGCCATGGGGTCGGATCGTGCAGGCAACGCCACCGTGGGCAATGGCGCACTGTGCAAACCAGGCAAGGAAGGCAGGTCGCGCGCCAGGCGCGCTGCGTTGAGCACCACCAGCAGCGAACTCAGCGCCATGCCCAGCCCGGCCAGCCAGGCGGGCATCCAGCCCAGCACCGCCAGCGGCACACACAGCGCGTTGTAGGCCGCAGCCCACCACAGGTTCTGGCGCACCACGCGCAGGGTGCGGCGTGCCAGCAGCACCGTTTGCGGCACCAGCACCAGGCTGTCGCCCAGCACCACAAAGTCCGCCCGGGACTGCGCCAGTGGCACTGCGCGGCCGAAGGCAAAAGAGACATGGGCCCCCGCAAGCACCGGGCCGTCATTGAGGCCATCGCCCACCATGGCCACGTGGTGTCCTTGCGACTGCAGTGCCTGCAGCGCGGCCAGCTTGCCTTGCGGAGTGCACTCGCCCTGGGCCTGGGCAATGCCCGCCTGCGTGGCCACCCGCTGCACTGCACCCCGGCGGTCACCCGACAGCAATTGCACGGCCACACCGTCCTGCTGCAAGGCGTGCACCACGGCGGAGGCCTCAGCCCGCAGGTCTTCCACCAGATCAAAGCGGGCCAGTTCGCGCAAGACTCCATCTGCCGATTGCTCAGAGAGCACGACCTGCAGCGCAGCACCGCCGGCATCGTTGGCAACGCCCGCATGGCGGGCAGAGCCCAGGCGGATCGTGCGAGCAACTGCTGCCCCGGTGGTGTCCTCCACGGTAGCAGTCAGCCCCTGCCCTGCATCCTCTTGCAGACCCGTCACCTGCCAACGCCCCAACGGCAGCTGCTGTGCAGAAGCCGCCGCAGCCAAGGCCCGCGAAGCCGGGTGCATGGACTGGCGCGCGAGCGCTGCGGCCAGGTCCAGTGCCTCTTCTGCGCTGCAACCGCCCGCAGGATGCACCGCTTGCAGCGCCATGCCGTCGCGGGTCAGCGTACCGGTCTTGTCAAACACCATGGTGTCTACCTGGGCCAGCGCCTCCAGCCCCTGCAGATTGCGCACCAGCACGCCGTGGCGCGCCAGCGTGCCTGCCGCCGTGAGCATGGCCACCGGGGTGGCCAGTGACAACGCGCACGGGCAGGTGACGATGAGCACGGCCACCGCCACCATCAGCGCATGCCCGGGGTCCGACGGCCACCAATAGGCAGCCGCCAGCGCCGCCGCCAGCAAAACGGCGACCAGGAAAGGCCGTGCAATGCGGTCCGCCAGCTGCGCCAGCCGTGGCTTTTGCAGCGATGCGCTCTCCATCAGTGCCACGATCTGCGCAAAGCGGGTTTGCCCACCTGTGCCTTCCACCAGCACCTCGACCGGCGCCTGCAGGTTGTAGCTGCCCGCCGTCACGGTGCTGCCGACAGGGCGTGCAACGGGTGTGGATTCGCCCGTCAGCAGAGCCTCATCGGCGTGGGTGCTGCCTGCTGTGATGCGGCCGTCGGCAGGAAACGCCTCGCCGGGCAGCACACGGATGGTGTCCCCCACCACAATGCGCCGCGTGGCCACGCGGGTGAAGCTGCCATCCGCCGCGCGCCGCTCCACACTGTCGGGCAGGCGGTTCATCACGGCCTCCAGCGCACCCGCCGTGCGATCCCGCAGGCGCAGCTCCAGCCAGCGGCCGGTGAGCAGGAAGAACACGAACATGGTCAAGGAGTCGTAGTACACCTCCTTGCCAAAGATACCTGCAGGGTCAAAAGTGCCAGCGGTGCTGACCACGAACGTGATGGCCATGCCCAACGCCACGGGCAGGTCCATGCTGACGCGGCGCAGGCGAATGTCGCGCAGCGCGCTGGTAAAAAATGGACCGCAGGAAAACACCACCATGGGCAGCGTGATGACCCAGGAGGCCCAGCGCAACAGCTGCTCCATCTCGCCCGACAGGTCGCCCGGCTGTGCCACGTAGGCGGGCCACGCATACATCATCACCTGCATCATGCAAAAGCCCGCCACCAGCCAGCGCCACAGCGCACGGCGGCTCTCGCGCAGGCGCTGGTCGCGCGCAAACGCATCCATGGCGGGCATGGCACGGTAACCCGCGTGGCGCACGGCCTCCATCCACTGCGACGGCAATACCCGGCCAGGCTGCCACACCACGCGCGCCCGGCGCGTAGCGGCGCTCACATCGGCTTGCAACACGCCGGGCACGGCCCGCAGGGCGTCTTCGATCGTGAGGGCACAGGCCGCGCAGTGCATGCCCTCCAGCACCACATGGGAGTCCCATGCGGTGGCTGCGGCGTCAGCGGCGACGTTATCGGCTGCACCGCTGGGCAAAGGGCTGCCGGCAGGGGTGCAGGGTCGGCCGAACGCCAGCCATTCCTGGGGGTCATCCAGCAGCTCTACCCGCTGCGGCGGCAACGGATCTGCCACGCTGTCAGAAGGATGCACCGCAGAAGAAGCCGGCGCACCGGGTTGAAACATGGACATGGTTCAAGCCTATCTGTGGGGCATGACAACTACATTGACCTGGATCAAGCCCCGGAACATGATTCATCCTAAGCTTGTTCCATCACTTTGAGGAGCCCTTTTATGTACAAACGCATCCTGATCGCTACAGACGGATCCCCTCTGTCGGACAAAGCGGTGGAACATGGCCTGTCCCTGGCCGCACTGACCGGCGCCACCGTGGTCGCCCTCAAGGTGGTGCCCCGCTACCCCCGCAGCTACTTTGAAGGCGGCATGCCGGTGGACATGAACGACGTCAAACGCATCGAAGCCCAGTGGGGCGATGCCGCACAGGCCATGGTCGATGGCGTGAAAGCCCAGGGCGGCGCACAAGGCGTGACCGTGAAGGCCGTGGTCGCCAAGTCCGACCTGGTGGCCGAAGCCGTGATTGCAGCCGCCAAGAAGCACAAGTGCGACCTGATCGTGATGGCATCGCACGGCCGCAAGGGCCTCAAGCGCCTGCTGCTGGGCAGCGAAACGCAGCATGTGCTGACACATTCGCACATCCCTGTGCTGGTGCTTCGCTAAGCATAAAAACAGCTGCTAGCGCCAGTACAACATGCACTAGTAGCTATCAAATATATAGCAAAACACCGAGCAGGCGTGCAGCCTCCTCGGTGTTCTTCATTGAGGGCTGGGTGCCCTGTGGCTCAGTGGTTGCCCAGGTAAAGCTGCGCCATGCGCTCATCGGCCAGCAGCCCCTGCGCCGGGCCCTGCAGCACGCAGCGCCCCTGGTCCAGGATGTAGCCCTGCTGGCTGATCTGCAGCGCCTGGCGCGCGCGCTGCTCCACCATCAGCACCGCCACGTCTGCGGCGGGCAGCTTTTGCACCATGTCAAACACCTTGCCGACCAGCGAGGGCGCCAGCGCTGCCGTGGGTTCGTCCAGCACCATGATGCGCGGCGATGGCATGAGGGCCCGCGCAAAGGCGAGCTGCTGGCGCTCGCCACCCGAGAGGTTGCTAGCGGGCTGAGGCAAACGTTCCACCAGCGCCGGAAAGTCGGCCAGCACCTCGTCCATGCGGCGCTTGACGTTTGCCACGCCGCGCACCACCAACAGGTTCTCGCGCACGGTGAGCGAAGGGAACACATTGGCCACCTGCGGCACGTAGGCCAGCCCTGCGTCAAAGCGGTCTTCGGCCGACAAGGCCGTGATGTCGCGCCCCCCCAAGTGGATGGTGCCTGCCACCCGTGGCAGCAGGCCCAGCAGCGCCTTCACCAGGGTGGACTTGCCTGCGCCGTTGGTGCCCGCAATGGTCACGATCTCGCCCGGCGCCACGGCCAGGTCAATGCCGTGGATGATGTCCACCTCGGAATACCCGCCGCGCAATTGCGCGATCTGCAGCAAGTTGTCTGCGCCGCTCATACCACCCCTCCCATATAGGCTTCCTGCACACGCGGGTCGTCCAGCACCGTGTGCGGGTCGCCCTCGGCCAGGATGGAGCCCCGGTCCATCACGATCATGCGGTTGGAGAGCGACTTGAGCGCCTGCAGGTGGTGCTCGATCACGATGAACGCAATGCCCTGCCCGTTCAGCTCGCGCACGCGGTCACAGATCTCTTCGATCAGCACCGGGTTCACCCCGGCAAACGGCTCGTCCAGCAAGATGCAGCGCGGGTCCAGCATCAGCACCCGGCCCAACTCCACCAGCTTCTTCTGCCCGCCCGACAAGCCCCCCGCCGTCACATCGCGCACCCGTGCCAGGTTCAAAAACTGGAGGATTCGGTCCGCCTTGGCAGACAACTGCGCCTCGTGCTCGCGCAGACTGCGCGTCTGGAAGAAGGCGTTCACCAGCCGCTCCCCTTGCGGGTTGGCGGCAGCCGCCATCAGGTTCTCGTGCACCGTGAGGCTCTTGAACTCACGCGGAATCTGGAACGTGCGCACCAGCCCCAGCCGCGCGCGGCGGTAGGGGGGCATGCGGGTGATGTCATGCCCCTCAAAGTGGATCTGCCCCGCGTCCGCTGGCTGCTGCCCGGCAATGGCCGCAAACAGTGTGCTCTTGCCCGCACCGTTGGTGCCTGCAATGCCCAGAATCTCGCCCGTGCCCAGTTGCAGCGACACACCGTCCACCGCCTTGAAGCCCCCGAATTGCCGCGTGACGGCCTCCACTTTCAGCATCGTTGTTGCGGTCATTGGGTTTTGCCTCCAAACAGGCCGTTGGGCTTGTACAGGGTGACCAGAATCAGCGCCAGGCCCACCGCAGCCAAACGCAGGCTGGCCATGCCAACTTCTGACACGCCCGGCACCCAGTCCTTGGCAAAGCGCGAGCCCTCCAGAAACACCATGAGCAGCAGCGAGCCAAACACCGCGCCGCGCACCGTGCCCGAGCCGCCCATCACCAGTCCCATCCACACATAGAACGTGATGAGCGGGATGAACTGCTCTGGCGTGATGAAGGTGATGAAGTGCGCATAGAACGCCCCCGCCACGCCAGCCAGCGCCGCCCCCAGCATGAACACCTGCACCTTGAACCTGGCCGGGTCCTTGCCCAGGGCCGACAACGCGGGCTCATCGTCGCCAATGGCCTTGAGCAGCCGGCCAAACGGACTGGCCGCCAGGCGCACCGTGCCCCAGGCCACCACCGCAACCACCGCCAGCAGCGTGGCAAAAATCGCCATGTCCGACACACCACTGCCCCAGGACGCAAACAGCTTGGGCAAGCCGGGCAAGCCCTGCACGCCCTTGGTCAGCCAGCTTTCTTGCTGGATGGAGATGCGCACCGCCTCCGAAAAGCCCAGCGTCACGATGGCCAGGTAGTCATCGCGCAGTCGCAGCGACAGCAGGCCAATGGGCAGCGCCAGCAAGCCCGAGAGCACAGCCGCCGCCACAAAACACAGCACCAGCGGCACGCCTTGCAGCGCCAGCAGGCCCGAGGTGTAGGCGCCCACGGCAAAGAACGCCACGACGCCAAAGTTGACCAGCCGGGTCAGGCCGAACTGCAGGTTCAGGCCCAGCGCCAGCAGGCAGTAAATAAGGGCAACGATGCCAATGGCACAGAGGTAAGCAATCATCGGTCGAACTCCTTACCGCACCAGCTGCACGCGGCCCATGATGCCGGCCGGGCGCACCAGCAGCACCAGGGCCAACACCACAAACGACAGCACCAGCTTGTACGACGGCCCCATCAGTGGCACCGCCAGCTCTTGCGCCACACACAGCAGCAGCGCACCCAGCACCGCGCCCACCGGGCTACCGATGCCGCCCAGCACCATGGCGGCAAACGCGGGGATCAGGCTCTCCCACCCCATCTCGGGGCTGACCACGGCCTTCATGCCCAGCAGTACGCCACCCAGCGAGGACAAGGCCCCCACCAGCAGCCACAAACTAAGCATCAACCCATTGGCGCGGATGCCGCTGGCCCGCGCCAGGTCCGCACTATCGGCCACGGCGCGCAGCTGGCGGCCAAAGCTGGTGCGGTAGATCAGCACAAACACCACCAGCAGGCAAACGGCAGCCACCGCCGCAATGGCCAGGTCGGTGGGCAACACGCGAATGCCACCAAAGTTCCAGGCGCGCACCAGGGGCAGGTCAAACGTGCGCTGTTCATGCCCAGCAAAGAAACCGATCAGGCTGCGCAGCAAAAACCCGAGGCCAATGGCTGCGAGCATGGACGACACCATGGGCCGCCCGGCCAGCTTGCGAAAGATCAGCGTGTACGAGCCCGCCGACACCACGGCCGTGACCACCATGCTGATGAGCGCCGCCGCCCACAGCGGCCAGCCCCCCAACAGCTGCACCGCCACGGCAGCGTAGGCGCCGGTGGTGAGCATGTCGCCCGTGGCTGCGTTGGGAAAGCGGTTGACGCCCATCACCAGGGTCATGGCCAGGGCAGGCAGTGCCACCACCAGGCCTTCGATCAATCCGTTGATCAGCAGGTTTACAAAGTCGATCCAGGTCATTGCGTCATTCCGTCATCCCATGCACATCTGCGCTGTGCGCCGCAAAAAAAATGCCCGGGGCCTGCACCTGGCAGGCGCACCGGGCGCGGTCCATCACATCGTGATGGACACCACGTCGCGCCGCACCAGCTGGCCCTTTTCGATGATGAACACGCCAAAGTCCGGCGTCACATCGCCCGCCTTGTCAAAGTCCAGCTTGCTCGATGCGCCTTCGTAGTTCACCTTGGCCTTTTTGGCCAGTTGCGCCTTGCCTTCGGCAAAGGTGAACACTGCCGTGCCGGGGGCGTTGGAGACATCGCGCATCTTGGCGTTGACCTGCTCTACCGTGGCCTTGGGGCCAGCGGCCTCCATGGCCAGCGCCAGCGAGATCACCATGTCGTACGCCATGGCGGCGTAGATGTTGGTGGACGCGGCCTTGCCCGTGGCCTTGGTGAAGGCCGCGTCAAACTGGGCGTAGGAGGCGCTCTTTTCGTTGGACACCGTGTCCACCGAAATGATGCCTTCACACACCTCTGCGCCCAAGGCCTTCACCAGGTCGGGGTTGGCCGCCCAGCCGGGGATGATCCACTTCGTTTCCGCACCGGACTGGAACCACTCGCGCAGGATGATGGTGGTGTCGGGCAGGTACGAGCCCATCACGATCACATCCGGCTTGGCGGCCAGAATCTTCTGCAGCTCGCTGCGGTAGCTGGGGCGGCTGGGCTCGTAGGTGACATGGGCCGCCACCTTGCCGCCGCGTTTCTCCCAGGCCTTGGTGAAGCCTTCCACGTTGCCCAGGCCGGATGCGTTGTTGAACGCCATCGTGGCCGGGCGCTTGAAGCCGCGCTTGGTGCAAATCTCGGCGAAGGCCGCGCCAAAGCGGTCGTTGGTGGCCTGAAAGCGCCACACCAGGTCCTTGGTGTCCAGCGTGGAAATGGCGGGCGCACCCGACACGTTCATCTGGATGATGCCTGCCGCGTCGGTCAGCGGCATCACTGCCAGCGTCACGCCCGAGGCCCAGGTGCCCAGCACCGCCTGCACCTTGTTCACTTCGATCAGCTTCTTGGCGGCCAGCACGGCCGCGTCAGGCTTGGTCTGGTCGTCTTCGGTGAAGAGTTCGAGCTTGCGCCCACCCGCGCCGCCCGCGGCATTGACCTCATCCACGGCCAGGCGGATGGCCTGCTGCATGCCTGGGCCGTAGGGGCTGCCTGCACCGGTGATGGGCGTGAGCGAGCCAATGCGGAACACCTCACCTTGCTGGCTGAAACCGATGGAGGGAAGGAACTGCAGAGCCGCAGCGGCGCCGCCGAGCTTGACGAAATTTCTACGTTGCATGGTGATCTCCGGTAGGGGAATGGGATGGGGGTGAGGGGGTGAAAGGGACTCAAAGGGTGTTCTTGACCCACACGCCGTCCTTGGCGATGGCGCGAATGCGCTCGCCCTGGTTCAGCAGGCAGGTGATGTCGGTGAGCGGGTTGCCATCGACCAGCAAGATGTCGGCAATGGCACCGGCCGTGACTTCGCCCAGCTGGCCTTGCTGGCCCAGAATCTCCGCGCCAATCAGCGTGGCCTGCTGCAGCACCGGGCCATTGCCCAGAATCTCCGCGCGCAGGCGCAACTCGTCCGACTGCAGGTAATGCGTCTCGGCCAGCAAGTCGCTGCCCAGGCCCATCTTCACGCCCGCCTTGGCCAGGATCTCGATGGCCTGCTTGCCCTGGCCACGTACCGAGTCGATCTTGGCAATCGACACCGCAGGCAGGCCATAACGCTCGCCCTCGTTGGCCAGGCCCTCGTAGGTGATGAGCGTGGGCACCATGAAAGCGCCCATCTCGGCCATGAACTCTGCCGTGGGCGCATCCACCAGATTGCCGTGCTCGATGGTGCGCACGCCGCAGCGCACGGCGCGGGCGATGGCGCGGGGCGTGTAGGCGTGGGCCATGACATAGGTGTTGGCATTGGATGCTTCTTCCACAATGGCGTGCAGCTCGGCCTCGGAATAGCCCAGGTTGCCAATCGGGTCGTTGGGCGATGCCACGCCGCCCGAAGCCATCACCTTGATCTGCGTGGCGCCCTTCAGAATTTCTTCACGCACCGCCAGGCGGCAAGCATCCACGCCATCGACCACGCGGCCGATGTTGCCCAGCTTGTAGGCGCACGAACACACATCCAGGTCATCGTTGCGCTGGCGGAAATCCGCATGCCCGCCGGTTTGCGACAGCGCCTTGCCCGCAGGGAAGATGCGCGGCCCCTGCACCAGCCCCGTTCGCACCGCCTCGGCCAGCGACCAGTCGGCGCCGCCCGCATCACGCACGGTGGTAAAGCCCCGCTCCAGCATGCCCTTCATGATGGGCAGCGAGCGCATCATGGTGAACACGTTGGGCATCTTGGCCACGGCACCCAAGTTGAACGAAGACGCCACCACGTGCACGTGGCAGTCGATCAGGCCGGGCATCAGGGTCATGCCCTTGGCGTCGAGCGTGGTGGTCCCTTCTGGCACCTGCAGGTCGGTGCCTACCGCCGCAATGCGGCCGTCCTGCACCAGAACGGACAGGCCGGTGCGCAGTGTGAGTGCGTGGACATCCAGCACACGGCTGTTTTCAATCAACAAAGAGGTCATGAGATTCGTCAAAGTGGGCGCGATGGCTTCAAAATTACTCATAGCCTGCTTTTTCAGAGGGCCATGAAGACCATCAAGCATCCATCTGGTGCATTGCAGCATCTACAGAGTGTGGCGCTTGACACGTTGCTGTCACAGGACGCATTTATCGGGCCAATTGACCTTATCCGCAACGCCTAAAATCTCACCATCCCATGAGCCCTACTCATACCCCCTAGGCCACATCTATGCGCCGCCTGTGCCCCACCATCTCTGAGCTGAACGCCTTTCACTCCGCCGCCAAGCACCAGGCCTTCACCATGGCAGCGCGCGAGCTGTGCGTGACACAAAGCGCCATCAGCCGCCACATCGCGGCGCTGGAGGACTACCTGGGCCAGAAGCTGTTCATCCGCAAAGCCACCGGGCTGGAGCTGACCGAGGCGGGCGCTACCTACCTCAACGCCACCCGCCCGGCCATGGCCGCGCTGGAATCTGCCACGGCACAGCTCATGTCGTACGGGGGCGATGGCGGCTCGCTCAACCTGTCCGTGCCGCCCACGTTTGCGGCGCAGTGGCTGTTTCCGCGCCTGGGGCACTTCAAGCGCACGCTGCCGCAGGTGTCGCTGAACTTTGTGCGCTACCAGCATGCGCACGACTTTGCGACACCGCATGAATTCGACGCGGCCATTCAGTACGGCTACGGCAATTGGCCCAGCGCCAATGCGCGCTACCTGATTGGCAAGGAAACCAGCATCGTGTGCAGCCCGCAACTGCAGGCCGCCCTGCCCCTGAACACCCCACAAGATTTGATGCGCGCCACGCTGCTGCAGCACATTGAGGTGCCCCTGGCCTGGCAGGACTGGATGGAAGCCCACGGCCTGGACACCAGCGCCAGCCGCTTCGGGCCGGGCTTCAACCTGTATTCACTCATCATCCGCGCAGCGGTTTCAGGCTTTGGCGTGGGCATCGTGCCCACCTGCCTGGTAGAAGACGAATTGCAGGCAGGCACTCTCGTAGAGCCCCTGAAAGACCGCTTTGACAGCCCGCTCGGCTACTACCTGTGCGCGCCCACGGCACGCACCAATTTGTCGGTGTACCGGCTGGTGGCGGGGTGGCTGGAACACTGCTGCAACCATGCCGAGGGCGCCGCGGCGCCAGCCGCCACGCCCTGCATTTTCTGCAACCCCCAGGCCTCTGCAGCGGGCTAGGGCCTGTTCACACTATTTTTGCCAGTGCGAAGGCCTCCACTTGCGGGCCTGCCTCAGGCGAACAACCCTTTGTACTGATCCCGCAGCAGGTTCTTTTGCACCTTGCCCATGGTGTTGCGCGGCAGCTCGGACACCACGAAGCACTTCTTGGGGATCTTGAAGTTGGCCAACTGCGACTTGAGCTGGGCCACGATGGCATCGGCGTCCAGGCTGGCACCGGGCTTGGCAATGACCACGGCCACGCCCACTTCGCCAAAGTCAGGGTGCGGCACACCCACCAGGGCGCTTTCGGCCACGCCGGGCATGTCGTTGATGTAGCCCTCGATCTCTGCTGGGTAGACGTTGTAGCCGCCGCTGATGATGAGGTCTTTGCTGCGGCCCACGATGTGCACGTAGCCGCGCTCATCGACCTTGCCCACGTCGCCGGTCTTGAAGTAGCCGTCTTTCGTGAACTCTTCGGCGGTCTTTTCAGGCATGCGCCAGTAGCCCTTGAACACGTTGGGACCCTTGACCTGGATGCCACCGATCTCGCCCACGGGCAGGTCTTTGCCGTCGTCGCCCTGCACGCGCAGGCTCACGCCCGGCAGAGGGAAGCCCACGGTGCCGCCACGGCGTTCGTCCTGGCCCTTGTAGCGCTGGTCGGCGCTGTAGGGGTTGCTGGTGAGCATGATGGTTTCGCTCATGCCGTAGCGCTCCAGGATGGTGTGGCCGGTGCGCTGCTGCCATTCCTTGAAGGTTTCGATGAGCAGCGGTGCAGAGCCTGCGATGAACAGGCGCATGTTCTTGACGGCCTGTTTGTTCAAACCAGTCTCGGCCAGCATGCGCACGTACAGTGTGGGCACGCCCATGAACACGGTGGCGCGGGGCATGGCGGCGATGACGGCCTTGGGGTCGAACTTGGCCATCCAGATCATCTTGCTGCCGTTGATGAGCGCGCCATGGATGGCCACGAACAGGCCATGCACGTGGAAGATGGGCAACGCGTGGATGAGCACGTCCCCCTTCTTCCAGCCCCAGTAGTCCTTGAGCATGACGGCATTGCTGAGCATGTTGCCGTGCGTGAGCATGGCGCCCTTGCTGCGGCCGGTGGTGCCGCTGGTGTACAGGATGGCGGCCAGGTCGTCGGCGCTGCGGGACACGGCCTGGTGCTCGTCGCCGTGGTGTGCTGCACGCTCCAGCAGGCTGCCGGTGCGGTCGTCACCCAGGGTGAAGACATGCTGCGTGCCCAGGGTGAAGGCAATCTTGCTGACCCAGCCAAAGTTGCCGGGCGAGCACACCACCACGGCCGGCTCGGCGTTGCCGATGAAGTATTCGATCTCGGCGCTTTGGTAGGCGGTGTTGAGCGGCAAAAAGACGTAGCCCGCACGCAGCGTGGCCAGGTACAGCGCCATGGCTTCGACCGACTTTTCGACCTGCACGGCCACCCGGCTGCCTTCGGGCAGCTTGAGCGATGCAAGCAGGTTGGCGATGCGGGCGCTGGCGCGGTCCAGATCGCGCCAGGTGTAGAACAGCGGGGTGCCGTCTGCCGCCGTGGTCTCAACGGCAGTGCTGTCCAGGTCGGACGGGAAAGCGGCGCGCAGGGCGCTGAAGAGGTTGTGTTGGCTCATGGCTCAGACTTCAATGGGCTGGGTGGCTGGGTTGAGAGGTTGGGACCGACTGAATGGGAGAAAGCGGGGACGGAGGCGTCGGTCAGAACACCGGCGCGCGCTTGTCCAGAAAGGCAGAGATCCCTTCGCGATGCTCGGCGCTGGCGGCGTAGGCATAGGGGTCGGCAGGGCCATTTACTATGTTTTCAATAGCAAACAAGGCATGATTCTGTAGCGCTACAGGCGCTTTCAGCGCCCGAAACGTCTGTTTGTTCATGCGGGCGGCCTGGGGCGCCAGCGCGGCAATGCGCTGGGCACTGCCCAGGGCTTCGGTGGCCACCATGTCGTCGGCCACCACGCGGCTCAAAAAGCCGCGTGCCAGCATGTCGGGAGCGCTGAAGGTGGCGGCTTCCAGCAGCATCCGGCGTGCGGTCACGTCACCCACTGCACCTGCCACCAGCTGCGCCTCGCGCGGGGCCATCGGAAAACCCAGCTTGGCAATCGGCGCGCCAAAACGCGCGCCATTGCCCGCCACCCGGATGTCGCAGCAGCTGGCAATCTCCACGCCGGCGCCCATGCAGGCGCCGCTGATCTGGGCCACGATGGGCACGTCGCACTGGAGCATGGCATTGAGCCCGCCCCACACGTCGTTTTCATGAAAGTCGCGCAGCGCGGCCGCGTCAAAACGGAAGCCGGGGTACTCTGAAATGTCTCCGCCCGCACAGAACGCCCCGCCCTCGCCCGCGATGAGCACACAGCGCGCATCGGCCGAGCGCTGAACGTCTTCAAACACCGCACGCAACTGCCGCCACATGGGCCGCGACATGGCGTTCAGCCGCCCGGTGTGGCGCAGGGTGACATGCACCACCCCGCCCTCACCAGCATTCATCAACACTTCACCCGACATCCTGGTATCCATTTCCTTCACATACCGCCGACGACCTTCTCACCCCGCCATGCCATCGCCAGCGCCACCGTGGAACTGGCTTTGGCAGGCCACGGATGGCGTTCTCCTTGGGGGTTAGTCCAGCTTTGCGCCAGACGCCTTCACCACCGCCGCCCAGCGCTTGACCTCGCTGCTCACAAACGCGCCAAACTGCTGCTGCGTCATGCCGCCGTAATCCGCGCCGTTGCTGGCCCACACGGCCTTGAGTTCATCGGCGGTGCCCAGGCGCTTGATCTCATCCACGATGCGGGCCTGCACGTCGGCCGGTGTGCCTTTGGGCGCCCACAGGCCGTACCAGGTGGTCACGGTGTAGTCGGGCAGGCCCACTTCGGAGGCGCAGGGTACGTCGGGGAATGCGGGGTTGCGCTTGGCGCCGGACACCATCAGCGCCTTGATACGGCCGCTCTTGATGTGATTGGCTGACGAGCCCAGGCCGTCGAACATCATGTCCACGTTGCCGCCAATGAGATCCTGCAGCGCGGGGCCCGCGCCCCGGTAGGGGATGTGGGTGATAAAGGTGCCTGTCTGCTGCTTGAACAGCTCGCCCGCCAGATGGTGCGAGGTGCCCGCTCCGGCCGAACCGTAGTTGAGCTTGGCAGGGTTGCGCTTGATGTAGTCCAGAAACTGCTTGAAGTTGGTTGACGGCGTCTTGGGATTGACCACCAGCACCTGGGGCACGTTGGCCAGCAGCGCCAGGGGAATGAAGTCTTTCTCGATGTCGTAGTCGAGCTTGGGGTACATCGCAGGGGCAATCGCGTGGTGCACGGCGCCCATGAACAGCGTGTAGCCATCGGGCGCCGCCTTGGACGCAATGCTGGCACCCAGCGTGCCCCCGGCGCCCCCCCGGTTGTCGATCACCAGCGTCTTGCCCGTACTTTTGGAAAACTGCGCAGCCAGCGGCCGGGCAAACGCATCGGTGCCGCCACCGGCAGGGAACGGCACCACCACCGTCACGGGCTTGCTGGGCCAGGTGCTTTGGGCCCAGCTGTTGCTGCTGGCCAAGCCCAGGCCTGCAGCCGCCGCGCCGAGCAATACACCCCGGCGTTGGATTCGCAAATCAGTCATTCCTTGTCTCCTGTCGTTGTAAAAATACGCGGTCACTGGTCCACCCGGCATCTTGCCGGCCGCCCCGTCAGTCGCGGCAAAGGCTGTCGATGTCCCCCGACACTGGCACTTTGCCCTGCGCAAGCAAGCTGCGATGCTTGTCGATGCGCTTCAAGTCGTACAGGTAGTTCACCATGAGCCCGTACGATTGTTTCTGCCCCTTGCCGGACGGGTCACCCGCCCAGTTCAGGCGCTCTACCCGCGCGCCGTTGCCCAGGTGGAAGCGGGCCACGGGGTCTGCCGGTTTGCCCTCTTGCAGCTCGCGGCCCAGATAGTACGCGGCGCATTCCAGCAACATCTGGCGCACGGGGGATTTGGCGTCCAGCTCCAGCGCCTTGTCCACCGCCCCGAGCAAATGCGTGGCCTGCGGCGGCTCGAAGCCCACCGCGCGGCCCAGTTCGCTGCGGCGCTTGTCGTCCAGGCGGTCCAGCATGGCCCCTGCATGTTTGCTCAGCCAAGCGCGGAAACCCGGAATGGGCGACAGCGTGGCGAAGGTGCGCAGGCGCGGGAACTCGGCCGTGAGCGTTTCCACCACATGCTTGATGAGCGAGTCGCCAAAGCTCACGCCGCGCAGGCCTGTTTGCGTGTTGCTGATGGAATAGAAGATGGCCGTGGTGGCCCGTGTGATGTCCACGGGCGCAGCAGCCTCATCCAGCAGCGGCGTGATGCTGGACGAAATCTTGTCCACCAGCGCCACCTCCACAAAGATCAGCGGCTCGTTGGGCAGGCGCGGGTGGAAGAAGCCATAGCAGCGGCGGTCGCTGTCCAGCCGGTTCTTCAGGTCGGCCCAGCTGCGGATGTCGTGCACGGCCTCGTACTTGATGAGCTTTTCGAGCAGCGATGCGGGCGAGTCCCACGACAGCCGGCGCAGCTCCAGAAAGGCCACGTCAAACCAGGTCGAAAACAAATGCTCCAGCTCGGCATCGAGCGGCAGCAGGCGCTTGTCGGCCTTGAGCAGCGGCAAAATTTCGGCACGCAGGTCTACCAGAAACCGCATGCCCTCGGGGAATGCCGAAAACCGCTGCAGCAGCCGCGTGCGCGGCGATACCAGCGCACGGCGCAGGCTGATCTCGGCCTGCCCTTCTTCGGCAGTACCCGCTGCCGCCTCGTAGCGCTGGCGGGCCGACTTGAAGCGTGTGGCGTCGGGTGCGAACTGCTCGCACATCAGCAGCCACATGTCGCGCCGCTCCTCGGGCTCGGCCTTCGCATACCACTCGGCCACGGCCTGGGCGCGGCGGCCGCCTTCGATCTCGCTCACCTGCGGCGCCACCACCTCCTGCAAATCGGCCAGCAGACGGCGCAATGCGCGGGGCGACAACGCCTCCTGGCCGCGCCGCAGGGTGGCCTGCAGGCGCTCATTGGTAGAACGCGGCACCGCGACCTTGGCGACCACATCGGTCACGGTTTTGTCGAGTGAGGCCTTGGCAGACTTGTCGGCGGTCTTGTCCCCCGCCTTGTCGGCGGCAGGCGCGGCAGTGCGCAGGCGTGACACGCTGCGGGTGATCCATTCGGGAGTGCTGTTGATCATGGGGTCAACCTCGATTGCTGGTTGCGGGCTACATCGCGCAGCGCATCGCGCTGGCGCAACAGATGGGTGCGCATGGCCTCCTCGGCCGCGTCGCAGTCGCGCGCCTTGAGCGCGGCAAACACGGCCAGATGCTCTGCCAGGCTTTGCTGCATGCGCCCGGGGGCATGCAGCGTCTTGTGGCGTGCCAGCCGCAGGATCTTGCGCAGGTCACCAATCACCTGGGCCAGCCAGCGGTTGTCCGCCAGCGTGATGAAGGCCTCGTGGATGGCGTAGTTGGCTTCGTAGTAGTCGGTCATGCGCCCATCGGCCGCGCACTGTTGCAGGCGCTCGTGCAGCAGCTCCAGCGCGGCAATGTCGGCCGCCACGGCCTTGCGCGTGGCCTCGTGTGCGGCACGCCCCTCCAGCAACGCGATGACGGGAAAGATGTTGTCCAGATCGCTCTCGGTGACCTCGGCCACAAAACAACCCCGGCGCGGCTCATGGCGCAGCAGCCCCTCGGCCACCAGCACCTTGAGCGCTTCGCGCAGCGGGGTGCGCGAGATCTCCAGCCGCTCGCACAAGGCCGCCTCGTCCAGAAAGCTGCCGGGCGGCAAGGCGCCCGCGAAAATCTGCTCCCGCAGCCGGGAGGCGACTTCGTCGTGCAGTGAATTCGGGACAGGACGCATGTAAAACAAGGCTCCAGGGCACCAACCCGCGAGGCATCGGCTGTCAGCGGCTGAAGCACGGCGCAGGCCGAATGCCTGCAACACACCACTAACAGCTGACAACAGAGGCGATTGCCTCGCCATGTGTGTAATTTCTCATAATTACGCAAAATGACAAGGTGTAAACCCTGATTTGCAGACTTTGGTTACACAAAAGACGGCGACTGCGGTGGTTGCGCAACGCTGCGGGCCATGAAGCAGCAAAGGCGGCGAACTTTGCTGCTGGCCCCAAGGCACCGTCGTTGGGTGATCAGCCCCGGGCCAGATGAGCGGCCGAGGGTGCAACACCCGCTGCGCCCACCGCACGGTCGCCCTGCCCTCACGCCCCTCACCCGCTTCACTCCACGCCCGCAAAACCTTCCACCAGGTGGTCGATCCACACCCGCAGCTTGGCGGGCAGAAACCGGTGGGACGGGTACAGCACCCAGGCCGTGCCCGCGTACGAGGTCTTGTGCTCCCAGTCGGGCAGCACGGTCACTAGGTCACCCCGCGCCAACGCAGCGCGCGCGGTAAAGCCCGGCAGGCTGGCAATGCCCAGGTGGCTCAGCGCGGCCTCCAGTCGCACCTCGCTGTGGTTGGCCACATAGCGCCCGCGCACAGCCACCGTGGCGGATTCGCCTGCGCGCTCGAAGCGCCAGTGCCGGTCGCGCTCGTCCTCGCCCAGGGTGATGCAGGCGTGGTGCTCCAGGTCGCGCGGGTGCTGGGGGTGGCCCCGCTCAGCCAGGTAATGCGGGCTGGCGCAGGCCAGGTGGCGCAACGTGGCCAGCGGCCGCCCGGCCAGGCCCGGGGGTGGCGTGTCGGTCACGCGCAGGGCCAGGTCGATGGGTTCCTCGAACAGGTCCACCGTGCGGTCGGTGATGAGCAGTTGCACATCGACCTCGGGGTATTTCTGCAAAAACGGCAGCACCAGGGGGTGAACGAGTTGGCGCCCCACCGCCTTGGCCATGCTCATGCGCACCATCCCCGATGGCGCGGCAGAGTGGGTGTCGCTCAGCGCCCACACCTCGCGCGCGGCAGACACCATGTCCTGGCAGCGGCTGTAGACCGCCGTGCCCGCATCGGTCAGCCGCAGCTTGCGGGTGGTGCGCTCCAGCAGCCGCACGCGCAGCGCCCCTTCCAGCCGGGCCACCTGGCGGCTGACCGCCGACGGGGTGATGCCCAGCTGCCGCGCGGCGGCCGAGAAGCTGCCCGCATCCACCACACGCGCAAACACCGCCATGTCAGGGAGGCTGTCCAGGGGTTGATTGATGCGCATGGGGAACAAGTGCAGTTCTTTGGCAGCGATTATCAATGCATGGACGCAAATTGATAATTTCCCCAGCCCATCGCCGCCACGTGCGGTGCCCCACTGCCTCCACCCCAGTCTGCGTCCCATGTCACACACCCTGCCCCTGTCCGCCCCTTCCCTGCTGGCCCCGCGCCTTTCTGACCTGGCCTTGCTGCTGGTCGCCGTGGTGTGGGGCACCAGCTATGGCGTGGCCAAGGGGGCCCTGGTGTTCTACCCGGTTCTGGGCTTTTTGGCCGTGCGCTTCATCCTGACCTTTGCCGTGCTGCTCCCGGCCCTGCTGCGCGCCACTGCGCCCGAGCGGCGCGATGCGTTGGTGGCCGGCCTGCCGCTGGGTGGGCTGATGCTGGGCATTTTTCTGTGCGAGACCTTTGGCCTGGCGCTCACGCAGGCCAGCAATGCAGCGTTTTTGATCAGCCTGTGCGTGGTGTTCACACCGTTTGCCGAGTGGTGGCTGCTGCGCCAGCGGCCCGAGCGTGCGATGTTTGGTTTTGCCGCCGTCTCGCTGCTCGGCGCAGCCCTGCTCAGCGGGGGGTACACCGGCCAGTGGGGTTGGGGCGACGCCCTGATGCTGGCGGCCGCCGTGCTGCGCGCGATCACCGTGTGCCAGACCACGCGGCTCACCCGTCGCCGCAATGCGCCGGTGCTGGCCCTCACGGCGGTGCAGTCGGGCGTGATTGGGGTGGGCTGCCTGTTGCTGGCGCTGGCTTTGCCGGGCAAGCTGCCTCCACTGCCGTCGCTCACCCAAGCCAGCGCCTTCTGGTGGGCCTGCGTCTACCTGGTGGCAGGCTGCACCGTGTTTGCGTTTGTGGCCCAAAACTGGGCACTGCGCCACAGCTCGCCCACGCGGGTGGGCTTGCTGACCAGCAGCGAGCCCGCCTTTGGCGCACTGTTTGCAGTGTTCTGGCTGGGCGAGCAGCTCAGCGTCACGGGCTGGGTGGGCGGTGCACTCATCGTGGGGGCCGCCCTGTGGACGATGGCGCGGCGGGGTGATGCGCGGCATTGACCGCCTGCTTACCCGCCACTCGCCCCAATCACTACCAATTTGATAGCTGCTCGGGCATGAAACACCGGCGCTATCGCCTGTTTTACCTTGAAACCAACGCCCCCACTGGCTGCCGCTGCGCCCACAGCCACATCGCTGCGCCACCCACGATCATGGGCACACACAGCCACTGTCCCATGCTCATGCCCAGCGACAGGATGCCCAGGAAGGCGTCGGGCTCGCGGAAGTATTCGGCAATGAAGCGGAACACACCGTAGCCGAACAGGAAAGCGGCCGCCACCTGGCCAGGGCGACGCTCCTTGCGGGCATACAGCCACAGCAGGATGAACAGCAGCAATCCTTCCATCAGGAACTGGTAGACCTGCGACGGATGGCGCGGCTGCATGGAGCCGCTGTGCGCAAACACCATGCCCCAGGGCAGATCGGGGCTGGCAAAGCGACCCCACAGTTCGCCGTTGATGAAGTTGCCCACACGCCCTGCCGCCAACCCCGTGGGCACGCAGGGCGCCACAAAGTCAGCCACCTGCAGCCAGGGGCGCCGGCGCGAATGGGCAAACCACAGCATCGAAACCACCACACCCAGCAGCCCGCCATGGAAGGCCATGCCGCCCTGCCACACGGCAAAAATTTCCAGCGGGTGGCTCAGGTAGTAGCCCGGCTTGTAGAACAGGCAGTAGCCCAGCCGCCCGCCAATGACCACGCCAGCCACCCCCAGAAAGAGGATGTCTTCCACATCCTTGCGCGTCCAGGCGCCGGGCCCCGTGATGGAAGCAAAGGGCGGGTGCTGCAGGCGCCGGATGCCCAGCAGCATGAACAGGCCAAAGGCCGCAAGATAGGTCAGGCCATACCAGTGCACAGCCAGTGGGCCGATCTGCAGGGCGACGGGGTCGATGTGGGGATAGGTCAACATGGTGGCGGGTATTGTGCCCGCGCTGGGGATGACCCCGCACGCAGGGCCGCCTGCCCCGGGGCAGGACCACCGGGCGGCCATTGCCGCGCCAGGGCGATCCGCTGGAGCCACACACCACATTTCTGAGAAAAAAGCCGAGCAAGCGCTAGTCCGTCATGTGCTGACAGCTATCAAAAGTGGAGCAAAAACAAAAAAGCCGCGCCCTCCAGGCGCGGCTTCGGTGCGGCGGCAGGGCTCTTTGCCCTGCAAGGCTGCCCCTCAGTCGTCCAGCAGCGACAAATCGCGCACGGCGCCCTTGTCGGCAGACATCACCAGCTTGGCATAGGCCTTGAGCGCGGCCGACACCTTGCGCGGGCGCGGCTGCGCAGGCTTCCAGCCCTTGGCGTTCTGTGCTTCGCGACGCTTGGCCAGTTCTTCATCGCTCACCAGCACATTGATCGTGCGGTTGGGGATGTCGATGCGGATGCGGTCGCCGTTCTGCACCAGTCCGATGGCACCGCCCGCTGCGGCTTCCGGCGAGCAGTGGCCAATCGACAGGCCCGAAGTGCCGCCCGAGAAGCGCCCGTCCGTCAGCAGCGCGCAGGCCTTGCCCAGGCCCTTGGACTTGATGTAGCTGGTGGGGTAGAGCATTTCCTGCATGCCGGGGCCGCCCTTGGGGCCCTCATAGCGCACGATGACCACGTCACCGGCCTTGACCTTGTCGGCCAGGATGTTGGCCACGGCTTCGTCCTGCGACTCGGTCACGTGGGCCGTGCCCTCGAACACCAGGATGCTTTCGTCCACACCGGCCGACTTGACCACGCAGCCGTCCACCGCGATGTTGCCGGTCAGCACGGCCAGGCCGCCCTCTTTGCTGAAGGCGTGGTCGTACGAGCGGATGCAGCCCTCGGCGCGGTCCAGGTCCAGGCTGGGCCAGCGCGTGTTCTGGCTGAACGCCACCTGGGTGGGGATGCCTGCGGGGCCTGCCATGTAGAAAGTGCGCACGGCGTCGTCCTGCGTGCGCACGATGTCCCACTGGTCCAGCGCGTCCTTGAGCGTGGCAGTGTGCACCGTGGGCACGTCGGTGTGCAGCTTGCCCGCACGGTCCAGCTCGCCCAGGATGGCCATGATGCCGCCTGCGCGGTGCACGTCTTCGATGTGGTACTTGTTGGTGTTGGGCGCCACCTTGCACAGCTGCGGCACCACGCGCGAAAGGCGGTCGATGTCAGCCATGGTGAAGGGGATCTCGGCCTCTTTGGCAATCGCCAGCAGGTGCAGGATGGTGTTGGTCGAGCCGCCCATGGCGATGTCCAGGGTCATGGCGTTTTCAAACGCCTTGAAGCCTACCGAGCGGGGCAGCACGCGTTCGTCGTCCTGCTCGTAGTACTGCTTGGCCAGGTCCACGATGCGGCGGCCTGCGCGCTTGAAGAGCTGCTCGCGGTCAGCATGGGTGGCCACCACCGTGCCATTGCCGGGCAGCGACAGGCCCAGCGCCTCGGTCAGGCAGTTCATGGAATTGGCGGTGAACATGCCCGAACACGAACCGCAGGTGGGGCAGGCCGAGCGCTCGACTTCGGCCACATCGGCGTCGGAGTAGTTGGTGTCGGCGGCAATCACCATCGCGTCCACCAGATCGAGCTTCTTGAACTCCATGACCTTGGTGACCGGGTTGGCCAGGCGGGTCTTGCCCGCTTCCATCGGGCCGCCGGAGACGAAGATCACCGGAATGTTCAGGCGCATGGCGGCCATCAGCATGCCGGGGGTGATCTTGTCGCAGTTGGAGATGCAGACCATGGCATCGGCGCAGTGCGCGTTGACCATGTACTCGACCGAGTCGGCAATGATGTCGCGGCTGGGCAGCGAATACAGCATGCCGTCGTGGCCCATGGCAATGCCGTCGTCCACGGCGATGGTGTTGAACTCCTTGGCCACGCCGCCGGCGGCTTCGATCTCGCGGGCCACCAGCTGGCCCAGGTCCTTCAGGTGCACGTGGCCGGGCACGAACTGGGTGAACGAATTGACGACCGCGATGATCGGCTTGCTGAAGTCATCGTCTTTCATACCGGTGGCGCGCCACAGGGAACGCGCGCCTGCCATGTTGCGACCGGCGGTGGAGGTTTTGGAACGGTAGATGGGCATCGTGCTGGCTTCTGATAAATCGCTGGAAGGGAAGCGGGCCGGACTCATAAAGGCCCCTCGCGCGCCCGTGCAGACAACCTCTTGAGCCGTGCCGGGGGCAAACCTGTCAATTATCGCCCAGCCCTTTGGGCCCGCACGGGGCGGTGGCGTTGGGGATTGCGGGGGCAGCCCCCACGCGCTGCGACGGCACTGGCAGAATGACCCATTCCGCTCCAGCCCCCAACCCCGAGACCAGGACGCCCCACGATGACCGACTCCAGCAAGCCCTCCGCACCCATCAACCGCCGCAGCGCCAACATCACCCAGGGCAAGTCGCGCGCACCCAACCGCTCCATGTACTACGCCATGGGCTACGAGGAAGGCGACTTCGTGAAACCCATGGTGGGCGTGGCCAACGGCCACAGCACCATCACGCCCTGCAACAGCGGCCTGCAGAAGCTGGCGGATGCGGCCATCGCGGGCATTGAGGAAGCCGGCGGCAACGCCCAGGTATTCGGCACCCCGACCATCAGCGACGGCATGGCCATGGGCACCGAAGGCATGAAGTACAGCCTGGTGAGCCGCGAAGTCATCAGCGACTGCATCGAAACCTGCGTGGGCGGCCAGTGGATGGACGGCGTGCTCGTGGTGGGCGGCTGCGACAAGAACATGCCCGGCGGCCTGATGGGCATGCTGCGCGCCAACGTGCCCGCCATCTATGTGTATGGCGGCACCATCCTGCCCGGCCACTACCAGGGCAAGGACCTGAACATCGTGAGCGTGTTCGAGGCCGTGGGCGAGAACGCGGCGGGCAAGCTGAGCGACTTTGACCTGAAAGAAATCGAGAAGCGCGCCATCCCGGGCACGGGTTCGTGCGGCGGCATGTACACGGCCAACACCATGAGCAGCGCGTTCGAGGCCCTGGGCATCAGCCTGCCCTATTCGTCCACCATGGCCAACCCGCACGACGAGAAGATGAACTCGGCCAAGGAGTCGGCCAAGGTGCTGATCGAGGCCATCAAGAAGGACATCAAGCCCCGCGACATCGTGACCAAAAAGTCCATCGAGAACGCCGTGGCCGTGATCATGGCCACGGGTGGCTCGACCAACGCGGTGCTGCACTTCCTGGCGATTGCCCATGCGGCAGGCGTGGAGTGGAGCATTGACGACTTTGAGCGCGTGCGCGTGAAGACCCCCGTGCTGTGCGACTTGAAGCCCAGCGGCAAGTATCTGGCCGTGGACCTGCACCGCGCAGGCGGCATCCCGCAGGTCATGAAGATCTTGCTCAATGCGGGCCTGCTGCATGGCGACTGCCTCACCATCGAAGGCAAGACGATTGCCGAGGTGCTGAAGGATGTGCCGGACGAGCCCCGCGCCGACCAGGATGTGATTCGTCCTATCGACAAGCCCATGTACGCGCAAGGCCACCTTGCCATCCTCAAGGGCAACCTGAGCCCCGAAGGCGCGGTGGCCAAGATCACGGGCTTGAAGAACCCCGTCATCACCGGCCCGGCCCGCGTATTCGACGACGAGCAATCGGCGCTCGAAGCCATCCTGGCCGGCAAGATCAAGGCCGGTGACGTGATGGTGCTGCGGTACCTGGGCCCCAAGGGCGGCCCCGGGATGCCAGAAATGCTGGCACCCACCGGTGCGCTGATCGGAGCAGGCTTGGGTGAGAGCGTGGGCCTGATCACCGACGGCCGCTTCTCCGGCGGCACCTGGGGCATGGTGGTCGGCCACGTGGCGCCCGAGGCCGCAGCCGGAGGCACGATTGCTTTCGTCAACGAAGGCGACAGCATCACCATCGACGCGCGCCAGCTGCTGCTGGAGCTGAACGTGCCCGAGGCAGAAATCGCCAAGCGCCGCGCCGCCTGGACCGCCCCTTCCCCACGCTATACCCGTGGTGTGCAAGCCAAGTTTGCGTTCAACGCATCCAGCGCCAGCAAGGGAGCGGTGCTGGACGCCTATTGATTGCCGAGGCAAAAGACTGAAGGGCTGCGACGCAGCGGCATGTTCTGCCCCAGCGAGGAATCGGCTGCGCCCTCACCCGCGTCTGACTGCAGGCGGGGCTGGAGCTCCCTTTAAATTGGGTGCCGCTTGGATCGCCACCGAATCCATTGGTCAGTCACCATCCGCAATGGTGCAGTCAGACGCCACGACCAGCTCATACGCATCAGCTCCACCTCTTTTCGGACGGCAGCAGTCACCGCGGCCTCGCGCGCGGTGACATCGCGCACCAGCCGAAGCGTGTTGACGCGCATCCGGTCTGCAGGCGTCGCATCACAGGCGTTTTCATGCCCCTGTCCCCGCGCGCCGTCTACGATCTCGCCAATATCGAAAAAGGCCAGCGGCTGCTCCGCGCAGGTGACGACCATCAAGCCCCAGGGCTCGTGCACATCAATGCCCTTGGGGCCACCTTCACGGGGGTTGTGATGGCCTTGCTGAAACACTGCGTCATCCAGCACCCGTATCGAACGGTGCGGTTCAGGCAGATCCTGCCACCCCGGCACAGCGCGGTAGAACACCGCTACGGTGGGGGCTCCCGCGTCCGCAACAAGCAAGATGCGACCGCCCGCAACAAAGCACAGGCCATGGGGATAGTGGACTCCACCGAGTTGCACTGCCGGCTCCTTGCCGGGATCAAGAAACTCGTCATTGCGGTAGAGCGCTACTGCGTGATGATCGTGATTGCTGACGGCCACCCACTCCCCGTTGGCGTCTAACGCTATCCCGTCCGGCAACTCCAGCCCCTTGTGCATGAGCTGTTGGGCGTCCAGATGGGCAAAGCCGCTCGCGGCATCCAGCAGATGATGGGTTACGTAATGGGAAAAGCCGTTGCATACCCAAAGTTCGTGCAGGTCCGCGCCCAGATCACGTATGCACAAGCTTCCAGGAGTGCTGAGGAGTTCTGTCTCACGCTTACCTATCACCGCCACCGGCCGAAGGTCGCATGCCGAGGTCAGGCCATCTGCCTCAGGCACTTTGAATAGTGAAACATTGCCCTCTCGGCTGGCAACTGCGATGACACTATTGCCCACCCAGCAAACGCCGTGGGGGCGTCTAAGACTGGTGGAGGATATCTCCACCGCATCCGTCAGACAAACCACCTGCCGACCACTCTCGAGCTGACAGTCCAGCCCCACGACAAGCAAACGATCCAAAGTGATTGCAGCAAGTACCAAGCGGCGTCCATCGGGCGACCAGCTCACATCTTCGGTTCGCCCCATCGACAGCACGGCATCGAGCAATTCTTGAGGGCCCGTACATGCCACTCTCACTACAGCACTCCTTGCTGCTGGTTATGAAAAGCCAGGGCTTCATCCACGGGTCCGTCCATCACGATGCGTCCATCCTTCATGACCAATGCGCGATTGCAGAAGCTCTTGAGAATGACCTCGTTGTGGGACGCCAGCACCAGGATGGAAACCTGCTCAATCAGGCCATTGATGCGATCCTTGGCCTGGCTGAAAAATTGTGCGTCACCGGCACCAATCATTTCATCCATCAGCAAAATATCGGGAACGACGCTGGTGGACACAGCAAATGCCAACCGCAAGAGCATGCCCTGGGAGTACGTTCTCACAGGCAACTGCAGATGTTCTCCAAGTTGGGTGAACGTCTCTACTGAAGGGATGAGATCCATGGCCTGCCTGCGCGTCAGCCCCATGACGATGCCCCGCATGATGATGTTGTCGTAGCCGGTGGCGTCGACATCCATGCCCAGCATGATGTCCGTTAGGGCTGCCACTCTGCCACCGAAATTCAGTTCGCCTTGCATGGGCTCGTAGACACCGGACAGCACACGCAGCAGCGTGGTCTTGCCAGCGCCATTGGATCCGATCAGGCCGACACGGTCGCCAGGTCGCAGAGACAGATTCACGTCGCGCAGCGCATGCACACTGACCTGTCGCAAACCACTGGATTCCACGCGCGCCTTCTCGCGCCGGGGAAGCCCCAGCACCGTGTTGAGCAACCCCCGAGACCTTGCGGTGAACACGGGAAAATCAATCGATACGCCAGTCAACTGGATATGGGCCATATTTTTGGATGCTGCAAGGGAACGGGGATTACAACCAGTACACAATCCGCCGACGGATCGCCACGTATTGCCAGAAGAAAATCAAGGCCAGCAGCAGAATCACCCCCAACGCGGCGCCCCAGCTGCTGGGACTTGGGACGGATCCCATGAGGGGGCTACGCATCAGCTCCAGAAACAGCGCCAAAGGGTTGAGATGCACCACCCACTGTGCGCGCTCAGTCAGCTGGTCGGGCACCCACAGAACAGGTGTCACAAAAAAGCTCACCTGCATCAGGCTGCCGAGCGCTACCGTCACATCACGAAAACGAGCCGCCAATCCCCCAAGGATGGCGACGGTGAAAGTGGCTGCCAGCAGAGTCATCAAGGAGGCTCCCAGCAATGCTCCCCACTGCACGTCCCCTAAGCGTCCCGCCCACAACAACACTGCAAGCACAATCACTGCACTGTGCAGCATCAAGATGGTGCATCGGAACACGGTGCGAAAGACAAAGGCCATCTTCGGGTAGGGCGTCTGCTTCAGGAAGGCATCCGACGCGATGTACGTTAGAGCGCCTTCATTGATCAGGGCGCTGAAATACCCGAACAGCACATGCCCCGCACAGAAATATGGCAGGTACCAGTCAGCCGGATACTTGAAAAGCTGCGCGCCAATCAAGCCGAATGCCACGATGAAGAGGGCCGTATTGAACGTAATCCACACTGGCCCCAGAAACGTCCGCCGATACTGCTTGGCAACATCATTCCAGCCCATGAAACACCAAAAGCGCCAAGCCAACATGGCATTCCAGACATCTCGCCCAAGCAGTTGAATCTGTCGCTGGCGCGTAGATACATTAGGTGTTGTAGTGTGTTTTGTCATCACAGAAAAACTTAAATCATCGACTCATAGACCTGCAGAGTCTTTTGAGCGCACGCTTGCCAGGTAAATCCACGCACCCTGTCACGCCCGCGAGCTCGCAATTGGCCTGCGAGTGCAGAATCTTCAATAATTCGGCACATCGCGTCTGATAGCTCATCGATACGAAGTGGGTCGATCAGGAGCGCCGCATCACCTGCGACTTCCGGAATGGAGGTTGTATTGGAAGCCACCACAGGCACGCCTGCTGCGAAGGCCTCCAGCACTGGCAAGCCAAATCCTTCATGCAATGACGGAAACACCAACGCCGTCGCACGCTTTATGACTACCTGAAGCTCGGTGTCTGGCAGATGCCCCAGCCATCTAACATGCTTCAGCTGTCCGCTGGAAAGGCGTCCCACGACGTCCTCACACCCCCAGCCGGGTTTGCCGACGACGATCAGTGGACACGCCCTCTGCACGTGCTCCGGGAGGCTGGCGTGGGCAGACAAGAGTCGTCCGATATTCTTGCGCGGCTGCAACGTGCCCACACTCACCAAATAGCTTTCTGGTAGCGAATGCCGAGCCCGCACAGCAGCCCCCTGGGCAGCATCGACAGGCTTCAGCCATTGAGCCCCCACGCCCAACGGGATTGCAGTGATTCGCTCCTCCGGAATGCCAAAGTGGGTCGCAATTTCTTGTCGGGAATAGTCGGATATGGTGATGACATGCTGCGCCCACAACGCAGTCCGCCGCCACAGTTCGTTCTTTAAGCTCTTCAAACGGTATCGCACCCATTCCGGATGGGACAGCGGTATGGCATCGAAAATCGTGGCTACAGTGGGTACACCTCGCAAACGAGGGACGAGATGGTCTGTGGCATGTATCAGATCCACGCCAGTGCCCACCGCACGGCGTGCGTGGGCAAAGTCCATCCACGGCAACATGGCAGCCAGCGCTTGGTAACGAAACGAACCAAAGGACAGCGGAGCCGTTACGCCAGTCCAACTGCTTTCAGGAAGATCGAAAAGATAGGGCGTCAGTTGGGCAGATTGAGGCATAGCAGCCATCAATTCGCGGGTGTAGGTACCAATCCCGTCTACCCCACCCTGCTGCATACATCGCGCCAATACGCTTACACCAAAAGCAACCTTCATCAGACTCTCTTTCTTAACCCCAACAGAACAAACCGCATACGACTACGGTTCACAGTGAGACGAAGCGCCACTGATCGATTTTTTTCCATGTGCTTTATCTGGTCAGATACTCCTTTTCAAGCCTTCAAGGAATACGCAAAAGACCAGACGGATACGCGGCCTGCGCCGCGAAGAGCGCACCAGCGCCAGTAGGCTCACCGCTCTAGTTTGTCCAAGGAATTTCGCTCGACGAAGGATCGCTGATACCTGGATACTCAGAGGAGAGACTCCAGGCTACCTAACCAGCTCGCAGATGCTGCAGGTCAATTGCAGACCCATGTGTGATTCAAAATTGCCTGACGCTAACCCAGTCCCCAGCAAAGAGTAACACTCACGCTAGCGACGCGAGATTGCCGAGCGTTCGACAAGCCAGTAAAGAACGGCGAACATTCGCTAACTGGGCAACAGCCGACTGACTAGCTAACGATGGACGAAGGTTAAATCGCCCTTGGCGGTGAACTTCTCACGGAAAACTGCTGCCAAGGCGTGATGGCTTCAGCGCGGCTTGCGCGGCTGAATGCCCAGTGCTTCCTTGTGTTTGTTGATGCGGTCCTTCTTGCGCTGATCCATCTTTTCCATGGCCTTGCGCTTGGTGTAGCCGGTGGAATCAGCCCAAGCCCACCACAGCGCTGTGGCCGCGAAGGGCGCCAGCACCCACCACCACGACCACGTGGCCACGGGGCCGATCTCGAAATATTTCAGTGCCAGCATGAGAAGGGACAGACCCAGCAGATACATCGCTCTCTCCAAAGAATGCCGCGAAAAGCGGGATTGACCAGGGACAACTGCGTGTCAACCCAAGTCACTACAATCGCATTAAAAGCACTGTAACTCAACCACAGGAATTCCCACCATGAAGCGTTCCCTGATCACACTCGCCTTGACGCTGTCGGTTGCGGCACCCGCGATGGCCGACCTGGCCTTGGCCACCTCCAAGAACTGCATGGCTTGCCACGCAGTGGACAAGAAACTGGTGGGGCCTGCCTACAAGGACGTAGCAGCCAAATACGCTGGTCAGAAGGACGCCGTGGACAAGCTGGCCGCCAAGATCGTCAAGGGTGGCTCTGGCGTGTGGGGTCCAGTACCCATGCCCGCCAATGCGCAAGTGAATGACGCCGAAGCGAAGAAGCTGGCTGCCTGGGTGCTGACGCAAAAGTAATTTGCCGCCCTTGTAGTGGCCGCGGGTTCTACCGCCCCGGCCCCAGCAAAAAGCCGCGCACGATCAGTGACGCGGCTTTTTTTATGCCTGCGGACGACGCCCGTTTGACCCCTGAGTTCGCAGACCGTACCTGCGCCTTCCAGGACATCACCCACAGGATAGGGCCCTACACGATGGGGGTCACCAGCGAATTGCGGGAGCGCAGCTGCTGCTCCAGCTGGCCCACATAGGCCGCCGTGGTGTTGTCTGACTCCTCAGCCCGGGCAGCCAGGCGGGCTTCCAGGTGGTCCAGCCGCGCCAGAACCGCTGCATGGGCCTGACTGTGCTGGATTTCAAGGAATGTACGCAGCTCCGTGAAGCGGGACGCCTCGGCCTTGTCAGCCAGCTCGCGCTGGGCCTGCATCTCTTTGGTGTGGCGGCGGGTTTCGAGCAGTACCGAGCCCTGCAGCGACAACACGTAGGCCACGAAGAAGATGCCCAACAAGACGGTAAGCGCCAGCATGAGCAACCCGAGCGGCGCTTCAAATGACACCACCCCCAGCGATACCAGGGAAGGGGCGGCCAGCGCAGGCCAGTTCAATGCAGCCAGCGCAGCAATCACCAGCACCGTCAACAGCAAAACGATGGAACGCAAGTGCATGGGAAATCTCCGGTCAGCAGCGCCCGGCCAGGGTGGCCGGTCACGCCATGCTGCCGTTGTAACGCATACACGGGCAATTGCTGCCAGCGCAGGAGTGATTGGAGATCACGTCCTACAACGCGCGCTGCGGGCCCGCCGGGTGAGCGGGCCCGCTGCTTCGATCACGTACCGGGGTGATCAACGGGTTTTGTGGCCACGTCACATCGCTAAGGGATATGAGTGTCCCCAGACCCGGCAAGCGCTGCGCGTTGGCGCCGTTTCACGGCGCCTTCTGGATCAGTTGGTCTGGGCCAACTGATCCAGAATTGCCGGATTCTCCAGCGTGCTGGTGTCTTGGGTGATGGCCTCGCCCTTGGCGATGCTGCGCAGCAGGCGGCGCATGATCTTGCCGCTGCGGGTCTTGGGCAGGTTGTCGCCAAAGCGAATATCTTTGGGCTTGGCAATGGGGCCAATCTCCTTGGCCACCCAGTTGCGCAGCTCGTTGGCGATCTGCTTGGCCTCTTCGCCCGTGGGGCGCGAGCGCTTGAGCACCACAAACGCACAAATGGCTTCGCCGGTCACGTCGTCAGGGCGGCCCACCACGGCGGCCTCGGCCACCAGATCGGTCTTGGCGACCAGGGCGGATTCGATCTCCATCGTGCCCATGCGGTGACCGGACACGTTCAGCACGTCGTCGATGCGGCCGGTGATGCGGAAGTAGCCCCGGTCGGCACTGCGCACCGCGCCGTCGCCGGCCAGGTAGTAGCCCTTGAGTTCTTCGGGGAAGTAGCTCTTCTTGAAACGCTCGGGGTCGTTCCAGATGGTGCGGATCATGCTGGGCCAGGGGCGCTTGATGACCAGGATGCCACCGGCGCCGTTGGGTACGTCGTTGCCCATTTCGTCCACGATGGCTGCGGTGATGCCGGGCAAAGGCAGCGTGCAGCTTCCGGGCACCAGCGGCGTGGCGCCGGGCAGCGGGGTGATGACATGGCCGCCGGTTTCGGTCTGCCAGAAGGTGTCCACGATGGGGCAGCGTTCGCCGCCCACGTTCTTGTGGTACCACATCCAGGCTTCGGGGTTGATGGGCTCGCCCACGCTACCCAGGATGCGCAGGCTCGACAGGTCAGAGCGCGCGGGGTGTACCGCCTCGTCAGCCTCGGCCGCCTTGATGAGCGAGCGGATGGCGGTGGGGGCGGTGTAGAAGATCGTGCACTTGTGGCGCTCGATCATCTGCCAGAAGCGGCCTGCGTTCGGGAAGGTGGGGATGCCTTCAAAAATGATCTGCGTGGCGCCTGCAGCCAGTGGGCCATAGGCGACGTAGGTGTGGCCCGTGATCCAGCCGATGTCGGCCGTGCACCAGAACACGTCGTCGGCGCGCAGGTCAAACGTCCAGTCCATCGTCATCTTGGCCCACAGCAGGTAGCCGCCGGTGCTGTGCTGCACGCCCTTGGGCTTGCCGGTGGAGCCGCTGGTATAGAGGATGAACAAAGGGTGCTCGGCGCCCACGGCCACCGGTGCGCATTCGGTGCTTTGCCCCGCCAGTGCCTCGGCAAAGGTCTTGTCGCGCCCGGCCACCATGTTGCAGGCCGTGGCTGTGCGCTGATAGACAAACACATTGCGGATGGTGTCGCAGCCGCCCATGGCCAGGGCTTCATCGATGATGGACTTGAGCGGCAGCTCCTTGCCACCACGCATCTGGTAGTTGGCGGTGATGACGGCCACGGCACCGGCATCGATGATGCGCTCGTGCACGGCCTTGGCGCTAAAGCCGCCAAACACCACGCTGTGCGTGGCGCCAATGCGGGCGCAGGCCTGCATGGCGATCACGCCCTCAATGGTCATGGGCATGTAGATAAGCACGCGGTCGCCCTTGGTCACGCCATGGGCCTTGAGCGCGTTGGCAAACTGGCTCACGCGGGCCAGCAGTTCCTTGTAGGTGATCTTGGTGACGGTACCATCGTCCGCTTCAAAGATGATGGCCGTCTTGTTCTCGGTGGCGGTGCCGATGTGGCGGTCCAGGCAGTTGGCCGAGGCATTGAGTTCGCCATCGGCAAACCACTGGAAGAACGGCGCGTTGGACTCGTCCAGCGTGCGGGTGAAAGGCTTGGTCCACTGCAGATTGCCACGTGCCTGGCGCGCCCAGAAGCCCTCGAAGTCCTTCTCGGCCTCGGCACACAGTGCGTCATACCCAGCCATGCCCGACACGCGCGCGGCTTTGACGATGGCGTCCGAGGGCGGGAACACGCGGTTCTCAACCAGCACGGACTCGATGGCGGATGTGGGCGCACTCATGGTGTTGTCTCCTGGATCTAATGGGAATTGGAATTGGGCGGTACTGTCGGGCGCGGCACTTACAGGCCACTGACTGGCGCGAAGCTTACAGAGTACGCCATTGCGGCCCGCCTGTCGCCAAGGGCCGAGCCACCGGCTGCGCAGACCCACCTGCCACCGCAGGGACATGCTGCCCCCCTAAAATCGCGCCTCCTGCAACCCTTTGCGAGTGCCATGTCCTCTCCCCAACACAAGCCCCCAGCGCCACTGCGCCCCCTGCCTTCCATGATCTTCGCCAGCCGGTGGCTGCAACTGCCCCTGTATCTGGGCCTGATCCTGGCGCAGGCGGTGTATGTGTTCCATTTCTGGGTGGAACTGGTGCACCTGATCGAAGCCGCGTTTGGCAACACGGCGGCCCTGCAGAGCCTGGTGTCCAGCATTGGCTACAAGAGTGATTTCCAGGTCACCGCGCTCAACGAGACCATCATCATGCTGGTGGTGCTGGCGCTGATCGACGTGGTGATGATCTCCAACCTGCTGATCATGGTGATCGTGGGTGGCTACGAGACCTTTGTCTCGCGCCTGCACCTCGAAGACCACCCCGACCAGCCAGAGTGGCTGAGCCATGTGAACGCCTCGGTGCTCAAGGTCAAGCTGGCCACCGCCATCATCGGCATCAGCTCCATCCACCTGCTCAAGACCTTCATCAACGCCGCCAACTACGACCTCAAGGTGCTGATGTGGCAGACCATCATCCATGTGGTGTTCCTGCTCAGCGCCCTGGCGATTGCGCTGACCGACCGGCTGATGTCGCACTCGTCCGACAAGCACTGAGCACTGCACTGGCTCCTGGGCCCCCAGCACCGCTGCGGGAGCCCCGGGCTCAAAAAATTCAGTCAAAAAATGCCGTTAGCGCCGGCTGCATATGCACCGGCAGCTATCAAATTCGAAGTAAACACACCGTCAGCATACGGCGCCAGGGGCGCTCCCAGATTTCTCCTCAATCGGTAGGCACAGTGCGGTGCAGCCCCATCCGAAGGAGAAATTCATGCCCCCTCTGTCCCCAACCACCGCTACCGCATCGGCACCCGCCGAGACCGCTGCCACCTCCAAAAACACGGCCACCAGCCGCCGCCTGGCACTCAGTGCCCTGGGCTCCCTGGGCGTCGCCACCCTGTGGGGCTGCGGCGGCGGCAGTGACAGCATCAGCACCGACTCTGGCAGCAGCACGGACTCCGGGTCAGGCACTGGCAGCGGTACCGGATCGGGCACTGGCACCGGAACAGGCACCGGCACAACCACCACCTGCTCCGTCGTCCCCGAGGAAACCGCAGGGCCATACCCTGCCGACGGCTCCACGGCCAGCAACAACACCTACAACGTGCTCGCGCTCAGCGGCATCGTGCGCTCGGACATCCGCAGTTCAGTGGGATCGTCCACCCAGGTCAGCGGCGTGCCGCTGTCCATCACCATCACGCTGACGAACACCAGTGCCAGCTGCGCGGCGCTGTCGGGCTACGCCATCTACCTGTGGCACTGCACGCAAGACGGCAACTACTCGGTCTACACCTCCAACAACATCGCCGACAACTACCTGCGCGGCGTGCAGGCCACGGACGCCAACGGCACCGTGACCTTCACCACCATCGTGCCGGGCTGCTATGCGGGCCGCATGCCGCACATGCACCTGGAGATCTACCCCACGCTGGCATCGGCCACCAAGGCCGCCAACAAGATCAAGACCACGCAACTGGCCTTCCCCACCGCACTGCTCAGCAGCATCTACAGCAGCAATTCGGGCTACAGCGCCAGCGTGCGCAACCTGGCCTCCATGTCGTTTGCCACGGACAACGTCTTCAGCGATGGCACCACGCTGGAGATGACCACCATGCAGGCCAACACCGGCGGCGGCTACTCGGCCAGCATCACGATCTCGATCGCGGTCTGAGCGCCTCGTTTCTTCCATTCACCCTGTTGTTTCGATCACCAGAAAGACGCCCGATGTTCAAGATCCACACCCTTTTGGCCGCACTGGCCCTGGCATCCATCACCGCAGCATTCCCCAGCCACGCCCAGCCATCCCGCGGCACGCCGCCCGCCCCGCCACCCGAGGCCTACGCCGCCTGCAAGGGCAAGACCGAAGGCGCCTCCGTCACGCTGACCATGCCCGACGGCAAGAGCCTCGCAGGCACTTGCCGCACAATGGACGGCACCCTGGTGGCCATGCCCGCTGGCGGGCCTGGTGGCCCCGGCGCAGGTGGCCCGCCCCCCGCCCGCTGACCCACCATGCCGCCCCTGCGCTCCCTCGTCCCCGTGCCCCATCTGACGCTGCACCGCAAAGCCTTCATCGCCCTGGCCGCCCTGCTGCTGGCGCTGTTGCTGATCTTTGTGGGGTTCTCGCGCCTTGGCCTGCAGCGGGGCCTGGGGCCGTATGTGGCCGAGATCGAGCTGGCCCGCATGGACTGGCTGGCCGAGCGCCTGCAGGCCCACCACACCCAGGCAGGCGGCTGGGACAGCCTGCGCGGGCAGTCGTCCCTGTGGGGACGGCTGACCCACCCGGGCGGCGGTCCACGCGGGCCGGGTGGCGCCCGCCCCCCCAGCGGCTCGCCGCCCGGCCTACCGTCGGAGCCTCCTGGCACGGCCCCCCCTCCTTCCAATGCCAGTGACAGTGGCCGTGGCGCTGACCTTGGCAACAGCCCGCCCCCACCTCCACCCGGCGACCTGCGGCCCCTGGACCGGGGCCCAGCGCCACCCCAGCGCCACCCGGATGACATCTACCCCCGCCTGGGCCTGCTCGATGCACAAGATCAGCTGGTCGCAGGCACACCGCCCCAGCCGGGGGGCGCACGCCTGGCGTTGCGTGGCGCCGGCGGCCAGACCATCGGGCACCTGGTGCTGGCGCCCCCGCAAGGCGTGCGCAGCGAGGCCGACCAGGCCTTTCTGGCTCAGCACCTGGGCTTTGTGGCGTGGACAGGCCTGGTCGGCCTGGCGCTGGCGCTGATCCTGTCGGGCTGGCTGGCACGGCGCTGGCTGGCCCCGGTCGAGGCCCTGGCCACCGGCGCACGCGGCATTGCGCAGGGCCACCTGCACACCCGCGTGCCCGTGCACGGCAATGACGAACTGGCCCAGCTGGCCCGCACCTTCAACACCATGGCCGAACAACTGGGCAGCATCGAAGCCAGCCGCCGCCAATGGCTGGGCGACGTGGCCCACGAGCTGCGCACGCCCCTGGCCGCCATGCGCGCCGAGATCGAGGCCGTGCAGGATGGCATCCGCCCCTTTGACGACAAGACCGCGCTGCGCCTGCACCGGCAGGTGATGCGCCTGATCCAGCTGGTGGGCGACCTGCGCGCCAGCCTGGATGCGGTGGGCACCAGCGCACCCTCGGCCCAGGTGCCCGTGCACCCGCTGTCGCTGCTGAACGAAGCGCTGGCCTCCATGCGCCCCCGCCTGGCGCAGGCGGGCATCGATGTGGACACCAGCGGCCTGGATGCCCTGGCCGCACCAGGCGCCGCCCAGCCGGCCCCCCTGGTGCGCGGCGACGCGCAGCAGCTGCACCAGGTGTTTTTGAACCTGCTGGAAAACAGCCTGCGCTACACCGACGCGGGCGGCCTGCTGCGCATTGCGGCGCGCCTGCTGCCACCGGCCGATGGAGCCCCTCAGCTGCAGGTGCAGCTGGACGACAGCGCGCCCGGCGTGCCCGCGCACGAGCTGCCCCGTATCTTTGAGCGCCTGTACCGCGCAGAAACCTCGCGCAACCGCGACCACGGCGGATCAGGCCTGGGCCTGGCAATCTGCCGCGCCATCGTGCTCGCCCACGGCGGCACGCTGACGGCCGAGGCCTCGCCCCTGGGCGGGCTGCGCATCACACTGATCTTGCCCCTTCTGGACAACCCGGCACCATGAGCCCACGCATCCTTGTCGTCGAAGACGAACCCGACATCGCCGCCATCGTGGTGGATTACCTGCGCCACGCGGGCTATGCGGTGGAGCACCAGGCCGAGGGCCGCGCCGCGCTGGCGAGCATGCTAACCACGCCGCCCGACCTCACGCTGCTGGACATCATGCTGCCCGGCATCGACGGGCTGGAGATATTGCGCCAGGCGCGGCGCCACACGCAGCACCCCATCATCATGCTCACCGCCTGGGTAGAAGAGGTGGACCGCCTCATCGGACTGGAGCTGGGCGCCGACGACTACATCTGCAAGCCGTTTTCGCCGCGCGAGGTGGTGGCCCGCGTCAAGGCCGTGCTGCGCCGCACCGCTGCAGCGCAGGAGGCTTCCTCCGCCAGCACACCACTTGCCGCCTTGATGCTGGACGAGTCGCACTGGCAGGCCACGCTACATGGCACGCCGCTGGGCCTCACGCGGCGCGAGTTCAAATTGCTGCAGGTGCTGGCGCGCCAGAAGGGGCGCATCTTCTCGCGGGCCCAGCTGCTGGACCAGGCCTATGACGACACGCTGGATGTGAACGAACGCGCCATCGACAGCCACATCAAGAACCTGCGCAAGAAGCTCAAAGCCGCCAGCACGGACGGCAGCGACTGGATCCGCTCGGTGTATGGCGTGGGCTTTGCGCTGGACCCGAACCACGAGGGCCCGCCAGCGGCCTGACGGGCAGGCTGCCAGCGACACCCCCGGGGCCGACAACTATCAATTTAATAGCTACTCAGGCATGTAGCACTAGCGCTACCGGTGCATTTGGCTCAAAAACGCCACGATACCCCCCCAAACAGCCCTGCAGACTCAGCGCCCCACCATCTGCGCAGGCACCACCCACTGGTCAAACTGCTCGCCCGTCACATGCCCCGAGGCCACGGCGGCGGCGCGCAGGCTGGTGCCCTCCTTGTGCGCCTTCTTGGCAATGAAGGCGGCCTTGTCGTAGCCGATGTGGGGGTTGAGTGCCGTCACCAGCATCAGCGACTGCTCCACCAGGTCGTTGATGCGCGCCTGGTTGGGCTCGATGCCCACGGCGCAGTGCTCGTTGAAGCTGGCCATGCCATCGGCCAGCAAGCGCACGCTCTGCAAGAAGTTGTGGATCACCATCGGGCGGAACACGTTCAGCTCGAAGTTGCCCGAGGCCCCGCCGATGTTGATGGCCACGTCGTTGCCCAGCACCTGCGCGCACAGCATGGTCAGCGCCTCGCACTGCGTGGGGTTGACCTTGCCCGGCATGATGGACGAGCCCGGCTCGTTCTCAGGGATGGTGATCTCGCCCAGCCCGCTGCGTGGGCCGCTGGCCAGCCAGCGCACGTCGTTGGCAATCTTCATCAGGCTGGCCGCCAGGGTCTTGAGCGCGCCATGGGCATGCACCAGCGCATCGCAGCTGGCCAGGGCCTCGAACTTGTTGGGGGCGGTGACCAGCGGCAGGCCGGTCAGGTCGGCCAATTCCTTGGCCACGGCCTGCGCATAACCGGCGGGGGCATTGAGCCCGGTGCCCACGGCCGTGCCTCCCAGCGCCAGTTCGCCCAGGTGGGGCAGCGCGGCACGCACATGCTGCTCGCCATGCTGCAGTTGCGCCACCCAGCCCGAGATCTCCTGGCCCAGCGTGAGCGGCGTGGCGTCCTGCAGGTGGGTGCGGCCGATCTTCACGATGCCGTCAAACGCCTTGGCCTTGGCCGCCAGTGTGGTGCGCAGGCCGTGCAGCGCGGGCAGCAGGCGGTGCATCAGTGCGTCCACCGCCGCCAGATGCATGGCTGTGGGGAACACGTCGTTGCTCGACTGGCTCTTGTTCACCTCGTCGTTGGGGTGCACCAGCCGCGCTTCGCCGCGCGGGCCACCCAGCAGCTCGCTCGCCCGGTTGGCCAGCACCTCGTTCATGTTCATGTTGGTCTGCGTGCCCGATCCGGTCTGCCACACCACCAGCGGAAACTCCTGCAGGTGACCGCCTTCGATCACCTCGTCTGCCGCCGCCACGATGGCCGTGGTCTTGGGCGCGTCGAGCAGGCCTAGCGCGTTGTTCACATAGGCGCTGGCCCGCTTGACCTGGGCCAGCGCCCGGATCAGCTCCGGCGCCATGCGCTCGCCCGAGATGGCGAAGTGGTGCAGCGAGCGCTGTGTCTGCGCCCCCCACAGGCGCTGGGCAGGCACATCGATGGGGCCGAAGGTGTCTTTTTCGGTACGGTATGCGGTCGCGTCGGGGGTAGAGGTCTTCACGGTGGGGCCTTGCGCGCTCGGTGAGCGGATGGGAATGAATGAAACACCAGCCCGCAGCATACCCACCGAAGGCCATGGCGCGCTACCACCCCCCATCGCCCCTGACAGGCCCGCGCAAGCCCGCCGGGAGATAATTCGGGGTTCGCGTTTTCCCTAAAACCCCCACCGCCATGACCACGACGACCATTCGCCAAGAAGACCTGATCGAATCCATTGCCGGCGCACTGCAGTACATCAGCTACTACCACCCCACCGACTACATCGCCCACCTGGCCCGCGCCTACGAGCGCGAGAAGAGTCCGGCGGCCAAGGATGCGATCGCCCAGATCCTGACCAACAGCAAGATGAGCGCCACCGGCCAGCGCCCCATCTGCCAGGACACCGGCATCGTCAACGTGTTCCTGAAAGTGGGCATGGACGTGCGCTGGGAAGGCTTTACCGGCAGCCTGGACGACGCCATCAACGAAGGCGTGCGCCGGGGCTACAACCACCCCGACAACACGCTGCGCGCCTCGGTCGTGGCCGATCCGCAGTTCGCCCGCAAGAACACCAAGGACAACACCCCTGCCGTGATCTTCACCGAGATCGTGCCCGGCAACACCGTGGACATCACCGTGGCGGCCAAAGGCGGCGGCTCGGAGAACAAGTCCAAGATGTACATGCTCAACCCCGGCGACAACGTGGTGGACTGGGTGCTCAAGACCGTGCCCACCATGGGCGCTGGCTGGTGCCCGCCCGGCATGCTGGGCATCGGCATTGGCGGTACGGCCGAAAAGGCCGTGCTCATGGCCAAGGAAAGCCTGATGGACGACCTGGACATGTACGAACTGCAGGCCAAGGCCGAAGCCGCCAAGACCGGCGGCCCCGCGCTCGACAAGGTCGAAGAGCTGCGCCTGGAGCTGTTTGAAAAGGTCAATGCGCTGGGCATTGGCGCGCAAGGCCTGGGTGGCCTGACCACGGTGCTGGACGTCAAGATCAAGATGTACCCCACACACGCAGCCAGCAAGCCCATCGCCATGATCCCGAACTGCGCCGCCACACGCCACGCGCACTTCGTCATGGACGGCTCGGGCCCCGTGTACCTCACGCCCCCCAGCCTGGACCTGTGGCCCAACGTGAACTGGGCGCCCGACTACAACAAGAGCAAGAAGGTCAACCTGGACACGCTGACCAAGGTAGAAGTCGCCAGCTGGAAGCCCGGCGACACGCTGCTGCTCAACGGCAAGATGCTGACCGGCCGCGATGCTGCGCACAAGCGCATCCAGGACATGCTGGCCAAGGGCGAGAAGCTGCCTGTGGACTTCACCAACCGCGTCATCTACTACGTGGGCCCTGTGGACCCCGTCAAGGGCGAGGCCGTGGGCCCTGCAGGCCCCACCACCGCCACGCGCATGGACGGCTTCACCGAGATGATGCTGGCCCAGACCGGCCTGATCGCCATGGTGGGCAAGGCCGAGCGCGGCCCGGTCGCCATCGAGGCCATCAAGAAGCACCAGAGCGCCTACCTGATGGCCGTGGGCGGCGCCGCCTACCTGGTCTCCAAGGCCATCAAGACCGCCAAGGTCGTGGGCTTTGAAGACCTGGGCATGGAAGCCATCTACGAATTCGACGTGGTGGACATGCCCGTGACCGTGGCCGTGGACGCCGGTGGCACCAGCGCCCACATCACGGGCCCGGCCGAGTGGCAAAAGCGCATCGCCTCGGGCGAGTTCAAAGGCATCGGCGTCGCCGCCGCCTGATGCGCGTGGGTGTGGCAGGGCCCGCGAGGTGCCTGACACACCACAAGGTGCAATGACAAGGAACCGCCTTCGGGCGGTTTTTTTGTGACTGCCCCGACGCACATCCATGCATCCGGTTCGGCAAAAATACGGGCTCGACCCGACTCCTCTTCTTCGGCGTTTGCCGCCCCCACCATGCTTTTGAACCACGGGTTTGCACAGCCCCTTCGACAGCCCCTCTACGCCCTGCTGCTGACCACGCTGATCGGCGCCCTGCCCCTGTCCGCCAGTGCCAACCCGCCCATGGTTCCGCAGCGCGACGCACAGACCGCCTTTGGCGGTGCACTGCCTGCCCGCGACGCAGCGCTGCTGGACGCCAGCCTCGAATCCCACATCGAACGCCAACAGCTGCTGAACAGCCAGCACCTGGCGGGCAGCCAACTGCGCACGCTGGACTTTTTCCACAAGACCTTCACCGTGCTCCGTGGCGGCAAGCGCACGGTGTTCGATGCGGAGCTGCTGGGCACGTGGTGGCCCGAAAGCCGTCGCTGGGCATGGGAGGCCGTTGAACGCGTGCCCGACCTGAAAGACCCGAAGCGCCAATCGTTCGCCACGGGCAGTGCGCTCACGCGCCTGTATGGGCGCGAGCATGGCATCGACATCCTGCAGACCGATACCGCACAGTTGGCGAGCGAAGAGGCTGCCTGGTATCTGTGCGCGTTTGCCGCGCAACTCAACCAGGCCACCGGCGTGCTGGTGAGCATCGGCAGCGAGCTGGTCGCCGGGGGCCAAGAGGGTCAAAAGGCCGTGGTCAAACGCTACTACCTGCTGTCGCATCCGAAGGTCGCAGAAGCAACGCCCAGTGGCAACGGCAAGGCCAAAGCACCCGCGCGCTGATCGATCCGCCCCCCGTGCTCCATAGCGCCGCCGGTCATCGCCCAGCCCCGGGCTTGATCGCACAGCCAGAGTTTTGACCCACTCCGTAACAGAACGCAGCGCATACAGCCTGGAGCTGCGGTTTTCCTACAATCCAGCCTTTTGTCCAACCATGGGCTCCCTGATGCAGTCGGCCTCTTCTCCTATCGGTGTATTTGACAGCGGCGTCGGGGGGCTGAGCGTGCTGCGTGCCCTGCTGGCCGCCATGCCCCACGAGCGCTTTGTGTACCTGGCCGACAGCGGCCACGCCCCCTACGGCGAGCGTGGCGACGCCTATGTGGCCGCCCGCACCCATGCCATCACCCAGTACCTGTGCGAGCAGCACCACATCAAGGCCCTGGTGGTGGCGTGTAACACGGCCACTGCGGCTGCCATTCATGAAGTGCGAAGCAGCCACCCGGTGTTGCCCCTCGTGGGGCTGGAGCCGGCCGTCAAGCCCGCTCTTGCAGTGACGAAAACAGGGCACGTGGGTGTCATCGGCACCCGGGGCACATTGACCAGCGCCAAGTTCGGCAAGCTCATGGCCTCACTGGCTGACCAGGCCCACTTTGTAGTCCAGCCCTGCGATGGTCTGGCGCACGCCATCGAGCGCAGCGTGGCCCTGCCACCTGCCGCCCCCGGCAGTCCTGTCGGTGCCACGGAGACTGGCGCACTGTGCGAACGTTATCTTCAGGCGATGGGCAGTTTTGGCACAGGCCCCGGGCAGATGGACACCCTGGTGCTGGGCTGCACCCACTACATCTTTGTGGCCCACGAGTTGCGCGCACTGGTGGGGCCTGACGTCCAGTTCATTGAGACTGGAGAGCCCGTGGCGCGCCAGACGCGGCGGCTACTGGAGACCGCAGGCCTGCTCGCTGTGCCCGAGCCACCGAACCCGGGCAATCAACCGCCGCCCCTCCAGAGCAACCCATCGGTGCAATTGCTCACCACGGGCCCGGTGTCCATGCTGGAGGCAGCAGCCCAGCGGTGGCTGGACCTGCCCCCCAGCCAGTGCCGGAGCGTTTCAGTTCCTTGATTCAGCCTCTATCTGCTTCTGGCGCATGATCCATATGCGCCAGCCGCTATCATTTATGAAGCAACTGGGTTGGCGGCTCTGAGTCTTCAGGACGCGTCGCTGCCCCAGAGCCGGGTGCCTGCCTGCTCCACATGGGTGAGGTACAGGCGCAGGTCGAACTCGTACTGGTGGTACTGCGGTTCCATGTGGGTGCAGAGCTGGTAGAAGGCTTTGTCGTGGTCCTTCTCGCGCAGGTGGGCCAGCTCGTGGACAACGATCATGCGCAGGAACTCTTCCGGCGCCTGCTTGAACATCGCGGCAATGCGAATCTCGTGCTTGGCCGCCAGCCGGTTGCCCTGCACACGCGACACCGCCGTGTGCAAGCCCAGCGCGTGGCGCACCACGTGGATCTTGTTGTCAAACAGCACCTTGTTGACCGTGCCCGCATTGCGCAGGTAGCGTGCCTTGAGCTCCTGCGCATAGTCGTAGAGCGCCCTGTCGCTGCGCACGGCATGCGCCTGCGGATACTTGCGCTGCAGAACCGCACCGAGCTTTCCCTGTGCCAGCAGATCGCGCGCCTGGTCCTGCAACGAAGCGGGGTAAGAACGCAGGTACGAAAGATCAGTGCTCATGGGCAACAAGGCAACGACGCGCAGGGCATGGAGTGGCGCGACCACACAGAGGCATCGAAGCGTTAGGAGAATTGACCAAATGCCTGGGAGATATCTGAGGGCGATGCACGGAATGGCGCGCACCACCACTCAGCGCAGCACGCCCACGCAGGTCAGTGCAAGTGGCGCGGACGACGGCCACCGCCACCGCCGTGACCACCACCTGGGCCGCCGGGGCCACGCGGGGGCTTGCCGATCTCCAGGGAGTTCACCAGGGCATCAAAGCGCTGGCTGAACAGCTTGTCGATCTCTGCAACCACGCCCCCTAACTCGGCGCCATCAAAGTGGCGCTCCATCATGTTCACCACGTCTTGCACCAGCAGATCACGCTGCACCTGCATGATGGCAGCGGGCGTGGGGCCGACGAAAAGCATCACGAAGTCATCGCGCGACTCGGCGCCCTGCTCTTCTTCGTCTTCATCAAAGTCGGTGTCGTAGAAGGTGACCTCGATGGCCGCGCCTTGCTCCGCCAGCTCATTGAGGCTCATGCACATCTCGTCGAGCGACTGGCGGAAATCCTCGTCACCCCGTACCGTCCAGCACATCTGCAGCAAGTGCTCCTGCGCGTCGTACTTGATGCCAGGTTCTTCCTCATAAGCACTGGCCGCGCCATCGGCCAGCGAACGGGCTCCAGCGTACTTCCACAGGGGTTTGAGCGCCTCCTGGAGCTGGTCAAAACTGACATCAGCACGCAAGAGAACCTGTCCGTGGACGTGGATTTCGAAGGGAGCGTTGTAACTTGACATGATTGAATCGTAGTGGTGCCCCGAGCCGGGGTCGGATTGCCGCATGCCTATTGGCTTTGGCGCCGATTCCGGGGGGAAATTGGGGGGACCGTTTCTTCTTGGGCGCTACCTCTCAGCGCCACGATAGCCCCATTTTCGCATGCAGCCAACCGCTGGACGGGCGAAATAGAAACACTGTATGCTTTAACAGTGTTTTGGAGAACAGCATGAAAATCGAAGTCCGCTACTCCTGGCGATACAAGTGGGGAGGGCGCATGGTCACGTCAAGCATCAAGATGACCGAGGAGCAGGCCCGCAAGGCATCGCCCGACGCTGTGCGCCTGGACAACACCAGGGAAGATGTTCTCATCCGGGACCAGCCTTGCGAGATCGACCAGGCCAACATCGATCTGGTGTGCCGAGGTATGGGCACGGCGCCTGTGCGCCTATCCCGACTGAATCGGCCGAAGACTGTGCCGCAGGAGGATGACTTCGTGCCCCTCCCCCATGAAGCCGCGCTGTACCAGATCAGCGAGTTGGGTGACGTCTGGACTGTGACCTCGACAGCCACCAGCCCACACCGCATCGTCTACCAGGGGCGCGGCCCCGTATCAGTGGAGCCAACGCCATGAGTAACCCCATCCTCTACCCTACCCTGCTGCGCACGCCGACCTGGTACGGTGGCATGCCTGATGAGTTAGTGCTGCCGCTGGAGGCCGCGGCCTATCTGGTGGAGCAGGTGGAGCCAGACCGCTGGACTGTGACCGTCAAACACACGGGTGAAGTGCTGTATCGCGGAATCGGGCCGGTGGAGGTGGTGGAGTCGCCAGCGCCGTTCTGAGACACCTAAGCACTTCACTGCACGGCCTTAAATCCTCCCGCGTTCCACTTCTGCGCCACATCGTGCACCACATGCCCATCATCGTGGTAGAGGCTCATAAGTTTGAAAGACTGGTTGAACTGATATACGTAAAGGGCCGCACTTCCGTCTTCCGTACGTTCTGTCAAATAGCCAAACTGATCGGAAAGATCTTTTTTGGACCTCACGAGATTGTGCGTGCGCCCCATCGCTTGCAATATCTCAGGCGAAAATGGCGTCTTAACTTCAGCCGCATTGGGAATCATGTAGGACCACACATCGCTCTGGGGCGGACAGACTCTTCCAGTCTCGTGAAAGTGGATACCTTTGGTTAACTTCGCCCCAAAACCTTCGACCAAATCTACCCACAGCCGGGGGATGTGAACAATCGGTATGTCCAAGTGGGTTGCCCCGGGCGGAAGCACCAGCTCGTTTTGACGAACAAACTGTCTTCGCGCTGATATTGGCATTTTGGTCATTTGCCGCATCTCCTGCGGATAGTTAGCTCGTAGAGTTTTGACGTATTTTTCGAACTCCTGCACCTCGTTTTCACCCTCCTTTGCAGAGTAAAGCCGAGTAAGGAAACCCAGCACGTTTTCTGCCTCCCTAGACCCAGCGTTACACGTCACGCACGCCGGGAATACAAAATTTTCAGGCCACTCGCGATTTACAAATATGGATCGAGGAGGGCAATGATCAACAGTTGTGCCATCTACCACCCCGCCGCAGAAAATGCAGTAATTCGATTTTGCGAAAGCCAATGCGCGCGCGCTCGCTTGCTTAATCTTCGCCGCTCCAGCCATCCGTCTCCTCCTCTGATTGGTACAACGCATCGTAATAGGATGTGTACGGACCCCAAAGAGGCTTCAGTCGATGCGCGGAGGTGGCGCGTCGTCGTCGCGGGGTGCTGCGGATCGGGAGACGCGCTCCTCGATCTCCCGCTGCCGTTCGCGCAGCTCGTGCTGCAGGCGCTGCTGCTTGCGGCGCCCGGCCTTTCGGCCCCGGGGCGCAGAGCTGGCGGGCGTGCTCATTGAGTCAGCGTCCGTTCGTTGACGATGACCCGCTTGAGGGTGCGGATCTCGTCGGCGTGCTTTTCAGCCGCTGCCGCGAAGTCTCCCGCCTGTCGGTCAGCAGCTTCGTATAGTGCCCCGAGGGTGGCGGCTCGATCTCGGCAATCGCTGATGGCAGCGGCAACGGTCTGGGCTTCTCCCCCACCACAGGCGGCGGCAAAGGCTCTGACCTGGTCGCGCAGGCGCTCACCATCAGCAGCGGCAGCAGCCAGAGCAGCAGCGCGGGCACGTTCTTGTTTTGCATGGGCATCGGCTATCTCCTGTTGATTGCGGGCGTGGATCTCGCCCTTGCGGAAGGTGGCGCGGGCGTCGTCAAGAGCCACCCGCATGCGCTCGGTGTTCTCCCGGGCGCGGGAGGTCTGCTCGGCTGACAAGGCGCTGCGCGACTTCTCGGCATCGAGCCGTGCTTCGTAGAGTTGGAAGCCGAGGTAGATGGCCAGCGCCAGCAGGGCCAGCGCCAGGACCTGGAAGCCGTAGGCTCTGATCTTGTCCAGCATCACGCCTCCACTTCTGGCAGATCCACCGTCTGCCCCGCCAAAGCGTGGTTGCTGTCGGTGAGGAACTGGATGCGCCCATCCGTCACGAACGAATGGCACACGTTGGGCAGCGGCTTACCGTCTGCACCACGCTCCCATTCGCCATTCCATTTACCATCCGGCCCCAACTTGACCTTCAGGCCCTTTGCGAGGATGGAGGGCGTCAGCGTGGGCCGCTCGATGTCTCCGTTGAATGCCCAAGCACCGGAGCCGGTCACAGGCAAGCAGTGGTCTTGACCACAGCCAGGGCACTGAAAAGAAACGTAGCGCTGGCCTTCAAAGTCAGTGTCGATGCGCGGCATGGCTACACCCCCAGCCACTGCGCATACCGCCAGCGCCTGGGCTCCAGCAGCACGGTGGCGCGTACGTGAGCGCGGTTGATGTCGAAAGCGCTTGCGCCATAGCCCTGCCACTTGGCGCGGCTCTTGTTGCTGTGGTTCTCCACGTGGCCGAACCACTGCGCCGGGTCGCACCCGGCAGTCAGGGCGCAAAGCTGCCGCTCTTGCTGCACGCCACCCAGGCCGCCGTTGTAGGCCGCATCGCAGAACGCCAGGCGGGCCATGTCGTCATCAATGCCCAGCTGCTGAAAGCGCCGGTGGCAGTCGCGCAGCTTGACCAGGATGGCGCGCACGCCCAGGTCGGCACGGGTGTACACGTTGTCCCAGGTCAGTTCCTGCAGGGCGCGCGGGTCCATGCCTACGGTCTCGGCCAGCGCATCAAACCGCAGGGCGCCAGACGCCCCCCAGGCCCGCGTGATCTGGCCCAGGCCTGCGCCCTCTTCCCGGCTGGTCTTGAGCCTGGCCGCCGTGCTCCAGCAGGTGCGGTGCTCCAGGCTGATGCAGCTTTCTTTCTCGATCAGCGCGCCCACGTAGCTGCGCCGGGGCGCCTGGGGCCAGTGCTGGGCGATCTCCTGCGTCACCAAGGGCGCCAGCGCCTGGGCAGCGGCAGGCACGGGCTGCGCGCGGGCGAAGCCCGTGAAGGCCAGCACCAGCACCCCAGCCAGAAAGCACAGCCCCAGGAAGGCCAGCCCGGCGCCAATGGGGTGCTGGATGGCCTTCAGCCAGGCCTCACGCCCGTGGGCATAGTCAAACAGCGCCTTGCGCGCGCTGTGGGCCAGTGCCACGCAGATGGCCGTCCACGACAGCCAGATCAGCTTCACGAGCGGGTCGCGCCAGCCATCGGGGCCAAACGAGTTGAGGGCGATGACGGCCACCGGCAAAGCCAGCACGGCCCACCAGCGCCAACGCTTGAGGGGGTTCATAGGGTTCTCCTTTCGGGGGTTGCGGACAACAAAAAGCCCGCCTGTGTTGCCACGGGCGGGCGCGGGGTAACGGGGTTGCGGTAGCTAGATCTCGATCAGCACATAGGGCAGATCAGGGGCCTCGCCGATGATGGCGCCGCCTTTCACATAGACCCAGGCGCCGACAGCCAGGCCGGACGGGTTGAGGGCTTCGAGCGCACCGCCTCCAGGCAGCTCGATGCGCACGCGGCCATCGCCCAGGCTCCCGGTGATCTCTCCAGTGAGCTGCGGGTCATCGGGCAGCAGCTCCTGCAGGCGGCGGAACAGATTGGTCTTGCTCATGCTTTGCGCTCCACAACTAGCTGCTGGCGCACAGTGGGCGCGGACTCGGTGATCGTGATGCCGCGCACCAGGCCGCGCCAGCTTAGGCCGGGCTCATCCACCTGCAGCAGATAGCCGGGCAGGATCAGCCCGGGGTAGGACTCGCCTGTCAGCAGCGGCACCGTCATGCTCTGGGTGTAGCCACGGCCTGCAGCCCCCAGCACCGCGCTGCCGCGCTGGCGGACAGCATCGGGGTGGGTGATGAGCGAGTCGATCACCTGCGGGGCCAGCACTGCGCCAGCGGTGCCAGTGCGCACCACGTGGCCCTTCTGCCCGTGGACCTGACCCAGCACATACACGGCCTCCCAGTCGGGGTTGCGGCGGTTCTGCAGGCTGTCTGACGTCATGAGCTGCCCGGGCATCTGGACATCGAGCGGGGTGGCATCCCATTCCCAAGGCAAGGCAGGGTAGCGCGGCGCGAACTGCAGGGTTTCGTCGGTGCGGTGGCTGCGCACGACCGCACCCACCGCCTCGGCCACCCGCTGGGCCACGGCCAGGGGCGTGCCCTGAAAGCTCCATGCACCGGCTGGCACCAGCCAGTCAGTGATGCCCCAGTCGATATCCACGCCCGTGAACTCCAGCGCCTGCGCCACCAACTGCTGCGCCGTGAAAGGTGCTGCAGAGTTGTCCCAGTTGGAGGCAGGCAGGTAAGGGTCGCCGAGCAGCGCCGTGACGCTCTGGCCGACGACAGATACCTTGCGATCGGCAAACTTGCGGGTGCGCTCTGGCGGGTCCACGGCAAACACCCAGTCGATGCCGTCAATGGTCACACGCACGCGAGCGGGCAGTCCACCCACCAGGGCGAGCTGATCAATCAGATGCTCGGGACCTGTGGCGCTCAACGTCCAGCCAAAGCCGTCATCGTTGGATGCGATCGACACGCCGCTGAGCTGCACGCGCTCAAGGCTGGGCAGTAGCTCTGCCTGAATGGAATGGACTGTCACATAGCACCTCAAAAGTGGGATCTGATAAATCGGCTCGTCTACGCTGCCCGGTGGCGTGACAACACCCCAGCCGGGGTCCAGCACGCGCCCAAACCGCACCCACGGAATCCACCGCTGCGCGTCAGCGCGGTGGGCAGTGGCCCAGCGAGGCCGCACGGCCAGCGCGGGGCGGCGTGCGAACTGACCCCACGGGCTTGCGGATTGCTGGTCTGACACCCGCCCGGGCACCCATGCGGCCAGGGCATCCAGCGTGGGGCGCCCGCCAAACTCACCCCAAGGCCCCCGTTCTGCCTTGTCTGCAGTGCGAGGGGCACCCCAGGGACTGACAGCCAGCGCCTGCAGGTGCCGTGCGAACTGCTGCCAGGGCGCGCTGCGCTCGCGGTCCAGCAAATCAGGCGGCACCCACTGGGCGCGCTGTTCCTGTTGCCGTGGCGCCCCCTGGTGCCAAGGCGCACGCGCGTGGACATAGAGCACATCAGAGGGGAGCATGGGAGAGTGCAAGTCGGTGGCTTGATCGGTCGCGCTACCCCATGGGGTGGCAAACGTAGCCACCACGCGCCGCGAGCTGCTGGGCGGCGTGTAGCCAAGCAGCGCCGCCGTGGCCGACTGCCGCGCACCCTGCGGTCCATAGGCCAGGACGGTGTTGGTAGCGAGCTGGGCTGTCATGCTGCATCGTCCGCAAGCACTGGCACCAGCCGGTTGGCTGCTGGCGGTATCCAGTCGGTGGCTGCGTCTGCCAGGTCAATGGCGGTCACATAGACCTCTGCATCAGTGAAACCAGCATGCACGCGGTAGCGCCCGGCCACCGTGTCGGCCTGGCCCAGCAGCTCGCCCGTGGTGCGCTGGTAGCAGCGCACACGCCGGTTGACCAGCACGCCAGCCAGGCGCACTTCGCCGCGCACCTCGTAGCGCAGGTGCAAGGCTGCACCGGAGCCCGCGAAGCCCAGGTGGCCCGCGCCCGCACCTGCCACACCGTGGCCCGCAGTGCCCGCGCCGGAAAAAGCCAAAGCCCCCGTACCAGCGCCCGCCACGCCGTGCGCACCAGTGCCCGCGCCGGAAAAGTGCAGCGTGCCTGCGCCTGCACCCTCTACCGATGGGCTGGTGTGCTCGCCCTCGCCTGCGCCGGTAAAGCCCAGGGCGCCAGCACCTGAGCCTGCAACGCCGTGGGCGCCCACGCCCGCGCCGGTGAACGACAACGTGCCCGCACCTGTGCCGGTAACGCCCGTTGCCGCCCAACTGAAGTTGGCTGCATCTCCAGCGGGCGGCGTGTACGCAGCCACGCCCACCCACGAAAAATTCGCGGCGTCGCCTGCGGGCGGGGTGTAGCTCATACCGGGATGACTCCGCGCAGCGTGAGGGCGGGCAGGTTTTCACCGGCGGCGGGGTAGGCGTTGAGCGTGTGCGCACCGCCATAAGTGGTCGATATGCTGTAAAGCCCGGTGGTGCCGTTACTCGTCACAGATCCAACCAAGGCACCAGTATCCTCTCGCAATGCTCGAATAACACGGGCTGCGGGCGCACCGGTCGCGTCTTCGACATAACCAGACAGGGCAACCGCACTTGTCGGGAACGGCAAGGACGATGGCGTGAAGTCTGCCGTCCTTCGGGCAACGCCTTTGGTAAGGCGAATGTCGTTGCTGTAGGCCCTCAGAAAATTGGAGCCTGAGCCGATGCCCAAGAACACATTGGCAGTGGATGTGATGCTGGCGCTTGACGTGCCCGTGGCCACGGTCACACCATTGCGCCGAATGGTCACCGCAGTCCCCACCCTTGTGATGGTGATGTCGTACCACTGATTGGCCGCAACCGTGCCGCCAGACTCAGTGGCTACAGCCACGCCGCCAATGTAGACAATCCATTTGCCGTTGCCGTTGCCGGATTGCACAAGGAGTGCCCCAGAGGCCACATAGCCCTGGTCGTACAGCGTCTGGTACCCCGATAGCGTGGTGTGGCGCAAGCGCGCCTCAAGCGCGAAATCGCCTGTGCCGAGCGCAAAATCCGAGCCGTACGGCACCCCCAGATACTTGGAGGTATCGAAAAGTATTGATGACCCGCCAAACAGAAATTGCTCTGTCTCGGTGGTGATACCGCCGTACCTCGTGACGGTTTTTGGTGTCGGGCTAAAGTCGGTGAACGTGGTCCCGCCATCTGCCCCATTGCCGGGCAGCAGCAGTGAGACATTGGGGTAGTAGAGGTCTCCAGCCATCGCCGCCCCTTACGCCCCTGCCACAGTGAACTCAAGCGAGTTGATCAATATCGGCCCGCCAGCCACCACCGTGGTGGTGTTGAGCTTGATCAGCCCGTCGCCTGCCGCGTTGGACACATCCACCGCGTTGACGATGGCGCCCGAGCCGTCTTTGATGTACGCCCAGGCAGCGGTGCCGCCGGCATCGGCCCCGCTGTCTTGCGTGATGGTGCCAAAGGCGATGACCCCCGCTGTTTGCGTGGCCGCTGGGTCGCTGCAGGTGAGCGTGCCCAGCTTGACCTGGGTGGTGAGCGTGTCGCCCAGGTTGGTGGGGATGATGCCCGTATAGAACTCGATGATGGCCGGGCCAGCGCCCGCGTCAAAGTAAGAAATCCACTGCTCGGCAATAGCGGCGCGCAGCGCGGGGATGAGGCGCAAGATCATGGTGGTGTGTCCTTGTGTTGGTGGGTGCTGGGTGGGCCGGGCGGTCAGTCCACATCGCCGCGCAGTTGCGCGTCGAAGCTGTCGCCGGTGAGCGCTGCGCCTGGCAGCACAACGCGCGCGAGCCATGTGGGCGGGGCCGCAGCGATGGTGTTGAAGCGCAGTTGGTTGCCAGCAGCCCAGCCACCACCAAAGCCTGCGAAGCGCAAGGTGAAGTAAGGCAGCGTGGTGAGGGGGTTGACTGGCTGCACGTCCGCACTGGTCGTGCCTGTGGCGATCACGCCCAGGTTCTCGCCGATCACCTGAAAGGTGCTGGTTGTCAGAAAGTGGATGCGCCAGCGCTCGGTAATGGCGCCGTTGTTGAGCACCTCCACCGGGTGGTCGATGTCGTTGTATTGCGCGGTGGCGCCACTACCGATCACCGAGTCTTGCCACACACCCGTCCAGCTTTGCTGATCGAACAGATTGGTGGCGCGGGCCTGCAGGTCGCCGTACAGCAGCGCACCGCTCAAGAAGCTGCCGAGCGGAAAGTCGCGCAGCAGCGGTGCAGTGAGCGACACCACGCCATTGATCTGCACATCGCTGAGCAGCACGGTCTCCTCGATGCGATGCTTGGCAGTGATGGGCGTGACGTAGCCCGTCAGGCTGAGGTCGGCCGCCATGGTGGCCGTGCCCGCCTCCAGATCCGAGACATACAGGGACTCGGACAGCTTAAGCCGGTTTGCATCCTCCATCCACAGGGCGGCCAGCTCGGTGCGGCCCACATTGATGGTGCTGCCCGCCGTGGGCGTGCCTGCATCAAAACTTGCTGTGTGGTGCAGCAGCGCCACATCTGCCGGTCGATAGATTGGCACGCGACCATCGCTGGGCAGACGCACAGGGTCAAGGCCCAAGATGTCCGCATCGAGCGGCAAGTTGGACAGCACTACGGTGCTGTAGCGCAGCGTGCCAGGCATCACGGGCTTGGGGAACTGGACGTTGACCACCCCCATGGTCTGCTCCACCTGGCCCGTAACGCCACCCCCGGTGATGACCCCGTTTTGATCAGAGGTGGAGGCCAACAGCTCGCCGTCTGCCGCTGTGCATTGCACGAAAAGGCTGGCGGGCCGCAGCGGACTGCCCGCCGTGCGGAAGCTCACTGCCTCAGCGGTCCACCGGCCACGCACCACCAGGCCCGCTCGCATGGTGAGCGCCAGGGTGGCGCCACTAACCCACTCGGCCAGTGTTGCAATCCCGGTCTCGTAGTCGATGGAGCCCGATGGCAAGCCGCTGCCGGTGGTGTAGGAGACATCGGTATAGAGCGTGCCACTGCGGTCGATGTAGGTCTTGCCAGCAAAGTCGAACATCACACTGCCAGCAACCACCAGGCGGCGGGTGCTGCTGGTGAGGTCAATTTGCAGGGGTGCATCAGCCGCCATCGACAGGGTGACGGACTGGGGCACATCCGTAGCTGTTGCGCCTGTGGTGCCAGAGACTTGCACTGTCTGGCTGGGCGTGAGGGGGTGGGAGCTTTCAACCGTTTCGTACCATGACGCCGAGGGCGTGGACGCATTGACCTGTACATAGGCCTTGACCGGGCCAATGACATCGATCACCCCGGTGCTGTAGTTGATGTTGGCGATGTTGTTGGTGGTGCCCAGGCTCCACTCCACGCGCCCAGCCACAGATGCCGCGCGCAGCACGCCCGTGCCATCGTCACGCAGCTGGATGGTTTGCAGGGCGCCGAAGGGGTCGGTGATGCTGGCGTAGACCACAACACTACCCGCCACCCAGCTGCGCCCGGTAGCGATGGAACCGCTGGCCAGCGGCACGTTCATCGATTGCACCGTGGGCGCGCCGGGATCTGCAGGGCCAAGTTGGACATAGTCCACGGTGATGGCGCTATCGGGGTTGGGCGCCTTGGTGCCATAGGACAGCTTGCACAGACCCGTGGTGTAGTCCACCGTACCCGTGACACCGCCACCCGACAGCGCACCGCCCGAGTCTGTGACCGTGAAGGCAGTGGACCCCGCCGTGAAATGAAGGCTGATGGAGCCCGGTTTGACTGGCAGCTCGGGCAGCAAAAAGGCTTGCGTGGCCTTACCCACGGCTGCGGTGTTGATCAGCTCGAAGTGCACCGGGCTACCCCAGGACAACAACAAGCTGCTGCCCACGTCGGGCAGCGCCCCCAGCGTGATTGCAACCCCACCCGTGACGGGGTCCACCGTGCCGGTGCCGTAGGCGGCATCACTGCCCACCAGCTCGCCCGCACCGTTGTCGCGCAGGCGGTACCACTTGCCCAGAGCGCGGTAGTCCACCATCAGCGTGCCTGGTGCTGGGACTGGCAGCAGCGGCACCGCGTACACCGTGCCGCGCGTGCCAAGTGTGATCGGGATGGACTTGGTATGAGCAGGCTGAGAGACTGCGCCGCCTGGCGTGTAGGTGGCGAACAAATGCGCCGCAGCACCACTGCTGCCATACACACCGGTCAAAGTGATGAGGCCAGATGCATGATCGACCTGACCGCCCGCAACCCTGAAAAAAACCCCGGCTTCAATAGGGGGCACGGTGCCGTCAGCCTGTACGGTGACGGTGTTCGATCCATTGCCAAAATACACAAGCCGCAGGCTCAAGGTGCCGGGCGCAATGCCGCCAGGCAGGTGCACCGTGGCCGTACCACTATTGGCAGGCACTGCGTCTGGCATATATCGCTCTGGCAACGGCGAGGCAGCAGCTGGGATGACGGTTGATGCCCCTGCAATGCTGACAAGGCTCAGCACCGCCTCGCGCTGTGTAGTGGGCACGATGGGCGCATAAATGCTGGCAAGGGTCAGCTCCAGGTCATCAGCCGAAGCGGCGACCGAGAGGGGCTGTATGCCGTAGTAGCGCGCGGCATCAGCCACCGTGGTGACGCGCATCTTGCCCGGTGAAGACGCGGCCTGCTGAGAAAACCGGCTGGGAGTGGCGAGGCCCTGGAACTCATAGCGCAGCCGCGCCCCGATCTTGAGCGTGATGATGCGGCGCTGAAACTCGCCACCATCATCGGTCAGGGTCCGAAGCTCATGGGCGACGTCTTGCACTCGCACGAACTGCTGGGCGGTGGTCACGCCACCGACCTCAGTGCTTATGGAGTACACCTCGCCGATCTCGGGCAAGGGCTCCTCAGCGCGCTGGTAGATCAGGATGGCCTGCGAACCCCTGAGCTGACGCCCGTACAGCACCATGCGGCTTTCCGGCCCGGCGATCACATAGCTCTCGATGCGGTCGCGGGCGGCGGTGCGGTTATCAAAGTCGCTGGCCGTGCTGAATGCCAGCACGCTGATGCGGTTGTTGTCCGGCGCGTCGGTGATGACAAAGTGCGCGCCCGCGTACACGTCCAGGCTGGACGTGTTGATGTGCGGGAACACCTTGCGCAGGTTGACGCGGCCATACACCGAGTCGATGCGGCTGACCTTGGGGAAGATGTTGCCCGCCACGCCATCAGGGATGACGCGGTTGGTGCGGCGGCCACCACCGTCGGTGGTGTCTGTCATGCGCTCGGATTCGAGCAGGCGGATGTTGCTGGGGTTGATGGTCATGGGGTTTCGCTGGCCTCAAGAAAACGCAGCGTCAAGCTGCAGTAGTGGTCGCTGTCTACTGGGTCGCTGTAGTCGATGACTGCTGTCATCGCCATGGACCGGGTTTCATCGGCGGTGCCGTGGTCAAAGATGACAGTGAACACCTGGCCGAGCACATCCAGGGTGAAGCGCTGCCCCGGGATGGATGCCCATGCCTTGAGCGTGAGCAGGTCGCCGCGCGAGATCCAGGCGCTGCTGCCATCGCCCACCAGGGTGATGGGGCGGCCACCGTCGCGGGCCATGGCATCAACAATCAGAGTGCCCCAGATGCCGCGCTCGGTGGACTGGGCCACGGGCGACCAGGTGAGTTCGTCGGACCAGATGAGGTCTTCGGGCAGCTCCAGGGTGGTGCCGTCTTTTGTGAGGGTGATGGTCATGGTGATTTACAGGCCTGCGGCCCGCTTGTCGGCTTCGAGCACACGCACGACCTCGCGCGCGAGGTCATTGATGCTGTATTCGCCCGTCTGGTTGGTGGGGATGGGATAGGCACGGCTGTTGCCGATGTAGACGTTGACGATGCGGTCGATGCGCGGGCCGCTGGTCCCACCGCCAGTGCCCCCGCCTGTACCGCCCCCAGTGCCGCCGCCCGTGCCACCACCGGATGTAGGCGGGTTGGCCTCCAGTTCCGCCTTCTTCTTGGCGTCTTCCATGGCCTTGCGGATTTCCAGCGCTTTCAGCTCGGCGTTGTACTCAAACAGCGTGAGGTCTTTCATGAACGACCCGAGCTGGCCCCCCTGGCGGAAGACGTTGTTGTTCTCTTTGTTGTATTGCTCCAGCCACTTGGCCTTCCAGGCTTCGGCTTCTTCCAGGGAGTTGAAGGTGGGCACCAGGTCTTGCGAGGTGATGTTCCCCTGGTTCATGTACTTCGACTTGTCGGTGTCGGCGTCGCGCTGCTCCTTGCGGTACTGGAAGGCGGCGGCGAGCGCTTGCCCATCTGCAGCCAGGGCCTTGACCTTGTCGGAGGCGTTGGCGGCGTCAATGCCCATAAGCCGGAGCGTCTCCGTCGCATCGCGCACGGCTGCGGCCACGCCATTGATAGCGGCCTTGGCATCGGCCATGGATCGCAGGGTGGTTTTGCCAGCAGCATCCACCTCCAGCGTGTAGCCACGGGCTGCAGCCTCAGCTTGTACCCAGGAAGGGGCAATGCCCTTATTGGCAGCAATAGCGGCCTCTGCTGCCTTCACGAAGCCCTCGGACAGCTCGCGCGCACTGGCCTTGCCGCTGCTGACGATGGTGTCGTAAGCCGCCTTCGCCTGCGTGGCGGTGTTCTTGAGCGACTCGTCGGAGGTGATGCCGAGCGCCTTCATCGCCTCGCGCAGGCTGTTGATACCGGGCTTGGCTTTGTCGAGCGCATCACCCAGCTCTTGAGCCTTCTCGCGCGCCTGGTCGAGCAGGCCATCTGCCACCTTGTTGCCCAGCTCCTTGCGCAGCTGCTCAACGCGGGCGCGCACCTCATCAATCGCTTTTTGGCTGTCGGCGGTGTCGATGGCTTTTGTGAGGCTGGCCTCCAGCACGCGGCCGGTGTCCACGCCTTGGGCCTTGAGGCGGTCGAGCCCGCCAACCACGGCATCAAGATCGTTGATGGCGCTGCGCGATGCGGCGCCGATCTTGCCCTGCAGGCTATCGAAGTCCAGGCCGGTGCGCTGCACTGCAGCGCGCACCACCTGATCCATCATGTTGGCGACGCGCTCGCCTTCACGAGATGCCGAGGCCAGCGCACCCTCCAAGCGCTTGCGCAGATCCCGCACGACCTCTTCAGAAGCTCCGTTCTGAATGGCCTGATTCAATTGCTGCCGGAGCTTGTCAGCTTCCTGCCCTACCGCAGCGAAGGCATTTCGCGCATTGACCTCGAAGACAGCCAAGTCCTTGCCATCAAGAGCCTTTGCCCAAGCAGCTTGGAACTCCGTTGCCGTGATCTTGCCGTCTGCGAGCAGCTTTTCCAACGCTGCTGACATCGCACGAATGCCCTCTGAATTCGAGGCATTAAAGTCTTTGCCAATCTTGGACAAAGCATCGGCGGAGGATTCACCCGACTTGGTGAGCTTGTCGAATTCAGCGATCAGTCCTGTGGACTGTTTTGTTAGATCGAACGACCTGTTGCGCGCTTCGTCATAGAGCGCGTTCTGGCGTGCTAACGCTGCTTGGTGATCTTTCAGCGCTCCATCTTGTGCGCGCAACTTGCGCTCGTTTTCCTCCAGCACCTTGCCCCAGCCCGCGGCCTTTGCAATGCTCTCACCTAAGCTACGGGTGAGGCCCACGATCTCAGGCGCTAGCGCTGCCAGGGCGATACCCCATGGGCCAATAAGAGCCGATGACGCACGCCACACCAGGCCCGCCCCTGCAGCCTGAGTCGCATTTGCGGCGAGCGCTGCGGTGCTGCGGGCTGTGGCTGCGGTGGCCGCGTCTTGGGCCGCTCCAGCAGCGCGCGTGAACGCACCCATTTCTGCCCACGCGGTCGCGTTGGCAGTGCGGGCCGCTGTGTTGGCCGTGGTAGCGGCTGTGTTGGCCGTTTGGGCTGCGGCGCCCTGCAACTGGGCGGCACTGTTGGCCTGCTGCGCGGCGGTGTTGCGCACAGCGGCGGCGGTGTTGGCCTCCAGCGCGGTGGTGGCCGTGAGCATCTGGGTGGCCCAGCGGGCAAAGTCTGCCACCAGCCCGGCGATCTTGATGGCGGCCCAAGCCTTGCCTGCAGCGGTGAGGGTGCTGACAACGGTGTCGAGGTTCTTCGCCAGCGCGTCGATCACCTTGGCAGCATTGGCGCTGGAGATCAGGCCCTTGTCGGACTCGCCCACGTAGAGGGTCCACTGGGTGGTGAGGTTCTGCAGCGCACGACCCACGGTGGGGGGCAGCTTGCTGAACTCGCCAGCCACCACATCGGCCTGGCCCTGCAGGGACTTCATCACCACGTCGGCTGTGAGTGCGCCCTGCTCTGCCATCTTGCGCAACTCGCCCGTAGTAACGCCCAGCCCGTTCGCCAGCGCCTGAGCCAGGCGTGGGGCCTGTTCCATGACGCTGTTGAACTCTTCCCCGCGCAGCACTCCCGACTGCAGGCCCTGGATAAGCTGGGTGATGGCGGCCTTGGCGGCGTCGGCCGACCCGCCCGAAAGCTGGATGGCCTGATTGATGGTCTTGGTGAGCCCCAGCGCATTTTGCTGGGCTACCTGGGCGGACTGTCCCGCCTCTTGACCGGCTTTTGCCAAGCGGGCGAACAGGGTGCCTGTTTCGTCAAGAGCGCTGTTTGTGTCCAGGGCCACTTTCGTGACGCCTGCGAAAGCTGCCTGAAAAAGCGGGCCCTCGCCAGTTGCCAGCTTGACACGCGCTTCGAGGTTCTTGAACTCATCTGCGGTGTCGGCAACGCTCTTGGCAAGGCCCCCGACATAGCTGCCACCCAACGCCGCAGTGGCGATCTGCTGGATGCGCTGCAGCTGGGTGCTGATGGACGTCATGCCCTCGCGCAGCGTGCGCTGGTTTTGCACCTGCACCTGGGTGGACTGGGTGGAGGCGGCGGCTACCTGAAGGTAGGCTGGCGCTGCTGCAGCGATCTCTTGCCGCGCCGCCTGGGTAGCCGCTGCGAGAGCGCGCTCCGCCTGAGAGAGATTGGCCGCCTCAATCCCCATGGACTTGAGCTGCTCCTGACCGGAGCTGAGTGCGGCATTGTTGGCCTGCAATGCTCCGCGCACTTGAGTGAGCGCGGCTGTGCTGCCTTGGTACTGCGCAGAGAGCGCATTCTCGGCCTGCTGCGCAGCCTTGGAGCTGCTCTCCGCTTCTTTCAAGGCCCGCGCCTGCTGCTTGACCTCGGCGGACAACGACTGGATGGATGCTCTGGCCGTCTCGCTCGCCTGGCGGTACTCGGTCGTTTTCCGTGCCGCCCCAGTGGTCTCTGCTTGCAGATCTTCGTAAGCCTTGCGCGCAGCAAGGAGCTGGGCCTTCTTGGACTCCAACGCTGCCTTGGACTCCATCTCTGCGCGCACAAACTGCTGAGTGGAGCCGCTGGCTTTCGACAGCTGGGCATCGAGTTGCCGCACTGCGCTCTCGGCCTCAGCAAGTTCAATGCTGAGGGCGCCGGATTCATTGGTCAGCTTCTGGAAGGTGGAGACTGCATCCTGCTTTGATGCCAGTGACTCCAACGCCTGAGCCGCCGCCAGTGCGCCCTGCTGCAGTTCGCCCTCCAGGACGTCAGCAACCCCCCGCATCGTCTTGGCAAGCGAAGCGGCATCGGCCTCGCCCTTGACGGCGGCTTCGATGTCGTATTTGATCTTGGGATCGGCCATGTTGGAGGATCAGATGAAGGGTTTGGTTTGGTGCATTGCCCTGGTGGGCGCTGGCATTCCGCTGGCCCTGCTGGGCCTGCTGGTGGATTCGGAGCGCCTGATGGCGCTGGGTGGCGGGGCCATCGCCACCGTGGTGGTGGGATGGCCCGTGCTGGTGCTGATGGGCGCCGTACAGACGTCTGTACGGCGCTGACCCATCAGGTAGAAGCGCCTGGCAGGCGGATCTCGTAACCCTCGGTCTTCCCGGGCGGAGTGACGATCTTTCCGCTCAGCGTGATGCTGGAGAAGTCGGAGCCCAGGAAGTCGAACCCGTTGTTGGAGCCCAGCACGCACTCGTGAACGTCGGCTTCCACAGGCGATCCGTCCACCATGTTCTGGCCGTCGAACTGCACCTGGCAGCGCACCTGGGTAACCCGGCCACCGAGGATCTTCTTTCCGTCCACCGCGCCGTAGTTTCCGGTCACCTTGACTACTGCTGCGGCGGCTGGTGCCCCTGCTGCTGCCGAGTGAAAGCGCACCAGACCACGCAGCCAGTTAACTTCGTAGTGCGTGCCAAGGTCGTAGGTGACAGTGTCACCAGCGTTGGTGATTTCAAAACCCGTATCGCTGATCGACCGCTTACCCAGCGGCAGCCATTGGTCGAGTGCAGTGATCGTGAGGTCTTGCGCGGCAAAGCTGCCAGAGGCTTGGGTGAGGTTCTGCACCAAGCCCTGGAACTGCATGGCGAGCGCTTCCACAGTGGCTGCGGACAGCTCGATGGTCAGCTCTGTGGGCTTGGGCAGCACAACAGAGGCTCGGGCCTGGCCGTAGTCGAGGTGGGAACGCGACTCGCTGGTCTTTTCCTCGAAGTTGGGCTTGATCTCGAACTTGTCCGCGTCAAGCGCGTCACCGAAGCCGTTGAAGGCCAGGGTAAGCGTATTCCACATGTTCAACTTCACAAGGCCTGCGGCCAGGATGGCACGTGCGGTTGTAGTCATGGTCATTTCCCTTCAGAAACGAAGAAGCCCGCACAGTGGCGGGCCTCGGGGTGGTTGATTCGATGCGGGTATCAGCCCGGATCGCGGTAATCGAGCGTGAACAGGCCGAGCACCAGTCCGCCTCCCACGTCGAGGTTTTCAAGACGGTAGAGCACGTCGCCTTCGACAAGGCCACGGCCCTCGATCTGCACCAGCTTGATGATCTCCGGCAGACAGTTGCGGATGACGCGTTTGGCGGCGCGGTAGTCGGTGTGGGCGCCCTCCCGGTCATTCGTGGTGCGGTTGATGACCCCCACCGTGAACCCGTAGGTGCGCTTTTGCGACTGACCCGGCTGCGCGATGGGCTTGTCGGCCTGATCTTCGAAAAAGACGATGCGGCTACCGGTCTGCAGGTCGCTGGCCCGCTTGGGGTTGTCCAACACCGTGGCACCGTCGAGAGCCTGAGCCGCGCGCAGCGCTGCGACGATAGCCGCACCGATGGCGAAGGGGGCGCCCTGTGGCAGGGTGTCGGGCTTGAGCGTGCTCATGGCGACACGCTGCCGAGCAGCGCCTCCATCTCCATGCCGTCGTTCACGCGCCGGGGGTTGTCCAGCACGCGAAACCGGGCGCCTGCGGCGATGTTGAGGGCTGGGATAGCCTCTTTGGCCATCAGCACGTCATCAGCGCGGACATCCTGCGTGACAGGCATCTGCACCTTGCGTGTGGCGGCGATGGTTCGGCCATCCAGAGCCTCTTCATCGACCACCCCGAAGATCAGCACCACATCCACGTCAGCGACCGATGGCCGCTGGCGCGTGAAGGTGTTGGCGAAGTCGGGGCCGTAGAACACGGCGGCCATGTCTTCTTCGAGATCCAGCATGGCAGTGGTCAGCCCTGCGCGCTGCTGTTGCCAGCGCCCGACTGCTCAGCGGCCTTTCGGTCGGCATCGGCCTGCTCGGCGACCAGGCGATCAGCTTCGGCCTTTTGGGCGGCCTCGGCTTCTTCCTGGGCCTTGCGGTCGGCTGCGGCTTGCTCAGCCGCCAGGCGCTCGGCTTCCGCATCGGCGCGGCGCTTGCGCTCGGCCTCTGCTTTTTCCACAGCCCTGCGTTCGGCTTCCGCCTTCTCGGCCGCCTTGCGGGCGGTTGAGTCGTCGGCGCGCGGTTGCTCCACGGTGCCATCGGGAAGCGCCTCCGCTTCGGCCTTGGTCAGGTCGATGGAGGCGCCCACCGCGTACTTCTTCCCATCATGTTTGATGGGGCTGCATACGGTGTACTTCGGCATGATCAGGCCGCCGCGTTCTTGAACAGAAAGCCCGCCGTGGCGCCAGCCAGAACCGGCTGATAAGCGTCGGTCACCGGGTAGTACCAGCTGTTGGTGTTGTTTTCCGGGTAGCCTTCCTCGACCATGGGGCGGCCTTCCAGCTGATACGTGTAGCCGTAGCTGGGAGAGCCCATTTCCTGCATGCTCGCGGGGGTGGTGAAAGCCAGGATGGCGTCCTTGCCCCACACGTCCTGGAACTGCGTGCCGTCGTGGTAGACGGCTTCGCCCTCAACGATCTGTTGCAGCTCGAACAGGGCTTGCAGTTGCTGGATCGTTGCGGGTGGACGGTCGCTGGCCGTAGACAGCCGGTCCAACACCTTGGCGTGGGTGCGCAGTGCCGTGAGCACCTTGGGGCCGAGGGTGAGCACGTTGGGCTTTTCACCGATCTTGGAGCGGATGACTTCCTTCGCGTCCATGATGTCGGTGAAAGGGTCGCTGCTGGCGTGGCTCCATTGACTGGTGCCGCTCAGGGTTTCCTTGTTGGAGGCGGCATAGCGTGCGTCGTCGCGCGCCAGGTCGGCGGCCATCTTTTCGCGCTCCAGCGCCATGGTGTTCTGCACGCGACGCACGGCGTTGCTGGACAGGTCGATGCCGGGGCCATTGCTGGCTTCTTCCTGCAACTCATTGGGCACCGCACCTTCCAGCCGGTGGTCCACCAGCGAGTAGTTCTCGCTAGCGTAGCCGAACTGGACCCGTTTCGTGTTTGCGCCGGGAGCGCGGGCGGTGCTGACCAGCTTGAAGTCGTCAGGTCCAAAGCTGAGGATTTTTCCTGCACGCAGCCCCACAGGGACGATGGGGAACAGCACGTTGGCAATTGCGGCCTTCGGGCTGCGGTAGCCGCGCGCAACTGCGGTGAGGATGGGGTCAACGACACGGGCCTGACCGGGGGTTTGTTGTTGCATGTGAATGCTCCTGAAGTTGGGATGAGGGGTGTGCGCCGATCAGGACGCTGCGGAGACGAGACCCGCGCTGGGGACCAGCAGGATCTCAATCGGCTGGCCCGCAGCGGTTGCGGCCTCCATGGCACGACCCACGGGGGACTTGCTGCCTACGGTGAGCGGCACCACACGGCCAGTGGCATCCACCATCAGGGCGGCGTCCTTTGTGATGGCGGCGCCAGACTCTGCGATGGCAGTGCCCTGCACGTCTACGGGCACCAGGTCGCCCGCGCCGCCCGCGCTGGAGCGCGTGACGCCGAAGGCAGCTGCACCAGCTGCAGGGTAGGCCCCGTCTTGAGTGACGAAGCGGCACGCAGCCAGCGCGCTGGCGGCCGTGACTGTGAGGGTGAGGAGGGAAATGTTGCCGGTCATGGCTTGGATCTCCTAAGTGGGGTTACGGGTGGCGGGAGGCGCGATCAGCTCGCGTAACCCAGTTCTTTGAGGGCGGTGACCACGTCCACGCCAGTCTTCTTGGCGTGGGCCTGGGCTTCAGCAGCCATCTGCTGCTTGGTCTTCGCGCCCTTGTCTTCCGGGGCCGCGCTGCCTTTGGCTGCTTCGGGGGCATCGTCGGCATGGGCCTTGATGGCAGCAGCACGCTGATCGCCTTCGGCCTTCAGTACGGCCATGGACGCCTCGGGTGCCGTGGTCTTGCCGTCAAATGCCAGGGTGCCCAGCAGCTTTTCATGGCCGGGAAGGTTGGCACCCACAGCCAAAACGGCCTGAATGCGCTCGCGTTCCTGCGTGGCGCCGAGAGCAGTGAACTCGCCGCGCAATTGGGCGAAGAGGGGCGCGTGGTCCTGCTCGAAAGACGCACGCGTGATGGGAGCTTGGTTTTCACCGGGCATGGTGGTTTCCTTTTCACGGGTTGTGGTTTTGTCTTTGGGCGCAGCACCGGCGCTTGGGGACGGAAGGGCCGCGACCGCAAACACGGCCTTGCGGCGCTGTGCGTACGGGGCGGGGTCTGTGGCCATGCTTTCCACCAGTGCGTCGAGGGTGGAAACACCGTCCACCAACCCCGCATCGATGGCCTGCTGGCCGCGAAACACACGACCATCGGCCATGCGTTCCAGAACTTGGTCTGATGTGGTGTCGCGGAATGCCGCGACCTGATCCACGAACAGGGAATAGACGTAGTCCACGTCAGCCTGGACGATGGCGCGGGCCTCGTCGCTCAGGGGTTCGTTGGACTTGGTGAGGCGCTTGTATCGGCCCGCCACGATGCTTTCCTCGCGAACCGAGCTGGCTGGGTTGTAGGCACGGTCGATGACCACGCCAATGCTCCCGGCCTGCACCGTGGGGCCGCTGAGATACACCGCATTGGCCGCGCTGCCGATCCAGTAGGCGGCACTCGCCAGGGCACCGTCGCTGTGGGTGACGATGGGCTTGATGGCCGACATTTCGCGCACGGCGGCGGCCATCTCAGGCGTGCCGATCACATTGCCGCCAGGGCTATCGATAGCCAGGACGATGGAGCGCACGCGCTGGTCGGCCAACGCGCTTTCGAGCTGCTTGGTTGCCATCTGCGTGCTGAGGCCACCACTGACCTGCATGAACAGGTTGGCCTTGGGCGCGATGATGCCGGACATGCGCAGCACCGCGACGCCGCCAGGCTCCACGGTGTACTGCTGCTGCTCGCTGGAGAGCGGGCGGCCCAGGCGGGCTTCAAGCGCGGGGATGTCGATCTTTTCGCCGCGCAGGTGCGTGGCGTAGATGGCCTGAATCTCGCGCAGCTTGTCGGGCTCGATGGCCCAGGCGCCGGTGATGAGGTCGAGGAGGGTCATGGCCGACCTCCACGCTTGCTGGGCTCTGCTTGGGGCTGGCTGGTAGGCAGCGGCTCGCGACGAACGCCCTCCAGGCTGTCAACGCGCCAACGGAGGATTGCGATCTCTCCCGCCAGCGTGGTGGACTGCGAGTTGCCGCTCTTGACGGTGATCTGCAGATCGCCAACATCCCGCACCAGCTGGTTGACTGAAAAGTACATGCTGATGAGCGCCCACAACACCACCATCACGCCCGAAAGCAAATAGGGCAGAGGGATGCGCAAGTCGATCACGCGGTGGATGCGGTCGGTGGGCGTGGAGCTGGACTGTTCGCTCATGGCTGTGTTACTTCCTCTGTCGCGGGTTTGGTGGTGGCAGGCGCTGCAGCACCAGCCTTGGGCGTAGGCTGCATACCGTTTTTGATGAGGCGGTCATGCTCGGCCAGCTTTTGGCCGTAGGTCTCGTTCCAGTCGGTGCCGAACAGCTCCCACTCGGCACGCTCCCGGGTCATCAGGCGGGCGTCGATGGCGGATGCGTACGCGGCTACCTCGTCCTTGGGGTTGATGGAGCCCATGCTGTCGCCGGGCCATGCGGCGCGGGTGTATGCCCAGCGCAGGAGCGGGTCGGCAAAGAAGCCGGGGGCGGGGATGCGGCCAATGGCGACGGCCTCGGTGAACCAGGTCTCGAACACGGGCTGGCAAAAGCTCAGGCCCAGCCACATGCGCACGCCCCGGAAGTACACCCAGGCATCGAGCAGCGCGGCCTTGCTGGCGCTGTAGCTGCTGTTGAACTGCTTGACCAACAGCTCGTAAGGGATGCTGAGGGCGATGCCCATCTGCTTGATCACCGAGTCGATGAACGGCCCGAAGTTGGGGTTGGGGCGGCCCGGGTTGACCATGTTGGCTTTTTCGCCAGGCGCCAGATCAATCACTGCGCCTGTACCCAAACCCACTTCTTGACCAATACCTCCAGCGCCAGGCCCAGTCGCGCCAAATACCGGGGCTGCGGCATTGCCTGCGGGCGATTCGATGAAGACCGTGAGGTAGGCCGTGACGACGGCGGCCATGATCTCGGCCTCGGTGTACCGGGCGATCTGCTTGATGCAGTCGATGATGGGCGCCAGGTAGGGCACGCCCCGTGGCATGCCAGGACGCAGCTTGCGGAAGTGGTGCAGGATGCGGCGGCGACCGCTGCGGCCTACGAAGTCCACCCACTGGCCCGAGTAGATGCCTTTGGTGTTGAGCCCGGGGATGTAGCCGCCAGGGTGCTGGTCGTACAAAAAGCAGGCCTGGGGAGCGCCACCGTTGTCAAACCGGATGCCGCCTGCCATCTGGGCCGTATCCATGGCGCCCAGCGGGTTGCCGACGCGGTCAGCCTCCAGCACCTGCAGGCGCAGGCGATAGGGCATGGTGGAGGTGCGCTCGCCATCGGGCATGAGGGTGAAGCAATCACCACTCTCCAGCGCGCCGCGCAGCACCAGGGCTTGCTGCTGGTAGAAGTTGAGCGTGCGCTCGATATCGCACTCGGTACTGTCTGCCCACAGGCCGAACTCGGGCTGGACGTAGCGGGCCTTCCACTCGGCGGCCTGGTCAGCCTCCCAGCCCAAAATCTTGAGGCTGGGCTGCGCACTGAGCGCCAGTCCAGTGCCGACCACGCGGTCGACGTTGGTATTGATGGCGCCTGCAGCGATAGGGCTGGTGCGGGACAACTCGCGCGAGGCGCCGCGCTGCGTGGGGAGGTGGCGCAGCGTGTCGAAACGGGCGTCACGCGGGGTGGTGCGCCAGAAGCGACCGCCTGCGTTGCTGGGGCTGGAAGAGGCGCCGTTGCCGTCAAGGCTGGCAGACATTCCAGGCGAAGGGAGCAGCGCATCCAGCCGCTTGAGCATCTCTGCCTGCAGGCGCGCGTGCTGACGTTTCATGCTTTTGTTCATGATCAGCGTGGTCGCAGGTAGGTGACGCGACGTGCGCCGGACTGGGCTGCCTGCAAGGTGGCGATCTCGGCCTGCGTAGCCTTGATGCCAGCCTGCACCTGTTCAAGGTCTGCACGGCGGTTGCGGCGGGCGGTGCCGCCCTGCCCCACCGTGTATTCCTGCGACTGCAGGATGCGGGCCTCTGCCGCCAGGTAGTTGTCCAGCCGCTGCTGCGCCAGCTGCAGCGGGGTGAGTGGAGGCGTCGTGCTCATGCCCGGCCTCCGCGTGCCACCATGGCGGCCATGGCTTTCTGGAACTCGGGCTGGAAGCGCTCCAGAGCAACGCGCTGCACCACGCCGGTGAAGTCCAGGCGCTTGCCGTAGGTGGGTGCATCGTTGGTGAACACGAACAGCGCGCGGATGCGCTGGCCCTCACGGCGCCAGATGCCGTCTGGGCGATTGCCGCCGTTGGGCTTGCCGACGAACAGGTCGTTTGCCAGCTTGCGACCGCGCCCAGCCTTCTGGCCCTTGGCGCCCACACCGCCGCGAATGTTCTTGAGAGCTGCCAGGATGGTGCGTACCTCGGCGCCCTTCACGTTGCCGTTGGCGTCCAGCGATAGGCCCTTGCCAGGCATGGCGAACTGGCCTGCACCCAGCACACCGGCGTACCGCATGGCGGCCTCGGCACGCTTGTGCTTGCGGCCACCGCCTTCGACCTGTGGAAACAGGAAGTTCTCGGGCGCCACACCTGCAGCGCTGTTCTTGACCATCACCCGCGCACTCAATGTGTTTTTTGTCGCGGGCTCAATGCGCAGCGAGTTCAGGGTGTAGGCCACGGGGTTGCCGAACACCGAACGCATCTCGGCGGGCAGCTCGATCTTGGCCGCGTGCTGCGCGGTGCGCGTGAGCGCCGTGGATGCGGCGTACGGCACGATGCGAGCGGGCACGTCACGCACCGATGCAATCACATCGGCCATGTTGCCGCTGCGGCGAATTTCAAGCATGTATGGAAGCCCCAAAAGAAAGCCCCCGGAGCCTTTCGGCTGCCGGGGGCATGCTGCACAACAGAGCGCTGTGGTTGGTGTGGTTTCAGGCTGGCGGAGTTTTGAGACCTACCTGAATTGGGGTCAATTTTGGGCCAAAGTGTCACCTGTTGGCGAGCCCTATTTTGTCACCTGTGGAGGTGACAAAATAGGAGTTGACTGCGCTGGATTTCGATGTTGAGTGAAGCAAGAAGCGGCAATGCAATCTATGCGTGATCCTGCCACTTGTCGAAAACGACTTTGTGTTCTTCAACGTACTTCACCGTTTTGAGAACCTCATTGATCGACTCCCGGAGAACTGCAGCCCCATCCACACCAGCCTTTGCCGCAGCTTGTGCAGTCTTTTCGCCCGCAGCTGCAGCTAACACTCCTCCAACTTGGATTTTTGCAGCAGCAATTGTTGCTGCCGCAGTAAGGATTGCATCTTTACTTAGGGGCATCTCTATCCTCTGTAGCACCACGACAATGTGGAATATCAATCTTAGCCAGTGAACTTGCGCTCATCAGGAACGAAGTGGGGAAGCGCTTCACGTGCTGCTTGGTTTCCCGCGAGGATGCCATTCGAGGCCATCCGAAGGCGACGCCTGAAGTCTCTCAGCACCGTGTAAAAGTGCTTGCGCGATATCTGCAGCGCATCCGCCGCGCGCTTGATGGGCCTGATGCGGTGCACGTAGTACAGCTCGAACACGCGCTTGTCGAGTGCGTCGGGCTGGCCCAGGTAGGCAAGGTGCAAGGCCATGATCTCCGGGCTGTTGGCCGCGTCGGGGCCGTTGGGCCGCACGGGCTTAGTGCTGCCGCTCATCTGGCCCAGGATGTTCACGTAGTTGGGCGCGGGCGCATAGAAGCGCCTGGTGCTGCACCAGCTCACCCAGCGTTCGCAGAGATCATCGAGGTCACCGTCTTCCACGGTAGCAGCGGGCTCCTGATCGTCGCTACCAGGGGCGGGCGCTGCGAGGCTGAGGGCTTCGGTGTCGTATTGGTCTTGGGGGTTGTGCATCAGATACCTCTGGAACGAATGCGGCGCCCTACTGGGGCGGGATGGTGAGTAACGGGCGGCACCGTGGTGGGTGCCGGAACGGGAGCAACGGCAGGCACGGGCGCTGACGGCGCAGGGGGTACAGACGTCTGTACGGTGGCAGCGACGGTTACAACGGGTGCTGGTGGCGGCAATGCCGGGGCAGAAGGTGGCGCGAACAGGTCGCCGGTGGGCGGGATGAGCTTGTCGCGCAGCCGCTGCCAGTCGAGCGCGGACCATTTGTGCAGGCCCAGGCGGTAGGCCGTGGCGAGGTTGTAGACCGACAAGTCCAAGGGCTCATTGCGGGCGCCGTTGGGCTTGATCCACTCACGCACGGCGCGCCCTTTGACGTACCGGGTGCGCGGCTGCTCCACCACCAGACCTTCAAACCACTCGGGCGGCAGCTTGTCGTGGAAGTGCATGGCCCCCGGCCCTTCGACCAGGTGGAAGCGGTTGAACAGGTAGTCCTTGGCAACGTCGGTGCCCACCATCCAGCGCTCAACCCCGCCCGGGCGCTTGGTGCCGCCCCAGTCGATGTCCACCTTGCTGGGGGTGCTGCTGATGATGGGTCGATTGGGCCGTGGCGAGCCACCCAGCACCGTGCAGCCCAGGTGCGCGCGGGCCGCACCGTAGTTGTACACATCCTGCGTGTGGTGACCGCCCGCGTCGATGCTGTCGGCGCTGATCATGATGGCGCGCCCGCTGGCGTGTAGCAGCGGGGTACGGCGGATTTCGTCCAGCCGCGCCCAGACGCTGTTGGGGTCTTCTGGTGAGTCGGAGGGCAAGCCGGGCAGCACGATGTAGTCGAGCACCCAGTGCTCCATGCCTGGCCCCCAGGCTTCGATCTGGACTTCGAGGCGGGTGTCTTGGGTGTCGGTGGACATGGTGACCACCAGGGCCTGGTCGGGGATGACGCGGGGCGGATTCGCCTCGGCCCGGTCTTGCAGCTGCTTGGCGGTGGTGTTGGACTCGGTGTTGCGGTAGCTCAGGCCCAGGCGGGTGTTGTAGAACACCTGCATGCCTTCATGGTCGCCACGCGCCAGGCGGTCTTTGGCCCGTGCGTATTGACGCGCCAACGACAGCCAGGTGATAGCACCGATGGGCATGTAGAACGCAGACAGGGTGAAGCTGATCGTTTCACCATCGCCCGTGGACGTTGCCACCCAGCGCGCTTCTCCACCCGCACCGATATCGGGCAGTATCGTGGTCTTGTGGTGTTCATCGATCTCGAAGAAGCAAGCAGGGCACACAAACCAAGCCCGGTCCATGTAGCCGGTATCAGGATCTCGCTCGAAGCGGAAGTTGCCGAGCACCAGGGGGTGGAGGTGCCCGCAGTCTGGGCAAGGAACGTGATATTCCTCCTTGGTGCCCATGTTGAACAGGTCATCGATCTTGCTGAAGCCCTCCACGCTCGGACTGCTGGTGTAGAAGAACTTGCAGTCGTTGGCGTACTGGGTGGCCCGGGCCTCGGCCAGCTCAACCGGGTCGCCTTCGTCGTCCACGTTCAATTCCAGGCGGTCGATCTCGTCCACGTAGATAAACGGCGCCGAGACTTCGGCCAGGTTGGCCGCAGAGCCTGCGGTGTTCATGTACAGGGTGGCATCGCCCAGGAAGTCTTTGGCCTGCACCGTGTTGCGGCTGTCGCGGCTCTTGGCTGCTGCCGCACGCTCGCGCAGCTCGGGCACGTTGCGGATCATCGTGCTGACCCGGGCCGAGAACCGCTTGACCAGGGTGTCGGTGGGCTCCAGCGCCAGGATGTTGCGCGGCCTGCGGTGCATCAGGGCAGCGATCCAGTTCAACGCGGTCTGCGTCTTGAACATCTGCGATGCCACCTTGGCCACCACCCGTTTGCAGGGATGACTGGGCGACAGCACCTGGTGCACACGCCGCGCCGGATAGCTGCGGTCGAAGCGGAACGGCCCTGGCTGGGGTCCGCTCTTGGGCAGGATCATGAACTCCTCGGCCCATTCGTCCACGCGCAGCTCGAGGTCGGGGCGCGCGGCCTCCATGGCGGTGCGAATGACGAGTTCGTAGCCGTCGATGTGGATCATTCCACCTCCAGCATGTGCCACGATGTGAGTATTTGAAACTCAGCATAAGAGGTGTGTGGATGGACTGGAACATGATCTCCGCTTTGGCGACAGCTTCGGCTTCCGTGATTGCTCTCGGAATAGCTACTTTTACGGAGGTGAAACTGAGGAGTTCGGCGAAACGAATGGCCGGATTGCACGCCGCTACATGCCTGGCGCAGTTGAAAGACATCGAAGACAACGCCAGTCGCGTGGCTACCTTTCTTGGGTTTCAGAAGGCGTATGTCGTCGGGTTTCCCAAATTTCCGGTGATGCTCCCGACCAGATGGGAGTCCGCAATTGGTATTTTTGATGCGCACGCACTTGTTCGTCTTGAAGCCTTGCCAAACAACGCCGCGTACAGGGCAGCGGAAGCCATCGGATCGCTTCGCGCAATAGGGGAACAAGTTCGAGAGTTTGAGAGAGGTAACGCAGGCTGGGGTCAGATGGATGCGGGGGTCAGAAAGGAGCATCTCGACAAGTTCCATGCAGTGTTTAACGAGGCTCATGTGACGCTGCGTGCGGCACTTCTGGATTTCCAACGTGCTGCAAGATTGCAAATAAGGCCCTTGTCTCCAGAAGAGCGAGGGTATGTAGTGGACTAGCGTCCGCAGGAGATCAGCTCCTACATGGAGGAGCACGTCCTCAACCTGATCCAAGATAAATTGGGGCGTGCGCATCAACTGATCTCCTTGTTTGGCAACAGCGCCGCCATGCGGGCCTCGAAGCCCTCCAGCGCCTTGCGGGTTTCATCAACGATGACGTGCTCGATCTCGCGGGAGTCTGCAAGTCCGATGCATCGAGGGGCGGCACGCTGGCCGATAACCATCACGGAGTCGCGGAAGGCGCGGACCGCATCGAAGATCCCGCGCTCGACCAATGAGCGCTCCACCAGCAGACCAGCCTCACGGCGGTTTTCTCGCTCCACCCGTTCGTAGTCCGATTTCTCCCGCAGCGTGCGGTAGTCGGCATATCCAGGCGTCGATGCGGCACCCTGAGCCGAATCCGGACCGCCAGGGGGCGTTTCTCCATCCAGCAAGGGGGAGCCGGCATTGCTTGCAACAGTGCCCGCCGTGCGCTTGCTGTCTGCCCGGGCGCGGGTGTTCTTCGCCCACTGGATATCCGCCACTTCGGGATCGATCAACTTGCGCCCGTTTGGCTGCTGGATGGCGGTAATCCGGCCCTCCTCGATTGCCTTGCGCACAGCCTTTTCATCGCAGTCACGGTGGCGCGCATAGGCAGCAATGGTGATGAGCCGCACAGCCATCGGACTATTTCCCCGAAACCGGACCAAACCCCGGACTTTTCCCAGCGCCAGCAACTAGCGCGCGCGCGGGGGTCGAATTACCCCCATGAGCGACGGCCCCGGGAGTACCTACAGGGGGGGTAGACAGTGGCGATACCACGGACGCGGCTGTGGTGGCCGAGAGCGCTGCGCGCACCGCGACCAGAAACCTGAGCCGGGTCAGCATCGACTGAAGCCCTCGCACTTTGATTTCAACCATTCCCTTTTCCTTTTCTTCTTTCAAAAGAACAAACCGAGTTACGCGCTTACACGCACGCGTAACACCACAACCCGCGCCACGCCTAGCGAGTTACGCGATTACGCGTTTACGCTGCACACGCACACACATGCATGCACGCACACACGCGCCCGCCTGCATGCCTGCGCACATACACACACGCGGGTGGCGTGTAACCGCGTAATCGCGTAACTCCCCGCGCCAGTGCTAGGTTTTGCCGTTACGCACTCGCGTAACCGTGTAACTGCGTGGGCGCTCATTCACTTCCTCCATCGGCATCGCCGCCATCGTGGGAGGGGGAGCCCGACCCATAGCCGATGTACTTCTTGAGCGCCTTGTCAAAGTCGCTGACCGAGCTGGTGGCCCACTCCCCCTCCGTCATGGCCACGTCGTCAGGCCCCGCATCCGGCTTCTTCAGGACAGGCTCAGAGACCAGCAACATGCGCGTGGTTTTCTTGACCTCACCCGGCTTAGCCACATTCATGGGCTTGATACGCACGGGCCTGCCCTGCCCCTCGGCAAAGCGGGTGAGCGTGGGCGTGAACTGATTGCGCTTGAACGGGTAGCGGTCGCCAGTACGCTGGCACCACTTGAGGTAGGCCGCATACGACTGATCCACAGCGCAGGCCTGGTAGGGCAAGTCCAGCTCGCCACTGGCCCATTCAGCCCAGAACTGCTCAGGGCTCTTGCGGTTGATCTCGATCAGCGCCTCCTTCGCCGCCGTCATGGGGGCGGGCGAGTAGGGATGGAAGCCATCGAGGGGATAGGTCAGCAGGAAGTGATAGAACGCCTCAGCGCCCCCGTTGTCCCGCCACTCACCCAGCTTGCGGTAGTAGTCCGGGTCTTTGGCCCGGGGCGTGTACACCACCAGATAGCGCCGGTCCGAGTTGTCCAGCGCCAGGGGCTGCAGCTCGTTCGAGAGGAACACAATGTTCATCTGGTTCTTCTCTTCCCGACGAGCCAGGTTCTTCGGGTTGATCTGCACCGTGGGCGAGGTGATGAGCGCCTTCAGACGGTTCTTGTTGTGCACCAGCTCAGCGCGGCTGGACACTTCATCGCCCACTACAAACATCTTGCAGCTGCGCCAGTCGTTGAACTTGTCCTCCAGCTCATCCTGGCCCACCAGGGCGCCGTACTTGCCATAGATCGCCACCATGATGTCGAACAGGAAGTTCTTACCGGCGCCCTCATCACCATGCATCACCACCGCCGTGCGCAGCTTCGCGCCAGGGTGCTGCAGGGGGTAGGCAAGCCAGCACAGCAGCCAGTGCATGATTTCATCGCACTCGGCGTCATGCTCTGCCGCCCGGCTGGTCAGGTAGCGCACCAAGTCAAGGATCGGGTCCACGTTGCCCTCCTGGGGCACCATGGCCATCCCGTCGTACAGGTTGACCGTCGTCTCCGGGTCGCAAGTCATGGTGGGGTCAAACACCACGTCATCGAGGCGCACCGTGCGCCGCCGCTCGCTGGACTTCCACATGCGCACCATGTCGGCGCCATGGGCGTGGCCCATGTTGGCGATCTTCATTTGCAGGCGCTCGCTGCCATCCCAAACGGTGTCCGTGCCATAGATCAGCACGAAGTGCTCGACCAGGTGGTTGAACTTCCCCCAGTCGATGGTCTTTTCCTTCTTGCGCCCCTGCACCGGCTTATCACCCGCAGCGTCATCTGCTGGAGGCTCAGCAGGCTCCCCGGCGTCACCACCCCCATCCCCCGACATGCGCGCAGCTGCGCTACTTTGGGGGAGGGGGGGCGGGGCCGAGCTGGGGCCAGCGCCTGTATCAGTAGATGCAGCACCACCGCCCTGCCCCTTGCCCGCGCCAAAGTCCACGCGAACGACAGAACTATCGTGCGGCGCTGGCGCGCCGGGGGCAACGTGCGACTGCAATGCTTCGCTTGCAGTCGGTGCGGGCTCCACCGCCCCGCCCTGTGGCCCGCTGTCTGGCGTCGTTTCAGCCATAGCGCCTCGCCATCATCGTGACGACGCCAGACAGCTGCTTGCGCACGGCATCGAGGCCCTCGCGCGCCTGCAGGTCGTTGAAGTCGGTGTCTTTCTTGTCCCGCGTGTCCAGCTTAAAAATGGGCCAAAGGATGTCGCAGCCCTCCACCTTGCGGGCCACAGCCCGGGCGGCATGACGGCCAGGGTTCGTGAGGTCGTGCGACACAGGGTCGCGCGTCTGCCAATCGTCGTCGGCCAGGATCAGGATGCGCGTGCCCGGGTACAGCTTGCGCAGCAGCGGCACCACATGCGCCAGGTTGCCCGCGTCCAGCGCCACAAACACCGGGTACTGGCCATCGACAGCCGCCCGTGCCGTCAGGCCCGTCGCGTACCCCTCCACCACCAGCAGCAAAGGGGTGTGGGTCACGCTGATATCGCCCAGCCGCAAACAGCACCCCGGCTTATCCATGCCCCGCTGGTAAATCTTGGCCCCATCGGGCCGGATGAACTGGAGCGCCCGCAGCGCCTCATGGCGCGGCAGGTCATACCGCAGCAGCGGCACCAGCACGGTGCCCTCGGGCAGATGCACCCTCGTGTCTTCCTCCCCAGGCTCACCGGGCCAGCGCAGGACGAAGGGCTGCGCCAGATAGCGGCAGGCCTCACCCTTCACGCCCTTGCGCTCCAGATAGGGCGAATGCCCATCCTTCACGCCCCGGCGCCACACATCGATGGCCTCGGCCATCGCATTGGCAATCTCGGTCCGGCGCTCTGCCGCAGCCTTCACGCGCTGCGCCCGCAGCTCCTCCGCCCGGCGCGCACGCTCCTCGGGGGAGAGGGGTGCCCACTCCACGTGCACCTTCTGGCTGGCCCCACCATGGCGATAGGTGCCAAAGGTGCCCACAACGTAAGTGCCGCCGCCCTTGTCCGGGTCACGCCGGAACAGGTAGAGCTTGTACCAATCTTTGCCACCCTTGCCGCAGGTCTTGCTCTTTGGCCTGTCAAGCTCCAGAGGCAAATCCTTGTCCCGGAACTCGATGCCGAACTCCTGCATCTGCAGCAGCACTTGCTGATAGTTGTCCATCAGTTGCGGCCCGTGCCTTTGAGGCGTTCCAGCCTGCTCACCATGGCGGTGAACTCACCGACCATCCCCTCCATACGGCGGGTCAGCACTTCGGCCTCGGTCTGCGGCTCCACGGGGACCGGGGGCGCGTAGCCAGCCTCCCGCAGCAGATAGCCCGCCAGACCGTGAAACCCGACTTCACGCGCCAGGCGCATCAGCATCAGCAACTGGGAGGGGGACAGACGCTCAGCCCGTGCACCGTTCAAGCAGTCCAGCAGATGGCGGGCGGCAGGCTCAGGGGCCTTGTCGGGCCAGATCAGCGGGCCGACCTTCTTTGCACCGCCCAGGTGCTTCACCGCGTCGCGCGCGGCGTCCAACTCGTCTTCGTACAGCAACGGATCATTCACAGCAGGCCACCTCAGAACTGTGACGCCCACAGCCTTCCGAACGGTTCCGAATCATTCGGAACGGTTCGGAATGCCTTTTTTGGGCAAAAAAAAGAGACTTCAGTGCATGCACACATGCACTGAAATCACCGTGAAGAAAAAACCCGCCAGCCGCGCCACCCAAGGAGGGAGACAGGAAGGAACGGAGAGCACGACCACCGCTGCAAGCGGCCACGTGGCGGAAAATGACCCAAGGGCCTCGAACGCCCTTGGACCGAAAACTAGAACCCTGGAAGGAACACATGAGCAACAACGAAACGCAGCCGCTGACAGCCGAGACCGTCAATGCGGTGGTTACCGCGCTCGGAGCGCTGGTCTTCGCCACCGTGCGGCAACTGCCCAGCGACAAGCAAGCGGGCTTCGCACAAGACTTGGCTCGGCTGGCCCAGGCCGAGGAGCGCGAGGGCAACACGGCCACAGAGACGCTGCTGATGGACATGCACCGCGCGGCCGTCGCAGCCGCCAGCTGATCGCAAGCCACCGTTACCCCTCGCTGCCGCTGGCGGCGGGCTTGCTCAGGCGCCCCTCTGCCCATTCGGTGTACCGCGCCTCCAGGTCGCGGTCTTCCATCAGCGCACCAGCATCCGGGTCCAGACCCATGGAGCGCATCACCCGCGCGCCCGGCACAGACGCACCGACCAGGTCGTACAGCTCAACGGCGGCGGCCAGCAATGCCCGCTCCTCTGGGCGGCGGGTCACACTGAACACGGTAGCGGTGAAGTCCTTGCGGTCGCGCAATGTGGCACCGCAGGCGCTGGCCCAGCGCTCGGCCCAGCGCTCGGCCATGGACAGCAGCTGGAGGGCGAAGGCTTCATCACGCATGGGCGGCCTCTGCGCATTCAGACTTGATGTCACCATCCGCTGGTTGCACGGGCACGGCGTCCGTGCGCTCTTCCAAGAGTCGGAAGAACATTCGTACCGTCTCAATGCCCGGGTTTTTCGTTTCCCCAGCTCTGATTTTCCAGAGCGTGGTGAAAGGAACGCCAGAGGCCTCGGACAGCGCCTGCAGCTTGGTGCGCGTAAGCGATTCCAGGCGGCACCGAATGTCCTGGACGGAAGGTAGGGTCGTGCTCATGAGCAGCGAATCTACCGCATTCGGTAGATCATTTCAACCGAATTCGGATAGTATTTTGTCGTACCGTATCCGGATGGACCGAGATAGCAAGCACATCCTTTGGCAAAACGTGTCAGCACTGATGCAGCGCGACTACGGCAAGGAGAATCTGACCGCTCTATCCAAGAATGCTCATATCGGCCCTGGAACCGTCACTCGGATAAAAGAGCAAGAAACAAGTGTGGGCCTCGACGTGCTCGACAAGGTCGCACGCGCCTTCAAGATCGAACCCTGGCAGCTACTGCAGCCCAAGCTAGGCGTAATCGAATCACCCGAGCCCACCTCACAGCCTTCAGCGGCGACCTCGGCACCAATACCAATCTCCAGGGCACCTGCCCCCATCAACGGATGGGAGGCACTTCGCTGCCTTCATGGCCTATTGCTTCCAGAGGCTCAAGGTGCACGCCGTGCTGTAGTTTCGCTCTTGGAGGATTTGGCAAATCGCGCTGAAGATCATGCGGCCAGCGAAAAAGCTATCCAACAGATCATGTACGTGCTCGGCCAGGGAAACGATCCAGCGCACGCATTTACCGATTCCCCAGCCCACAGCGGCAAGTCTTGAGCAGAGAGAAAGATCGACACGAATGAAGTATTGCATTCTGGTGCTTACTCTGGCCTGCACGCCGGTTTGGGCCATCAACAAATGCACAGGATCAGACGGGCGCGTTACGTACCAAGAAAGCGCCTGCCCGACCGATGCCAAGGGTGCACAGCCCATAAAAACATGGGAAAACAGTAGCCACTCGTCACGGAAAGCAGTAGAGCCCAATCTGCAGCTCGTCGGACCGCCTGCTGCCGCACCATTGTTAGATCTCTACCGTCGCTGGGCAGATGCGGAGCGTCTAGCCATGGCCACCAGCCGCGTTTCGCTTGCCACGCCAGCCGCCAGCATGCAGGCCCTGCAGCGCGAGGCAGAACAACTTCAGACACCTGAATGCCTTGCAGCGTCCCGGAAGGCGCTTGTGGAATTGATTTCCAAGAGCAGCAATGCGATCCTGCAGTTCCTCGGAAAAGAAGAGGTGACGGGCATGGCCTATCAAATTGTTCACAGACCCAAGCTGATTCCTGAATTCGAGTCTTCCATCACAAAAGCCAAGTGCTCCTGAATCGATGACATACTGAATCTACCGAATACGGTTGACACAATGTTCCGTATTCGGTAGATTTCCTCCACGCCCATCCCGGGCGATGGAGGTTTCATGTCATTCACCGCACAGGCCTGCAGCCACCTCGCTAGCCAGGTCCAGCCAAGCACCCGGCCACCCAAAGGCCAGCACCCCGCTCACTATCAGGCGCATGGCCGCCTGTACCGCGCCATCGTGTCGCTGCCGACATCGATGTGCGAGCGCGACCGCCCGCTGCAAGAGCGCTGGGTCTTCTTCGACTGCCCTCACAGCGAAATGCCGCACGCCCGCATCGAGGCGCTGCTGGCCCTGGCCTGGAACATCGACACCACTGCCTGGTGTTCAAACGGACTGATCTACAACATCGCGTCGGCCAGCGACCTCATCGCCCAAGGCGACGCCGACGATGACACCGCACTGTTTGAATGCGCCTGGGGCGGCCCAGACGGCACCCAGCACGTCAGCCCGCATGACGTGGACTACTTCTGCACACCCCGCGTGCGTGCAGGGCTTGAGCTGGCCTTGCTGCAGGCCCATCTCGGCGCGGTGCTGGAAGGCGGTGCCGCATGAGCGCACGACCGCAACACATCCACGGCGCACACGCTGCCGCCGTACTACGGCGCGGGCAATTGGGAATTGCGGCGACGGCCTACACCAACAATGCCGCCACCTTCGAGTTCTGGAAGGGCTACACAGAAGCAGCCCGCGATCTCATCAACGGCGTGGGCGCCCTTGCAGCCGCGAAGGATGAGCTAACCGGCAGCGATGCGCAAACAGACCTGCAAGCTGCTGGGGCCTGTTTGCCCGAACGCACTAAAGGTCTCACCCTCGCCCAGGTGCGCGAGTTCCTCGCTGCCCAGGGCATTGAGGTCGCCCCGGATGCGATCTCCCACACTGATATCGGTGCTGGAGAGATTTTCGAAAACAACGTGGTCCCCCGAGTCGATTGCGATGATGAACATCCCGTTGCGCGGGTTCACATGCGTCACAGTTCCGATAGCCATGGTCTTAGCTCCACGAATCAAGGTGAAGCCAGTCTAGACCAACCCCAGCCCACCTCCAGCCCCGCGAAGACATTCGAGGCGCTCCCGCTTGCGGCCTCCCCGCTGTCCATCAATGAGCGCGCCCGCTGGATCAATTTGCTAGACCCGCTGCTCAGCTACGCGGGCCGCCCGGGCGACTGGGGTCGCAGCTCCAAATTGGGGCGTCTGACCATGCAGCTGATGCAAGTGCGCGCCGACATGGCTGACGCATCCACGCTGCCCAAGGAAGGCGGTGCTGAATGACCGCACAACGCCTCTCGCCCGCGATGCGCAACATGCTGCGCAGCATCCTCGACGGCAAAGGCCCATGGGCACACCTCAAGGGCCAAAGCCAGCACGGCGGCTCTTTCCAAACGCTGGCGGCGCTACGCCAGCGCGGTCTCATCGATGCCGCCGACCGCCCGACCGAGGCAGGCCGCGCCGTGTTTTCACCTAAGCACCAAGCCACCAGCAAGGAGGCAACCCCATGCTGACCTTCCGCATCAAGGTGCCCGGCCAGAAGCCATACGACGGAATCTTTGCCAGCGCCGCCGAGGCGCAGACCAGTGCGCAAGCCCTCTTCCCTGACGCACCGCCCGCCTGCGTGCTGTGCCTCTCCCGCATGGGAGGTTGACCATGCGCACCCTCCTGTTCGTGTTCACCTACCTGCGCAACTGGTGGAGCTTCGACGGTAACCACGTCCGCACCAAGGCCGCCACGCACATGGATGTGGCCCTGCGCGAGCGCCGCCGCCGTCCAAGGGGCCGCCCATGACAACAGCGCTGCAGCTCCGCATACGCGGCCAAGTCACATCAGCCATCTGCGGCACCACGCGTGCCGGCCTGCCGGTGCTGGATGTGCACCTGACAGACGCACAAACAGGCCAGCACGTGGTGGCCCGCCACACCTACCCCAACGCCAGCCCCGCCAGCCACTACGCGGCCAGCGCCCTCGCGCGCAGCCTGCGCGGCCAGGTGGCCGAGCTGGATGCCACCAACCCCCGGTTCCGCTCCCGCCGCCTCGACTGCGACGCCGCGCACATCGGCCTGCCCTACCAAACCCCATCCACTCGCAAGGATCTGGAATGACCCACCACACCCACGTCATCGGCCTCACCGGCCCCATGGGCAGCGGCAAAGACACCGTTGCCGACCTGCTCACCACCCACTGTGGCGCGTACAAGCTCGCGTTTGCAGACGCCCTGCGCGGCGAAATCTCAGACGCTTTCAACATCGAGACCGTGTTCCTCACTCGGCGCGAGACCAAGGAGCACCCGCTCACCGCGCTGGCTTTGGCGCACTGCCTCGACCCCATGTTTGTGGCTCGCATGATTGTTCAAAACCAGCATTTCAACGACGGTCCGCTGGATCTGAACACTCCTCGCAGCCCGCGCCAGATCATGCAATGGTGGGGCACCGAATACCGTCGTGCGCTGGAGCCGGGCTACTGGGTACGCAAGGCAGCTCAGCGCATCCGCTACATGCACCAGACGCTGGCCGCCCGGCTGGTCGTCATCACCGACGTCCGCTTTGAGGACGAAGCCCAACTGGTGCGAGCGCTGGGCGGCCAGATCTGGCAGATCAAGCGCCCCGGGTGCGAGGTGGGCAGCACAGCCCACGTGAGCGAAGTGACGGGCGAAGGCTTCGAGCCCAACCAGGTCATCAACAACGACCACGACCTGCGCCACCTGCAGCAGCTGGTGCTGGGCGGCTGGGCCGAACGCGCATGGGGCCTGCCAGGCGTACGGGTGGAGGTGCCAGCATGAACCAACGCCCTTTTTCCAAGGCCGCCGACTACGTCCCCCGCACCAAGCCAAACACCACCAGCGTGCACATCCAGCGCCCACGGCCCGCACCGCTACGCAGCGCCGAGCTGCAGGACATACCCAAGGCCCACATCAGCGCCAACGGCAAGGTGCTGATCAGCCCCGTGCCATCCCAGGCCGAGCTGCAGGCCCGCCGCAAGAGCGAGCGCCTGGAGATCGCCAGCACCGACGTCCCCGTGCGCAACAGCACCGTGAAAGGCCCGCCCTACACCTGCCCCGAGCTGCGCACCAACCCTTACCGCCCGGGCTCTGGCGACGCCTTCCGCCTGCCCAGCCTCACCAGCTTCCGTACCCCACAGCCTGCATAAACCATGGCAACCAAAGACCCACTCATTGGCCGCGAGGCCCGCGTCAACGACGACGCCACCACCCTGCGCGGCAAGCCGCACCCCCAGGCGGGCATGCAAGGCCTGATCACAGGTAGAACGCCAGGCGGGCGCCAGTACCAGCTGCAATGCGGCGATGTGCTGATCAACCTGCCCATGGCCGACTTCACCGTTGTCGGCGCGGACGCCGCCCAGGCCATGCCCGCTGACAGCTCTCTGCCGCTGATCGAACTGGTGCGCAGCAAGACCAACCGGCAGATCGTGGAAGACGACGCCCTGCTGGAGATGGCCGCCACCATGAAGGTGTACGGCGTGCTGCAGCCCCTGCTGGTGCGCCGCCTGCCTGCCGCGCGCCTGCAAGACACGTTTGAAGATGAGGCCACGCGCCACGCCTCGCACGAAATCATCGCGGGCGAACGCCGCTTTGTGGCCGCGCGCATCGCAGGGTTGAATCGGGTGCCCGTGCACATTGTGGCCGCAGACGACACCCACGCCGTGGTGATGCAGCTCATCGAGAACCTGCACCGCGAAAACCTCAACCCCTTGGACGAGGCGCGCGGCATCCAGCAGCTGGTTGACGACTTCAACATGACGCGCGACGCCGTGGCCAACGCCCTCAAGCGCAGCCACACGCACGTGGTGGAGAGCCTGCGCCTGCTCAAGATCTGCCCCGAGGCCATCGCAGCCCTCAAAGCGGGCACGCTCAACCGCAGCGTGGCCCTGCTGGTGGCCCAGCGCCCTACGCCTGCTCTGCAGGTGGAGTTCACAAGAAAGGCGCTCACTGGCGGCCCCGATGGCGGCCCGCTCAGCTACCGCAGCGCCAAGGATCTGGCCCAGCGCCAGTACATGACCGACCTCACCCAGGCGCCCTTCGCCCTGGACAACGCCCAGCTGCTGCCCAAGGTGGGCGCCTGCACACAGTGCCCCAAGCGCACCGGTGCCAACCCCGAGCTGTGGGACAAGGCGGGTGCAGACGTCTGTACGGACACCGCCTGCTTTGCCGACAAAAAAGAGGCCCACTACGAAGCCCTCAAGGCCGAAGCCCAGGCCAAGGGCCGCAAGATCATCACGGGCCGCGAAGCCCGTGAGCTGATGCCCACCGAAGGCGCCACCCCCAAGGGCTACATCCTGCTGGACAAGCCCACCAAGAAGGGCGAGACAGAGCCCATGCGCCAGGTGCTGGGCCAGGAAGTGCCCCAAGGCAAGGTGGTGCTGATCGAGACTCCCACGGGCGGTGTGGTGGAGGCCGTGCCAGTGCGCGCTGCGGGCGAGGCACTGCAGGCCAAAGGGGCAGCGGGCAAGGCCGAGAAGAAGGCCCCCCAGCCCACCAAGGATGAGTTGCAGGCCGAGTATCAAACCCGGTGGCGCGGCGCTGCCATCGCACAGATCATCGAGACTCTGAAGAACGACCCACCCAGCAGTATCGATCTGCCCGAGGAGGTCGCTTACCACTACATCCTGACCGAGGCCCGCGAGGCCGATGAAGCACTGGTGCGCATGATCTTCGATCTGCCCGAACGCTTCACCGACACCGAGCTGGAGAAGGCCGCACGCAAGTCAGCCAGCGCCAGCCCACGACTTCAGCTGCTCACCCTCATGATGCTGGCCGCCACGGTGGACGTGGCGCCCCGCTATCAACGCCCACCCGACGAGGCCAAGCTGCTGGACGCTGTTGCATGGGCGGCCCACATCGACACCAGTTACCACAAGGCCACCACGCAAGACGCGATGAAGGAAGAGGCCGCAGCACGCGCAGCCGAGGCGCAGCCAGATGCTCCCGCTGACAAGGCCAAACCGGCACTCAAGCCCAAGGCCAAAGGCAAGGGCACCGTTGACGGCACCGCCAAGGCCAGCCAGGCCGAGGTGATGGCTGGCATCGCCCAGGCCATGCAGAGTGCAGAGACGCCCAACAACTTCACCGAGGGCCAAGCCGTCAAGCTCAAGACCAACGTCAAAGGCCCCGCAGGCGGCTTGATCCGGTGCAAAGACCACACCGCCACCATCGTGCGCGCCAGCGGTCGCAAGTGGGTGGTAACGCTGCCCGACCCATGGCCCTTCCCAGGCACTGAAGCGCAGCCCATGGAGCTGACCGTGGACTACACCGAATTGGAGGCATCTGATGCGAAAGACTTTGGTGCGAGTCCTGACGTCCGACCAAGCCAGCTAGTCAATGAAGCGGGCATCCTCGCTTCAGATGGGCCAGGGGAAGTCGTCAAAAAGCTGGATGCTGCATACGGCCGAGTGCCCCTGAAAGGAGGGTTGTGATGGGCCTCCCCCGCTACCGCATCCCCCAACGCCGCCAGCCCACGCCGGTGAACACCATGTTCAAGGCCCAGGTGCGCGCCTCGCGCCTCACCGAGGCCGAGATCCGCGAGACCATGGATGCCGTTCGCCACTGCGCCACCCGTGTGCGCGAGGGCGTGGCGACCGAGCTGCAGGTGCAAACCCTGCGCACCACCATGCTGATCGCGCTGGAGATCGAGCGCCTGGGCTACGTACGCGGCATGCAAGGCCACATCGAGGCAGCGCTGATCGCCATCAAGGCCATTCTCACGCGCGGCATTGAATTCGGCACATGGCGCCCCGTCACGCTGCACTACTACGAGCTGGACGCCATCACCAGCGCCGTCGATCTACACGATCACCAGCTGCGCCAGCTCAGCGCTGGCGAGCTGCACACCGCCACCAAGCGCGTCATCGCCCACATGCAAAGCCAGGGCGGCGGCCAGGTGTTGCATGTGGCCCCTGCAGATCTTGGCATGGAGGCCGCAGCATGATCCCCGCCCTCAGCATCCGCCAGCCGTGGGCCTGGCTCATCGTCCACGGGTTCAAGGACATCGAGAACCGCGACTGGCCCACCAACTTCCGTGGCCGCCTGCTGGTGCACGCAGGCCAAACCATGGCCCGCCGCTACTACGACGAGGTGTACGAGGAGCTGCAGCGCACGGGCCTGCTGCCCGCCAACATGCCCGCCTACGAAGACCTGCCGCGCGGCGGCTTCGTTGGCTGGACCCACGTCACCGACTGCCGCCAGCACCACCCTTCGCCCTGGAAGCAAGACGGCTCCCACGGCTTCGTGCTCCACGACAGCAGCCCCATTCCCTTCGTGCCGTTCAAGGGGCGCTTGGGGTTCTTCAACGTGCCAAAGGAGACGGTCACACCATGAGCGAAGCCGCCCAACTAGCCGAAAAAATGGAAAAGATGGTCAGCGCCATGACGCTGATGGCCAGCATGCTGGGCACGCGCCTGGACCGAGCCCAGCTCGCAGAACGGTTTGGCGTGTGTCGCAATACGCTGCGCAGTCGCATGGAGAAATACAAGGACTTCCCCCGCCCAGGCCGCGACGGCAAGTGGCTGCTCAGCGAGGTGATTGAATGGGAGCAGCGCCAGTCGTGATGCGCTGGGCTATGTCTACGGCCTTCGGGTTGTAGTAGACCAGCGCACGGGTGGTGCTGGTCCACCCAAACATCTTGCACAGGTCTAGCACATGCAGGCGCTGGGCCAGGCGCGTGGCAGCGGTGTGGCGGCTGTCGTGGAAGGTGAACCCTTCCAGGCCCGCCCGCTGCCGGTACTTGCGAAACATCGCGTCCAGGCTCTGCGTCTTGAGCCCAAACACCAGGTCTTTATCAAAGCCGCGCATCAGCTCAATGGTGCGCATCGTGGACGGCACGGCAGGCACATCGCGCTTGCCGGTCTTGCCGTCCACCTTGAAGTAACCCGCCCCCACGTCATCCCAGCGGATGCCGCAGATCTCACCGGCCCGGCACCCTGTCTGCAGGGCCAGCAGAAAGGCGTTGGCCACCGCGTGGCCCACCGAGCGCACCGGCCCCCTACTCCACCCTAGAGCGCGCAGCATGCGCCGCACCTCTGGGCCTGAAATGATCCGCTCGCGGTGGTCGGGCTCTGCAGGCCTGCGCACGTCCTGCATCGGGTTCGAGTTCAGCCACTGCCAATCGCGCCGGGCGACCTCCAGCACGTGGGACAGCAGCACCATGTCCCGCAGCACCGAGCCACGCGCATTCACTTTCAGCCTGGCATCACGCCAGGCCACGATATCGGAGGGCGTCAGCTCGGCCAGCAGGCGCTTGGCCGGAAACAGCGGCTGGCGCGGGAAGGCCTGCAGGCGTATCAACTCCTTCTGCCAGCCCTTCTTTTCGCTCGACACCTCTTCGCCATAGCGCACAAGCGCCTGGCCCAGCGTCTTCACCTCACCGGCGCGACCGGTGGCCGTGGCCAGCAGCTCAGCCGAGCGCCTGGCCGCCCACTCGCTGGCCTCGCGCTTTGTGGGCAGCGTATTGCTGTCGCGCTGGCCCTTCACCTCGATCTGAATGCGCCACGTGCCTTGTGCCGTTTTGATGGGGGTTGCCATTGGGGGGATTGGTGGGGGGATTTCGGGGGCATCACTTGCGCAGAATTGCGCAGCGGGCGCACTGTACCACCAAAGGGGGAAGCGCTAGACCGTTGATTTGCCTAGCTTTGCGCAATTGCTGCGCAAGTGTGAACAGTTGAGTGGTGCCCCGAGCCGGGGTCGAACCGGCACGCCCCTTTTCAGGAAAGCGGCGGATTTTAAGTCCGCAGTGTCTACCAATTTCACCATCGGGGCGCCGGCTGCTGAGCGCATACCTGCGTTGCAGCGTAACCCGGGCAGCGCGTGCGCGCAATGCCCTGTCGCATCTCTGGTCGGGGCCGCAGTTTGACAACAGCACGCTCCGAACCGCCAAGAAAAAAGGGAAGCCTAAGCTTCCCTTTTCAAATATGGAGCGGGAAAAGAGTCTCGAACTCTCGACCTCAACCTTGGCAAGGTTGCGCTCTACCAACTGAGCTATTCCCGCATTTTCTGATTTCTCTAACGTTTCCGTTAGTGCTTATCAGCAAGCCTCAAATTATATAACTATTTTTGGCCGTATTCGATTGCAAGCCAAAAAATTTCCATCCAACTACCATCCATCGACACGATCCCTGCGAGCGTCTCGGCCCAGAGGCTTTCATCGCTTCACTGCTGCAGACCATATCTGGAGGCGCGGTCCGGAGTCGAACCGGACTAACCGGATTTGCAATCCGGGGCATAACCGCTTTGCTACCGCGCCAGGAACTCTCATTCCTCTGACAAAAAAGGGAAGCAATTGCTTCCCTTTTTGTGGAAATTGGAGCGGGAAAAGAGTCTCGAACTCTCGACCTCAACCTTGGCAAGGTTGCGCTCTACCAACTGAGCTATTCCCGCATTTACCGAAGCCTTACATTGTACAACGTTTGCTGCGATGGAATGAATTGTAGCGCATTTTTTGGGAGTTCCCAAAAAAATTGCGTCAATGTTTCAATCCATCGGCCGTGGCGGATGACACCGCGGCCTTGTCCGTCGACACAGGCACCGCAGCAGCCACTGCAACCTCTTCATCCGTCAGCGGCACGGGTTTGCTCTCCAAAGCAACTTCCAGCACCTTGTCGATCCACCGCACGGGCACGATCTCCAGGCCGCTCTTCACGTTGTCCGGAATCTCGGCGAGGTCCTTCACGTTCTCTTCAGGGATCAGCACGGTCTTGATGCCACCGCGCAATGCGGCCAGCAGCTTTTCCTTAAGGCCCCCAATGGCCGTCACCTCGCCACGCAGCGTGATCTCGCCTGTCATGGCCACATCGCCGCGCACAGGGATACCCGTGAGCGCAGAAACAAACGCGGTAGTCATCGCAGCCCCCGCGCTGGGGCCGTCCTTGGGGGTGGCACCGTCTGGCACGTGAATGTGGATGTCGCGCTTTTCGAACGTTTCATCCTTGATACCCAGCATGCGCGCGCGGCTGCGTACCACCGTACGGGCAGCCTCCACGGATTCCTTCATCACATCACCCAGCGAACCCGTGCGCGTAATCACACCCTTGCCCGGCATGATGGCCGCCTCGATGGTCAACAGATCTCCACCCACCTCGGTCCAGGCCAGGCCCACTACCTGTCCTACCTGGTTTTGCAGCTCCGCACGGCCATAGGTGTACTTGCGCACGCCCAAAAAGTCCGGCAGGTTGTCAGCCGTGACCACCACCTGCGGCTCCAGTTTCTTGAGCTGCAGGCCCTTGACCACCTTGCGGCAAATTTTGGACAGCTCGCGCTCGAGCGAACGCACACCTGCTTCACGGGTGTAGTAACGCACCATGTCGCGCACTGCAGGCTCGGTGATGAGGAGTTCTTCGTCCTTCACGCCATTGTTCTTGAGCTGCTTGGGCAGCAAGTACTTCATGGCGATGCTGGTTTTCTCGTCTTCGGTGTAGCCCGACAGGCGAATCACTTCCATGCGGTCGAGCAGTGCCGGCGGAATGTTCATCGAATTCGATGTGGCGACGAACATCACATCGCTCAGGTCGAAGTCCACCTCGACGTAGTGGTCGCCAAAGGTGTGGTTCTGCTCAGGGTCCAGCACCTCCAACAGAGCGCTCGACGGATCGCCCCGGAAGTCAGTACCCAGCTTGTCGATCTCGTCCAGCAGGAACAGCGGATTGCGCGTGCCCACCTTGGACAGGCTCTGCAGCACCTTGCCCGGCAGCGCACCGATGTAGGTGCGGCGATGCCCGCGGATCTCGGCCTCGTCGCGCATGCCGCCCAGGGCCATGCGCACGTACTTGCGGCCGGTGGCCTTGGCGATCGATTGCCCCAGCGAGGTCTTGCCCACGCCAGGAGGGCCCACCAGGCACAGGATGGGCGCTTTCACCTTGTCCACGCGCTGCTGTACCGCGAGGTATTCAAGGATGCGGTCCTTGACCTTGTCGAGGCCGTAATGGTCTTCGTTGAGGACGCCCTCGGCATTCACGAGGTCGTGTTTGATCTTGGTCTTCTTGCTCCAAGGCAGCGCGGTGAGCACGTCGATGTAGTTGCGCACCACCGTCGCCTCGGCCGACATGGGCGACATCAGCTTGAGCTTCTTGAGTTCGGCGTCAGCCTTCTTGCGTGCCTCGGCCGGCATCTTGGCGAGCTTGATCTTTTTCTCGATCTCCTCGATGTCGGCGCCTTCGTCGCCCTCACCCAGTTCCTTCTGGATGGCCTTGACTTGCTCGTTCAGATAGAAGTCGCGCTGGTTCTTCTCCATCTGGCGCTTTACGCGGCCACGGATCTTTTTGTCGACGTTCAGGATGTCCACTTCGCGGTCGAGCTGCTCGAACAGGTTTTCGAGGCGCGCCTTTACATCCGAAAGATCCAGCACCACCTGCTTGTTCTCGAGCTTGAGGGGCAGGTGTGCAGCAATGGTGTCTGCCAGCCGACCTGGGTCGTCAATGCTGGAGATGGAAGTCAGGATCTCGGGCGGGATCTTCTTGTTGAGTTTGACGTACTGGTCAAACTGCTGCATCACTGCGCGACGCAGGGCCTCGATTTCGCTGGGCTTATTGGCGTCGGGGGTCGCCTCCACCGGAGTCACGGTGGCCATGAAATGCGTCTCGGCATCTTCAATGGAAGCCACCAGAGCACGCTGCTGGCCTTCCACCAGCACCTTCACGGTGCCGTCGGGCAGCTTGAGCATCTGCAAGATGGTAGAGACACAGCCCACATCGAACATGTCGGCCACCGAGGGCTCATCCTTGGCGGCAGCTTTTTGGGCCACCAGCATGATGCGGCGATCAGCCTCCATGGCCATCTCAAGGGCCTTGATGCTCTTGGGGCGGCCCACGAAAAGCGGGATCACCATGTGAGGGAACACCACCACATCGCGCAAAGGCAACAGCGGCAGGTCAATAGGGGTGGCTGGCAGGGGGGTATGTCCGGACATGGAAATCCTCAAAGTGCTCTGTGGAAGTGGGTCCACATGTGGGGATTTTCAACCCTTGCACGCAGCCGTACTGGCGCAAGGGTTGATGGTTCAAAGGGCGACAACATGGCGCCCGCTCCGGTCTTCTCAGGCCTTCTTGGCCGCTTCGCGGTACACGAGCAGCGGCGGCTTGTTTTCTTCGATGGTGGACTCGTCCACCACCACCTTTTCGACGTTGCTGGTATTGGGCAGGTCGAACATCGTGCCGATCAGCGATTGCTCCAGAATGGAACGCAGGCCTCGCGCGCCCGTCTTGCGGGCCAGCGCCTTGCGGGCAATGGCTTTCAGGGCAGCCGGGCGAATTTCCAAGTCCACGCCCTCCATGGCCAGGAGCTTGCTGTACTGCTTGACCAGCGCGTTCTTCGGCTCGGTCAGGATCTGCACCAACGCATCTTCACTCAGTTCAGCCAAGGCAGTCACCACTGGCATACGGCCCACCAGTTCAGGAATCAGCCCGAACTTGATCAGGTCTTCGGGCTCGATCTCGGTGAACACTTCGGTCAGCGAGCGCTGCTTCTTGCTTTTGACCGATGCGCCAAAGCCGATGCCAGAGGCCTCGGTCCGGTTCTCGATGACCTTTTCCAGCCCTGCAAACGCGCCACCGCAGATGAACAGGATGTTGGTTGTGTCGATCTGCAGGAAGTCCTGGTTCGGGTGCTTGCGCCCGCCCTGGGGCGGCACGCTGGCCATGGTGCCCTCTATGAGCTTGAGCAGCGCCTGCTGCACGCCCTCGCCCGACACATCGCGCGTGATACTGGGGTTGTCGGATTTGCGCGAAATCTTGTCGATTTCATCGATATAGACAATACCGCGCTGGGCGCGCTCGACTTCGTAGTTGCAACTTTGCAGCAGCTTCTGGACGATGTTTTCCACGTCCTCGCCCACATAGCCGGCTTCGGTCAGCGTGGTGGCGTCGGCCATCACAAAGGGAACATCCAGCATGCGTGCCAGGGTCTGCGCCAGCAACGTCTTGCCCGAGCCCGTAGGGCCGATCAGCAGGATGTTGCTCTTGGACAGCTCCACATCGTCCTTGTGGGCCTTGTCCTTGTGGCGCAGGCGCTTGTAGTGGTTGTACACCGCCACGGCCAGCGTGCGCTTGGCAACATCCTGGCCAATCACATAGTTGTCCAGATTGGCCTTGATCTCGACCGGCGTGGGCAGGTCACTGCGGCCTTCGCGGGCCAAGTCCCCAGCAGGCAGTTCGTCGCGGATGATCTCGTTGCACAGGTCAATGCACTCGTCGCAGATAAAGACCGACGGACCGGCGATCAGCTTCTTCACTTCATGCTGGCTTTTGCCGCAAAAAGAGCAGTAAAGGGTTTTTTCGCTGGAAGAGCCTTTTTTCTCGGCCATGGGGGCAATGCCTTGCTTGTTTCGGAAAGTTGTCGGGATGATAACCAAATAAAAAACGGCGTCTTCCCCTCGGGAAAACGCCGCTTCGTCGCCCTCGGGCGATCAGGCGCGTTGGCTGATCACTTGATCCACCAAACCATAGTCCTTGGCCTCGTCGGCCGAGAGGAAATAGTCACGCTCAGTGTCGCGCTGGATCTTCTCCAGCGGCTGTCCGGTGCGCTCAGCAAGGATCTTGTTGAGCTGCTCGCGGGTCTTGAGGATCTCGCGGGCGTGGATCTCGATCTCGGTGGCTTGGCCCTGCATGCCGCCCAATGGCTGATGGATCATGACCTTGGAGTTGGGCAGCGCAAACCGCTTGCCCTTGGCGCCCGCCGCCAGCAGGAAAGCACCCATGCTGGCCGCCATGCCCGTGCAAAGGGTCGAGACATCGGGCTTGATGAAGTTCATGGTGTCAAAAATCGCCATACCGGCGCTCACCGAACCACCGGGCGAGTTGATGTAGAACGAGATATCCTTGTCCGGGTTTTCACTTTCCAGGAACAGCAGCTGTGCCACCACCAGGTTGGCGGTCTGGTCATTGACCGGGCCCACCAGAAAAATCACGCGCTCCTTGAGCAGGCGCGAGTAGATGTCATAGGACCGTTCGCCACGGCCCGACTGCTCGATGACCATGGGGACCATGCCCAGGCCTTGTGTTTCCAATGCGCTCATGTATTTCTCCAGTCAAGCAGGTACTGTACCCAGAAATGAATTGGGGCTTGTGCACGAAAGCACAAGCCCCTGGTGTGTCTTGACAACCAGAACCGGGCAGTTGCACGAGGCAGACCACCCGGCCCGAGGGCCTATCAGCCCTGCTGCGCCATCAGGTCGTCGAAGGAAATGGCCTTTTCGACCACCTTGGCCTTGGACAGCACGAATTCGGTCACGTTGTTTTCGATGACAACGGCTTCGACTTCGGCCAGGCGCTGGCGGTCGCCGAAGTACCAACGCACCACGTCTTCGGGCTTCTCGTAGCTGGCGGCCAACTCGTCGATGTGGGCCTTGAGCTGCTCGGGCTTGGCCTGCAGCTCATTGGCGCGCACCAGCTCGGCCAGCACCAGGCCCAGGCGCACACGGCGCTCTGCCTGGGGACGGAACACGTCTTCAGGGATCTCGGCCTTGTCGGCGTCCTTGATGCCGCGTTGCTTGAGTTCAGCGCGGGCGCCTTCCATCAGGCGGGCAATTTCAGCCTGGATGCTGGAATTGGGCAGATCCAACTCGGCCTTGGACACCAGGGCGTCCATCACGGCAGCCTTGTTGCGGGCCAGCAAGCGGAACTTGACTTCGCGCTCCAGGTTCTTCTTGATGTCGGCGCGCAGGCCATCCACGGAACCGTCGGCAATGCCCAGCGACTTGGCCAGAGCATCATTCACTTCGGGCAGGTGGGCCGCTTCGATCTTCTTGATGGTCACCAGGAAGTCGGCGGTTTTGCCAGCGACGTCCTTGCCGTGGTATTCAGCAGGGAACGCCAAGGGGAAAGTCTTGCTTTCGCCGGACTTCATGCCACGCACCGCGTCTTCGAACTCCTTGAGCATCTGGCCCTCGCCGACCAGGAACTGGAAGTCTTCGGCCTTGCCGCCGTCAAAGGGTTCGCCGTCGATCTTGCCTTCGAAGTCCACGGTCACGCGGTCACCGTCTTGCGCAGCGGCGTCAATGGCGCGCTGGGCGAAGCTGCGGCGCTGCTTGCGCAGGATGTCGATGGTCTTGTCAATGGCGCTGTCGGTCACTTCGGACGACAGTTTTTCAACTTCGGCGTCCGACAGGTCAGCGATCTTGACTTCGGGGAACACTTCGAAGATGGCGTCAAAAGTCACCTGGCCTTCGGGAGCGCCTTCCTTTTCAGTGATGCGGGGCTGGCCTGCAACACGCAGGTTGGCTTCATTCGCAGCCACGGCAAAGGCCTCACCCACCTTGTCGTTCAGCACTTCGTACTGCACCGAGTAGCCATAACGCTGGGCCACCACGTTCATGGGCACCTTGCCGGGACGGAAACCGTCCATCTTGACCGTGCGGGCCAGGCGCTTGAGGCGCGTGTCCACTTCAGACTGGATCAGGGTGACGGGCACGCTCAGCGTGATCTTGCGCTCGAGCTTCTCAAGGGTTTCAACAGTAACGGCCATGGCTATTCCTCTTATGAATGTGGATCGTGCTGGCTGCAGCGCAGCAGCGCCGTGTTCCGCAAAGTCTCACATGGGTGGTGCGCGGGGGGGGACTCGAACCCCCACACCATTGCTGGCGTCAGGACCTAAACCTGGTGCGTCTACCAATTTCGCCACCCGCGCGGTTCTACAAACAAACAGGCGGCAACCTCAGCTGCCGCCTGTGTGAAATCGGTCAACCTTCTATTTTACCTGATGCGGACGCCCTGTCGGTCAAGCAGCACCAGGAACCTCTGGCGCAGGTCGTTTGACACGGAACCAGGCCGCATACATTGCAGGCAGTGCCAGCAGCGTCAGCACCGTGGCCACCACCAGCCCGCCCATGATGGCAACGGCCATCGGCCCCCAGAACACGCTGCGCGACAGCGGGATCATGGCCAGCACGGCGGCAGCGGCGGTGAGCACGATGGGGCGCAAACGGCGCACGGCCGATTCCACAATGGCATCCCAGGCGGGCACGCCCCGGGCGCGGTCCTGCTCGATCTGATCGATCAGGATCACCGAATTGCGCTGGATCATGCCCATGAGCGCGATCACCCCCAGCAGCGCCACAAAACCAAAGGGACGATTGAGCAGCAACAGCGCTGCCGCCACACCCGCCAGCCCCAGCGGCCCGGTCAGGAACACCAGCATGGCACGGCTGAAGCTGTGCAGTTGCAGCATGAGCAGCGTGAAGGTGATGAACAGCATGATGGGAAGACCCGCCGCGATGGACGCCGAGCCCTTGGAGCTTTCCTCCACGGCGCCCGCCACCTCGATGCGGTAGCCCGTCTGGCCCGCCGACCGCCACTTGGCCTCAATCTCCTTGAGGGATGGCAGCAGCGCCGCCGTCACCGTGGCGCCCTGCAGGCCCTCGGTCACGTCGCCCTGCACGGTGATGGCGTAGTCGCGATTTTCGCGCCACATCACGCCGGGCTCCCAGGTGAACACAGGCTTGGCGATCTGCGTGAGCGGGATCGACTTGCCCGAGGCCGTGGGCAGATAGGCGTTGGCAATGTCAGTGATGGCGTTGCGCTCATCCAGCGGCTGGCGCAGCAGGATGTCGATGAGCTTGTCGCCCTCGCGGTACTGGCCGACCTGCGTGCCCGACAGAATGGTCTTGGACGCCTGTGCGATGGACTGGCTGGTCACGCCCAGGGCGCGTGCCTTGGCCTGGTCGACTTCCAGGCGCAGCACCTTCACGGACTCGTTCCAGTTGTCGTTCACCCCGCGCATGTTGGGGTTCTGGCGCAGCTGGGCCTTGACCTCGTCCGCACGCTCGCGCAGCACCAGCGGATCAGGGCCTACCACGCGGAACTGAACGGGATAAGGCACGGGCGGCCCGTTGGGCAGCAGCTTGACGCGCCCGCGCACTTCCGGGAACTCCTGCGCCAGCAGCGCAGGCAGCTTCACACGCAGCGATTCGCGCACCTTCAGGTCTTGGGGCACCACGATGAACTGCGACACGTTGCTCTGCGGGAACACCTGATCGAGCGGCAGATAAAAACGCGGCACGCCAGAGCCTACCCAGGTGCTCACCGTATTCACGCCTGGCTCGGACAACAGGCGCTGCTCCACGCGTTTGGTGACGGCCTCGTTGCCTGCGAACGACGTGCCTTCAGGGAACCAGATGTCCACCAGAATCTCAGGCCGGCTGGAATCCGGGAAGAACTGCTGCTGCACCTTGCCCATGCCGACAATGCCCAGCGCAAAGGTCAGCACCGTGGCGCCAATGGTCAGCCAGCGGTGCTGCACGCACCAGTCCACCAGACGGCGGAAGCTGCGGTAGAACGGGCTGTCAAAGACCTCGTGTGGGTCGTCCGTGATGCCCTTGTTGGCCTGAGCGGCCAAGACGTGAGGCGGCACCTTGAGCAGCAGTGTGCCGAGGTAAGGAACGAAGTAGACCGACACGAACCAGCTGAGCACCAGCGCAATCACCGTCACGGCAAAGATGGCAAAGGTGTATTCACCCGTGGTGGACTTGGCCAAGCCGATGGGCAAGAAGCCCGCCGCCGTGATCAGCGTGCCTGTGAGCATGGGCATGGCCGTGATCTCGTAGGCAAAGGTGGCGGCGCGCACCTTGTCATAGCCCTCTTCGAGCTTGAGCACCATCATCTCCACCGCAATGATGGCGTCGTCCACCAGCAGGCCCAGCGCGATGATGAGCGAGCCCAGCGAAATCTTGTGCAGCCCTATGCCCCAGTACCACATGGCCAGGAACGTGACGGCCAGCACCAGCGGGATCGTGATGCCCACCACCAGCCCCGGGCGGGGGTCGATGTACCAGCGCTTCCACAGCGGGTTGTTGCCGGGCCGCTTGTGGACGCCCAGGCTGATGAAGCTCACCGCCAGCACGATGACCACGGCCTCGATCAGCACCTTGACAAACTCGTTCACCGAGGTGGACACCGCCTTGGGCTGGTCTTGCACGTTGACCAGTTTCACGCCCGCCGGCAACGTGCCAGCGATGCGGTCGGTGGTGGTGTGCAGGGCCTTGCCCAGCGCAATGATGTCGCCGCCCTTGGACATGGAGACGCCCAGCGCAATCACCTCGCGCCCCTGGTGGCGCACCTTCACGCCCGGTGGGTCCACATAGCCGCGCTGCACTTCGGCAATATCGCCCAGACGCAGTTGCGCGCCCGAGGGGCCGCGGATCGGCATCGCACGCAGGTCCTCGATGGCGTTGAACTGGCCTTGCACGCGCACCTGCACCTGGTCTTGCGGGGTCTGGATGGTGCCCGCGCTTTCCACTGCGTTCTGCTGGCCCAGCTGGGCCAGCACCTGGTTCATGTCCAGGCCCAGTTGCGACAGGCGCTTTTGCGAGATCTCGATGAAGAGCTTTTCGTCCTGCACGCCAAACAGCTCGACCTTCGCCACATCGGGCACGCGCAGCAGCTGCTGGCGCGCGTCATCGGCAAACTGCTTGAGCTCTGCGTAGCTGAATCCCTCGGACTCCAGAGCGTAGATCACGCCATACACATCACCAAAGTCGTCATTGAAGAACGGGCCCTGAATGCCCTGGGGCAAGGTGTAGCGCATGTCGCCCACCTTCTTGCGCACGCTGTACCAGACGTTGGCCACGTCGCCGGGCTTGGAGGAGTCCTTGATCTGGAAAATGATCTGCGACTCGCCGGGCTTGGAATAGCTGCGGATCTTGTCGGCGTACGGCACTTCCTGCAGCGTGCGCTCGATCTTGTCGGTGACCTGCTCGGCCACCTGCTGGGCCGTGGCACCGGGCCAGTAGGTGCGCACCACCATGGCACGGAAGGTGAACGGAGGGTCTTCGTCCTGCCCCAGCTGGAAGTAGGCGGCAAAGCCCAGCAGCATCAACACCACCATGAGGTAGCGGGTGAGCGCAGGATGGTCGAGCGCCCATTTGGAGAGGTTGAACCCCTCTTTGGGTTGGATTTGCGTCATGGCGGGCCTCAGTTGGCGGCAGAGGCCGTGGCGGTGGCGGGTGCAGCAGCGGCCGCCGGAGCCGATGGCACCGCCGGCATTGCTACAGATTCAGGAGCTGTCTGTGCTTTATTCACTGGCGCCTGGGCCACTTTTGGCTGATATACCGTCACTTTTTGGCCGGGAGACAGCACATGCACGCCAGTGGCCACCACCTGCATGCCGGGGGTCAGGCCCCCTGCCACCACGGCATCGTTGCCGTCGGCCGTGGCGATCTGCACCACCTGCGACTTGACGGTGCTGGTCGCGGGGTCGTACACCCACACGGCGGTGGACTGGCCCTCCTGCCGCAGCGCGCTCGTGGGCAGCTTGATGGCGGCAATGCCGGCATGACTCAGTGCCTTGGGCGTGGCGTACACGGTGGCGCCCAGCGCTGGGGCGTCCGCAGCGTCAATGGCCACCTTGACCTGGAAGGTACGGGTCGCAGCGTCGGCGCTGGCAGCCACTTCGCGCACGCGGCCCGTCAGGGTCGCGCCGCCAGACCAGCCGCGCACAGCCACCTCGGAGCCCGTCGTGATCTGCGCCACCTTGTCCTCGGGCACAGCAAACACCACGTCGCGCGGGCCGTCCTGCGCAATGCGCACCACCGGCGCACCGGCCGACACTACCTGGCCCGGCTCGGCATCGATGCCCGTCACGACGCCGGACACGTCGGCCACCAGCGTGGTGTAGGCCGCCTGGTTGCCCTGCGACGACAGCTGCGCGCGCGCCTGGTCCAGCGTGGCCTGGGCCGCTTTGAGCGTGGCCTCACGGCGTTCCAGCTCGGCACCACTGATGAAGTTCTGGTCCTTGAGCGCCTGGTAGCGCTTGAGGTCCGCCGCCGCCAGATCACGCTGCGTGGTGGCCGATGCCAGTTGCGCACGCGCGGCGTCAGCCGCCAGCTGGTAGTCCTTGGGGTCCAGTTGCGCCAGCACCTGCCCGGCCTTCACGCGCTGGCCCAGCTCGGCCTGGCGCTGCACGATCTTGCCCGCCACGCGAAAGCCTAGGCGCGACTCCACGCGCGCGCGCACCTCGCCCGAATACTCCAGGCTGGACTGCAGCGCGCCCACGCCCACCGTCATCAGCTTGACGGAGCGCACGGGCTCCTCGGGCGGTGCGGGACGCGAACAGGCGGCCAGCACGGTAGCGGTGGCCAGCACCAGCAAAAGCCTGGAATGCCGTGAAGAGGGCCGCAGGGCGGAGGATGTGCGCATGGGAAATCCGGTGAAAAAAGAAGGGGCCACAAGGATCAGCAAGCAAGACGCAGGCCGGAGTGCCCGCGCAGCGACAGTACACCAGACACCCGCCAACCAGCCACCCGCAGCCATGCAGGGCGCTTGTGAAAGATGCAGGGGCCAGCCGCCTTGTACCCCACTGGATTGGTTTTTATGATTACTGACTGACCGGTTAGTAATCTATGAGAAGCCCTTGAGCTTGTCAAGCGACAATCCGGGTGTGAACGACCGTCCCAGCCCCTCTCCCCACCCCGGCGCAGCCTCCGCGCCACAGCCCACTGCGACTGATGCGGTGGCGCCTCCTGTCACCCATTACGAAAACTTCCCCGTAGCATCCCTGCTGTGCCCGCCCCACCTGCGCCAGCCGATTGCCGCCATCTACGGCTTTGCGCGCACGGCGGACGACATTGCCGACGAAGGCGATGCCCTGCCCGCCGCCCGGCTGGCAGACTTGGCTGCCTACCTGGCCGATCTGCGCGCGATTGCCCAGGGCCAGACGCCCTCGCCCCGCTGGGCCAGCGTGTTTTTGCCGCTGCAAGGCGTGTTGCGCAGCCACCAGCTGCCCGTGCCGCTGCTGGAAGACCTGCTGAGTGCCTTTGCCCAGGACGTGGAGAAAACCCGTGACGGCGAGGGCTACGCCGACCGCGACGAGCTGCTGGACTACTGCCGCCGCTCGGCCAACCCCGTGGGCCGGCTGCTGCTGCACCTGTATGGCGTGCACGACGCCGAGGCGCTGCGCCAGAGCGACGCCATCTGCACGGCGCTGCAGCTCATCAACTTCTGGCAGGACCTGTCCGTGGACATTCCCCGAGGCCGCCACTACCTGCCGCGCTCCGACTGCGTAGCGTATGGCGCCTGCCAGTCCGAGCTGCTGGCGCTGCAAAGCACCCGCGAGAACGCCCGCCTAATCGCCGACTGCGCCCACTGGGCGCGCACCACCATGCAGAGTGGCGCCCCCTTGGTGCACCGCCTGCCCGGCCGCGCCGGCTGGGAGCTGCGGCTGGTGGTGCAAGGCGGCCTGCGCATCCTCGACAAGGTCGAGGCCCTGAAAGGGGGCAGCCTGCACACCCGGCCCAAGCTCCGTGGGTGGGACTGGTGCGTGATGCTGGGCCGCGCACTGGTGATGTAAGAAAGATTCATGGGCCACAAGGCGGGCTCACACACTGGCCTGCAAGCGCACCGCTCAGTGCCCAAAAGGCCTGTAGCGCATGATTCATATGCGCCAAAAGCTACTTAATTGATAGCGAATTATTGGAATGCCTCTCGCCCTTGACCCGGCAGGGGCAGGGATTGCGAGCATGCCCCTGCCACTGCACCCGGTTAGCCTCGCGGCCACCGTGGCAGGGCGGCGGCCAACACCCCACCCTGCCGGCCCGTGCCCGCGCGCCACAAGCGCTGGGGCACCTTTAACACTGGTTCTCAGAGCCCAGGGTCACCCCCCACTATGTCCGTCAGCGTTTTCGACCTCTTCAAGATCGGCATCGGGCCGTCCAGCTCCCACACCGTGGGGCCCATGATTGCGGCGCGGCAATTTGCCTGCCATGTGCGCGACACCGTCGGCCTGGCGGCGGTGCACCGGGTGAGCGTGGAGCTGTTCGGCTCCCTCTCGGCCACCGGCGTGGGCCACGGCACCGACCGCGCCGTGCTGCTCGGTCTGGCCGGGCACGAGCCAGACCACATCGACCCCGACCAGATCGCCCCCGCCATCGCACAGATCCGCCAGAGCGGCACGCTGGCGTTGCTGGGCGAGCATGCCGTGCCGTTTGTCGAAAAGGACCACCTGCTGTTTCGCCGCAAAAGCCTGCCGCTGCACCCCAACGGCATGGCGTTCCATACCCTGGATGCGCAGGGCAACGACATCGCCATGCGTGAGTACTACTCGGTGGGCGGCGGCTTTGTGGTCGACGCGGCGGGTCAGCGCGTGCTCAACACGCCCGCCAGCGCTGGCGCCGATACCGCAGGCCATGGCCAGGGCCTGCCGCACCCGTTCCGCACCGGGGCCGAGCTGCTGGCGCAGTGCCGCACTACGGGCCAGAGCATGGCCCAGCTCATGGCCGCCAACGAACAGCACTGGCGCAGCCCGGCCGAGGTGCGGCGCCAGTTGCTGGCCATCTGGCAGACCATGGCGGGCGCCGTGCAGCGCGGCTGCGCCAGCACCGGCACCTTGCCCGGCCCCATGCATGTGCGCCGGCGTGCGGCCGAGCTGCACAAGAACCTGAGCCGCTCGCCCGAGGCCGCCCTGCGCGACCCGCTCTCCATGCTGGACTGGGTGAACCTGTACGCCATGGCCGTGAACGAAGAAAACGCCGCGGGCGGCCGCGTGGTGACGGCGCCCACCAACGGTGCGGCAGGCGTGATCCCGGCCGTGCTGCACTACTACGTCAACTTTCTGCAGGGCCCCATCCCGGCCAACGACGACGGCATTGCCACCTTTTTGCTCACCGCAGGTGCCATCGGCATCATCTACAAGGAGAACGCATCGCTTTCCGGCGCCGAGGTGGGCTGCCAGGGCGAAGTGGGCGTGGCCTGCTCCATGGCCGCTGGCGCGCTGGCCGCCGTGATGGGCGGCACGCCCGAGCAGGTGGAGAACGCGGCCGAGATCGGCATGGAGCACAACCTGGGCATGACCTGCGACCCCGTGGGCGGTCTGGTGCAGATCCCCTGCATCGAGCGCAACGCCATGGGCGCTATCAAGGCCATCAACGCCGCCCGCATGGCGCTGCGCGGCGACGGGCAGCACGTGGTCTCGCTCGACAAGGTCATCAAGACCATGATGCAGACCGGCGCGGACATGAAGGTCAAGTACAAGGAAACATCGCGCGGCGGGCTGGCGGTGAATGTGGTCGAATGCTGAACCGAGCCGCCCAGCGGCCCGTTTTGCAGCCTGTTTCGCAGCCCATTCCGCCGCCCCTTCATCTGCATGCATTTGCCGCCTGACCTGCCCACCCCCTTGCCACTGGAGCGCTGGCTCAACCGCCTGGGCGCGCTGGTGATGCCGCTGGCGCTGCTGGTCGTGCTGCTGCTGTTTTTGCAATGGCCGTTGCGCGACGGGTGGGGCGCGGGGTCCAGCCAGGCCAACGACCTCGCGCAGGTGCTGTTTGCGCTGTATGTGGCCGTGGCCCTGCGCCATGCCGACCGGCGCGGCGCCCACCTGGTCAGCCGCCCTGACCTCGCCCATGCAGGCCGGGGCCCAGTGCGCGTCATGCGCCTGCTGGGCGCGCCCCTCGCCGTGCTGCCGTGGGCGGTGTTTGTGTGCATCAACGCCGCGCCCACGGTGTGGCGGTCGGTGCGGGGGCTGGAGAGTTTTCCTGAAACCGCCAACCCCGGCTACTTCGCCATCAAGCTGGCCTTGCTGCTGCTGGCCGTGCTGCTGGCCCTGCAAGCCCTGGCCGACCTGTGGCGGGCCGTGCACACGCTGCGCGCGCCCACTGGCGCACCGGCGGACCCTGCATGAGTCCCGTCCCATGAGCGCCATCCCATGAACGCCATCGGCCTGTTGCTGCTGGTGCTGGCCCTGGTGCTGATGATGACGACCGGCTGGGCCACCTACGCCGTGCTGCTGGGCGTCAGTACCCTGGGCGCGGTGGCGGGCCTGGCGCTGGGCGCGTTTGATGGCGCGGTGCTGCGCAGCCTGCCGGAGCGCGTGGTGGGCCTGCTTGAACACGACCTGCTACAGGCGCTGGTGCTATACGCCGTGGTGGGCGCGCTGCTCAACCACCTGGCACTGGTCAACGGCCTGTACAGCGGCCTGCGCAAATTGTTGGCGCGCGTGGTGGGGCAACGGGCCGCGCCCGACATGGCGGGCCTGGGCGTGGGCATGCTGATGGCGCCCATGAACGGATCGGTGGGGGCCAGTCTGGTGACCCTGTCGCACACCGCCGGGCAGGCCTGGGCCCACGAAGGCATGCCGCCCGCCCGACGCACCGCCCTGGTCGCCGTGGCCAGCACGCTGGGCATCATCGTGCCGCCGTCGCTGGTGCTGTTGCTGCTGGGCGATGCCATGCTGCGCGCCCACACCGAGGGCCTGACCCTGGCCACGCAGCTGGGGCTGGCCAGCGCCCGCGCAGGCACCCGCATCATCAATACCCAGGATGTGCTGCAGGCCGCCCTGGCCCCCGGTGCGCTGCTGCTGGTGTTGTGGATGGGCGTGACCTGGTGGCTGGCCCAGCGCCGCGCTGTCGGCATCGCCGATCAAGGGGTCGCGTCCACAGCACCCGCGCCCCTGACCCGCAGCGAGCGCTGGACGTTGGGCGTGGTGCCCATGCTCATCGTGGCCCTGCTGGCACTGGTCACCACCGGCCGCGTGCGGGCGGTAGAGGCCGCCGCCACCGCCGGGGTGCTGCTGCTGGTGTGGGGCATGGCGTCGCACCAGCTCACGCTGCGGCGGCTGGCGCAGGTGCTGGACGATGCCATGGCGCTCACCGGCGCGCTGTTTGCGCTGCTGGTGGCGGCAGTCACGTTCTCGCTGGTGCTGCGCGCCTACGGCACCGATGTGCTGGTGGCCGAATGGATGCGTGCCCTGCAGGGCCAGCCCCTGCTGGCCATGGGGGTGGTGCTGGCCGTGCTGCTGGGCTCGGCGTTTGTGCTGGACGCGTTCGAGCTGATCTTTCTGATCATTCCCATCGTCATGCCTCCCTTGCTGGCGCTGGTGGACGACGCGGCCTGGGTGGCCGCGCTCACCTTGCTGGTGCTGCAGGCGGGGTTCCTGCTGCCGCCGCTGGGCTACGCGCTGGTGCTTTCCCGCGCCCAGGTGGCGCCCCGGCCTGCCATGGGCGCGGTGGCGCGTGCGCTGGCGCCCTACCTGCTCTGCCTGGCCGGCGTGATCGCCCTGGTGATGGCCGTGCCCGCCACCACGCGGTGGCTGCGCAGCACGCCCGCCACGCTGCCCGAGATGTCGATCCAAGGCGACGACCTGGATGCGCTGATGCGCGAGATGTCGCAACCCGAGGCGCCTGCCCCTGCACCCGCCGCCTCCGCAACACCTCCATAAAGCTATTATTTGAATAGCAACCAGGGCATGCTGCACTAGCGCATCCGCCCGAAATCATCTCAAACCCCGACAACCGGACCGCCCCGGTGCGCCATGGGACAATCTCGCCCCATGACACCGCAGCAGTACGTACAGCAAAAAGCCGTGGCCTCGGGCAGCAGCTTCTATTACGCCTTTCTCTTTCTGCCTGCCCCGCGCCGCGCGGCCATCACGGCGTTCTATGCGTTTTGCCGCGAAGTGGACGATGTGGTCGATGAAGTGAGCGACCCCGGCGTGGCCCGCACCAAGCTGGCCTGGTGGCAGGCCGAAGTGACCAAGGCCTACGCGGGCCAGCCCACGCACCCCGTGATGCTGGCGCTGATGCCGCTGGCGGCCGACTACGGCATCGAACAGCGCCACCTGCAGGCCGTGATCGACGGCTGCCAGATGGACCTGGAGCAGACCCGGTACCTCGACTTTGCAGGTCTTCAGGGCTACTGCCACCTGGTGGCGGGCGTCGTGGGCGAAGTCGCAGCGCGCATCTTCGGCCAGACCGACCCGCGCACCACCGAATACGCACACCGGCTGGGCCTGGCATTCCAGCTCACCAACATCATCCGCGACGTGGGCGAAGACGCCATGCTGGGCCGCATTTACCTGCCGGTCAGCGAGCTGCAGCAGTTCGATGTGAAGGCGCACGAGATCTTGAAGCGCACCTACTCCGACCGCTTTACGGCGCTGATGCGCTTTCAGGCCGAGCGTGCGCACCGGCTGTACGACGAGGCCTTTGCCCTGCTGCCCGACGCGGACCGCCGCACCCAAAAGCCCGGCCTGATGATGGCCAGCATCTACCGCACCTTGCTGCGCGAGATCGAGCACGAAAACTTCCAGGTGCTGCACCAGCGCATCCGCCTCACGCCGCTGCGCAAGTTCTGGCTGGCCTGGAAGATGCAAGCCCTGGGCAGGATGTAGCCCGGCGTGGCACCGCAGAAAGTCGCCGTCATCGGGGCTGGCTGGGCCGGCATGGCTGCAGCCATCGCCCACCGGCAGGCCGGCCGCCAGGTCACCGTGTTCGAGGCCGCGCGCACGGTGGGCGGTCGCGCCCGCGCCGTGCCGGGCGTGCTGCCCGATGGCACAGCGGCCACGCTGGACAACGGCCAGCACATCCTGATTGGTGCCTACACCGAGAGCCTGCGCCTGATGCGCCTGGTGGGCATGGACCCTGCCACCGCGCTGCTGCGCCTGCCGCTGACCCTGCAGTTTCCCGATGGCCAGGGCCTGCAACTGCCCGACCTGCCCCCGCCGCTCGATGCGCTGCTGGGCATCGCGCGCGCCAAAGGCTGGGGCTGGCAAGACAAGGTCGCCTTGCTGCGCACGGCCACGGCCTGGCAGCTGCGCGGCTTTCGCTGCGCGCCCCACACCTCGGTGGCAGACCTGTGTGCCCCGCTCACGCCCCGGCTGATGGCCGAGTTCATCGACCCGCTGTGCGTGTCGGCACTCAACACCCCCGCACGCGAGGCCAGCGGCCAGTTGTTTTTGCGGGTGCTGCAGGACAGCCTGTTCAGCGGACGCGGCGGCTCCAACCTGTTGCTGCCACGCACCGACCCGGGCGCGCTGTTCCCCGAGGCTGCGGTGCGCTGGCTGGTGCAGCAAGGCGGCCAGGTGGTCACCGGCCAACGCATCCAGCGGCTCGTGCCCCTGCCCAGCGGGCGCTGGCAATTGGTGGGGGCTATGGGCGCCGTCGGTACAGCGCAGGGCGCCGAAGCAGCCGACTCCTTTGACCACATCACCCTGGCCTGCCCCTCGTGGGAGGCCGCGCGCCTGGTCGCGGGCCTTGCCAGCACGGCGGGCCTGGCCGCTGCCACCCGCTGGAGCGCCACCGCCAGTGCCTTGCGGTTTGAGGCCATCACCACCGTTTACGCCCACGCCAGTGGGGCGCGTTTGCCCCTGCCCATGCTGGCGCTGCGCAACACGGCAGAGCACCCGGCGCAATTCGTGTTCGACCGGGGCCAGCTCGACGGCCAGCAGGGCTTGCTGGCCTTTGTGGTGAGCGCCAGCGATGGCGACCGGGCGCTCATCGAGCAACAGGTGCTGCAGCAAGCCGCTGCGCAGCTGGGCCTGCCGGGCCTACGCCCTGTGCAGACCGTGGTCGAAAAGCGCGCCACGTTTGCATGCACCCCCGGCCTGCAGCGGCCCGCCATGCAGGTGCTGCCGGGGCTGACGGCCTGCGGCGACTATGTGGAGGGCCCCTACCCGGCGACGCTGGAAGGCGCGGTGCTCAGCGGCACCGCCGTGGCGGCCTGCGCAGCAGCGGGCTGACACAACTCCACCCGGGCCAGCAGACCACCCCCGGGTAACTACCAAGCCCGCTGACAGCATTCCGAAAGCACGACCCAGGCACCATGGCGCCACTCGCATGCCGCATGCGCCTTGTTCGCCTTTGTGCGCGCTGGCCTTTCGGCCTTTTGTTTTGACGGAGACACCCCCCATGCTTTCACACGAACACCCCGCCCTCTGGTCCCCCACCCGCCGCCATCTGCTGGGAGCCAGCGGCGCACTGGCCCTGGGCGGCCTGCTGCCCGCTGGAGCCTCGGCCCAGGCGGCCTGGCCGTCCAAGTCGGTGCGGTTTGTGGTGCCGTTCGCGCCGGGCGGCAGCTCGGAGATCGTGGCCCGCTCCACTGCTGCCGAGCTGGGCAAGACGCTGGGCCAGAGCGTGTATGTGGACAACAAACCGGGCGCCGCAGGCAACATCGCCATGGGTGAAGTGGCACGCTCTGACGACCAGCACACGCTGATCCTGGGCCACATCGGCACGCTGGCCGTCAACCCCTTCATCTTCGACAAGCTGCCCTACGACGCCAACAAGGACTTCAAGCCCGTGAGCCTGCTGGCCAAGGTGCCCAGCCTGTACGTGGTGCACCCCGACGTGCCAGCCAAGAACCTCAAGGAGTTCATCGCCTACGCAAAGAAGAACCCGGCCAAGCTCAGCTATGGCTCGGCGGGCAACGGCAGCGCGGGCCACCTGGCGTTTGAATACCTCAAGATGACCGCCGAGATCTTCATGCTGCACGTGCCCTACCGTGGCACCGGCCCCATGATGACCGACCTGCTCTCGGGCCGCCTTGATGCCGCTGCCGTGGGCGCTGCCGCCCTGCTGCCTTTCATCAAGGCCGGCAAGGTGCGCTGCATTGCCACCGGATCGGCCAAGCGCCTGCCCCAGCTGCCCGACGTGGCCACGGTGGCCGAACAGGGCTTTCCGGGCTTTGAGATGACGCAGTGGTACGGCATGCTGGCGCCCGCCAACCTGGCCCCGGCCAACCTTGACAAGCTGGCGGCCGAGACCGCCAAGGCCGTCAAGGCCCCCGGCTCGCTGGAGCGCCTGAACGCGGATGCTGCCGAGGCCATTGGCGGCACGCCAGCGCAGTTCGCGCAATTCATCGCGTCCGAACAGGAGCGCTGGAAGAAAGTGCTGCTGCGCGCGAAGGTGAAGCCAGACTAACCCCCTGAGCCGCTTCGCGTCTTCCCCCTTTCTCTCGCCCCGCTGCGCGGGTCGGGATGGGGGACGCAGCCAGTGCGGCGGGGCGGCCCTTGCACGGCTGCCTGGCCTGGGCAGTGCGTGCTCGCAAGCTGACTGCTGGCGCTTGCGCGCCGTGACCGCTCCGCGTTGAATGGCTCAATGCTGAAGGCAAGCCCTGCGCCTTCCGCACAAACGGTAGCATCCCTCCATGCGCATCCTTCTGGCCGAAGACGACCACAACCTGGGCACCTGGCTCAGCCGTGCGCTGGAGCATGCGGGCATCCAGGTCGAATGGGTGAACGACGGCCGCCTGGCCGACCGCGCGCTGCAGCAGCACGACAACTACGACGCACTGGTGCTGGACCTGGGCCTGCCCGGGCTGGACGGGCAGGCAGTGCTGCAACGCCTGCGCGACCGCGACCAGCGCCTGCCCGCGCTGATCCTGACGGCACGTGATTCGCTGGACGAGCGCGTGCGCTCGCTCAACGCGGGGGCCGACGACTTTCTGGCCAAGCCCTTCGAGCTGGCCGAGCTGGAGGCACGCCTGCACGCCCTGGTGCGCCGCGCGCGTGGTAACGAGCACCAGCGCCAGGCCTGCGGTGCGCTGGTGTACGACAGCGCCCGCAAGCAGTTCACCCTGCGCGGCGAGCCCCTGGCCCTATCCCCGCGCGAACACGCCGTGCTGCGCGTGCTGGTGCAGCGCAGCGGCGAGCCGTTTTCCAAGCAACAGATCCTGGACCGCGTGTTCACCGACGATGACGATGTGCACCCCGAAGCCGTCGAGGTGTTTGTGCACCGCCTGCGCAAGCGGCTGGATGGCAGTGGTGTGCGCATCACCACGCTGCGCGGCCTGGGCTATGCGCTGGAGGCGGACTGACCGATGGGCCTGACCGCACGCCTGCGCCGCGCCAGCCTGTGGCGGCTGCTGGCCATGCTGCTGCTGCCGCTGCTGGCCCTGGTGACGGGCGTGGAGCTGTGGATGACCCGGCACGATGCGCTGGAGGCCGCCAACGCGGCCTACGACCGCTCGCTGCTCGGCGCGCTCAAGTCCATCGACGCCAACATCTCCACCGCCTCGGGCGGCCTGTCGGCCGAGTTGCCGTACAGCATGCTGGAATTCTTTGAACTCACGGCCAGCGGCAATGTGTACTTTCGCGTGGCGTCGTCCGACGGGCTGGTGGAGCTGGGCAATGCCGACCTGCCCCTGCCCGCCGGGCCGCTGGAGCCTGGCGTACCGCGTTTTTATGACGCTACCTACTTTGGAGAGTCAGTGCGGCTGGCCGCCTACCGCCGCGCGCTGGACCGTGCGGAGCCCGCATCCACCGTGCTCGTGCAGGTGGCCGAAAGCACGCGGTCGCGCCAGGACTTCACAGCCCGCTTTGTGCGCCGCGCGGTGCAGCGCGATGCGCTGGTGCTGGCCCTGATGGTGCTGGGCACTGCGGCACTGCTGGCTGTGGCGCTGCGCCCGCTGGCGCGGCTGGCGCGCGAGGTGCAGGCCCGCAGCGGCGACGACATGACCCCGCTGGCATCCAACGACCTGCCCGCTGACATCCGCCCGCTGGTGGACGCGGTCAACCAGCAGATGGCGCGCACGCAAGATCTGGTGGCACAGCAACGGCAGTTTCTGGACGATGCCTCGCACCAACTGCGCACCCACCTCACCACGCTGCAGATGCAGATCGACTACGCACGCCGCGAGGGCGACACCACGCAGGTGCAGCACACACTGGCAGCCATCGGAGGCGAGATCGCCCGCGCCACGCGCAGCACCCAGCAGCTGCTGGCACTGGGCCGCAGCGACACAGCGGCGGTAGAGCTGACGCCCTTTGACCTGGCCGCGCTGCTGCGCACGGTGGCGCTGGAGCTGCTGCCCCAGGCGCGCACCAAGCAGATCGACTTTGGCATCCACACGCCCTCCGCTGGCATCGAGGCCGTGGGCGATAGTGGCCTGCTGCGCGAGGCCCTGACCAATCTGGCAGCCAATGCCATCGCCTACACCCCGGCGCAGGGCACCGTCACCGTGTCAGCCGCGGGTGACAGCCTGGGCTGGAGCATCTGCGTGGAGGACAACGGCCCCGGTCTGCCCGCCGAGGAGCGCGACGCACTGGGCCAGCGCTACCGGCGCGGCTCGCAGGCCACGGCAGGCGGCTCCGGCCTGGGGCTGGCGATTGCCCGGTCGATTGCCGAGCGGCACCGGGGCAGCCTGCGGCTGCAGGCGCGCGCTGAAGGGCCAGGGCTCCTGGCAATACTCTGGTGGCCCCGCGCCTGACACAGTCTGCTGAACAAGTGAACGCTCCACACCCCATGCCGCAGCCCTTGCCCACCACAGACCGTCCGCTGACAGCGCCTTGCAGCCGCCGCCAGCTGCTGCAGACGCTCGCGGCCGCCGCCGCCAGCGCTGGCGCGGGCCTGGCTCCCTTCCCGGCGGCGGCCGACGCATCCCGTGAGCCGGCGGAATGCATTGCACCTTCACGCCCCGGCGGCGGATTTGACCTGACCTGTGGTCTGGCCTCACAGGCACTGCAGGCCGTGCGCCCTGGCCGCACGCCGCTGCGCACCCGCTACCTGCCCGGCGGCATTGGCGCCGTGGCATTTGACCAGGTGGCCACCGGCCGCCTGGGAGGGCCCGGCACGCTGGTGGCGTTCTCCAGCGGCTCGCTGCTCAACATGGCGCAGGGCCGCTTCGGCCCACACCCGGTGAGCGCCGTGCGCTGGATAGCGACGCTGGGCAACGACTACGGCGTGGTGGCAGTGCACCGCGACGCCCCCTACCAGCGCTTGCAGGACGTGGTCACCGCCTTACAAAAAGATTCGGGCCGCGTGGTGTTTGGCGCCGGCGGCACGCTGGGCAGCCAGGACTGGGTCAAGGCCGCGCTGCTGGTGCGCGCAGCGGGGCAAGACCACAAGCGCATGCGTTTTGTATCGTTTGAAGGCGGCGGCGAAGCGCTCAAGGCGCTGGGCGGCCGGCACATCGACATCTTCACCGGCGACGCGGCCGAGGCCACCCGGGCCGCTGCAGAAGGCCTGCCGGTGCGCATCCTGGCAGTGCTGGCACCCGCGCGGCTGCCCGGCACACTGGCCGCCCTGCCCACGGCACGCGAGCAGGGCATTGACCTGCAATGGACCACCGTGCGCGGCCTCTACATGGCTGCCAGCGTGCCGGACGCGGCTGCCCACGCCTGGACGACCGCCCTGCAGGAAGCCCAGGCGGCGCCCGGGTATGCCGCGTTGTGCGCCCGCCATGGGCTGTACCCCTTTGCGCTGAGTGGCACGGCCCTGGACGACTATGTGCAACGCAGCCTAGCCGACTATCGCCGCCTGGCGCAGGATCTGGGGCTGCGGTCCTGGCCGCGTTGATCTGCGCTGCGCACCACCTCCTGAGCGATGGGTCCGCTGACCGTCCCTACGCGGGCAAGGCACCCACTCCTTGTAGTCCGGGCAACCCGGCAGGCCGGTCATCGGCAGGTAGCACTGCTGTGCGGCGCTCGGCCTCGGCGTCTCCCGCTGCGGGCAAGGAAGACTGCGCCACATAGGCCGTCAGGGTGTTGCGCCACTCTTCGTTCGATGCGTCCATGGCGTGTCGCATGCGCGCCAGCAGCCAACCTGCTGCCCCGACCGTCAAGGCCAGCATAGCCAGAAGCCCATACACCAAGGACGCCGGGAAATGCCCTGCATTCAGCTGTTCCACACGGGCCAGCAATGCGAGCGTGGCCTGATGGTCTTGCTCGGCCTGCGCGCGCATGCGATCCACTTCCACCTGCAAGGCCTGCATGCGCGCGCCGGGGGATCCCGCGCCGTCCGGCGCGTTAGCCTCCGCAGCCGAAGCCGCCACCGGCATCAGTGTTGCGCCGTCGGACGGAGCCCCTTCGCCCGAGGCGGGCGGCGTGACCAGCGCCGTCAACGGCTCCATCACCAGCCGGGGCTTGGACGGTCCAGGCGCAACAGGTGCCGCTGCTGGAGCCACCGAGGCGGTGGACGATGCCGACGCCTGTGCGGGGGGCGCTGCTGCGGCCTCGGGCGCCATGCTGGGCGCGGTGCTGGGTGGCTCCTGAGGCGCCGTCTGCGCAGTGCTGGTCGCGGAAGCCACTGCCGCTGTGTCAGCGGACCGGCTGCGCGCAACGGGAGCCTCGGCAGACTTTGCGGCCAGTTTCGTGCCCTTGCGCTCTACCCGGCTGGCGGCCAACGCCTTGCGCGGCCGCGAGGTGCCCATTGCGGTTGCAGAAGACGCTTCTCCGGCAGCCACCCCGGCCGCCCGTGAGGGGGAGGCATCTGCCAACGGCACCTCCCAGGGAATCGCCACTGGCTTCAGCCCGGCCGCAACGGTGGCAGGCAGATCGGCCAGAAAGGTGTATTCGCGCGTCACCCGGCCCGTGCAATGCACGGAGACCTGGGCCGTCAGCACCGGCTCGTCGGCCAGATGGGAGGACTGCACCCGCAGCACCGGGTTGCGCTCCGGTTCGCCCGGCCGCACGCTCACCTGGACACGGCCTGCCGGCACGGCCACATCGCCAGACACCAGCCGCGCTTGCGGGCACAAGGCGTCCACCGACATGCCGGGGTCCAGCTGGACTTCAAAGCCCAGGTCGATGGGCTGTCCCAGCCATACCTTGCCTTGCGGCGCGCCCAGGGACAGGGCTTCCGCCGCCTCGGCCAGCAGCCCCAGGACGACGACGATCAGGGAGTTACGAAGCATCACAACCACCTCCAGCCATTGCAATTAGTTTCTACATGAAACAAAACACAACGGAAAGAAATGAATGCGCAGGTTTCAGTGCCAGACCCCGGACAGATCGCGGTTGGGTGCGCCTGGCGTTGAGCAACGGGCCGTGTGGCCCGCTACCGTTCCAGCCACCACTGGATCACCACCTTGGCCAGGAACCCCAGAAAACCCACGCCCAGGCCCAGGAAGAGCACGAAGGTGCCAAAGCGTCCGGCCTTCGATTCCCACGCGAGCTGCCCGATGATGAACAGCATGTAGGCGATGAACGCCCCCACCCCGTAGGTGAGGAAGAAGCCCGAGATCTGCGCCTCGGTAAATCCAAAAATCACGATGTCCCTCCAGGCCGGCGCACAGGGGCCGCCGGTACACCAGGGGCCACCAGGTCACGCTCGGGCAGGCTGGATGCATCTACCAGGTCGCGGTATGCGTGCCAACTGGCGTGGCCCAGCATGGGCATCACAGCGATCAGGCCCAGCAGCAGGGAACCCAGGCCCAGCAAGGTAAAGCCCAGGATGATCGCTGCCCAGAACGCCATCGGAAGCGGGTTGGTGATGACCGCCTGCCAGCCGGTGAGCACCGCCTGCAGCAGCGTGGCGCGGCGGTCCAGCAGCAGGGGCATGGCCACCACGCTGGACGCAAAAATGGGCGCGGCCATCAGGCTGCCCAGCGCCAGCCAGACTTCAAACAACCAGCCGTCACGCGCCATGACCACATGGCGCAGAAAGTCGAGCGGTGTCTCGATGGGCACGGGCGCCAGCAGCGTGATGAGCGCCGCAGATGTCACGACCCAGCCCGAGGCGGCCAGCGCCAGCAGGGCCCCGAACTGCAGCATGCACCAGTAGTCGCTGCCCCATTTGTTCACATGGCTGTTCTGCCAGTTGAGCCAGGTCTTGAGCACCACGCCCAGGTTGGCGGCTTCGCCACGCTCCAGCGCGCGGCTCAGCGCATACAGGCTGGTGGCCAGCACCGGCGCCACCACCAGAAAGCCCGACAGAGCCCCCGCCAGCAGCCAGAAGCGGTGGTGTGCCACTGCAAAGATGGCGGCCCCAAACAGTGTGAGTGCCAGGCCATGCGCAAAACTGATCCAGCCCGCCCGCGCCATGTCGCGCCAGGCCAGCACCAGCCAGGTCATGGGCTGCATCATGCCGATGGTGCGGATGGCGGGCAACGGGGGGGGAGTACGGGGCATGGTGGGAGGGGTCGCTGAGCGACGATGGAGTGTGACCTGATCAGGCAGCGGCTTCAACCGCCGCGCGCCCAAACCTTGACCTGAGGCAAGAAACCGAACCCAGCGAAACCGGTCAGGCCAACAGCCGGCACAGCGCGGTAAGGCTGTCCACCGTGGCATGGGGCGGTGTGTCGTCGTGCGGCCAGGGGTGGTTGGCGCTGTTGATCCACACCGCCTGCATGCCGGCATTCAGTGCGCCCTGCGCATCCAGTGTGGCGTCGTCGCCCACGTGCAGCACCTCGTGGGGCAACACATCCACGGCCGTGGCGGCCGCATGGAAGATGCGCACATCGGGTTTGGCGATGCCAAAGTCCGACGCGCTGATGCTGTGGCGAAAGTAGTGGCCGATGCCGATGCGGTGAATATCGGCATTGCCGTTGGACACCGCCACCACCGGGTAGCGCGCTGACAAGAAAGCCAGCGTGTCGTGCGCATCGTCAAACAGCTCCACCCGCTGGCGCTCTGCAAAGAACAAATCAAACGCCGGTTCGGCCAGCGCGGGCTCGTCACCGGCCTGCGTCAGCGCCAGCCGGATGGACTCGCGCCGCAGCGCGCTCAGGTCGCCCTTCAGGTCAGGGCGCAGGGTCACCATCTGGTTGCGGATGGCGCGCAGCGCCTCGGTGTCCGAGAAGAGTGCCGCCGTGGCAGGCGCGTGGTGGGTCAGCCAGTCCAGCAGCACACTCTCGGCCCGCGTGATGGTGGGCCAGATGGGCCAGAGCGTGTCGTCCAGATCGATGGAGATGGCGCGGATGCGGGAGGTGTCCAGAGAGGGATTTGGCACAGGGCGCACCTGAAGGATGAAGGCGAAAAAAGAGGCCCCGGCGATGCACCGGGACGAGGGCCGCAAAGCATACCGCAGGCCTTTGCGGAATGCAGTGCGTTCAACCCGGGTCTGGCGCGCCCCCAGGCCCCAACGAAGATCCGCGCACCACCAGCAGCCCGGGCAGCAGGCTCTCGCGCGCAGGGCCTTCCAGGCCGTTGATACGCTCCAGCAGGCACTGCGCAGCACGTTGCCCGATGGCATCGGTGGGCTGGGCCACCGCGCTCAGGCCAGGCCGGATCAGCGACGCCCATTCGGGGTCGTCAAAGCCTACGAAACCCAGCTGTTGCCCAAACGTCCACCCCAGGCGCGAGACGGACGCTGCCACCCGCAGCGTGACCACCGAATTGCCCGCCACCACCGCGCAGCGCTCGCCGGGCCGGGCCTGCTGCAGCAGATCGGTGAGTGCCTGGTCCAGCACTTCGTCACCCTGCTCGGCCGCCAGCTGCAGCACCGCGCCGCGCACCGCCGAGCCCTTGGAGGACACCAGCGCACGGAAGGCCTCCGTGCGCTCGATGCGGGAACTCACGCCCAGCAAGGGCTGGCTGATGTAGAGCAGGCGCTGCCAGCCTTGCTGCTGCAGGTGGGCACAGGCTTCGCGCATGGCGCCCTGGTTGTCCAGCGAGACGAAGTCTGCCGCCAGCCCGGCGTGGCGCCGGTCCACCAGCACGGCGGGCTTGCCGTGCAAGGTGTTCACATCCGCCTGCCCCTCGCCCTGCCCCAGCGTGTTGAGGATGAAGCCATCCACCTGGTAGCTGGCCAGCGCGTCGATGGCCGCGCGCTCGCGCTCGCGGTCGTTGCCCAGGTTGAATAGCATGACCAGGTAGCCTGCGTCCTGGCAGGCTTTCTCGGCGCCCCGCAACACGGCCACCGAATAGGGGTTGGTGATGTCGGCCACCACCAGGCCAATGAGCCGCGAGCGGCCATGGCTCAGCGCCTGGGCCATGGGGCTGGGCACATAGGCCAGCTTGGCGATGGCCGCCTCGACCCGCGCGGCAATGTCGGGGCTGAGCAGGCGTTCGCGGTGGTTGAAGTAGCGCGACACCGTGGCCTTGGACACACCGGCCTCGGCCGCCACATCGGCGATGGTGGGACGGGCGCGCAGCGTGGCGGAGGGTGCGGGTGTCGGCGGGCTCATGCGGGTACGGCGTTGTACACGGCGGCGGGCCGCTCGCCCGCCAGGGCCTGCAGCAGATTGGTGGTGGCCAACGCGGCCATGGCATGGCGCGTGTCGTGCGTGGCCGAGCCGATGTGCGGCAGCGGGGTCACGCGCGGGTGGGTGCGCAGGGGCGACGCCAGCGGCAGCGGCTCAGTGGCAAACACATCCAGCCCCGCTGCGCGCAGCGGGCCATGGTCCAGCGCGTGCAGCAGGTCTTGCTCCACCACGGTGGCACCCCGGCCGCCGTTGATGAAGATGGCGCCGGGCTTCATGGTCGCAAAAATTTCGGCATTGACCATACCCCGTGTGCTGTCCGACAAGGGCAGCATGGCCACCACAAAGTCCGACTGCGCCAGCAGCGCAGGCAGCGGCGTGTGGATGGCCTTGCCCTGCAACTCGGGGGCCTGGGCTGCCAGGTCGACCGGGCGGCGGGCGTGGTACATCACCGGCATGCCAAACCCCAGTGCGGCGCGGCGCGCCACGGCCTGGCCAATGCGGCCAAATCCGAGCAGGCCCAGCGTCTTGCCGTGCACATCGCTGCCAAACAGGTCTTCTCCAATATTCTTCGTCCACCGGCCCTCGCGCACCAGTTGCGACAGTTCCACCAGCCTGCGGCTGGTGGCCATGAGGAGGGCAAACACCGAGTCTGCCACCGTTTCGTCGAGCACTCCGGGGGTGTGGCACAGCATGATGCCGCGCGCCTGCAGCACGTCCAGCGCGTAGTTGTCCACGCCCACCGAAATGCTGGACACCACCTGAAGCCAGGGCGCACGCGCCAGCACGGCGGCATCGATGGGGAAGCTGGAGCCAATGAGCCCGTGCGCCTGCGCCAGCGCCGCGTCAAACCGCGCGCGCTCGTCGGGCTTGCGCGGGTCGGCCACTGTCACGTCGTGCACGGCGGTCAACCGCGCGAGCTGGTCGGGCGGCAGCTCGCGAAACACCAGCACCTGTTTGCGCGCAGGGCCTGTGCTGCCGTTTGCTGAAGGTAGCGCCAGGCTCACAGGCCCGCCTCCTGCAGCTGGGCGCGGGTGGGCAGCCCCTCGGTGTCGCCCAGCACCTGCACGGCGCGGGCACCAATCCAGGCGCCACGGCGCACAGCGGCGGGCACCGGCAGGCCTTCCAGCAAGGCACTGATCACGCCCACCGCAAAGCCGTCGCCCGCGCCCACGGTGTCCACCACCTGGGCCACGGGCACGCCAGGCACGCGGCCGGTGCCGGCCACGTCGCTGTCGTAGTACGCGCCCTCGGGCCCGAGCTTGACCACCACCAGCTTGGCGCCGCGCTCACGGTAAAAGCGTGCCACGCCCTCTGGAGTGGTTTCACCGGTCAAAAACACGCCCTCTTCCATGCCCGGCAGCACCCAGTCGGCATAGGTCGCCAGGGTGTTGATCCAGTGGCGCATGGTCTCGGGCGACGACCACAGCGTGGGGCGCAGGTTGGGGTCGAAGGAGATGGTGCGGCCTGCAGCACGCATCACCTCCAGCGTGCGGATGGCGGCCTGCAGGCTGGTGTCGGAGATGGCGGCAAACACGCCTGTGGCATGCAGGTGGCGCGCGGACTGCAGCCAGGGCTCGTCCACATCGGCGGGCCCCATCTGGCTGGCGGCGGAGCCCTTGCGGTGGTATTCCACCTGCGGGTCGCGGCCATCGGTCACGCGCTCCTTGAACTGAAAGCCCGTGCGCTGCGTGGCATCACACACCACGTGCGAGCAATCGATGCCTTCGCCCTGCATGGCGGCCAACAGCGCGCGGCCCATGGAGTCGATGCCCAGGCGGCTGGCCCAGCCCACCTTCAGGCCCAGGCGCGCCAGGCCAATGGCCACATTGGTCTCGGCCCCGGCCGTGCGCTTGTGAAAGCCGGTGGCGTTCTCCAGCGGACCGGGCTCGTTGGCCACCAGCAGCAGCATGGCCTCGCCAAACAGTGCCACGTCGAAGGCTGAATCGCTCATGCAGCCTCCCGTGCAGCGCGGATAAAGGCCACCTGCTCGCGCGTGACCGCCACCAGGTCGTCACCCACCAGCGGGTATTCAATGGCATGCGGCACATCGGCTGGCAAGGCACGCAGCACGGCGCGCCAGGGCGCCACCGAATCGGCCAGCGGCACCGCCACCCACTTGGCGGGCAGCCGCTGCACGCCCTTGCAGTGCACATAGCGCACATAGGGTGCCAGGGCCTGCGCGGCCTGCAGCGGGCATTCGCCCTGCCAGTGCCAGTTGCCCATGTCAAAGGTCATGCCCAGGCCGAGCCCCGCCTGTGCCTGGGCTGCAAAAAATGCCTGCATGGCGGCCAGCGTGCCGGCGGTGGCGGTCTGGTCGTTCTCGATCACCAGCTCCACCTGCGGGGCGGCCTGCAGCAGGGCTTTAAGGCGTTGCAGCGAGGCATGCGATGTCGGCAGGGTTGCGCCAAAGCCGCCAATCGACATCTTCAGGCGCGGTGCACGCAGCACCTGGGCGGCCTGCACGCCGCGTGCAAGGGCTGCTTCATCCAGCTCGCCATGCGCGGTCCACAGGCCTTCGGGGCTGGAGTACACCGCCGCCCGGCCCGCCAGCGCGGGCAGCTCGGTGGCCGCATCGCGCAGCAGCTCGCCACGCACCTCCACGCCGTCCGCGCCCGCTTGCTGGGCCAGGTCGGTGCACCACAGCTGGCCGTGGCGTCCTGTTTCGGCCGCGCCGAAGGAGGACAAGGAAATCAATACCTTCATGTGTTTCTTTCAGGCCGCGCCCCCACGGGGCGAAGGCCATCAACCGCACGACCTGTCAGGTCTCAATGTGCGTGGGTCTGTGCGTGGGTCTCAATGTGCGTGGTGTGAACTCAGGATCTGGCCCAGGAACTGCCGCGTCTTGTCGTGCTGCGGCTGGCCAAAGAACTGCTGTGGTGGCGCCTGCTCCAGGATCTTGCCGTCGGCCATGAAGATCACCCGGTCGGCCACGCTGCGGGCAAAGCCCATCTCGTGCGTCACGCACAGCATGGTCATGCCGTCTTCGGCCAGGCTGATCATGGTGTCCAGCACTTCCTTGACCATCTCGGGGTCGAGCGCCGAGGTGGGTTCGTCAAACAGCATCACCTTGGGCGCCATGCACAGCGCCCGCGCAATGGCCACGCGCTGCTGCTGCCCACCCGACAACTGGCTGGGGTGCTTATGCGCCTGCTCGGGGATGCGCACGCGGGTCAGGTACTTCATGGCCACTTCTTCGGCCTGCGCCTTGCTCATGCCGCGCGATCGCATGGGGGCCAGCGTGCAGTTTTCCAGAATGGTCAGGTGCGGGAACAGGTTGAATTGCTGGAACACCATGCCCACTTCGGCGCGCACGGCATCCACGTTCTTGCCGCCAGCGGTCAGGTCGATGCCATCGACCTCGATGCGGCCCTTTTGCACCGTCTCCAGCCGGTTGATGCAGCGAATCAGCGTGGACTTGCCCGAGCCCGATGGCCCGCAGATCACGATGCGCTCCCCTTGCCGCACCGACAGGTTGATGTCGGTGAGCACCTGGAAGCTGTCGTACCACTTGTTGACCCCCTCCATGCGGATGATCGGCGGTGTGCCGGGGGCGGTCGTGACTGCGTCGCTCATCAATGGCTCCTTATCGTTCAGGCAGGCTTACTGCAGCTTGGGCAGATCAGCGCCCAGCCACTTCTGGTACAGCTTGTTCAGCTCGCCATTGGCAGTGTTGCGTGCCACAAAGTCGTTCACGGCCTTGGTCAGCTCGTCCTGGCCGGGGCGCAGGGCGATGCCCATGGCCTGCTGCAGCAGGTTGAACTTGTTCTCGAAGGTGTTGGCGGGCACGCGCTTGGCGATCTGCGCCGCCACCGTGACCGAGCAGCCAATCGCATCGACCTGGCCCGAAATCAGCGCCTGCATGGCCGACGCGTCGTCGTCAAAGCGGCGGATTTCAGTGCCCTCGGGCGCCGCCTTGGTCACGGCCACGTCTTGCGTGCTGGCGCGGGCCACGCCCACGCGCACGGTCTTCAGGTCTGCCGCGCTCTTGATGTTGGCGCCCGTCTTGCCGTACAGCACGATGGTCGCGGCCGCGTAGGGCTGCGAGAACTGCACCTGCTTGGCACGCTCGGGCGTGATCGCGAGCGATGCCACCAGCACATCGACCTTGTTGGTCAGCAAGAACGGAATGCGGTTGGGGCCGGTGACGGGCACGATGTTGGCCTTCACGCCCAGGTCCTTGGCCAGCAGCTTGGCCACGTCGGCGTCGTAGCCGTCGGGCTGGTTTTGCGCGTTGGTGGTGCCGTAGGGCGGAAAGTCCACCAGCATGCCGATGGTGATCTCACCCTTCTTCTTGATGTCCGCCACGGACTGGGCCGAGGCCAGCGGCGCAAAGGCCGTGAGCGCGGCACCCAGGCCCAAGGCAGCCAAAGCGGCGGTGGCGGTGCGGCGTTGCAAAGAAAAAGTCATCGCATGTCTCCTGGTGGTTGGTGTGAACGAGAACAGAAAGAAAAGAGGATGGCGGCGCGTGGGTCAGCGCGCCAGAGCACGTGCGCGCTTGCGCTCCATGCGTGCGGCCAGCAGCGACAGCGGCCAGCAGATCACGAAGTACAGCGCGGCCACGGTGGTGAACACATGCAGCGGCTGAAAGGTGGCGTTGTTGATGATCTGCCCGGCCCGCGTGATCTCGGTGAAGCCGATGATGGCCGCCAGCGATGTGCCCTTGATGATCTGCACCACGTAGCCCACCGTGGGCGGCAGTGCGATCTTGAAGGCCTGGGGCAGCACCACAAACCGCATGCGGGCCACGTACTTGAGGTTCAGGGCCTGCGCAGCCTCCCACTGTCCACGTGGCACCGCTTCGATGCAGCCGCGCCAGATCTCGGCCAGAAACGCCGCGCTGTTCAGCACCAGCGCCACGCCCGCGGCCACCCAGGGGTTGATGTCAAACCCCAGCACGGGCGCACCAAAGAAGATGAGGAACAGCTGCAGCAGCAGCGGCGTGCCCTGGAACACCTGGATGAACACGCGCGATGCATTGCGTGCCGCAGCGTTCTCTGAGGTGCGCGACAGCGCCACCACCAGCCCCAGCAGCGCACCGCCGACGAAGGCAATGGCCGACAGCGCCAGCGTCCACTGCGCGGCCTGCACGATAAAAAGAAACTCGGAGAGTCCGAAAGTACGCATGGCAGGTATTCCTCAGCGACGGTCTGGGTAATTCAGCATGCGCTGATAGATCAGCTTGAACAGCGCCGAGAAACTCAGCGCCAGCGCCAGGTAGATGGCCGTCACCACGATGTAGATCTCAAAGCTGCGGAAGGTCTGCGACTGCAGGTTGGCCGCCACCGAGGTCAGGTCGTCCGCCGAGATCACCGACACCACGGCCGAGCTGAGCATCAGCAAGATGAACTGGCTCGTGAGCGCCGGGTAGATGGCCTTGAGCGCGGGCTTGAGGATCACAAACCGAAAGATCTCCCACGGCTTGAGGTTGAGCGCCTTGCCCGCCTCGATCTGCCCCTTGGGAATGGACTCGATGCCCGCCCGCACGATCTCGGCCGCATACGCCCCCAGGTTGACCACCATGGCTGTCAGCGCCGCCGTGTAGGGCGACCAGCGCAGGCCGATGGATGGCAGCGCAAAGAAGAAGAAAAACAGCTGCACCAGAAACGGCGTGTTGCGGATGACCTCGATGTACGCATTGATCAAAAACCGCAGCCAGCCCGGCCCGCCGGTCTTGCCCCAGGCGCAAAAGATGGCCACCACCAGCCCCAGCAAGGTGGCGGTGAGCGACAGCTGCACGGTGATCCAGGTGCCCTTGAGCAGCAAGGGCCACGCGGCAAACACGGCATCGAACTGGAACTGGTAATTCACGGTGGACAGTCGTTATTCCAAAGTGGCGCCAGTTTATGAAACCGGTTTCATAACCACATCAGGGAATACCCGATGCGCCCAAAAACAGGGCTACAAACGCATGAAGACGACATGCCCGGCGCTGATCTCGCAGGCAGCTGTGTGCCGGGCGGCAAATAGGCTCCCAGCCCGCACTGGCCCGGCGCGTGGGTGAAAATGCCGCATGCCTTCCTTCCACCCCGAACCCCCTTTCACTCACGGCCAAGCCGACCGCACCGCTGTGCTGCTGTGCAACCTGGGCACGCCCGACGAACCCACGGCCCCGGCCGTGCGCCGCTATCTGGCGCAGTTCCTGGGTGACCACCGCGTGGTGGAGATTCCCAAACTGCTGTGGATGCCCATCCTGCACGGCATCATCCTGCGCACGCGCCCGGCCAAGTCGGCCGCCAAATACGCCAGCATCTGGACGCCCGAGGGCTCGCCCCTGGCGCACTGGACGGCCAAGCAAGCCACGCTGCTGCGCGGCTGGCTGGGCGAGGCGGGCCACGCGGTGCTGGTGCGCCACGCCATGCGCTACGGCAACCCGTCCATCGCCAGCCAGCTCGATGCGCTGAAGGCCGAGGGCGCCACGCGCATCCTCATCCTGCCGCTGTACCCGCAGTACTCCGCCACCACCACAGCCAGCGTGTTTGACGCCGTCTACACCTGGGCCGCCGCTACGCGCAACGTGCCCGAACTGCGGTTTGTCAACCACTACCACGACGCCCCCGGCTACATCGACGCCCTGGCCCGCACCATCGAAACGCACTGGAAGCACCACGGCCAGCCCGACCAGCTGGTGATGAGCTTTCATGGCGTCCCCGAGCGCACCCTGCACCTGGGCGACCCCTACCACTGCGAGGCCCGCAAGACCGGCCGCCTGCTGGCCGAGCGCCTGGGACTGCGCGAGGAGCGCTACCGCATCACCTTCCAGTCGCGTTTTGGCAAGGCCAAGTGGCTGGAGCCCTACACCCAGCCCACCATCGAGGCGCTGGGCAAGGCGGGCACGCGGCGGGTGGACGTGGTGTGCCCCGGCTTCACCAGCGACTGCCTGGAGACGCTGGAAGAAATCAACATGGAAGTGCGCGAGGCCTTCTTGTACGCGGGCGGCAAGGAGTTTCACTACATCCCCTGCCTGAACGACAACCACCACTGGATCACTGCCCTGAGCCGTGTGGCCCAGCAGCACTTGGCGGGCTGGCCCACCGAGGCCCCCACCGCCGCCGCACTGGCCGATGCCCGCAGCCACGCCCTGGCCGGTGGTGCACCTGCCGGGGTATGCCCGGTGGCGCACTGATGCGCATGCCCATGCCGTTGCGCATGCCAAAGCGAATGGCACTGGGCGCCCTGCGCGCCCATGGTCATTCACTACATTATTGATAGCACCCAGGGCATATTGCACTAGCGCATCTGCCCGTTTTGGCTCATATTTTGGTCGCCAGGTGCTGCACGGCTGCCTGCCACGCACTCCGCACCGCCCCCTCCTACACCCACATCAATGCCCGCATTTGCCCTTACCCCCTACCAGTTGCGTCTGACCATTGACCCCGCCACGCTGGGTTTTGCCAGCACCGCCGAGCTGCAAGACCTGCCCCTGCCCTGGATCGGGCAGGAGCGTGCCCAGGCCGCTGCGCAATTTGGTCTGGCGATGCAGCAGCCGGACTACCACCTGTTTGTGCTGGGCGAAGTGGGCAGCGGGCGGGCGTCGCTGCTGCGCCAGGCCATGCAGGCCGAGGCCGCGAAACGCGCGGTGCCGCCCGACCTGTGCTACCTGCACCACTTTGACCAGCCCGACCGCCCCCGCGCGCTGCGCCTGCCCGCAGGCGAGGGCCGCCTGCTGCGCCAGGGTCTGGCCGACATGGCACGCAGCCTGCAGGCCGACATCCCCAAGCGCCTGACCAGCCCCGACTTCAAGGCCGAGACCGAGCGCATCGAGAAGACCTGGCAAGCGCAAGAGAGCGAAGCCTTTGCAGCGCTGGACGCATTTGCCGAGGCCCGCCAGTTCCGCCTGAGCCGCGAGGCCGGGCACATGGTGTTCACCCTCACCGGCCCCAAGGGGCAGCCGCTGACCGAAGGCGAAGCGCGCGCCCTGCCCCGCGAGCGCCGTGCCGAGATCGACGCCGCCGAGCAGGAGCTGCGCGCCGAGATCGCCAAGTTCCTCGAAACCACACGCCCGCTGGAGCGCGCGCGCGACGACGCCCTGGCCGCCCTGCGCCGCCAGACCATCAAGCCGCTGGTGGAGCACGCGCTGCACGGCATCCGCCAGGGCCTGCGCAAGCAGATCAAGGACGCCGTCAAGCTCACGCAGTGGCTGGACCAGGTGGAACGCGCCGTGCTGGACCACATCGACCTGTTCGAGCCAGGTGACGCTGAACAAGGCCAGGACGCCGAAGACGACCGCAAGGACGCGCTGGACGACCTGCTGGCCCGCTGCCAGGTGAACGTGGTGGTGGACAACCACGGCCGCACCAGCGCCCCGGTGGTGGTGGAAGACAACCCCACGGCCCGCACCCTGTTCGGCAGCATCGAACACGGCGCCGACGCCGACACCGTGCAGGCCGACCACGCCAGCATTCACGCGGGCAGCCTGCTCAAGGCGCATGGCGGCTTCATCCTGCTGCACCTGCACGACCTGGCCGCCGAAGAAGGCCTGTGGCCGCGCCTGCGCCGCTTTCTGCGCTGCGGGCGTTTGCAGATCGAGGACGGCGGCGGTGGCGGCCCCGCCCATGCGCCAGGCGGCGCCGTGGCACTGCAGCCCGAGCCGGTGGACGTGGATGTGAAGATCGTGCTGATCGGATCGGTGGAGGAGTACTACGCCCTGCAAGAGGCCGACCCCGACGCCGCGCGGCGCTTTCGCGTCAAGGTGGACTTTTCAGACCGCTTCATCGCCACCCCCGGCACCCACCAGTCCTCGGCCATCCTGGTCGCGCATTGCTGCAAAAAGCGCGGCCTGCCCCACTTTGCCGCCGACGCCGTGGCCCTGCTGCTGGAGCAATCGCACCGCGAGGCCGACGACCAAGGCCGCCAAAGCGCGCGTTTTGCCCACACCGAAGCACTCGCCATCGAGAGCGCCGCCCTGTGCCAGGCCCGCGCAGGCACCCTGGTGCAAGCCGTCGACGTACAAGCCGCCCTGGCCGCCCGCACCCTGCGCCACAACCAGCCCGAAGAAGAACTGCACGAGTCCATCACCGAAGGTGAGCGCCTGATCACCCTGCAGGGCTCCATCACCGGCCAGATCAACGCCATGACGCAGATTGACCTGGGCGACTACCGGTTTGGCTTTCCGGTGCGCATCACCGCGCGCACCTTTGCCGGGCAAGAGGGCCTGCTCAACATCGAGCGCGAGGTCGATATGTCCGGCCCCATCCACGACAAGGGCGTGCTCATCCTGCACAGCTACCTCACCGCGTTGTTCAGCCATGTAGCGCCCTTGGCGCTCAATGCATCCATCGTGTTCGAGCAGGAATACAGCGGCGTGGAAGGCGACTCCGCCTCGTGCGCCGAGCTGTACGCGCTGCTGTCCAGCCTGTCAGGCCTGCCCCTGCGCCAGGGCATTGCGGTGACCGGCGCACTGAACCAGCATGGCGAAGTGCTGCCCGTGGGCGGCATCAACGAAAAGATCGAAGGCTGGTTCCGCGCCTGCGCAACGGCCGGGCTGGACGGCACCCACGGCGTGCTGATCCCTGCCCGCAACCAACGCCACCTGATGCTGGACCGCAGCGTGCTGGACGCGGTGGAGCGCGGGCTGTTCCACGTCTACACCATGGGGCATGTGAGCGAAGGCATTGCGCTGCTGACGGGCGAGGCATCGGGCATGAGCCCGGCGGAGTTGCTGCAGGCGCAGGCCGATGAGCTAGCCGGAGGCGCGGCCACGGTGGAGGACACGGTGATGCAGCGGGCGGAGCTGACGCTGCGGGCGTATCGGAAGGCTTGTCAGGTGGCGGGGGGCGCGCGAAGGGGGCGAGGGATGCGGGGGCGGTAGACGGTCTATTGACCCACGAGATTGAATGCTCAGGGTCCTGGCTGCTTCGCAGCGAAAGGGGTCTTCTGCACGCAATTCGTATCGAATGCGCCGTAGTACTGTTGCCGCATTCAAATGAGAACAATCGGGTACTCACAGGTCTTAGTCAAGCCTGATACGCCTTTTCCCAGCAGGCAGTCAGTGCAGCGAAAATCACGGGCATATCCTGCTCGAACTGATTTTGGGTTATCTCAGCGCCGATGGCCCTCGCGAGCTTTATTTTGTTCGTCAGATTGGGGTACTTGGCACGCACCTCCGCCGGGTAGTAGTCTTCCAGCCCTGTCGTCGGAAGCGTGTGAGCCCGGTTGTTGTCGCGAATGTCGGCGTTTTGTTCGAGGAAGGCAGTAAGCCGAGCCTGCTTGTCTCCACCCGTCGGAGCGTCGAACAGCAGAACTGCGCATCGACGATAGACGGGCGAGTCCTTCAGCGGCGCATAGCACTTCATCAACGCCGCAAGATACTGTGCCTGACGCTCGTCATCCCCATTCGCTGCCACGACATGAATCTTGGGCTTTTCGAGGTAGTACCTGGCGCAAACCGCTTCGATGAACAGAACCTCGCTCGGACCCTCAACGACCAAGAAGTTCGCAGGCAGCAAAAGGTCTGTCGGATTCCCGCCGAGGAGCTCGTAGACTGTTCGAACTCTTTCCTTCTTCGTCATTGGAGTCACCGAGGTCGCCCCATCCTCCTTCTCGACAACAAACTCGGCTTGCCCCGCGTGCGTGTCAGAAAGGAAGACTGACGAGTGGGTTGTGATGAAGACCTGGTCTACATCCTCAGTCAGGCTCGCCAATGCATTCTTGAGCTGACGCTGTGCTGCTGGATGCAGATGAAGCTCGGCCTCATCGATGAAAAATATGAACGCCTTCCCAAGAGCTTCGTGACGGCGCGCGTCGGCATGAGCCTTGATGATGGCCAGCATCAGCGCTCGCTGCATTCCATCACCCTTCTCTTCTGCGAGCGTGGTCACGCCATCGTCAACGGTCGTCGTGTAGCCTTTCAAAAAATCCTCGAAAGGCGGAATCTCCACGTTGAACTCAACGGCAGCGCAATCGGGAAATTGCAGCTTCAAATGGCCAGCGACACGCTCGCTAGTCTGCTGCAGCAGCCTCCGTACATTTGAATCTGGAGACTCAAATAGCTCTGCGAACTTCTGTTTGAAATCCACGTATCTGGGATCCTGCTCGAGCGCTTCAGACACGACGCTGCTGAGCATCTGACCAATGGGTGTTGTAGCCTTGAAGGCTGACACCTCCTTGAGGTTCTTATCGGTTAGGACGAACTCGAAGCGAGGGATGCAGTTGTTAAACGCGCTGTCGACGCCAACCGGCTGCTTTTGCCACTTCCCTTCCTTTGCGTTGTAGACATAGCGTGCCTTGGAATCGACGCTAGTACGACGAACGCTTAAGACATCGTCTTCGCCAACGATGTTTCTCAGCTTCTGCTGATTGTCCTTGTTCGAGATTTGCTCAAGTCCGGTTTGAACGCCAGAGAACTCAATCTCGACGACCATTTCCTCGCCTTCAGACGCTCCCGCATATCGAAGATCTGCCAGGTCGCCCTTTCCGGAATAGAACCATTCGATAGCTTCGAACAGGTTCGATTTGCCGTGGTTGTTCCGGCCGACGAGGATGTTGAATCCGCCAGGCTCAAAGGCCACGTCTCGCAACGAACGAAAGTTCTTGATGATCAGCTTAGAAATTTTCATATTTCCTCCCTTGCGACGGCTATATCCAAGTCGGCCAGAAGCAAAGCAAACGTGAAGATGGTGGTCGGCTAACTGTCTGGAGCTGGCACGCCTGCGATCGGCTCTGCAGCGATTGCAGTCATCTGCATGTGGATGTCGAATTCCTGTTATCAGCCCAGAACAGGCATTGAATAGGCCACCACCACAGCATTGAGCACCGACTCCACTACCTACACACGCGCCTTCAGCCAAGCCACAACATTCCCCGTCACCTCATCCCGATTCGTCTCGTTCAAGATCTCATGCCGCGCCGCCGGGTACAGCCTGACCGTGACATCGGTCACACCGGCATCCCGATACCGCTGCCCCAGTTGCTCCAACAAGACCCCGCCTGCGGCCAGCGGGTCTGCGTCCCCGGATGCGATGAGGATGGGCAGGTCGCTGCGGATGCGTGCGAGCTGCACGGGGTCCGCCAAGCGGGGCGCGGGGGCAAAGAGTGAGGGGATCACGTCGGGTGGCACATCCCAGCCGCACCACGGGTCGGCCACGTAGGCATCGACTTCGGCAGCATCGCGCGACAGCCATTCGTAGCCGGTGCGGTGCTCAAAGCCTGCGTTGAATGCCGCGAGCCCAGCGGGCGCATCGGCGGGGGCGTTGGCCATGGCGGCGGCCAACAGGTCAAGGGCGGTGGAGCCCGACAGGATGACGCCGGACCAGGTGGATGAATGGTCCAGGATGGCCGCCTGCGCAGCGAACGAGCCCATGGAGTGGCCGAACAAAAAGAGCGGGAGCTGCTGCGGCCCATGCTGCGCGCGCAGCAGTGCGCCGAACTGCGCCACGTCGGCAATGAGGCCGTTGAAACCAGCGCTGCCAAAGTCACCCAGCTTGCCACCTGCCGTGCGCCCGTGGCCGCGATGGTCCACGGCGTGGACGATGAAGCCTGCGGCGTTCAGGGCCCGCGCAAAGCGGTCGTAGCGCTCGCCATGCTCGGCAAGGCCGTGGGAGATTTGAACGACGCCCACCGGTTGGCCCGGGGTTTGGGCCCAGGTGTAGGTGGTGACCTGGGTGCCATCTGCGTTGGACTGGAAGGAGGAGGTGGTGGTGCTCATCGTGTCATTCTGGCACGGGGTTTGGCTGCCAAGCCACGATGAAATTGCCACAGGCGTGGCCGCCTCCGCCTTCAGCGAAGCGCGCGGGCCGCCTGCAATGCTGCGCGAATCGCGCTGACCACCGCCTCGGGCTTCTCCAGCGGAATGCCGTGCCCGCTGTCCACCCACACCTGGGTGGAGCCGGGGTAGAGGTGTGCGAAGTCGGCGCGCTTTTGGCGCACGTCTTCGGCCAGCGCAGATGAAGCCCCAGGGGTTTGCAGTGCGCTGAGCACAAACACGGGCACCGATGGGTCCACCGGCAGGCTGGCAACGCGCTGCCCGGTGGCGTCCAGCGCTGCCAGCTCTTGTTTGACCACGTGAGAGGTGCCCAGGCGGAAAGCCACTTTCAGCCATGTCGGCCACAGGTCGGGGTTGCCAGCCCCCCGCATCTGCTCGGGGTGGGTGGAGTCCACCAACACCAGTGCCGCCACCTCGGCGGGGTATTGGCGCGCATACAGCTGCATGTACAGGCCGCCCAGCGAGTGGCCGACCAGCACATAGGGAGGCGGTAGCTGGCGGGCCCTGAGCAATGCCCGCAGCTCTTGCACCACCTGCGCCCCATCGCGCGGCTGGGGGGACGCGTCGCTGCGGCCATAGCCCGCGCGGTTGTAGGCCAGCGCGCGGGTTTCTGCCACGGTGTCGGGCCAAACCTTGGACCACCAGTCCAGCCGGGCGCCCAGCCCGTTCTCAAACACCACCACGGGGGTGCCCTGCCCCGCCTGCACGTACTCCACCGTGCGCCCGTCCACCGTGTCGGTGGTGGCGCCGGGCAAGCTGGCGCAACCGCTCAAGCAGACTGCCAGCAGCAAGCTGGCCCAGTGCCATCGGTTCATGGTCCCAAATCCTTTGCATACAGGTTCATGGCCCGCAGGCCAAAGCAGCGCGGTGCCATTGAGAGCGGCTAACAGAACTCAGCGAAGCGGTTCTGGCCAGGCGCTGTGTCGCAGGCAGTACGAGCAGTACGACAAGACACAGCAACGACGCCAGAAGAGTTTTGTGAGCAGCTCTTAGCAGCGGCCCGCCGTGCGCAGCAGAGCATTGCATTCCTTGGGCGCAGCGCGGCCCTGTGGCTGAGCGGCCGCTGCCGGTGCCTGGGCGCCACCATTACCCGCGCCGCCCACCATGGCGGTGCAGACGGCGTCGGAATGGGGTGTCTGGCCGAAGCTCATGGCCTTCTGAAAGCCCGTTGCGCCGTACAGGTAGCACCGGTAGCTGGCGCCGTCACGGGTGTTGACGGTGTAGTTGATGCGGCCACCGGTTTCCTCCTGCCGGTCGGTGATGGTGAACTGGCCTGCCGTGCGGCCAATGGCTTGCCCCGTGCGCTGCTCCAGGCCCGCCTGGTCGAGGGTGGACGCGCAGCCGGTGAGGAATGCCACGGCTGCGACGAGGCCAGCGGCGGAGGTGAGAGACAGGGGGTGGTTGCGATGGTTCATGGTGTGAGTGGCAGTGATGGGGGGTTGTGGGTGAGCGGGCGAAGCCGTGTGGGCAAAGAGGTGTGTGATGACGGCAGGGCCGCAGCAAATCGAATATCTGGGGACCCTTCTGCGGCGCGTGGAATGAAAGCAGGGGACCGGCAGCGCATGCGTGGGCAAGGCTCCGCCCGGCGGCCTTGCAAAGTCGCCAGGCTGTGCTGAAGTGGATGGGTAAAACTCAGCCCGGTTTGCGGGCCACGATGAAGGCGCGGATGTCCTTGCCGCGCGTGCCATGCCGCTCGGTGCAGACGATTTGCAGGCCCTGCTGCACCATGGCTGAGCGGAGCCGCTGTTCGTCAAAGGACAACACCGGAGGGGCCTTGCCGATGGCGCGCATCAGGGGCACGGCCAGGTAGGGGATCAGCGGGTTCATCTCTGCGATGCAGGCGGTCTTGGAGATCAGCAGTCCACCCGGGCGCAGCACCTTTGCCAGCTGCCTGAGCGCGTCGTCCAGATCGCTCATCAGGTGCAGCACGTTGAAGGCCAGCACTGCGTCGTACACCTCGGGCCCTGGGGCCATGGCCTCTGCGTCGGCCACGGCGAAGCGTAAGGCTGCTGACGGTTGCGCGGCCAGCCGTTGGTGGGCGATGGCGATCATCTGCGACGACACATCGGTGGCCAGCAGGCTGCGGGTGAATGGCGCCAGGCGCAGCGCCGTGCTGCCGGTGCCGCAGCCAATCTCCAGCACGTCATGCTGGGGCGACAGCAGGCCCTGCACGCGCTGCAAGGTAGCCTCGTACCCTGCCAGGTCGGCAATGGGGTCGGCGGCGTACTTGGGTGCAATGCGGTCCCAGAAGCGCGCTTTGGCTGACGCAGCCGGCGGGGTGGCGGCGGAGGGCAATGCGCGGGATACGGGAGCAATGGCAGAAGACGACATGGTGTGCAGACCGGGTGAAGTGCTGAAGCGGCGAGGTAAAGAGGCAGTTTGTGGAGGCAAGTGCAATGAGCAACACCCAGATGCTATCCATGCATTGAAGCTCAGGAAACTGCGGTAAATTGCAGTGAACATATACGTTTACGCATGGATAACCTCGACTGGAACCAACTGAAGGCTTTTTTGCAAACGGCGCAGACCGGCTCGCTGTCGGCCGCCGCACGCAAGCTGGGCCTGACCCAGCCCACGCTGAGCCGGCAGGTGGCGGCCATTGAGCAGCAGATGGGCGTGACCCTCTTCGAGCGCGTGGGCAAATCCATGGTGCTCACGCCCACGGGGCTGGACCTGCTGGAACATGCCCGCGCCATGGGCACTGCTGCAGAGGCCCTGGGCCTGGCTGCCAGCGGGCGGTCGCAGGCGGTGGGGGGCGTGGTGTCGGTGTCAGCCACCGATGTAGTAGCCACGCACTTGCTGCCCCCCATCCTGCAACGCCTGCGGGCACAGGAGCCAGGCATTGCCGTGGAAGTCATCGCCTCCAACGCGCTGAGCGACCTGCTGCGCCGCGAGGCCGACATTGCCATCCGCCACGTTCAGCCCGAGCAGCCCGAGCTGATCGCGCGCCTGGTGCGCGAGGCCCGCGCTTGCTTTTACGCGTCGGAGAGCTGGGTGCAGGCCCACGGCCACCCGCGCAGCGCGGAGGACGCTATGAATGCGGAGTTTGTGGGGTCAGACCGCAACGGCCAGTACCTTGCGTATCTGCGTCAGTACGGTTTGAGCCTGAGCGAAGACAACTTCACCTGCTACGCCGACCACACCGCAGCCCACTGGGCGCTGGTGCGCCAGGGCATGGGCATTGGCGCCATGATGGACGAGATCGCCCGCGAAACGCCGGGCATCGTCCGCGTGCTGGACGAAGTGGCGCCAGTGCGTTTTCCCGTCTGGCTGGTGTCGCACCGAGAGCTACGTACATCACGGCGGATTCGGGTGGTGTTTGAGGCGTTGGCCGAGGGGCTGGCGTTAGATCGCTGAACGCCCGCGCCAAGGGGTCGTGGAGGGCTTGCATGGCAAGGGTGAAAGGGCCACCGCAGCGCAAGGTGAAAGCATGCGCACTACCCTCGCGTCACCACCTGAACACACTGACCATGACCACACCGCGCGCCGCCGACTTGCCGAGCACCCACCCGAGCGCGCCGCTGGACGCCGCCACCGTGGGCGAGATCATCCAGATGGCGCTGAGCGACCACGTGAGCTTTGCGCAGATCCGCGCCGTCCACGGCCTGCACCATGATCAAGTCAAGGTGCTGATGCGCACGCACCTGGCGCCGGGCAGCTACAGGGCGTGGCGCAAGCGGGTGAGGGAGTTTGGGGAGCGCCGGGAGAACTACAAGTAGGCGGTGGGCAAGCGCCGCTCAGCACCCGTTCAGCACCGGTTCAGCCTGGTACCGGCAACATGGCGGCAAGGGTCAAGGCGGCATCTGACCCCGACCCTTCTCCACCTTTAGCCGCAGCAGGAACCACCATGAACACTGACCTCAAGAACTTTGTGCTCCCCATCGCCCGGGCCGTGTCCGCTACGCTGTTTTTTGTGTTCAGCGTGGCCTTTCTCTCGGTCCCTTACAGCCTGGAGCAAGACCCCAGCGATGCGCAGCAACTGACGCACCCAGTGGCCCCACGCCACATGACCTGAGCATGGGTGCCTGCGCAACGCATCAGGGCTCAGTGCAGGCCCATCAAGCGGGCAAATCCAGGCGGGCCCAGGCGGCCATCACATCCGGCTGCTTCTTGATCCAGTCGGCAGACATCATGTTGGCGCCCCAGTGGTGGATACGCGCCACGCCCTCCCCCATGTTCCACAGGTGCCTCAATTGCACGAAGAGCGGCAGGGCGGCGAGGTCAGCATCGGTGACATGGCCGCCGCCTGCGCGGTAGCCAGCCAGGTACTGCTGCCAGCGCTTGAGCAAGGCTTCGTCGGGCTCCATGGGGGCCTTGCGGGGCAGGTTCGACCACAGCCACACACACAGGTCATAAGCCAGGAACCCCGGCCCGGCGTCGTCAAAGTCGAAGAAGGCGGCCCGGCGCACTCCCTCGGCATCGGTGTACACATGGTTGTTGAAGCCATGGGTGTCGCCGTGGCACATCACACGGGACAAGGTGCTTTCAACATCCGCCAGCTCACCCAGAAGGCGGTGGATCAGTTCGCGGTAGGCATCCAGCACGGTGGGGGCCAGCTCGGGGTGGGCGGCAAGGTACTCCAGCGTGCGGCCCGCCAGATGGTGGCCGTCCAGCACGTAGAGGCTTGCGGGGCCGGTGTAGCTTTGCGCGGCGCTGTGAATCTGGGCCAGCGTGGCGCCGGTCAGGTGCAGGTCTTCGGGGGTATCGGGCACAGCGCCTTCGCAGTGGCGGAACAGGACCAGCACACGAAGGCCCTCGGGGAACGGCAAGGTCACGCTGGTCGCGCCGTTCGCAGCCAACACCGGAGAGGCCACACCCACGCCCTGCGCCTCCAGGTGAGCCAACAACGCCAGCTCAAAATCCACGTTGAACGGACCGCGCGGTCGGATGGCGCAGAGCCTTGCCACGTAGCGGCTGCCGTCCGCTGTTCGCACAGCGTAGTTGTCATTGAGGTTGCGGCGGATCAGGTAGCACTGCTGCACGGGCAGGCCGTAGTGGCGTTCTACCCACTGCGTCACGGACGCGGCTGAGGCCGTGGTGTGGGAGGCAAACAGGATCGTGTCGGGCGATGGGGTGGAATGCATGCGGCATTCTGCATGCAAGCCATACGGCGGTCGCGCACGGACAGTGGCACATGGCGCGCCTTGGAGCAAATGGCCTGCCAGCGCTTACTGCTGGTACGCAAGCAGTATCAAAACCATAGCACCGCGCGCCACGCTTACCAGGCGAGTGGCGCGCCACTGTAGGCGTAGAAGCTGCCCGTCTCCTCGGGCGCGAGTCCATCCAGCACCCGCAGCATGTCGCCCGCCGCATCCGCCGCCGGACGGCCTATTTCTGCGCCATTGAAAGGGGCCGACAAGGCCGAGTTGACGGTGCCCGGGTGCAGCGCCACCAGCACGGCCTGCGGGTGGGTGCGGGCCACTTCGATGGACGCCGTTTTGACCAGCATGTTGAGCGCGGCCTTGCTGGCGCGGTAGCTGTACCAGCCGCCCAGGCGGTTGTCGCCAATGCTGCCCACCTTGGCCGAGAGCACCGCCAGCAGGCCTCGCTCCTGCTTGGGCAGCAGCGGTGCAAAGTGGGCCAGCACCAGCGCGGGGCCGAAAGTGTTGGTGCGGAAGGTGGCTTCCATCTGCGCGTAATTCAACTGGCCCAGGCGCTTTTCAGGCATGCCGTGGGGACCATGCAGCATGCCAGCGGCGTGGATGATGCAGTGCCACGGCCCCTGGGCCTTGAGCTGCTGGGCGGCGGCGGCGATGGTAGCTTCGTCGTCCAAATCGACCGCCGGATGGGTGTGGCGGCCCAGTCCCACGGCCAAGGCGCAGCGCGGATCGGCCTGCAGGTGGGCGAGGAAGGCACTGCCGATGGCGCCAGTGGAGCCGATGACCAGGGCGCGGTAGCCATCAGGCAGCGACTGCAAAGAAGTGAACGGCGTTGCGGCGGGTTGTATTTGAGACATGGCGCGGTCCTGCGGTGAGGGTGTCGTGGGGTGGTTCGGCAAATGGGCTACAGCGCATCCAGCCGCGTGCGCAGGCTGGCTGCATGCTCGCGCAGCGCATCGAGCTGCGGGCCCTGCATCTTCTGCAACTGGCGGAACACCATGCCGAGGCGGAAGTTGTTGCCCAGCGTGCCTTCATTGCGCGCAAAAAAGTCCCAATACAGCGCGTTGTACGGGCAGGCGCGCTCACCCACTTTTTGCTTCTTGTCGTAGTGGCATCCGCTGCAGTAGTCGCTCATGCGGTCGATGTAGGCAGCGCTGCTCACATAGGGTTTGGTGGCCAACAGGCCGCCGTCGGCAAACTGGCTCATGCCCACGGTGTTGGGCACTTCTACCCATTCAAAGGCGTCGATATACACACCCAGGTACCAGCGGTGCACGGCAGCGGGGTCGAGCCCCGCCAGCAGTGCAAAATTGCCGATGACCATGAGGCGCTGGATGTGGTGGGCATACGCATGCTCCAGCGACTGGCCCACGGCGTGCTGCATGCAGCGCATGCGGGTGTTGCCCGTCCAGAACCACTCTGGCAGCGGCGTGCTGTGGCCCAGGGCGTTGCGCTCGTCGTACCCGGGCATGTGGGCCCAGTAGATGCCGCGCACATATTCGCGCCAGCCAAGGATCTGGCGGACAAAGCCCTCCACTGCAGGCAGAGGCGCAGCGCCTGCGTGGTAGGCGACCTGGGCGCGTTGCATCACCTCGTGCGGGCGCAGCATTTTGGTGTTGAGGGCGAAGGACAGCAGGGAGTGAAAGAGCCTGCTGCTCTTTGTGCTCATGGCGTCTTCATACGCGCCAAAGTGCGGCAGCGTGGTGGTGATGAAGTGCTCCAGCCACGCCAGTGCCTCGGCCCTGTTGAGGGGCCAGCGCAGTGCATGGGCCTGCGGGTTGCCAAAGCTTTGCACGCCTGCGGCCTGGATGGTGGCCCACAGGGCGCTGTGGTCGTGCGTGGGCCGGGCATCGGGCGGCAGCGCGGGTGTGCCGGGCCAGGGCTTGCGGTTGTCGTGGTCGTAGTTCCACTGGCCGCCTTCGGGCTCACCAGCCTCGTCGATCAGCACGCTGTGGCGCTGGCGCATGCGGCGGTAGAAGTGCTCCATGAGCCACTGTTTGCGACCTTGGAACACCTCGGCCATTTCGGTGCGGGTGGTGTAGAAGTGCTCGCTGCTGACGGCCTGCACGGCAAAGGCTTGCTCTGCGCCCCAGGTACGCAGTTGCTCGTCCAGCCGCCATTCGTCGGGGTGCTGGTATTGCAGCGTGTGCGCACCGTAGTGGGCCATGAGGGCGGCCAGGTTGTCGGGCATCGACTGGCGGTTGCTGGCGTCATCAATCGCCACGTAGCGCACGCGGTGCCCGGCCTCGCGCAGGTGGCGGGCCAGGTCGCGCATGGCGGCAAAAATGGCGAGTATCTTTTGCGCGTGGTGCAGCACATAGTCGGTCTCTTGCCGCACTTCCATCAGCACGTAGACCACGCCCTCGTCCGGCGTGGCAAACCATGAATGCTCGGGGTTGAGCTGGTCACCCAGCAGCAGGCGCAGGGTGTGGGTGCGCGGTTGCGGGGTACTCATGCCGTGCCCCATAGGCGGCGGTAGCTGCCGTCGGCGTCGTGGTCTTGCGCCTGCTTGATGGGGTTGAAGCGCCGCCCCCCGCGCGGGTCGGTGCCGCGCCCCGCAATGTAGAGCCAGTTGGCCTGGTTGCTGTACACGTCGTAGTCCACCAGTTGCGATTCAAACCACGCCGCGCCCGCGCGCCAGTCGCCGCGCAGGTCGTAGATGAGGTAGCTGGCCACCACCTGGCGCAGGCGGTTGCTGAGGTAGCCAGTGGCGGCCAGCTCGCGCATGGCGGCATCGACCAGGGGCTGGCCCGTATTGCCCTGGCACCAGCGATCAAAACCGCGCAGGTTGTGTGGGGCGGGCGGCAGTTCTGACAGCCCGCGCGCCCGGTACAACGCTGCACCGTATTGCAGGTGCAGCAGCCGGAAGTAATCGCGCCACAGCAGCTCAAACCACAGCCAGTAGGTGCCATCGTTGGCGCCGTGGTCGCGCTCGAAATTTTTCAGATCGGCATAGATCTGGCGCGGCGAGAGTGCACCCGTTGCCAACCAGGGCGAGAACTTGCTGGAGTAATCCAGCCCCGTGAGCCCGTTGCGCGTGTCCTTGTAGCTGTGGGGCAACTTGCGGGCCAGGTACTGCGCCAGGTGGGCCAGTGCAGCGGCCTCGCTTCCATCACAGGCAGCGGTGCCGTAGGGGAAGGACGAGCGGGCATCGCTGCCCTGCGGCGGCACGGGTTGCAGGATGGCTGCGGTGCCCTGCTCTGCGCCCGCTCCCTGCAGCACGGAGGCAGGTACATCGGGTGGCGGGGGCAGTTTGGTCGGTAGCGGCAATGGTGCGGCGGGGGTAATGCCCGCGCGCTCTACCTTCTGGCGAAAGCTGGTGAACACGCCGGGCAACTGGTCCACTGGCCAGGGCATGCGCGCCGGGGGCAGCAAGCTGCTGTGCCACACGGTACGCACCTGCAAGCCAGCGGCGCGCAGTGCGGCCACCTCGGCCTGTTCGTAAGGGGCAGCAATGTCTTCGCACACCACGGTGGTGGCCCCTACGGCCTGGGCCAGTTGCTGCAAGGCGGTGGCAGGCGGGGCCTGGCAGACGAGCAGTGGGTTGCCCAATGCAAGCATCTGCCCTTGCAGACCGCGCAGCGCTGCCGCGGTAAAGGCGCGGCGGTGCGCGCCCACGCGGGCAAAGCCCCAGGGCGTGGTTTCATCGTCTGCAGGCAGGCACACCACGGGCAGCAGGTGGGTGGCGCCGCTGGCAAGTGCCGCTTGCAACGCCGGCTGGTCGTGCAGACGCAGGTCGTTGCGAAACCAGAACAGCACGGTGCTCATGCGACGCCCTCCCCTGCGGCCTTGTCGGTGCGTTTGCGTTCGCTGCGGCAGCGGTCGGAGCAGTACTTCACCTCGTCCCACACCTTCTCCCACTTCTTGCGCCAGGTGAAGGGTAGGCCGCAGTGTTGGCAGGTCTTTTGCGGCAGGTCGGTTTTTTTGCGCATGCGCATGGTTCAAAAGTCCAGGGTTTGCTGCTGGGGATGCTGGGCGGCATTGAGTGCGCGAGCCCGGGCGCGTGCCTGGGGGCTGCCGCCATCGCAAAACTGGCGGGAGCCGTGCTTTTCCACAATCGCAGCCTGGGCGGCGCGCACGGCTGGCTGGGCGCGCAGGCCGTGCACGCGGGCCTTGGCGGTGCGGGTGGCGGTGTCCAGGTCTACCAGGGGCACGGCAATGTCGTGGCCCACGCGCACGCCGCAGCGGGCCTGCACATCGGGCGGCATGCGCCAGGGCTCCAGCAGCCAGGCATCGGGCACACGGCGCAAGGCGGGCAGCCACTGACGCACAAAGTGGCCGTGGGGATCGTGGTCTTGCGCCTGCTTGATGGGGTTGTAGACGCGGGTGGTGTTGATGCCCGTGGTGCCCGCCTGCATTTGCATCTGACTCCAGTGGATGCCGGGCTCGTAGTCCAGAAACTGGCGGGCCAGCCATTCGCCCACGGGCCGCCAGTGCAGCCACAGCGGGTACGAAGCCACCGACACCAGCATGGCCCGCATGCGGAAGTTGACCCATCCCGTCTCGCGCAGCATCGCCACGCAGGCATCGACCATGGGCCAGCCGGTGCGCCCGGCCACCAGGGCCTCGAAGTGAGCGGTGTTCCATTCCGCTTCGCGCAGGCCGTTGTAGCCCTGGTGCAGGTTGTGGTACTCCAGTGCGGGTTCCGTTTCAAGCTTCTGGATGAAATGGCAATGCCAATGCAGGCGGCTCATGAAGGCCGTCAAGCCTTTGCGCTGCCACGCAGCTCCGGGCTCGGTACTGGTTTTGAGTTGCTGCTGGCGGCGCTGGGTGGCCTGCACCACCTCGCGGATGCCCAGGCAACCCAATGCCAGGTAGGGCGACAGGCGCGAGCAGGCGCTGGGCGCTGTCAGCGGCGATGAGATGCCGCCCCGATAGCCCTGGCTGCGCTCTGCCAAAAATTCTTGCAGCACGCGCAGACCTTCTTTGCGGCCACCTCGCTGGCGCTGGGGTGGGTCATGCGCGGGCAGGCCCAGTTCATCCCCGCTGGGCCAGGGCTGTGCAGGCCACGGCAACGTACGGGCCTGCAAGAGATCGGGCCCGGGGGCGAGCACCACTGGTGCGTGCATGTGGGCCTGCCAGTGTCCCTGCCAATCATCGCGTGAGCGCAGGCGGCGCACCACGCCGTGCTGCGGCCATTCGCGCCATGCCACGCCCTGCGTGCGGCACCACCGGGCCACGGCCAAGTCGCGGGAATAGGTGTGGGCGTTGCCGGTTTCTTCGTGCGCCACAAGAGTGTGGAACGGGGCCAGTGCATGCAGGCGGGCCAGCACGTCCACCACCTCGCCCACGGCCACCTGCAGCGTGGCGCCGCGCCGTGGCAGGGCCTGGGCCAGGTCGTGCAGGCTTTCTTGCAGAAAGTGGTAGTGCTGCAGGGCCGCATCAGGCTGCGCCCAGAGGCTGGGCTCGACGACGTACAGACACAGCACCGGGCCCTGGGCGACGGCGTGCTGCAGCGGGGCGTGGTCATGCACGCGCAAGTCGCGCTTGAACCAGACCACGGTGTAGCTCATGGCACAAGCCCTGTGCGCACAGATCAGGCGGCTGCGACCTGTCGCGCCAGTGCCAGGCCGCTGAGCCAGGCGCCCTCGACCTTGCCGCCATTCAGCCAGTCCCCACACAGCCCCAGGCGGGCATTGGCGTCCCACCAGCAGCCCAGGGTCAGTGCGGGTTCGGTATCCGCATAGCGCCAGCGGTGCGCCGTGGCAGCCAGGGGTGTGGGGCCGCCCAGGGCCGCAAAGGCGGCGAGCAAGGCAGCGGTGACGCTGTCTGCGCCGTCTTCGATATGCGCCTCGCTCCACTCGGCACTGGCGTGCAAAAGCCACGTTTCTGGCCCCGTACGGCCGGGCTTGCTGCTATCGCGTGCCACCCAGCGCAGCGGGCCGGTGTTGATGAAGGCGCCGTCCCACGGCAAGGCCACAGGCGAGGCATAACGCAACATGACGGCCCAGCTGCCCCGCATGCGGGCGCTGCCTGCTATCGCAGCGCCAGCGTGGGCCACCTGGGTCAACAGCGGCGCCACCTGAGGCGCGGGCACAGCCAGCAGCACAGCGCGGTAGCACTGAGCAAGCAGCCCCTGCTCTGCGCAAGTGATGGCCCATCCTTCGGGGTGCCGCTCCAGCCGCAGCACGGTGGTCTGCCACTGGGTATGGGCGCGCTCACCGGCCTGCGCCAGGCCCTGCACAAGCCAAGCAGCGGGCGATGTCATGCGCGGTGTACCCACAAAACGCTCAAGGGGCGTGTGCGGGGTGGTCCAGCCAGTGCCATCAAAACTTGCCAGGCGTGCGCCCCATGGGGCGGCCACACCGGCCCGCTGCCACCGGGCCACTTCGGAGCGAAAAGCGGCGTCACGTGCGGTGAAATACTGCGCGCCGTGGTCGCACTGCCAGGGTCCACTTTGGTCCTCCGCGCGCCGAGTGCTCATGCGGCCCGACGGCCCCCGACTCTTGTCGAAAACATGCACCGTATGCCCCGCCTGCAGCAGCGCCTGCGCACACGACAGGCCCGCCAGACCTGCACCGATGACGGCGATGGGTTGTGACATCGTCAAAACACTCATGGCTGCGGGTCGGTGCGTTCTTGGGCTACCCAGATCAGCGCCTGGGTATCGATGCCCAATGCCTGTGCGCGGGCCAAAAGTTGCTCGCGCACAGCAGGCTGCAGCTGCTTCGTCCGTGACAGGATCCAGCAGTAGCTGCGGTCCGGCCCCACCACCAGCGCCCATTGGTAATCGGCATCCAGCACGGCCACGTGGTAGCCGCCGTAGAACGGGCCAAAGAACGAGACCTTGAGCGAGGCGGTGTGGGTGTCGCCGGTGAACTTGGCTTTGCCCTCCGCCTGGCGCCAATCGCCCTTGCCCGTATCGAAACCGCGATTGAGCACACGCACGCTGCCATCTGCCTGGCGCTGGTAGGTGGCGCTCACGTCCGTCATGCCGCGCTCGAAAGAATGGTCGAGCCGCGCCACCTCGTACCAGCGGCCTTCGTACCGGGCCAGATCAAACGGGGTGACGGGGGTGACACCGGGAGGCGGCGTGGTGGATGAGCAGCCCACCAAGGCCACAACAAAAGACGCCGCTAAAAGCAGCACCGAACGGCGGACCCAAGGAAATAGCAGAGCCATAAATTACCAATCAGTCACAAAACAAACCGAATAGTAAACCACTCCGCCGCAGCCACGGTACAAGCCAGAGGTCGGCGCGGTCTCATGACCCACTCCACGCCCCGTAAACTCGCACCATGACCCTTCAAATCACCGTGTATTCCAAGTCTGCCTGCCCGCAGTGCGAGTCGGCCAAGATGCTCCTCAAATCCCGCTCCCTGCCCTACGAGGAAATCAAGATCGATGACGAAGCCGAGCGCCTGGCGTTCTATGCCAAGTGCGGGCCATCGGTGCGGCAGATGCCACAAATCTTCATCAATGACCAGCGTGTGGGCGGACTCGCCGGGTTGCAAGCCGCGCTGGCGCAGCTGGGCGCCTGAACGCCTTTTCCGACATCAGCGGGCAGTGCAATCGGGGTGCGTGGATACCTTGGACGCACAGCATGGGCTGATGCATATGCCAACAGCCGGGGCGCCCAGTCCCCCTTGGTGGCTCCACACCTTCCGGCAGAGCACTTGCACACACCTGGCATGACCTTGAACAGTCGTTCTACCGGTACTGCGCGGCCGTGATGAACTGGCCGAAGGTCTCACACCACACGATCACGGTGTTGAACCGTGCGGGGTCCACGCCCTGCGGCACCGGAACGATGAAGTTGTTAAACGTCTTCACATCCCCCACGCGCAGCATTTGTGGCTTGAGGCGCTGAAAGTCAGCCTCTGTCTCCACAAACGAAGGCGACAGGTAGAGCTTGTAGTCCGGCCCCGGTGCCAGCTTGCCTGCCAGGCTGATGGCTTGTGGGCCAATGAACACCACGCCCTCGCCCCAGTGCAGGGCGTCGCTGTCCTTCAGGTCGCGGCGAAAGGTGGCTTTCCATGCGGCCGTGGGCAGGCTTGCCTGCACCGCCTGCAGCGTAGGGGCTGCGGGCGCGATCAGGATCGGCAACCAGTACACACCCGCAGCAAACCCCACAGCCAGGGTGAGCAAATGCGAGGCGATCAACAAGAACGGTTTCATGGCGGTAGGCAACAGTTGGAGCCAATGTACCGCCAGTCGCGTCACCCCGCCCGAGCCAAAAACCCGTCTACCAGTGCGTAATGCTCGGGCACGTTCAGTGCTGGCGCATGGCCGCAACCGGGCACCTCGACCACCTGTGCCAGCCCCCGGGCACCCGGGCCGCGCGTGAGCATTTCGGCGGTGACATCGGGGAGCACCAGGTCAGACTCCGCCCCGCGCAGGCACAGCACCGGAATGCTGAGCGCGTCGTAGTGGTCCCAGATCAGGTAGTCATTGGCATGGTGCGTGAACTGCTGCACCATGGCGGGGTCGTAGTGCGGTGTCACACGTCCGTCGGCAAGGCGGCGCGTGCTGCTCTCGGTCAGCAGACGCCACTGCGCGTCGCTCAGCCATCCGTATGGCTTGTACACCTGCCTGAAGAACGCCTCCAACTCCATCACCGTATCGAACGCGGGTGGGTGGCCCGCGTAGGCCTTGATGCGCTCCAGCGCGGCATCGGCCAGGCGCGGTGCGTTGTCGTTGAGCAGCAGGCTGGTGATGCGGCCCTTGAGCTGCGGCTCAAACAGACCCGATGCGCACACCGTGCCGATGGCTCCACCCATCGACGTGCCCACCCAGTGCGCTTTCTCGATCCCCAACTGGTCAAACAGGCTGGCCGCAATGCGCGCGTAGAACGACAGGCGGTACTCGTCCTGCGGCGCGCGCGCCCACTGGCTCAGGCCCCGGCCCAGGGTGTCGGGGCAGATCACGCGGTAGCGCGGTGCCAGGTGCGCGGCCAGCTCGTCCATGTCGCGCCCGGTGCGCGCAAGGCCATGCCATGCAATCACCACGGGCGCGTCACGCGCACCCCACTCCATGTAGTGGATTTCATAGCCAGCACAGGCGGCGTAGTGCGAGGTGGGGGACATGATGGCGACCTTGTGGAACAGAGAAGAAAAAAGTGAAGCGTCGGCGGCTCACTTCATGAGGCGGCCGTTGCTGCCGATGACGGTAACCTCGACATAGCGCGAGCCGATGCGGTTGGTGGGCGAATAGCCCAGCGTGATGCCGCCGAGGTCATAGCTTTGCAATGACTCCAGCGCCTTCACCACCTTGGCGCGTGTGGGCGCAGGCCCGGCGCGGCGCAGGGCTTCGACCAGCACCTTGGCGCCCAAAAACTGCTCGAAGCTGGTGTAGTTGACCTCGGCCTCAGGCGCGTACTTCTTCAGCAACGTCTGGTACTCGCGCACCACGGGCAGTTGCGGGCGGTAGGGGTACGGCACCACCTGACTGATGCCCAGGCCGTGGGCGTTCTTCAGGCCCGCGAGCTTCACCAGCTCCGTCGGGTCCACCACCGAGATGTTGTACAGCTGCGCGCCGCCGCCCTGCTCGCGGTAGCGCTGGATGAAGGCCGCCGCAGGCTTGTTCACCGCAATCATGATGACCGCATGCACATCGGCGGCCTTGATGGCCTTGACGGCGTCATCCACCTTGTCGGTATTGCGCTCGTAGCCTGCTGACACCACGAGCTTGAGGCCACGCTTGGCCAGTGCGGCCTCCACGCCCGCGAGGCCCGCCTTGCCGAATCCGTCATCCTGGTACATCACGGCCACGCGGTTCATGCCCAGGGTGGTGAGCTGCTGCACCATGTGCTCGGTTTCGTCCACATAACCCGCACGCACATGAAAGATCCAGGGGTTGAACGGGCTGCGCAACGACTCGCCACCGGTGTACGGCGCCACCAGCGCGGCGCCGCCCTGCTCCAGCACGCCATCGGACAGCAGCTGGGTGATGTTGGCCGTGCCTGCAAAGCCGTAGAGCGCCACCACCTCGGGCTTGGCCAGCAGCTCGCGGGTGCGGGCCACCGTGTCTGCCACCTTGTAGCCATCGTCGGCCACCGCCTGGCGAATGCTGGCGCCGTGCACGCCACCCTGTGCATTGACCCAGTCAAAATAAATCTTGCCGCCCAGCACCATCTGCGCGCCGGTGCTGGCCAGCACGCCAGACAGCGGGGCCACCTGCCCCACCACCACATCGGCAGCCCTCGCTGGCACCGAAACGCCTGCGGCCAGTGCCACCATCAGCGCGCCACTCCACCTCAGGGCGGCCGACGCGCGGCGTGCCCAACTCTTCACAGTGTTCATTGGTTCCATCCTTGTGATGACTGCGCCTTCAATGGCCCGGGCGGCATGAACCGGCAGTGCACGAGTCCCGGGCTTCCACATAGGTCGTTCAGCGTCCCGGTCAGTCGGGGATGGAAATGGCGCCCGCCGTGATGGCAATGGCGTTGGCGGCAGCGGGCGTGGCGGCCAGCGGCGGCACGTTGGCGGCGGTGATGGCCGGGGCGCTGCCCGGTGTGCCGCCACGTGGCACCGTGCGCACCACCTGGCTGGCGGGCAGCGCCTTACCGTTGGCGAGGTGGTCGTACACGGCGTCGAGCGCATGGTTCAGGTACACGTGCAGCGGCACATAACGGCTGTCATAACCCGGCAGCACGGTGGGCAAGCCGATGAAGCTGTCGAAGTGCTGGGCATTGGCCACTTCCACATAGCTGAGCTTGCTGGCGGCGCCTTCGACCTTCTTGTTCAGTGCCGCGTAGGGGCGCGAGGTGTGGCTGACGGGCAGCAACGCATCCGCACGGCCATGCACGATGACGGCAGGCTTGCCACGCAGGTTGCCGCTGCGGCGGGTTTCGTCCACACCAGCCTGCAGCTTCTTGGCGGCGGCATCGTTGCCGGTGACGAGGTTGCGCAGGCACAGCGCACCGCTCAGGTTCCAGTCGGCCACGCCAGCGTCCGACACCGACAGGAAGTCGCGTGCCGGGCCCAGCTTGCCCAGGTTGTTGACCAGGTTGATGCCGCCCGATGGGGGCACGCCGTTGCCCGTGGCAAACATTCCAGCGAGGGCTGCGGGGGCCAGTGTTGTCACCGCGCCCGTAGCCGCCGTGGCCGCGTAGCTGAAGCCGCACAGGTGGTCCTTGACGCTGGCGCGCGACAGGCTGTTGGCGAAGGTGACGGCCACCGCCGGAGCGACTTCAAAAGCAGCCAGCGACGCATGCAGGTCGTTGGACTCCGGCTCCCAGCCGTAGGCGCGCAGCTTCTGCAAAGCCTCCTCGGCCTGCGTGGCCGTGGTGGAGGCCGTGAGCAGGCCTGCGGATTTGAGCGAAGCGCAGCGATTGGGCGCAATCGGCAGGGCCGCACTGCCAAAGCCGGCGGCAAAAGCAGCTGCATAAGGGCTGGTGCTGACCGACGGCGCCAGCGATGCGCAGGCCTGGTACAGGTTGGCGTAGGTCGTGAAGTCCACCAGCGTCTTGCCGGTGACGGCCACCTCAGCACTACCACGGCGTACCGTGACGCCTGGGTTGGCCGGCATCTCGATGGCAGGCTCGGACACGGCCACGCCGCTGATGAGGCCCTGGGTGTCCAGCTCGGCCGCAGCAATCGCGGAGCCACCACCGTTGGAGATGCTGGATGCGATCACGATGGTGTTGGCCGGGGTCAGCGTCTTCAAGCGCAGGCCCGCCGCATCGGTGGCGCCGTAGCGCTGGTTGAGCACGTAGTAGCCAAACTCCACCGCCTGCAGGGTGGTGGTGCCCCAGTCCTTCTCGGCGTTCTGGCCCGAGTGGGCGTGCTTGAAGGCAAAGCGGTTGGGTGTGGCGGTGTTGAAGGCCGCCAGCTCGGTGGCGGTGAGCCCTGCGTTGAAGGCCGCGGCCTTGCCCGCTACCGTGGCCGTGGTGCGGGTACCGTCCATCAGCGGCACGGTGTCGTTCTGCAGGTCGTGCGGTGCGCCGCCCGTGCCCTTGTCAGAGTACGCCACTGCGCAGCCCTTCTTGAGGCCCCACTCACCGGTGGAGATGCCACCGTAAACACCGCGCGAACCCGAGGCAGTCGCGGTGATCATGCAGGGCTTCTTGGGGTCGAAGCTGGCAGGCACCTGCACCATGAGGGTGACGTTCTTGCGGCCCGTGCCATCGTCGGCAAACGCGATGTATTCGGTGCCCGCCACCTTGCCCTCGCCGGTGGTGACCTTGCCCTGCGCATCCACATTGGGGCCATACAGCGTGCCGTAGCCGCCCGCCGCCGTCATGTCGAGCATGGCGCGGTAATTGGTGTGGATGGCGGTGCGGCGCAGCTCGGCCGCCGTGGGCTTGAGCGGGTCGGCGTGGGCCGGTGGCACGGAGGCCGCCAGGCCTGTGGCGCCCAGACCCGCGGTGAGCAGATCGTGGCTGTTGCCGTCGTACGTGGCCTCGCTGATGGCGCCCAGGTAGGCGGGCTTGGTGTTGAGTGCGGCGCTGTCGCCATCACTGCCGCCGCAGGCGGCCAGCACGGCTGCAGCCAGCACGGCGGGAACGAACGGACGAGAAAAGGGACGAAAACGCGGGTTCTTCATGCTCATCTTCATGTGCTTGTCTCCTGGAGTTTTTTCTTTGCGTCTTTGTTGCACAGCTCACCCACACACCCAGGCCACGCCAGTCACCCGGCGCGGCCAGGCCACTCACCCCACCTTGCGCGCAGCTGCCGCGCGCAGGCGCCCCACCACACCGGTGGGGAAGTAGTAAACGGACAGAACGAACAGCACGCCCAGCCACAGCAGCCAGCGGTCGGGCGACAGCAGCGCCGACAGCCAGGGCAGGCCCGACGTGGCCTCACTGCCCAGGCGCAGCAGATCCTGCAGGTAGCTTTGCGCCACCAGAAAGAGCACGGCGCCAATGGCCGAGCCGTAGATGGTGCCCATGCCGCCGATCACCACGATGAGCAGGCAGTCCATCATGATTTCGAAGCTCAGGGACGTATCCGGCCCGTTGTAACGCAGCCAGAGCGCGAGCATGGCGCCTGCCATGGTGGCAAACAGCGCCGACAGCACGCTGGACGTGGTGCGATACACCACCACGCGGTAGCCAATGGCCTCGGCGCGGAACTCGTTCTCGCGGATGGCCTGCAGCACGCGGCCGAAGGGCGAATTGACGATGCGCAGCAGCGCCAGCACCAGCGCCACGGCCGTCACGAAGAGCAGGTAGTAGCAGATCAGCCGCCCATCGATGCTCACGCCCAGGAAGGGGTCGTCAAACGGCTCGAAGCTGGGCGACAGAAACTCGGGCACCTTGAAGGTCAGGCCGTCTTCGCCGCCGGTGATGTCCGACAACTGCGAGGCCAGCGTCTGGAACGCAGCGGCCACGGCCAGCGTGATCATCGCAAAAAAGATGGCCCGCACGCGCAGCGAGAAGAGCCCCACCGCCAGCGACAGCAGCAGCGAGAGCACCAGCGCGCCTGCCAGCCCCACCAGCAGCGCAGACCAGGTGGGCCCCATGCGCGTGGTGGCCACGGCAATGCCATAGGCACCAATGCCAAAGAACATGGTGTGCGCAAAGCTCACGATGCCGGTGTAACCCAAGAGCAGGTCAAAGCTGGCGACCAGCACCACAAAGATCAGCACCTTGGCCGCCACGGACAGCGCCTTGACCCCGGGGAAGAGGAAAGGTGCAAAAGCAAGGCCCACAAAGATGGCCACCAGAATCACCGCCAGCACCTTGCTGCGCGGATAGTCGCCGGAGAGAAGTCGGTTCAGCATGTCAGTCGGCTCCTCATCAGCGGTTGGCCACGGGATAGACGCCCTGCGGGCGCCACAAGAGAATGGCCACCATCAACGCGATGTTGGAGAACAGCGCCACCTTGGGCACCAGGAAGCCGGTGTAGTTGGCCATCAGCCCCACCAGCAGCGCACCGATGAGCGCGCCGCCGGTGCTGCCCAGGCCGCCGATGATGATCACGATGAAGATCAGCACGTTGACCTGCGCGCCCATCTGGGGCACCACGTTCTGCTGGTACAGGCCCCACATCACACCGCCCAGGCCCGCCAGGGCCGAGCCCACCACGAACACGCCCACAAACAGGCGGCGGATGCGGTAGCCAAGGGACTCGACCATCTCGCGGTCCTGCACGCCGGCGCGGATCAGCAGGCCGACCTTGGTGCGCGACAGCGTCCAGGCCAGCACGCCAAACACCAGCAGGCCGACGGCCACCGCGACGAGGCGGTATTTTTCGATGGCAGCATCGCCCACCAGCAGCGAGCCGCGCATGCCCTCGGGCAGCGGCAGCGGGATCTGCGCGGGGCCCCAGATGACCTTGATGAGCTCTTCACCAATGATCATGCCGCCCATGGTGATGAGGATCTGCTTCAGGTGCTGGCCGTACACGGGCCGCACGATGAAGCGCTCGAACGCCAGGCCCACGGCCCCGGCCACTGCCATGGCCACCACCATGGCGGGGAGCACGGCCATCAGGTTGCGCCACAGCTCGGCACTCTGGGTGTAGTCGCCCATCGCGCCCAGCACGCTGGTGGCCACAAACGCCCCCAGCGCAATGAACACGCCATGGCCGAAGTTCAGCACATCCATCAGACCAAACACCAGCGTGAGGCCCGAGGCAATGATGAAGATGATCATGCCCATGGCCAGCCCAGCCACCGTGAGCGTGAGCCAGGTGCTGGGCGAGCCGATGAAGGGCAGCACCAGCAGCGCCAGCGCCGGCACCAACGCCAGGGGCTTCCAGTCGAAATCGCGGGTGACGCTCATGCCCGACCTCCAGCGGCGGTCGCCGCACCACGTACATTAGCTACACATTTGATAGCCAACAGGGCAATAGATACCTGCGCTACCGCCCGAAAACATATGAAATTGCTCACACAACTCATAGCGCCAACCCCAGCAGCGAGCGCTGCAGTTCTTCGTCTTGCGCCAGCACGGCCATGCTGCCCGCATGCACCACCTGGCCGTTGTCCATCACTGCCACGGTGTCGCCGAGCCGCTTGGCAAAGTTGATGTTCTGCTCCACCAGCAAAATGGTCACGCCGCTCTTCTTGAGCTGGTCGAACGCGTCGATCATGTTGTTGATGATGGCGGGCGCGAGGCCCTTGCTGGGCTCATCCACGATGAGCAGATCGCGCGGCTCGACGATGGCGCGGCTCACGGCCACCATCTGCTTTTGGCCGCCGCTGAGCTTGCCGGCGGGGTGGTTCCAGAACTTCTCCACCGCGGGGAAGAGCTTGAAGATCCACTGCAAGCGCGCCTCGTCCATCTGCGCGGCGTTGCGGGCACTGCGTGCGGCCAGCAGCATGTTTTCCTTCACCGTGAGGTCGGCAAAGATGCCCATGTTCTCGGGCACAAAGGCGATGTTCAGGCCCGCGATGGCAGGCGTATTCATCGCGGTGATGTCTTTGCCGCCAAAGTGGATGGAACCCTGTGACGCATGCCACAGGCCCATGATGGTGCGCAGCGTGGTCGTCTTGCCTGCGCCGTTGCGGCCCAGCAGCATGGTGAGCTGCCCTTTGGGCACGGCGAGATGAACGCCGTGCAGGATGTGGTACGCCCCGATGTGCGTGTGCACACCCTTGAGTTCGAGCAGGTTGGTCGTTGGCGTCGTGCTCATGCGGCCTCCTTCTCTGCGTCCTTGGAGACGCCCAGGTAAGCCTCTTGCACCACGGGCGATGCGATCACCTCGGCTGGCGGTCCATCGGCCACCAGCGTGCCGTTGGTCAGCACGATGATGCGGTCGGCCAGTTCGCGCACCACGTCCATCTTGTGCTCCACCAGCAGGATGATCTTGGTCTTGTCCTTCTTCAGCTCGCGGATCAGGTTCAGGATCACGGGCGCCTCGTCGTGGCTCATGCCGGCCGTGGGCTCGTCGAACATGTAGACCTGCGGCTCCAGCGCCATGAGCAGTGCCACTTCGAGCTTGCGCTGGTCGCCGTGCGGCAGGCTGGCCACCGGGGTGTCGGCCCGGTCGGTCATGGCCACGGCTTGCAGGATCACGCGGGCGCGCTGGGTCAGCGCGCTGTGGTCGCTCCAGATGCTCCACAGGTTCATGCCCCGCCGGTGCTTGCCCTCCTGCGTGGCCTGCACGGCCAGGCGCACGTTCTCCAGCACGCTGAGGTTGGGGAACAGGTTGGTGAGCTGAAACGCCCGGCCCAGACCCGCGTGCGTGCGTGCCGAGACGGACTGGCCCGTGAGGTCCTGCCCGCCCAGCGTGACGCTGCCGCTGGTAGCCTTGAGTTGCCCCGAGATCAGGTTGAAGTAGGTGGTCTTGCCCGCGCCGTTGGGGCCCACGATGGCGGTCAGCGTGCCGGGCTCGAAAGAGCAGGTCACGCCGTTGACCGCCACGTGGCCGCCAAAGCGGATGGTCAAGTCCTTGGTGGCCAAGGTGCTCATGGGTGGGGGTTCACTTTCACGGTCTGAGTCAATCGATGGAATGGGTGGGGCGCCCTGCCCTGCGGCAGCGCGCCCCGGCACTTTAGGGGCAGGTGCCGATCACGTAGTAGTTGGTGCTGGTCTGCTTCAGGGTGTTGGTGACGAACACGTTCCACAGGCCCATGTTCTGGTTGGAGCCCAGCGCATAGGTGTAGCCCCCGGCGGCATACGCGCGCCCGGCCAGGGTGTGTGCATAGTTGCTGGCGGTGGTGCAAGTGGCCGTGCCGCCGCCCGATGCGGCCAGCGTGGTGCCCGAAGCTGCGGCCGATGTGGCGCCCTCGGCCCCGTTGGCATCGGCCGCGCGCACCGTCCAGCTGTAGGTGGTGGACGCGGCCAGGCCGGTGTCGGTGTAGCTGGTGGCAGTCACAGGCAGCGCGTTGACCTTGTTGGCGTTGCGGTACACGTTGTAGCTGGCCGCGCCCGTGACGGCAGCCCAGCCGATGGCCATGCTGCTGGCTGTAGCGCCCGAGGTGCTCACGCCCGTGGGGGCTGGCAGGGCCACAGGGCCGGGGGGCGTGGTGCCGCCCGTGCCGCTGGAGACGCGGTCCACCATGGCCTTGACGGCCGCCATTTGCGGGCCCGACTTCTTGGAATAGTTGGCGCTGTCATAGCCCCACCAGTCCCAGCAGCTGTTGGTGGCTGCGGTGCTGGTCTGCGGGTACAGCATCACGATGTTGTTGGTGTCAGCCCAGCGGTTGTAGCCAGTGTTGCGCACGTACTGCTGCTGCACATCGCTGATGTTCTGCTTGCAGCCATGCAGCACCACATGTAGCTTGCAGGTGGCCGTGCCGCCCGCCTGGCAGGCCTGGGGCACATAGGCCCAGCCCGTGGTGGCCATGCCATGGTTGGTGATGAATTCGCTCTGGTTGAACTCGATGTAATTGCCGGTGGGCAGGGTGGCGTTGTTGCGGGCGTTCAACGTGCCGTACAGGTGCTGCAGCATGGCACCGGCGAGGTCGAAGTTGCAGTCGCTGATGTAGGGCGCGCCCTTGGTGGAGCAGGCGTTGCCGTAGTCGTCCGTCACCATGGCGTGTTCGGCCGCAATGTCCTTCTTGTAGACCACATTGGCGGCGGGCACGAAGCTGTTGTAGTAGGTGCGCAGCGCGTCCATCACCCCGGTCTTGACCACACTGTCGAGCGAGCCCGAGAACAGGTAGACCTTGGAGTTCTGCAGATTGGCCACGGGGTCGATCACGCCCTGGCTGGCCCAGGTGTTGGTGGTGCTGACCAGCGTGCTGGTGGGGATGCCTGCCGGGCTGGCCATGCAGCGCCCGGTGGCGTTGACGACCGATCCCTCGGCGCAATAGAACGGGCCGCCCGCAACCACACCGGCGCCCTTGGCAAACGTTGCCGAATACGCCACGTGCAGCTGCACGGCCATGAAGCCGCCCGAGGACAGGCCCGATACCGTGGTCTGTGTCTTGTCGATCTTGAGTGCCGGCAGGTTGACGGCAGCGTGAACACTGCCCAAGCCACAGAGTGCCATCGCAGCCCCTGCTGCTGCCGCCCGGAGGAAATTGAAAGCCATGTTGTCTTGTCTCCAAATAATTTTTGAGAAAAACCGACCCTGCCCCCGTGTAGACCCGGGGGTTCATGCATCAATTCACTGGAAAAAGAGGGGCGGCCGCCCCTGCGGGATGGACCCCGAGGGAGCAGGACGGTGGTCCTGTCCGACGGGCCTCGCTAACTCGCTAACGGAATCGAAAGACCGGCTTATCGCTTGTTGCGAATCGGCACGTTCATTTCTTCAGGCTTGATCTCGCGCACCAGCTCGGGCACGCCCCAGGCAAAGGCCGGGTCCACCTTGATCTTGAAGTGGTACATGCTCTGCATGGCCTGGTGGTCTTCCTTGCGGAAGGTCATCTTGCCCTTGGGCGTCTCGAAGCTCATGCCCTCCATGGTCTTGATGAGCTTGTTGGTGTTGGTGTCGCCGTTCGTGGCCTTGAGAGCGGTGACCAGCGCCATGGCAGAGCTGAAACCGCCGGCCGTGAAGAAGTCTGGCGGGGTCTTGAACTCCTTGTAGTGCGCAGCCACCATGGCTTCGTTCACGGGGTTCTTGGGGATGCCGAAGTAGTAGTACGTGGCGCCTTCCATGCCGGGGAAGTTCTTGTAGGCCGCCATGGCGGGCAGGATATTGCCGCCGGTGGCGATCTCGATGCCATAGCGCTTGAGGTCCATGTCAGCGATCTTGAACGGGTTGCCTGCACCGGCCCAGATGATGAAGATGACCTTGCGGCCGGGCACGTCCTTGAGCTTGTCGATCAGACGCTGGGCACCGGCGGTGAAGTCGGTGGTGGTGGTGGGCAGGTATTCCTCGTGCACCAGCTTGGCGTTCTTGAGCGCGTCCTTGAAGGCCTTCACGCCATCGCGGCCGAAGGCATAGTCCTGTGCCAGCGTGGCCACCGTCACGCCCGCCTTGTCGATGGCCACGGCGTTGGAGATCGCGTCCTGGCTGCTGTTGCGGCCGGTGCGGAAGATGTACTTGTTCCACTTGTCGCCGGTGATGGCATCGGCCACGGCGGGCTCCACCAGCAGGATCTTCTTGTATTCCTCGGCCACGGGCAGCAGGGCCAGGGCAACGCCGCTGGAGGTGGGGCCGACGGCAATGTCGGCCTTGTCATCCGAGTAGGCCGAGGCCAGCAGGCTCTTGCCCAGGTCAGGCTTGCCCTGGTCGTCCTTCTCGATCACGACGAGCTTCTTGCCATTGACGGTCATGCTGCCGCCGGTGGCGTAGTTCAGGCCCATCATCAGGCCGGTCTGGGTCTGCTTGCCATAGGCCTCCAGCGGACCCGTCTTGCTGTACACGTGGGCAATGCGGATTTCACCGGTCTGCGCGAACGCGGGGGCAGAAAGTGCGGCGGCGGTAACGGCTGCGGAAGCGAGGGCGACCAGAGTGCGACGGTGCATGGCGATGTCTCCTGTTGTGATGCTTCTTTATTGCACAGTCTGTGCCAGCAGCCAAGTGCTTGATTTCAAAGATACTTTTACTGACACCCTGGCGACACTGCCTGATTTAAATACACATTGAATGTCTAATTTTTAGACATTTGCCTGATTTTTATTCAGGGTTTTCCAGACGTCCATAGAGCGTGGCGCGCGAGATGCCCAGCTGGCGAGCAGTGGCCAGCTTGTTGCCGCCATGGGCTTTGAGCGCAGCCGCGATGGCCTTGCGCTCCAGCTCCGCCACCTGCTCGGCCAGCGGGCGCAGGTATCGGCTTTCGTCCTCGGCGTCGGCGGCGTGGCCTGGGTCCTGCACCGGGGCGGGGGCGGCGGGCTCCACGCCCGCTTCGCGCAGGATGCGTTCGAGCTGAGCGGCGTCGATGGACTGCGAGTCGCTGCGCATTACCGCCTGCTCCAGCACATTGCGCAGCTCGCGGATGTTGCCGCGCCAGGGCTGGCCCGCCAGCAGGGCCATCGCATCGGGCAGCAACTCGGGCGGCGCGGTGCCATTGCGCAGGGCCAGGTCTTCGCCCAATGCTTCGACCAAGGCAGGAATGTCGCTGCGCCGCACGCGCAGCGGCGGCACACGCACCGGCAGCACATGCAGGCGGTAGAACAAATCCTCGCGGAATTTGCCCTCGCGCACCAGGGACGCCAAATCGCGCGACGTCGCGGCCAGGATGCGCACATTGAAAGGCACGAGCTTGTTGCTGCCCAGCGGCTCGATCTCGCCCTCTTGCAGCGCCCGCAGCAGCTTGGCCTGCAGGCTTTGGGGCATGTCGCCGATTTCGTCGAGGAACAGCGTGCCGCCATCGGCCAGCTTGAACTTGCCGTCGCGGCCCTTGCGGTCGGCGCCGGTGTAGGCGCCAGGCGCCACGCCGAAGAACTCGGCCTCGAGCAGCGTGTCGGGCACGGCGGCGATGTTGACGCTGACGAACGGGCCACTGGCGCGGCTGGACGCTGCGTGGATCGCGTGGGCCAGAAGCTCCTTGCCGGTCCCCGTCTCACCCAGCAGCAGCACGGGGCTGCTCGACTGCGCTGCACGGCGCGCCTGGCGCTTGACCTCGGCCGCCGCGGGGCTGGAACCGATGAAGCTGGCAAAGGTGTACTTGGACCGCCGCTCGCCGTCGCCCGCCACCGCCAGGCTGCGGCGGCGCTGGCTGGCCAGCTCGCGCCGGGCGTCGTCCAGGTCGCGCTGCAACAGCGCAAACTTGCTGATGAGGGGCTGCAGCGTGGTTTCGGGATGGTCGAACAGCACGATGCCAATGGCGCCGATCACGCGGTCCGCGTCGTCGCGCAGTGGAATGCGGCTGACCACAAAGGTGCCCGCCTTGTTGGTCAGCAGGTCGATCAGCACGGGCTGGCCCGTTTCGAGCACGCGGCGCATCTGTGTGTTGGGGATGACCTCTTCCACCGTGCGGCCCACGAACTGGTCCACCGACGAAAAACCCAGGTCCGGCAGAAAGCGCTGGTAGCCCTCATTCACCCACACGATGCGCCCGCTGCGATCCACCAGGAACATGCCCTGGCTGACGCTGGAGAACAGCTGGAACATGGAGCGTGCCGCCAGTTCCAGAATGCCCTGGGCATCCAGCGGCAGTGCGGGGGCGTCATCAGCGAGCAAAGGCATCTGCGGATGGTAGCGCGCTGGCGGGGCGCAGGATCTGTCCCCCACAGGCAGCAGACGCCCGGCATAGAGCCAAGACGCTACAAATTAGATAGCTACCTAGGCAAATGGCACTAGCGCTATCAGGCGTTTTTATCCCAAACCGGAGTCAAAGAGGTGTACAGGGATGCCTCACATGCTGCCAGCGGCTGGTCCACCAAGATGCAGGGCTTGCCCGTGCGACGGCACTGGTCCTGCACCCGCCAGTAGGCGTCATGGCTGATGCAGCCCGTCTGGCAAATCACCAGGTCAGCGGCGGCCAGGCTGGCGTCAAACGTCGCACCCGCGTCTGCGTCCGGATGGGCCTCGACCACCACGGGCACGCGCACCCTGCGGGGGGGTGCCGAAGCATCCGGGGGCGCGGCGCTGGTTGCCCCACCCTGCTCCGGGTGGCTCACTGCCCTGGTGTCTGACTGCGCCGCCAGTCGCCAGCGCAGGCATTCCCGCGACAAGGTGGCAATGCGCTCCGCCAGCACAGCGATATGGCGTGCCATGGTCTGACGGCGGGATAGCCCCGGCACAGCAGCCCGTAGCTGCGCCAGCTCGTCGTACGCCATGGCCAGCCGCGTATCGCGCACCACCAGCGCCCCACGCAGCCGCACCACCTCGGCCTGCAGCGCCTGGATCTCGGCGGCCTGCGCCGTCAGGGCCGCGCTGCAACGCCGCTGGGCTTCGCCCCACTGACGACAAAGCACCAGAAACTCCTGCGGAAATGAAGACATGCGCCATCCTGCAAATAAGAACTATTCGCATTTTATGGTACGATTCAGCCTGAGTTCACAGCAAGCCACCTGGTGGGGAGGGCTCCGGGAGCACAGCGCCTGGGGGTCTGGCTTGCCAAGAAAATCGTCGGCACGGATCTGCCCGCGCCGTCTGGACGAAAAAAAACCGCGCCCGGTGGCGCGGTTTTTTTATGGGTGCGAGCCTGGGGCCTCGCCACGGTTTCAGGCCTCTGCCAGCGCCATCTTGCGGGCAGCCCAACGGCGCAGCAGGCGCGGAACGATCAGCACGGCCAGCACGATGACGATCAGGGTCACCGAACCGGGGCGCTCCAGGAAAATCGTCCACTTGCCTTCGCCAATCGACACCGCATTGCGCATCTGTGCCTCAGCCAAGGGGCCCAGGATCATGCCCACCACCACCGGCGCGGCGGGGAAGTCAAAGCGGCGCATCACCACACCCAGCAGGCCGATCGCGTACAGCAGCACCAGGTCGAATGCGCTCTGGCGCATGCCATACACACCCAGGGTGGAGAAGACCAGAATGCCCGCGTACAGGTACGACTTCGGGATGTTCAGCAGTTTCACCCACAGGCCCACCAGCGGCAGGTTCAGGATCAGCAGCATCACGTTGCCGATGTACATCGACGCGATCAGCGCCCACACCAGCGCGCCGTTGGTGTCAAACAGCTGCGGGCCGGGCTGGATGCCATAGTTCTGGAACGCGCCCAGCAAAATGGCCGTGGTGTTCGACGTGGGGATGCCTAGCGTCAGCAGTGGGATCAGCGTGGCCGTGATGGCCGCGTTGTTGGCGGCCTCGGGGCCTGCCACGCCTTCGATGGCGCCCGTGGTGCCAAACTCTTCCTTGTGCTTGCTCAGTTTCTTCTCGGCGGCATAGCTCAGGAAGGTTGGAATCTCGCTGCCACCGGCAGGCACGGTGCCAAACGGAAACCCGATGGCCGTGGCGCGCAACCATGCGGGCCAGGAGCGCTTCCACTCTTCCTTGGTCATGTGGGTGCTGGTCAGGCGGTTCTGGGTTTCGTCGGACTTGCCTTCGTACATCACGTTGTACAGCGCCTCGCCCACCGCAAACAGGCCCACGGCGATCAGCACCACTTCGATGCCATCCATCAGCTCAGGCACACCCCCGGTGTAGCGCGCCTGGCCCGTGATCTGGTCGATGCCGATCAAGCCCATGGCCAGGCCCACAAACAGCGCCACCATGCCACGCAGCGTGCTCTTGCCCAGCACCGCACTCACGGTGGTGAAGGCCAGCACCATCAGCATGAAATACTCCGGCGGGCCCAGGCGGATGGCGTATTCGGCCACCAGCGGCGCGCAGAAGGTCACCAGCACCGTGGCGATGGTGCCCGCCACAAACGAACCGATGGCGGCCGTGGCCAGGGCCGCACCGGCGCGGCCATGCTTGGCCATCTTGTTGCCCTCCATGGCCGTGACCATGGACCCGGCCTCACCCGGGGTGTTGAGCAGGATGGACGTGGTGGAGCCGCCATACATGGCGCCGTAATAGATGCCCGCAAAGAAGATCATCGAGGCCGTGGCCTCGACCTTGACGGTGATGGGCAGCAGCATGGCCACAGCCACTGCGGGGCCGATGCCTGGCAACACGCCCACGGCGGTGCCGATCATGCAGCCCACAAAGGCCCACATCAGGTTGATGGGTGTTGCCGCGGTGGCAAAACCCTGCATCAAAAGGTTTAAGGTTTCCATGGCGTGCAGGCTTTACAGCCACCCCGTGTTGGTCAGGCCGGGCAGGTTGATGGCCAGCAGTTGCGTAAACATCCAGTACACCGGGGCCGCTACCGCGATACCGATGAAGGAATCCTTGATCCAGGCCTGCAGGCGCAGGTCGAGTTCACCTTCCGAGCTCTTGAAACCCCGCACCGACAGCACGAAGCACAACGCACAGCTCAGGATGAAGCCCAGCGTGGTGATGAGCAGGGCGTTGAGCAGCAGCCCTGCCGACACCCAGATGAAGCCCTTCCAGTGGGCGCGCTCGTCGCCGGAGCCCTCTTCCAGCTCCCGAAACCCTCCGCTCAGCGCATGTGCCACGCACAGCACGCCGCAGATCAGGATGGCAATGCTGACCACCCAGGGAAAGAAGTTGGGGCCCACGCCACCGTAGCCCGCTTCTGAACTGACCGAGCTGGCCCCCCAGGCCAGACCCAGCGCGAGCACCACCAGCCCGACCCCGATCAGGGTCTGCAAGGGCTTGGAGCGCGATGAATGTTGTTGTGTCATGTTTTTTCCTTCGCACCAACCAATGCACGGGCGCGCCGCCTGCCCAGAGGCAGAAATGACGGCTGCCGCGCCTTGCTTCGGGATCAGATCATTCCGGACTTGGCCATCGTGGCACGCATGCTGGCGAACTCGGCATCCACGAAATTGCCGAACTCGTCGCCGGCCATCCATGCGGGGGTCCAGCCGTTCTTTTCCATCGCGTCCTGCCAGGCCTTGTGCTTGAAGGTCTTGGCCAGCGCGTCGATCAAGGCCTTGCGCTGTTCGGGCGTGATGCCAGGCGCGCCGTACACGCCGCGCCAATTGCCGATTTCCACGTTGATGCCCTGCTCCTTGAGCGTGGGCACGTTCACGCCCTTGAGGCGGGTGCCCGAGGTCACGCCCACTGCGCGCATCTTGCCGGCAGAGATGTACTCGGAGAACTCGCTGTAGCCGCTGCCACCCACGGTCACGTTGCCACCCAGGATGGCGGCAGTGGCTTCACCGCCCCCACGGAACGCCACGTAGTTGATCTTGGCGGGGTCCACGCCCACTTCACGGGCGATCATGGCGGCGGCAATGTGCTCGGTAGAGCCGCGCGAGCCGCCACCCCACTTCACGCTGCCGGGGTCCTTCTTGAGCTGTTCCACCACATCCTTCATGGTCTTGAAAGGCGAGTTGGCGGGCAGCACAAACACGTTGTATTCGCTGGTCAGGCGCGCCAGGGGCGTGACCTTGTCCAGGCCCACCGGGGGCTTGCCGGTGATGATGCCGCCCAGCATCACAGCGCCCATCACCATCAGCGCGTTCGGGTCGCCCTTGCTGGCGTTGACGAACTGGGCCAGGCCAATCGCGCCCGCTGCGCCGCCCTTGTTGTCATAGGACACCGACGATGCGGCGCCCGCATCCTGCATCGCCTTGCCCAGCGCACGACCCGTGGAATCCCAACCGCCCCCGGGGTTGGCGGGAATCATCATCTTGAGGGCCGCTGCCGTCTGGGCCGACACGGGCAACGCACCCGCAGCGGCCAGGGCGGCCAGTGATTTCAGAAAGGTATCGCGACGCATGGTGTCTGTCTCCTGATAAGGTTTGCGAACCGCCCGATGATGCGCGCGCTGCCTGTCAAACGGCTGTCCTCAGACTCAGGGAAAACACTCATGCACCCGGCCCAATGAGACGGTGCTATGGTGCCGCGCATGCAATTGCTCCTTGTAGAAGACGACCCCACCATGCAGGCCACGCTGCACCGCGCACTGACCCGGCGTGGCATGGAAGTGACCGCTGTGGGCGACGGACGCGCAGCGCTGAGCCAATGGACCGCCCTGCAGCCCGACGCCGTCATCCTGGACCTCACCCTGCCGGGCCTGGACGGCTTGCAGGTGCTGCAGCAGGCGCGATCACGTGGCCTGCGCACCCCCGTACTGATCCTGACGGCACGTGGCACCGTGGGCGACCGCGTAGTGGGGCTGAACGCTGGCGCCGACGACTACCTGCCCAAACCGTTCGATCTGGACGAGCTGGAGGCACGCCTGCGCGCACTGGTGCGCCGCAGTGGAGATCCCGCCGTAGCGCCGCTGGCCCCCAGCATCGTGCAGATCGGCGCCATCCGCTACGACAAGGACAGCGGCGCGCTGTACCTGAACGGCGAGGTGATGGAGCTGACCCCCCGCGAGCTGGCGCTGATGCACGCGCTGCTGGCGCAACCGGGCCATGCCGTGACCAAGGAGCGGCTGTATGAGCTGGTGTTTCCGGGACAGCTCGACGTGCAGTACGAAGCCATCGAGGTCGTGGTGTACCGGCTGCGCAAAAAGCTGGCGGGCACGGGCCTGACCCTGATGACGCTGCGCGGCCTGGGCTACCTGCTACGGGCCGACGCATGACCCAGAGTGCCCCGCGCCACCACTCGCTGCGACGGCGGCTGCTGCTGGGCATCTTGTTGCCCGTAGCCCTGTTCATCGGCTTCAACACCTGGAGCCTGTACCACCAGACGCTGGCATCGCTCAACACCGCGTATGACCGCACCCTGCTGGCATCCGCCAAAAGCATCAGCGAACAGCTCGACGTGAAAGGCTTTGACGATGCGGCGCAACTGCGCGCCATCGTGCCCTATTCCGCGCTGGAGGCCTTTGAGGCCGACAACCAGAGCCAGATGTTCTATCGCGTCTCGACCCTGAAGGGCGATATCGTGTCGGGCTTTGAAGAGTTGCCGGTGTGGCATGGCAGCATCCCCGCGCGCCCGCCCTACGCGGCCCTGGTGGACTTTTACGACGACCGGTTTCGTGACCGCGATGTGCGTGTGGCAGTACTGCTGCAACCGGTGGCCAGCTCCGAAGGCCGGGCCATGGCCGTGATCCAGGTGGCCGAGACCCTGGAGGTGCGTGAAACCCTGGCTTTGCAGATCCTGTGGAACACCCTGTTGCGACAGGCGCTGTTGATCGCCGTGGTGGCCTTTACCGTGGTGTTGGTGGTGCAGCGCGCCACCCAGCCCGTGCGGCAGCTCAGCCAGCAGCTGCAGGCCCGGCGCGAGGGCGATCTGAGCCCCATCGCGGCCCCGCTCGCCCCGCGCGAGCTGCAGCCGCTGGTGGACGCCACCAATGAGGTCATGCAGCGCCTGCGTCACCTGCTGCGGCACCAAAAGCGCTTTGTGCGCGATGCCTCCCACCAGCTGCGCACACCGCTGGCCGTGCTCAAGACCCAGGTGCAATCGGCCCTGCGCGGCGACGTGGAGCCGCAACAAGCCCTGCACGAGATCAGCGACACCGTGGACCGCGCCACCCAGCTCGCCAACCAGATGCTGGCCCTGGCCAAGGTGGAGCAGCTGCGCCAACAAAGCGCTCCACCAGCCACCCGCTTTGATGACATTCTGCGTGCCGTGGCGCTGGAGATTTCGCCACTGATTGCTCAGCGCGATCTGGACTTTGGCATCCACACCGAGCCAACCCTGGTGCAATCGCATGAATGGATGCTGCGCGAACTGAGCCGCAACCTGCTGCACAACGCCGTGCGCCACGCACCGCCCGGCAGTGAGTTGACCGTGGACTTGCGCAGCGACGGGCGGCATGCGGCGCTGACGATCAGCGACCACGGCCCTGGCATTGATGACGAGCTGGCGGCACGCCTGTTCCAGCCCTTTTCTGCAGGAGACGTGCGCACCGGCAGCGGCCTGGGCCTGGCCATTTGCCATGAGATCGTGCAGGCCCTGGAAGGCAACATCACACTGACAAACCAGGTGCAAGGCCACAAGGTGACAGGGCTGGACGCCGTGGTTCGCCTGCCACTGCCTGCGCCCTTGACCGACAGCACACCCATGGCCTAGACGGCACAATCTCGCCCATGAACACCTTGGAGACGATGCGCCTGGACAAGTGGCTCTGGTGCGCCCGCTTTTACAAGACCCGCAGCCTCGCCACCGAAGAGATCGGCAAGGGCCGGGTCACTGTCAATGGCCAGCTGGCCAAACCTGCACGCGACCTGCGCTGCGGCGACACCGTAGCGCTACGCCAAGGTCCCGTAGCACGCACCGTGCGCGTTCTGGGCCTGAGCGGTGCCCGGGGCCCTGCGCCAGTGGCCCAGCAACTGTACGAAGAAACCCCTGACAGCATCGCCGCCCGCGAAAAGGCCGCAGAACTGCGCCGCTTGGCCCCTGAGCCGGCTGCGACATTGCAAGAAGGTCGACCAACCAAACGCGACCGTCGCGAGATCGACAAGGTGAGCAACAAGGGAAACGATTGGGGCAGCCGGTGGAGTGCTTCGATCGACGAGTGAGTAACGAAGGCGCCGACCATTTCACGACACCGAGATAGGTGCTTGCGCGTGTCCACGCTGGGTCACTCATGCTTGCGATTTACTGACTAGGGGGCCGTACTGGGTGGATGTATCCTGAATTTGAAACGGGACATAACCAGCGCAGCATGAGGCGCACTGCGTGGCAGCAATTCTTCCACGCAACCGGTGGCAACTGGAGGCACAAAGCCGGCAGCGATACCCCCCATGGCGGCCTTGGAGCCCCCCCTCCAACTCCACCCCCACTCGGCCCCGTCAATGCCTCCAGCAAACAGCAAAGCGCCCTTTGCTGATTCACCCAAGCGGATCTCAATCCGCATGCTGTTCGCAAAAGCACCGCGCCGATAACCTGCGGTGATGCGCAGCGTAAACACCGGGTGTCGAACTGGATCGAAACCCGCGCCTACGGTATTGGCAATGACGGCCAATGCCGGCATGGCGGTACCGTTCCACCCCTCCGCCATCACCGCACCATCGCCAAAAATGATGAAACCACGCGCAGCCGACCACAGGTTCTTGCCGTACCGCAAGATGGCCCCGCAGTGGGGGTTGTAGCCGCCCTGCCCACCCTCGCAATCGAGCGTAAAAACGATGTGATGGCCTCCGTTGGAAAAAAACCTGGAAGCATCGACCGTGCACAAAAAATCGGCGCAATGAGAAGGCGCAGAGCCCGCAGCCCTGGGTAGATAACAAAAGTCCAGATCGTTGAATGCCAGGCTGAGCTCGCGAACTTGCACGTCACGATGGTGCGTCATGGGGGCCCTTCTTCCCTGTAGGCATCAGTATCAGTGTCAGCATACAGGGCCACTGGCCAGCACTTGCGCGCTCCATGTCGGCTTTGGGCCGCTATCACGGGCCAGCGCCCTCGGCTTGAAGTACACAACAAAAAAAAGCCCGCACAGGGCGGGCTGAAACCTTGCCAGAGTTCACCAGGACACAGGCCCTCCGCAATCCAAACAGCGGGCGGAATCTGATCCATGTCCCCAAGAAAGCGAGCAAGGCTCTTAGGACCCCACGATTGGGCGCGAAACATGATCGGTTGGGTATTCGGGAATCACCTATGCGCAATGCAATTCCTCAACCGAACTGCGGCGAACAGACAGACTTGACAAAGAAAAAGCCCCAAGCGCGTTGAGCGCTTGGGGCTTATCTTGGCGGAAACGGAGGGCGCCACACAGCGGCAACAGATGATGCTTTGGGGAGCCTGGTGCTCATTCGTAGGCCATCCAGTAGGCCATCACATACATGCAACACTTGCTAAACCGCATACAGCAGCCAGGACCTAGGATCGCACGACATGCCGGCAAACCGTTATTGACGTTTTGGTCAACATCAGCGATACTGCTATCAGGCATAGCCTATGAGGTCACCCTGTTGTGGCCGCCAAGAGCCCGCGTTTGCGGGCTTTTGTTTTATCTAGGGTCAAAGCAGCTGTACTTTGTCCCCAGCAGTCCGTTTTCCTCCGTGCATACGGATTCGATGAGCTTTCCGGCTTCTACAAGCGTGACGTACGCACGATGAGATTGGTCGTAGCCCCCCTGGCATACCGGCCACAGCACCAAATCTGCAAACTGCATAAGAGCTGATTGCTTGGTTTTAATTCGGAACTCAAAAAGAGTCGAATGAAACTGGGCCTGAGTTAAAGGGCTGTACTTCTGAGAATTGGTGGCATTAAACGGCAGCCCTTCGTTTCGTAGGGTATTGAAATACGATTTCAATTGTTTCTCTGTAGCTTTGTCACTTTGTTCAGCATAGATTCTCAGCCTTGACTCCCGGTGTATGGCTACTTTTGCTGCGCGCTCGGCGACGATGTTGAATGCAGTCGCACACAATTTCCAGCGCCGGGGGCCGTATTGCGCTAAATATCGGTTGTTGTATCCAGGCCGATCTATCACGCACGCCAATACGTGAACAGGAAGGCTGATGATCAATTCAGTCAGCTCGTCATAGAAAGCAGCTTGCCGTTCGACTGGCTCAGATTGGAGCCAACGTGCCCTTTTTGTTTTGTGGCGGATGTCATATGAGCGGAGGGGCTCCGCAGCCAATTGTGGCCAGCGGGAACGGAACGCCTCGATCAACTCTTTGCAGTGACTTTCATCTGATGCGTTTACCAGCACGCCCCCAAGGGCAAACCAATCACGATCTGTAGCGATTTTGTCGGGTTTTCGGTCTGGGTCTCTTGGGCCAGAGTCATCGATGTAGAAGTGGCATTCAGGCTTCATATAACTTGTAACTATGGCATGGAAGGCCTGCTCCATACAGAACAAAAGCACGGACTTTGGACGAGTGACAAATTCCGACAATTGCCGACAGCGCTTCCAATCCGAAACAGCCGCGTAGAGCCGCATCAACCCTAGCGTTGGGGTCCGCACGACACCCCGACAAAATCGACGTATCAAGCAAGCGGGCGCGGCGGGGTCTCGACGGCGCGCCGCAGGGTGGGCTCGCACTGCCTCAGCCAATGCGAGGAGGCGGCGCTGGTGATGCGATGAACGTAGGTGGGCGCCCGCCCGCACCCCTGAACGGGGGCTGCGGCGGTAAGCTTTGACGCAGGCGAGGTGCACTTGATGCATGACTCGGCAGATACACTGTCTATGTCGCCGCTACACACATCAACTGTGCTGATCTTTAAAAAAGAAGGCCAACGGGCCCTACTAGAGTTCTTGAGAAATTTGACTCCGCAGGTCTTGCTGGCGACTACAGCGCTGCTTCTTTGGATCCACCTGGATTTCAAGCGATTTGATCTATCCAACTGGCCTTCGACCGTTGCGTTTTTTTCCTGCGTGGGGGTTTTCTGGTTGGCGTTTCTAGCCAACCTGAATCAGTTTGTAGACGCGCTGCTCGACAACCTGACGGTGTACGCCCGCTTTGCGCGGCGCGAACGTGTACGAGGCGTCCATCGCTGGCGAGCTGTATTTAGGACTCTCAGAACTATGTTTACCCATCGCCGGATGCTGTTTGCCGATTTCCTTGGCACCGTTGTCATCGCGAACATTGGCCTTTTGACAGTGACCATATCGGCGCTTAACGCGCTACGAGCGGCATTGCGTTAGCTGCCCTCACCCTTCCCAAGTAAGCGCGCTTGAGACTACGCAGCAGCAGACTAGGTTCTAGGAAGGGACATCCTGCAAAAGATAGGGCTTGAAGGTGCACACCTTGTTGCCGGCCCACGAGTTGATGGCGTGTGAGATGCGCGCCTGCAGCGGCGCAATCTCGTTGCGGGCAAACACCATTGCGGCTTTCTCCACGTCTCCGAAACCGCCCACGTTGTTGGGCAGCATACCCATCAGCTGAGGCGGCACACGGTGAGCAGCCAGCACATCATCGCGGCTGGCGTTCTTGATGTTCAGGAAGTCATCCTTGGCGGCCACCTCGCTGATGGGGATCATCTGGATGCCGTCCTTCTTCCCGTTGGGCGCGTAGTAGAAAAGGTTTTTGAAGTTGCCAACGCCCTTGGTTTTGGTCAGCTGCTCGCGCATCTTGTCCACGTCGCCCTGGGACTGGGCTGCATCGGTCACATAGAGGATGAAGCCGGCATGGCTGCCGTTGTTGTAGTAGCGGCGCCGGAACAGCGTGGCCGATTCATTGAGCATGGCCGACTGCAGCGCACCCAGGTACGGCGGCAGGCCATAGATTTCCTGATGGATGTCCTGCTCGCGCAGCTGGAACACTGCGTGGCGCGGGAATTCGTGCGGGCTCTGCAGGTCCGTAACGAAAAAGAAGCGCCCTGCTTCAAGGCCGCGCCGGGTGTACTTGCCCAATGCGTGGCGTAGCTCCAGCAGTTCGCCCAACCGGTTACGGCGCCGCTCCAAATAGGCATTGCCCAGCACCATGTAATCGAGAGCGAAGCCGCCGAAGGCTTCGGCGCTGAGCGACTGAGACGGGATGAAGGTGCTGACCAGCACATTGACCTTGAACCGCAGGGCCGACTCGTGGTGCGCTCCTACACGCAGAAGGCGAGCAAGCGCTGCCAAGCTCACAGGCGGTTCGTACCAGTCGCCGCACTGCAAGCATTCCGCATACTCCAGCAGCGCCGAGCGTCCCCCCAGTACAGGCTCTGGCTCGCCCAGGTCGAAGCTGAAAGCCTGGGCCTGCGGCGGGGCCGCAGTAGCCGCAGAGGGTTCAGTGGACGTGGGGGTGTAGTGCGCCTGAGCGCGGCGATTGCGTTTTGTCATGTTCAGTCAGAGATAACAAGGAAGGATTGGCCCTGTGGCGTGGCCAGGTCAGTGCCCGTTTCCAAGGGTTCATGGCTGAGCGCGTTCATCGTTGCCCAGGCCAGATCGGAGTGGCCGGTTTCTTCGCTGCGCCCCGCGGCATACGTCACGTTGCGTCCGCTGGCCGTCATCTCACGCTTGATGGCCATGAAGCTGGCGGCCAGCTCCTTGTTGCCAGCGTCAAACTCCAGCCGCCCCGCATTGATGACCTGCTGCGCCTTGAGCACCAGCATGGTTTTCCTGTCCACGCTGTAGTTGATGCCTCGCACCGCGGGATAGAACTTCTGCACCAGCTGGTAAACGCCCTCCCCGATGCCAGTGGTGTCTACCGTGATGCCGGTTACGTTGTAGCGCTCAGCGATTGCCTTGATCGCCTTCGCCTGGGCTTCAAAGTTCATGCCCTTGAACTGCTCTGTGTGCAGCACGCGCAGCGCCCCGCCCGGTTTGGTGGGCTGGGCTACCACCACCAGGCCGGCGTTATCGCCCGTGTGGCTCGGGTCATAGCCTACCCATACTGGCAGCCAGCCATAGGGCCGCTGGCTGAATGGCTTGAAATCTGTCCACAGCTCCCAGCTGTCCACCATGCAGGGCTGCAACATCGAGAGCGGGAAGACCGAAAACGAATCATCGACAAAACCGCACATCAGCAGGTTGGCGAACTCCGCATCGGAATACTCCAGCTTCAGCTCTTCAAGGTCGAACAGGTCGCAGCCGCCCGCCAGCGCATCCATGATCGTGACGATGTTGCGCCACACCCGATCCTCGCCAGTGAAGCCACCGGCCAAGCGCGCGTGCGTCAAGTCCACTTCAATCCTGGACTTCTTCTTGACTCGCAGGCCCGACCAGAACGCATAGGCCGCGTGCTGAATGCTGCTGGGCGTGCTGAAGTAGGTCTTGCGCCACTTCTTGTGCATCGCCATGCCGCTGGCCACTTTGTTCAGGCGCTCAAAGTCTTGCGTCCAGAAGAACTCATCAAAGTAGAAGTTCCCGTGGTAGCCCTGGGCGGTGCGTGCGTTGCTGCCAAGGAAATACAGCGTGGCGCCGTTGGCCAGCACGATGGGGTCGCCTTTCAGCTCCACACCCGTCACTTCGTGGACGAATGCACAGATGTACTGCTTGAAGATGTGGGCCTGGGCCTTGCTCGCGGACAGAAAAATCTGGTTCCGCCCAGTCTCCAGCGCATCAATCAACGCCTCACGCGCAAAGTACCAGGTGGCACCTATCTGGCGCGACTTGAGAATGGCCCGCGTTCGCTGCTGGCTGCTCTGCCACCAGCCCAGCTGGTACTGGAACAGCGAATCGAGGAAAGCGCTTTTCAGCTGTTCCACCTGTTCCTCTGACAGGCAGTTTTTGCCGCGAGCCTTCTTCGGCCCAGCGTTGCGCGCTTCAATGGCTGGGTTCAGATCGGCTTCGCGCCCGGTGCGTTCGTACTTGCCGATGCGGGCCAGCCGCTCCAGCTGGCGGCCCAGCAAGTCAATTTCCTTGAAGTCCCCGCCCGTTTTCACGTCCTTGGCGATCAGCGTTGAGAGACGGGCTTCCAGCGCGTTCTCCACGCGCTGCGCGGCCGGTGTGTCCTGCCACTTCTCTGCCTTGCACCAGCCGTGCAGCGTTCCGCGCGGAACGCCCAGGTGCTCTGCGATGTGCGACAGCTTCCAGCCCATCCAGAACAGCGCCCGTGCTTCGCGGCGCACACCTGCACCGCCATCCACCGGGCTTGTTTCACCGCCTGGCTGAGCGTCCTTGAAGATGGCTTTGGCGCGGGTGGTGATCGCTTTCTGTGCGGCGCTGCCCGTGTTGTGCACGGCGCTGACCTCGCGTCTGGACTTGGCTGCTGTGGCTGGTCTGGTGGCGGCTTTGCTTGTCATGGGCTACCAGTGTCTGCCGCGCGCGCGCGGAAAGCACCACCGGAAAAATGTGAGTCGCGCAGCCACAGCGCGCACAAATTGCGGCCACGGCAAGGCATGCGGAACATAGGCGGCAGATCAACTCACCGCACGAAAGCCGCACCATGCCATCCAAGTTTTTCCGCGTAGCAACCGAAGGCGCCACCACCGACGGCCGCGAAATTCAGCGCAGCTGGATCGAGCAGATGGCCAAGAACTTCAATCGTGAAAAGTACGGTGCCCGCGTGTGGCTGGAACACATGCGCGGCATGCTTCCCGAAGGCGCTTTCGCAGCATTGGGCGATGTGCTAGCAGTGGAATCGCGCACAGTGGAAGACGGCAAGCTGGCGTTGTTCGCGCAAATCGAAGCACTGCCGGCGCTGGTGGCCATGAACAAGGCCAAGCAGAAGATTTACACCAGCATCGAAGTGGACCCCAACTTTGCGAAGTCCGGCGAAGCCTATCTGACCGGCCTTGCTGTGACCGACTCCCCCGCCAGCCTGGGCACCGAGGTGCTGAAGTTCGCGGCCGGCAATCCCGACGCAAGCCCGTTCAAGGGCAAGAAGCACAGCGAGGGCGCACTGTTCTCCGCTGCTGTCGAAACGGATTTGGGCCTGGAAGGCGATGCCGAGAACATCGCGTCCACGCTCATCACCAAATTCAGCGACATGCTGAAAAACTTGAGCAGCATCACTGCCCCCAAGCCCACGCCAGAAACCACCGACGTATTCGCTACCAAGACGCTGGAAGTGCTGGGCGCAGCTGATGCCGCCATTCAACACCAGGCCAAGGAACTGGCCGCCGAGAAGGCCGCGCGCGACAAGCTGGCGGGCGATTTCTCCGCGCTCGAAAAGAAGTTCAACGAACTGACCGTGAAGCTGAGCCAGCAAGACAGCAGCTCTACCGGGCGTCCTGAAGCCACCGGCACTGAAGGCGCCGTGCTGGCCGACTGCTGAGCCACCACCACGCAACACGCAAGACACCGCAAACCAGAAACGAACCCAAGGGACAGACCATGAAGAACCCAACCCGCAAGCACTTTTCCGCCTACCTCGCCCAGCTCGCCACGCTCAACGGCGTGGAGTCGGCGGCCCAAATGTTCACCGTAGCGCCGAGCGTGCAGCAAAAGCTGGAAAGCCGCATTCAGGAAAGCAGCGCCTTCCTGCAGTCCATCGGCATCTACCCCGTGGACGAGATGCAGGGCCAGAAAATCGGTATCGGTACCGATGGCCCCGTGGCCAGCCGCACCGACACCACTGGCGCTGACCGTATCACGCGCGATGCCGCATCGCTGGGCGGCCAGGGCTACCAGTGCGTGCAGACCAACTACGACACCCACGTGCGCTATGCCACGCTGGACATGTGGGCCAAGTTCCCCGACTTCCAGCTGCGCCTGTCGCGCGCCATCCAGCAGCAATGCGCGCTGGACCGCATCATGATCGGATTCAATGGCACCAGCGCTGCGGCCAACACCAACCGGGTGACAAATCCCCTGCTGCAGGACGTAAACAAGGGCTGGCTGCAGTACCTGCGCGAAAACGCACCCGAGCGCGTCATGGACCACGGCGCAGCCGCAGGCAAGGTGGTAGTGGGCGCGACTGGCGACTACAAGACGCTGGACGGCCTGGTGTACGACGCCACCGAATCGCTGCTGGACGCCTGGCACGCAGAGGCGGGCGATCTCGTGGCCATCGTGGGCCGTGGCCTGATGCACGACAAGCTGTTCCCACTGGTGGACGGCCAGACCGCCCCCACGGAAATGCTGGCCGCCGACATCGTGCGCAGCCAGCGCCGCCTGGGTGGCAAGCAAGGCATCACCGTGCCCTACATGAAGCCCAACGCCATCCTCATCACCAGCCTGAAAAACCTGTCCATCTACTACCAGGACGGCAGCCGCCGCCGTGCGGTGATCGACAACCCCAAGCGCGACCGCATCGAGACCTTCGAGAGCAGCAACGACGCGTTCGTGGTGGAAGACCTGGGCAAAGCCTGCCTGATCGAAAACATCGAGCTGCAGGACTGACGCACAGCAGCCTGCCGCAAAAAGCCGCTTCTAAAAAAGGGAGCCGCTATTTGCAAGCCGGCAGCCACAGCACCGACAAGAAGCACGGGGAACACCAGCCATGCGACAGACACCAGCCCAGAGGCACCGCATTCACAGCCTTGCATCGCAGCAGGCCGCGCAGCAAGAAGCCGACAACGCGCACGGCCAGACCGTAGGCACTGCTTACGAACTACAGCTGGCGCAACTGCACCAGCACCGCCTGCGCCTGAAAGACATGCACAGCGTGGAGCGAAAGATCGAAGCCAAGCGGGCCATGCTCCCAGAGTACGACGCCTACGTAGACGGCGTGCTGCAAGCCCGGCCAGGCACCCAGGACGACGTGCTGGCCACCGTGCTGGTGTGGCACATCGACGCAGGCAACTACGCCCGGGCGCTGGAAGTGGCAGAGTACGCACTGGCCAGCGGCATCAAGCCGCCCGACCAGTACAACCGCAATCTGCCCACCATCGTGCAGGACGAAGTGGCCGAAGCCATCTTGGCGGGCAAGCTCAGCGGCGCTGATGCACTACTGGTGGCCGCCAAGGCCATGGCCCTGACCGACCAGGCTGACACGCCCGACCAGGCCAAAAGCAAGCTGTACAAGGCCGCAGGCTGGGCCGTGCTGGGCAAGACCGGTAGCCACGATGTGGACATGGCCACGCGCACCATCAAGGCGTGCAAGGAGGCTCTGCCCCTGCTGCAGCGCGCCATGGAGCTGGACACCCGAGCCGGTGTGAAAAAAGACATTGAGCGGCTGGAACGCCGCCTGGCCGCGAAGACCAAGTAGGCCAGGCGAAGTAACCCAGCCGCTGCAACCCGAGCGTACCCCGCACCCGTGGCGGCCCCAGGGCAGAGAGCGCACACCCGTGCACCACTCCGACGCCCTGGGCCACCGCCACACCCTCAAACACCACCAGCACGAAGCCGCCCATGTCGTTCATCGCCACCGCCAATCCGCCCATCGAAGCCGACGACGCCCAGGTCGAAAACGACCCATGGTTCCCAGCCATCGACGCGCCCAAGGTCCGCGAGGCCTGCCTGCTGGACGGCACCGTGACGGCCGCGCGCCTGGCCGAAGCCATAGCGGGCGCCATCGACGCGGTGAATGCGGAGCTGCGCACCTACAAGGCTGACCAGCTCGCCCAGGGCGTGGAATCGCTGGCGGATGCCGGCGACGGCCGCCAGGCTGGCCGCTACCTGCGCGCCATCCACGCCCATGTGCAGGCAGACCTGGCCGAGGCGTACCGCGAAATCGACACCACGCCCCACAACGACAGCAAAACAGAGCGCATCCGCGAACGCATCGAAGCCAAGGTGGACGAGCACCGCCGCAAGCTCCGGTGGGCAATCTCCGACCTGCTGGGCCGGCCGCGCACCACCGTGGAGCTGATCTGATGCGCGCCATCGCCCAGGACTACGAAATGCTGGACGAGCTGTGCCGCCGCACCACAGGTGCCACGGCCGAGGTGGTAGAGGCCACCTTGGCCGCAAACCCAGGCCTGGCCAAGCTGGGGCCGCGCCTTCCAGCCGGCACCGTGGTGCAAATCGTTGTCCCGCCAAAGCGCACCCAAAAGCAAACCATCAACCTGTGGGACTGAAAACACCATGGACCGTGAAAGCATCATCAAAGCCATCGGCGTAGAAACCGCCAAGGCATCGCCCCCCGTTGCCGTAGTGGCCCATCAAGCCGTCAACGGCTGGACCATGAGCCACACGCTAACCGCCCTGACCATCGCGTATGTGGCTGCGCAGCTGGGCTACCTGCTGTGGAAGTGGCGCAATGAACGCGCCGAGCGCATCGCAAAGCAGGCTGCGTGCGAGGTGGCACAGTGACCACCAGCACCCGCCAGCGCATCGCCGTGGCGCTGCTGTCGCTGTCGGCCGCAGGCTTTGCCACATGGAAGGCGAGCGAAGGCGACGGCCCCACCAGCGTGCGCGCCGATGGTGCCGTGGTGCACCACCCCTACGTGCCTACGGTGGGCGACGTGCCCACCATCGGCCACGGGTCCACCCGGTACGAGGACGGCACGGCGGTGCGCCTGAACGACCCGCCCATCACCCGCCAGCGGGCCGAGCAACTGGCGCGCAACCTGCACAACGCCGACGAGGTGCGGTTCAAAGCCAGCCTGCCGGGTGTGCTGCTGTACCCCGGCGAATTCGACCTCTACCAAGACTGGGTGGGCCAGTTCGGCAGCGGCAACTGGCGCAAGCCCAATTCCCCCCGCACCTGGCTGCTGCGCGGCGACTACGTGGGCGCCTGCCAGGCGCTGCTGCTGTGGCGCTTTCAGGCCGGCCGGGATTGCCGCCTGCCGCAGAACTGGGGGCCGCATGGTTGCAAGGGCGTGTGGACCCGGCAACAAAAGAGGCATGCGGACTGCATGGCAATGCAATGACCACACTTGCAGCTCTACACGCCAACGCCTGGAAATACACCGCCATTGCCCTGGGGCTGGGCCTGGGCTTCGCCCTGGTGATGCAGACCCTGCGCCTGGCCGAAGCCCGGCTGGAAACCGCTCACACCGAAAACACCCTGCAGACCGAGCGCACCACGGCCGCACGGTCCGCGCTCAAAGCCTCTGAACGCTATCGCAAACTGGAAGGGAACCACCGTGACGAACTCACCCAAATCGACGCCGATGCACAGGCCGCCGTTGGTGTTGCTGACGCTGGCCGCGCTCGCGCTGTTGACGCTCGCAACCGGCTGCAGCGCGACCTTGCCGACTACCTCACCCAGCACCGTGCCGCCGCCCAGGCTCGCGCCGCTGCCGGACAGTGCGCGCCAGACCCCGCCCCCGCCGATTTGCTTGCCGACATGCTCCGACGCGCAGACGACAGAGCGGGAGAACTCGCGCACGTTGCTGACACCGCCCGCGCCCGTGGGCTCGCCTGCGAGCGCGCCTACGACAGCGCCCGCAACATGATCGAGGCCGCCCAGAATGGAAAAGCCGAGTAGCCTGCGCGACACGCTCACCAAGGCGCTGCCCGCACTCAAGAAAGACCCGCAGAAGCTGGCCATCTTCATCACCGGCGGCCGGATCATGCACAGCGGCACCGACTCGCTGTCGTTTGAGTACGCCTACACCCTGCGCGCGCTGCTGCTGGACTATGCGGGCCACGCCGACGCAGTGATGGCGCCCCTGGTGGAATGGATGAAGCGAAACCAGCCGGAGGTCTTCGACGATCTAGCAAAACGCGCCCGCGCCATCCGGTTCGAGGCCGAGTATCTGAACGCCAAGGCCATCGACCTGCAGATCGAGCTGGAATTGACCGAGCGCGTCGTTGCGCGCCCGCGTGCAACCGGCCCTGCCGGAGCGCTGGACCTGATCCACCCCAAGGAACCCCCGCCACAGCTGGCGATCCTGCAAGCCGAACACTGGGAGGTGTACTTGCGCGACGAGAAGCTGGCCGAGTGGGACTACGCCCCGCGATGAAATACCTGTTCACCGTCTGCTTTCTACTGTGGGAGGGATACCAGCGCATCCGTAGGCGCTGGCGCCGCTGGGTCCGTGCCCGCCAGCGCGGGAACCACTGACCCATGGCCGACGACTTCATGCTGCTGGAAGGATGGCTGCAACCCCTGTTGGACCGCCTGACCGATGTCGAGCGCCGGAAACTCGCCCTGGACATTGCGCGCGAGCTGCGCCGCGAGAACGCCGCCACCATCCGCGCGCAGCACGGGCCAGATGGTGAAGCCTGGGCGCCACGCAAAAACCCGATGCGCGACCAGCGCGGCCAGCTGCGCAAGCGCAAGGCACAGAGCATGTTCACCAAGCTGGCCGGAGCCAAACACCTGCGCGCCCAGGCCGAAGGCGGCGACGCGGTGGTGGGCTTCGCTGGCCGCACCGAGCGCATCGCCCGGGTGCATCACTTCGGCCTGCGCGACAGCGTGAAGCCTGGCGGCCCGGAATACGACTACCCGGCACGCCCGCTGCTGGGTATTTCCGACGACTTCACCAAGCGGCTGCATGAAATCATGCTTTCGAGGCTGAGCACTTAGTCCAAGGCACAACGAGCGTGAAGCAGAATAAGCCGTCGATCAAAAAATAGTGGGAGGGACACCATGCGAATTCAATTCAAGACAACCTACTGGGACGTGCTTCGATTCAACATCGCACACACCTTCAGATCGCCCTGGTATCAGCTCACACACGGGCTGTTTGCCGCCTGGATCATCTGGACATTTATGACGGAAAACTCGGCTGACTTCTTTACGGCCGCTTTGATCGCGCTTTTTTGGTGGATTGCCATTTGGCTGTTTGTCTTTTTCGCTATTGCGTTCGCCGTCGCAGGCAAGAAGAACAAGACCATGTTTGTAGAACACACCATGGAGGTAACGGACGAAGGACTACTTGAAGAAACCAAGTTCAACAAGTCCGTTTTCTATTGGTCAGGAATCGTCAAGCTATTGCAGCGTCCTGGCTTCATCGCCTTGTACATATCTGGACATCAGGCGCACCTCATACCCAAAAGGTTCTTTGCGTCCAAGGCAGAGATGAACGAGTTCAGACGGTTGATAGAGGAACACATGGAGCGCTCCAGAGCGCTCAGGTAGTCTCTTCTCATAGGGGACCTCGCTCTCGAATTGTCCAAAGCGCAGCCACAGCATGGGCTGCGTGCTTTCTCGCGCACGCGCGGGCACCATCAAATGCATGGATCGCCCCGTAGATCAGCCCGAATCCCCGTTTGAAATCCTGCGCCGCCTGGAAAACCTGGTGCGCGTGGGCACCGTGGAAGAAGTGCGCACCAAAAAGCCCGCGCGCGTTCGCGTCCGCTGCGGCGAAATGCTCACCAACTGGCGCCCCTGGGTGGCTGGCCGCGCTGGTGGCGAGGCAGGTGCAACGTGGTGGCCGCCCGTGAAGGGCGAACAGGTGCTGATGTTCTCCCCCGGCGGCGACCTCAGCAACGCGGTGGTGCTGCCCGGTGCCTACAGCGACAAAAACCAGCAGGCCAGCGAAGACCCCAAGGTATTTCAAATGGACCTGGGCGGCGGTGGCGTCATCAAGCACAACGCCGAGTTCGGCAATCTGCAAATCGAGGCTGTGGGCAGCATCACCATCAGCGTGCTGGGCTCCGTCATCACGATGAATGAGCAAGAAATCTCGCTCTCCGCCGGCGGCTCAACGCTCACCATCAGTGCCGACGGCGTGGTGGGATCGCCCGATGTGATCGCCCAGGAAGTCAGCCTGGCGAGCCACAAGCACCCCGGCGTGGCACGCGGTGACGAAGAAACGGGGCCGCCCCTATGAACCGCACCACCGGCCAATCCATCACCGGCCTGGACCACCTGCGCCAGTCGCTGGGCGACATTCTGACGACGCCCATTGGCTCGCGCGTCATGCGCCGCGAATACGGCTCGCTGGTGCCCGAGCTGATCGACCACCCCGACAACCTGGCCACCCAGGTGCGCGTCTATGCCGCAGTGGCCAGCGCCCTGATGCGCTGGGAGCCACGTTTCCGGCTGTCGCGTATCGAATCCTTGCGCGAGGCCGACCGCCCCGGCGCCGTGCTGTTCCGCCTGCACGGCACCTACGACCAGCGCGGGCGCGTGGGCCCGCTGTCCCTGAACGTATCCGTGACGGGACGCGCCGCATGAACAATCTGGACCTTTCCGCCCTGCCCCGCCCCGCTGTTGTCGAAGCCCTCGACTTTGAAACGGTGCTGGCCGAGCTGCGCGCCGACCTGCTGCGCCTGTACCCAGCCGCCGCCGAGGTGATCGACCTCGAAAGCGAGCCGCTCATCAAGCTGCTGCAGGTGGCTGCCTACCGCGAGCTGTTGATCCGCGCCCGCATCAACGATGCCGCCAGCGCCGTCATGCTGGGCTGGGCCGTGGGCACCGATCTGGACAACCTGGCCGCGCGCTACGACCTGGCGCGCCTGCCTGGTGAAGACGACGAACGCCTGCAAGAGCGCGTGCTGATGGGCTACCACGCCCTGTCGGCCGCTGGAAGCCCGACCAGCTGGCGCCTGCGCGCCATGTCGGTGTCGGTGGATGTGCGCCAGGTGGACGTGTGGGCCGACCGCCCGGGACGCGTCAAGGTGTGCCTGCTGGCCCGCGTGGCGGCAAACACCAACGATGTGGAAGCGACCCAGCAAGCCATCGGCCGCGCCCTGTTTGGCGACCACCCCGAGGCCGGGGCCAATTCCATGTGCTGGCGGGTTGCGGTGCCAGGTGACGCCATCGTGGGCCAGACCGAGGCCGCGCTGCTGGCCGAAGACGTGCGCCCCCTGACGGTGGATGTGGACGTGACGGCCGCGCGCATCCTGCCGCTGGCCGTGGCCGCCACGCTGGTGCACCCGCCCGGCCCCGATGGCGCCGTTCTGGCCGCCGCTGCCGCCGAGCGTGTGCGCAAGCTGGGTCTGCGGGCCGCCTTCCGCGTGGACATGACGCGCGCCGCCCTGGTGGCCGCCCTGATGGGCGAAGGCATCCGCGACGCGGTGCTGGCCACGCCCGCCGCCGACATTGCGGCCGGCGCCGGTGAAGTGCCCGTCATCACGTCCATCACCGTCACACCACAGGCGCGCCATGACTGACCGCCACCACCTGCTGCCGCCCAACGCCACGCCCCTGGAGCGGGCGGCATCCTCTGCCATGGGGCCGTGGACCGTGGGAGACGCTGCGCTTTCGACGTTGCAAGATCCCGCGCGCATCCCCGCGCACCTGCTGCCGCACATGGGCCTGGCCGAAGACGTGCCCGTGTGGCCCCAGGCCGAGGCCGAGCGCCGCGCCGTCATCAAGGCCAGCCCGCGTTTGCATGCCCTGATCGGCACCCCGCGCGGCCTGCGCGAGCTGGCCCGCCTGGGCGGCGCCCGCATCGAGCGGCTGGAAATGCCGCCCGCCAAAACCTTCCTGGGCTACTGGGACGCCGAGAGCCGCGCCCAGTGGCTGGCCGCCCATCCCGAGATGCGCATCTACAGCCAACGCGAGCGGGCACCCTGCGAGGGCCTGATGCTGGGCAGCGGCTTTGTGGGCGCCCAGGCCGAGCCACCGGCCCGCACCAGCGCCATGGCGCGATCTGCCATCCGCGCGGAAATCCGCTACCCCACCGGCCAGGTGTTGCCGCTCACCACCCACGGGTGGACCGACATGGCGCAGGACCGCACCGCCACGGTGGACCTGGCGCGCCGCGCCGTGGCCCGTGGCCAGCACCTGGGCCAGCCGCTGGCCGGGGTCATGAGCCGCGCCGACGCCTCCACCCGGTACTGGCGCGTGCAGACCGTGAACTACCGCGAGCGCCTGCAGCTGCTCACGCTCAAGCAAACGGCGCCATCGCTCGCGCCCCTGTCGCCAGATGCCGAGCCCGTGGCCGAGCGCGCAGCGCGCCCGAATGTGCTGTGTGCCGGCCTGCCCCTGGGTGGCTTCACCGTGCGCAGCGACAGCGCGCGGCGCATGTACGCCCGAATCCGCCTGCACGACCCGGCCGTGGCCAACGTGCCCAAGCACGGCCCCGCGTACCTGGGCTTCACCCGCCTGAGCAGCCCGCCCTTTGTCGCGCTGGCCCATGTGCGCATGCCGGCACGCCGCCAGCCCTTCGCCATGGCTGGCACCGCCATGCGCGCCGCGCTGTCGGTGGGCGATGCCCGCGAGCGCATGGCCCCCGCCCTGGACGCCATGGACTGGGCGCGGGCCGCGCACGACAAGGTACTGATCCGCACGCGCCTGCACGCCACGGCGCGCGCCAGCCGCATCCACCGCGCCGGCGCCGTGCTGGCCGGCCAAACCATCAACCGGAGCTAAACCCCATGGAAAAGCAAGTCATCTACCGCGACCGCCAGGAACTGCAGGCCGCCGACCTCAACAACTCCCAGACCTGGGGCGACGAAGCCGCGCGCCACATCGTGACGGACGCCATCACGGCCGAGCGCCAGGTCACCGGCATGACGGTTTCCGGCCGTAGCGCCACAGAGCTGGAAGTGGCCGCCGGCCGCCTGTATGACGGCCCCACCGGCAAGGTGTACGCACTGGACCCCGCGCAAACGCACAGCGTGTTCGCCATGCTGCCGCTGCAGGACCAGAAGTGGGTGGCCGTGAGCGTGTTTGGTGCCGAGGAAGACACCGACATTCAGCCGCGCGACTTCCTGATCGACCTGCAGACCCGTGAGGTGGAACCCGAGGCCGTGGCCATGCTGCGCCGCCGCGTGGCCACCGTGCACATTGCCCAGGGCCTGGAGTCCCCCACCCCCGAGCGCCCCGAGCCGCCCACCGGCTACACGTTGATCGCCCACGTTCGCCTGTCGCCCACCGGGGTCCAAGAGGTGGTGCTGGCCGACAACCGCCGCCTGCCCAACCTGCAGCGCCTGGACGCCCGCCTGCGCGTGGCCGAAGGCTGGATGCTGGCCGCAGAGCCGCGCATTGCGCACATCATGAGCGACATTTCGGGACTGGGCGCGGAGCTGGCCACGCGCGCCAGCCTGGAGCATGTGGCGCAGCTGGGCCTGGACATGGCCAAGATCAAAGAGCGCATGGAAATCCCCGACGACTACGTGTTCTACGGGGCGGACCATTTTTTAAGCACCGCCGAAAGCGACACCGCCCACGCCGCCTACAGCGCCGCCGCCTACGAAGGCATCCGCCCGCCCATCGTGGCCACCCAGGCCGGCGCCCTGTCGCTGCTCAACCCCATGGACCCCGAGGCACGCACCAGCGCGGGCGGTCTGCTGCTGCCCGCCTATGAAGAAGTCACACGGCTGCGCATGGAAACACGGGCGGGCGAGCTGGCCATCAACCAGTACCAGTACCAGACACTGAACGCGGTGCAAAAGACCATCAGCCGCGAGCGCGTGCGCATGGGCGAAACACTGACGCCCTGCACGAACAGTGCGTTCTGGAAGTCCGGCGTGTACGACCCCATCACCGGCATCCTGCGCCGGGGTGATGAAGCCTGGACGGTGGACCCGCAAGACCTGGCGCGAGCCACCCAAGACCACCAGTTTGTGCGCGTGACACGCATGTGGATCGACACATGGCAAGAGCCCTACTGGGACATTGTGACCACCGAGCATGTGGTGCAGGGCTCCGTGCTGGCGCAAACCGTGCTGATGGCGCAAACCGGCTGGCTCAGCAGCACGGAAGTCTTTGTCACATCGGCAGACCCGGCCGGGGGCCTCACGGTGATGCTGACCGAAGCCGCGCTGGGCCAGCCCAACGTAGAAAAAGTGCTGGCCCGTGCCACATTGGCCCCCGGCGCCGTCACGGCGGGCTGGCTCAAGGTGCCATTCACCGACCCCGTGCTGGTGGAGTCGGGCAAGCGCTATGCCCTGGTGCTGGTGTCCGGCGCGGGCCACCGCGTGGGCTTCACCGAGGGCACCGAATACACCCAGGGCATTCTGATGTACGCCCAGGACGGCGCCTACTTCACCCAGGCCGCCGAACGCGACCTGATGCTGCGCCTGAACTTTGCGCGCTTCAACTCGCCCCGCGCCGTGGTGCAGATGCAGCCCCTGCAGCTGGCGGGCGGCATTCAAGAGCTGGACATGCTGTATGACGCGGCCGTGCCCGCCGGTTGCCGCCTGGTGTGGGAATACCAGACCGGTGGTCTGTGGCGCCCCGTCACGCCGGACACCCCGCCGCAATTCGGCGGCGCCGCCCTGGTGCCCCTGCGCGCGGTGTTCATCGGCACGCAAGACCTGATGCCCGCTGTTCGCCCCGGCAATGCCCAGGTCACGGTGCGCCGCCGTGGCACGGCCTTTGTGCACGTCAGCACCGACCGCGTGCTGGGCACGCCATCCAAGACCATCCGCGTGCGCCTGCTGCTGGAAGACTTCAGCGCAGCCAACGGCCACACGGTCGATTGCCGCCTGATCGTGGCCGGCAATACCGTGGCCGCCACATCGTTCCGCGATGAAATCGTGGACGGCCGCAGCCGCTGGCGTGAGTTCCGCTGGACGCTGGCCGCCAACACCGGCTCCTATCGCATCCGCATCGACGGCGCGGGCGTGACCGGCGTGCACCCCTGGCACGTGGCCGAGCGCTACGACCTGGCCCTGTAAGGCGCACCACCATGCCCACGCGCTTTGAAAAGTACCGCATGCGGGACGGCGTCACGCCGCTGTCCGAGGACTACTTCAACCCCGTGTTGGGGGACGTGGACGCCCGCATTGCCGAACTGGAAGAACGCCGCGCCGAACTGCAGGCGGTGGTCGATGAGCTGACGCAGTTTGGCCTGAAGCGCATCGACACGCTGGTGGGTCCGGCGATGGCCGAGGTGACGGCAATGCTGGAGCTGCTGCGCCAGCGCCGCGACGAGCTGGAAGCCGCCATCGGCAACGTGGGCGACCTGGCCACGCAAACCCAGCTGGCCGCCGCCATGGACGAGCTGGGCGACAGCATCGACGCCGTTGCGGCGGTAGTGGCCGCGCTGTCGGCCAGCAAGGTCAGCACGGTGAACGGCCAGACCGGCCCGGACGTGACTTTGAAACCCGCCCACCTCGCGCTGGGGCCCGCGAACGGGGCCAGCCAACTGACATTGACCCGCGACGGCCAGGGCCGCCTGGCCACTGTCACCCGTACCGTGGCGGGCAAGCCCGCCGTGCAGACGCTGACCTATGACGGCCAGGGCCGCGTGGGCACTGTCGTTACCACCTACGACAACCGCACCCGCACAGAGACGCTCGCCTACGACGCCAGCGGGCTGCAATCCATCACAGCTATTGAGGTGCAAGCCTGATGTTTGACGCAATCACCCTCGACGCGGTGCGCCTGTTCCGCGACTTCACCACCACCAAGCTGGCCGAGCTGCTGGCGGCCGTCAACGCCAAGGCCACCGAAGTGCTGACGGCCATCAGCGGCGCGGGCATCAAGTCCGTGCAGCGCGGGGTCATCAGCATCTCTGGCAGCGGTTTGACAGCCACGGTCACCGTGAGCGCCGTGAACATGAGCAAGGCAGAGCTGCGAATCCTGGGCGGAAAGGTGGCGGACATCTCGCAGATGCCCATGGCCGTACTGGATTCCAGCACCACGATTACCGCAAGCCGCGCGGGCTCCGGCGGAGCCTCAACTTCCACGGTTTCCTGGGAGCTGACCGAATGGAAATGACCATGCACTTTTACGCCCAGATCGACGGCGACCGCCGTGCCTTTGCCATCACGCAAGCGCTGGACGTTCTGGAGGGGGCCGACCTGGTGGCCCTGGAAACCTACGACACCACGCTGATCGGCAAGGTGCACAACCCGGCCACCGGCGCCTGGGAAGCCGCGGCCACCGCAGAAGATGCACGGCTGTGGTGGGTGGATGTGGGGCCGTTCTATGACCGCTTCGGGCCGGACGCCCTGGCCATTGCGGCCAGCGACCACGGGGCATGCAAAGCCGTGCAAACGCTGACCGGCGTGCGCAAGTACATCGACCTGCGCGACCCGCGCGTGGCCGCCATGATCGACATGCTGATCGCCACCGCCCAGCCCACTGCGCAGCCGTGGGCGCCCGGCTCCGGCCCCATGACGGCCGCCAAGAAGGCGGCCATCCTGAACACGCCCACCACCGAGGCCGAGCGCCACATCAAGGGATTGGAGGGATGACCCATGCTGCTGGCTTCCTACACCGGCACCCGCCCCGGCCTGCAAGGGCTGGCCAATCGCATCATCCGGCTGCGCCTGCGCGGCCGGTACAGCCACACCGAGCTGGTGTTCCAGCCAGGCGATGGCGTGGACCACCTGATGCCGGACGGCACCACCGAGCCCGACAGCAACGGCGCCTTGTGGTGCGTTTCCAGCGTAGCGGCCGAGCGCCTGCCGGCCCACTCGCCCCGCCGTGCTGGGCGCATGGGTGGTGTGCGGTTCAAGCGCATTCGCCTGGACCCTGCCCACTGGCATGCCGTGAAGGTGAATCGCAACCCCGTGCTGGCTGCTGCCCGTGCAAGCCTGCTGCAAGGCGCCCTCTACGACTGGCAGCTGATCGCAAATTTCATCGCCTGGTTTCTGCCGCAAAAGGCCAGCCGCTTCACCTGCTCCGAGCTGGTAGCCGCATGCCTGGCGCACCCCGAGCCGCACCGCTTTGACCCCTGCGTGCTTCACGCCGCGCACGCAACCACCCCGTAACCAACCCAAACCCGAAGGAACCACCATGGCTACCCAAGCAAACTACCACCACGGCGTGCGCGTTGTCGAAATCAACGAAGGCCAGCGCAACATCCGCATCATTTCCACGGCCGTGCTGGGCCTGATCTGCACGGCCAGCGACGCCGACGCCACCGCGTTCCCTCTCAACACTCCGGTGCTGGTCACGAAGGTGGACGCCGCCATTGCCAAGGCCGGCACGCTGGGCACCCTGTCCGGCGCGCTGACCGCCATCCGCGACCAAGCCCGCCCCATCACCGTGGTGGTGCGCGTGGCCGATGGCGAAGGCGCCGACGCTGCCGCCAAGCTGACCGACCAGAACGGCAAGGTGATCGGCACGGCCGTGGGCTCGCAGTACACCGGCATGCAAGCCCTGTTGGCCGCCAAAGCCAAGCTGGGCGTGCAACCCCGCATCCTGGGCGCGCCAGGCCTGGACACCCAGGCTGTGACCACCGCCCTGGTGGCCGTGGCGCAGAAGCTGCGCGCGTTCGTGTACGCCGAGGGCCACGGCGCGGACGTGTCCGAGGTGATGGACTACCGCCAAAACTTCGAGGGCCGCGAGCTGATGCTGATCTGGCCGCGCGTGAAAGTGGCAACCCCGGGCACGGGGGTTATCGTGGACGCATCGCCCGTGGCCTACGCCATGGGCCTGCGCGCCAAGATCGACGCCGAGCATGGCTGGCACAAGACGCTGTCCAACGTGCCCATGAATGGCGTGCTGGGCATCGACAAGGATGTGTTTTGGGACTTGCAGAACCCCGACACCGACGCTGGCCTGCTCAACGCGGCCGGCATCACCACGCTGATCCGCAATCAGGGCTTCCGCTTCTGGGGTTCGCGCACCTGCGCCACCGATGAGCTGTTCGCGTTTGAGAGCGCCACGCGGACCGCGCAAATCCTGGCCGACACCATGGCCGAGGGCCACTTCTGGGCGGTGGACAAGCCGCTGCACCCCAGCCTGGTGAAAGACATTCTGGAAGGCATCAACGCCAAGTTCCGCGAGCTGAAAAACCTGGGCTACATCTTGAACGGCCAGGCCTGGTACGACCAGGAGGTGAACGTGTCGGCCACGCTCAAGAACGGCAAATTGACGCTGGACTACGACTACACGCCCGTGCCCCCGCTGGAAGACCTCACCTTCCAGCAGCGCATTACCGACCGCTACTACGCCGACTTCGCCCTGCGCGTGGGCACCGGCGAATAAGGCCCCACCACCCCGACCGATTGACCACAGGAGAACACCATGGGACTGCCCCGCAAGATCAAGAACTTTGCCACCTTTGTGGATGGCACCAGCTACGTGGGCGAAATGCCCGAAGTGGGCCTGCCCAAGCTCGCCCGCAAGATGGAGGACTACCGCAGCGGCGGCATGAACGCCCCGGTGAAGGCCGACTTTGGCATGGAAGGCCTGGAAGCCGAGCTGACCGCCGCCGGGTACATGAAAGAGCTGTTCACCAGCTGGGGCACGCTGCGCCATGACGGCGTGCTGCTGCGCTTCGCAGGTGCGCTGCAGGGCGACGACAGCGAAAGCGTGGACGCCATGGAAGTGGTGATGCGCGGCCGGTTCTCTGAAATCGACCCCGGAAGCGCCAAGGCCGGCGAGGCCACGGCCATCAAGTACAAGGCCGCACTGAGCTACTACAAGCTGAGCATCAACGGCGAAACGCTGATCGAAATCGACGCCGTGAACATGGTCGAAATGGTCAACGGCGTGGACCGACTGGCCGAAGTGCGCGCCGCCCTGGGCGTCTAACGCCCACCCCACCGCCGGCCCTTCGGGGCCGATCCCTTTCCCCAATCCACCCCAATCGCCCCAATCAAATACCAGATGGGCAAGGAAACAAGACCATGACAACGACCACCACCGCCGCCACCGCACCCGCTGTCGCCATCACGGCGCCAGGCCTTCCAGTGGGCATCCCGTTGGACACGCCCATCCAGCGCAACGGCCAGACCATCACGCACGTGCAGGTGCGCAAGCCCAACGCGGGCGCCCTGCGCGGCCTGTCGCTGGTGGAGGTGCTGCAGATGAACGTGACGGCCCTGCAAACCCTGCTGCCACGCGTGACCGAGCCGCCCCTGCTGAAACAGGAAGTGGCCGCCCTGGACCCCGCCGACCTGGTGAGCCTGGGAACGGAGGTGGTCAGTTTTTTGGTGCCGAAGGCGCAGCGGGAGGCGTTCCAGCCCGAGTAGAGGACGCCATGGCCGACCTGGCCCTGGTGTTCCATTGGCGGCCCGCCGACATGGACCCCATGAGCGTGGCCGATCTGATGGAGTGGCGCGAACGGGCGCGCGAGCGTCACGAACGCCAGGAATGACCCCGCCACCCCTGCGCCTTTGGATGTGCAAGAATGAACCATGCTTTTCACCGCCCTTGCGTACCTGCTGATTGCGGCCCTGGCCATTGCGGCCCTGGCCGTGTTCATGCTGCCCGTGTACGTCTGGACCCTGGCGCGCGACCGCGCGGCCGATGCCGACATGGCCGAGGCCCGGCGCATCCTGGGCAAAGACTTCCCCGCCTGATCCATTGCGCTGGCGGCCGTGGGGGCCGCCATGGCTGACAACCTGCGCCTGCGCGTTGTCCTCGACTTCGTGGACCGCGCCCTGGGGCCGCTCAAGCGCGTGAGCGACGGGAGCCGCGACGCCGCCCGCGCGCTCAAGGCCGCCAAGGAAAGCCTCAAGGCACTGAACGCCCAGCAAGCCCAGGTGGGCGAGTTCCGCACGCTCAAGGGCGAGCTGCACGACACGGCCGCCAAGCTCGCCCAGGCGCGGGGCCGGGTGGGCGAGCTTGCGCGCATGTACGGCCAGACGGCCGAGCCCACGCGGGCCATGACGCAAGAGCTGGCCAAGGCCAAGCGAGAGGCGGCAGCGCTGGGAAACCAGCACGACACCCAGCAGGTGAAGCTGCAGCAGCTGCGCGCCAAGTTGTCGGCCGCAGGCATCAGCACGCGCGACCTGGCCAACCACTCGCAACGCCTGCGCACCGACACTGCAGCGGCCAATTCCACCATCGAGCAGCAAACGGCCAAGCTCAAGTCCAACGGCGAACAGCAGCGCAAGCTGGCCGAGCTGCGCAAGCGCCACGGCAACGAAATGATGCACACCGGCATGATTGCCGCCGGTAGCGCTGCCTTGATGGCCGGGGGCAGCAAGATGGCGGGGCCGCTGCGCTCTGTGGTGGGCGCCTTCATGCCGGCCGAGGTGTCGGAAACGCAGCTGCGCGCGTCCATGATGGGCAAGGCTGGCGAGGTGGGGCCGGAGTTCCAGCAGATTCTGACCCTGGCCACGCGCCTGGGTGACAAGCTGCCAGGCACCACGGCCGACTTCATCGACATGATGACCATGCTGCGCCGCCAGGGCATGACATCGCAGGCCATCCTGGGCGGCCTGGGCGAGTCGGCCGCGTACCTTGGCATTCAGCTACGCATGCCGGTGACAGCTGCGGCCGAGTTCGCCGCCAAGATGCAGGACGCCACGCAGACCAGCGAAAAGGACATGATGGGCCTGATGGACGTGATCCAGCGCGCCTTCTACCTGGGCGTGGACCCCACCAACATGCTGCAGGGCTTCACCAAGATCAGCGCGGTGATGCCGTTCCTGGGGGAAAAGGGCCTGCAAGCCAGCAACATGCTGGCGCCGCTGCTGGTGATGATGGACCAGACCGGCATGGCCGGGGAATCCGCCGGCAACGCCATCCGCAAGGTGGTGCAGCTGTCGCTGGATGCCGAGAAGCTGGCCAAGACCAACAAGATGCTGGCGGGCGAAGGCATCCAGCTGAACTTCGCCACCAAGGGCGGCAAGTTCGCGGGCCTGGACAACCTGTTCGCGCAGCTGGACAAACTCAAGGGCGTGGACAGCGATGTGAAGCGCATCGCCGCATTGAAGAAGCTCTACGGCGACGACGCGGAAACGCATCAGGTACTCAATACCCTGATGGAAAAGGGCCTGGACGGCTACCGCGAGGTGGTGGCCAAGATGGAAGCCCAGGCCGATCTGCGCAAGCGCGTGGACTCCCAGCTCAAGACCCTGAGCGCTTCGGTAGAGGCCGCCCAGGGCAGCTTCACCAACATGCTCAAGGACATGGGCGCCACCATCGCGCCCGACCTGGTGCTGATCGTGGGCAAGCTGGGCGACATGGCCAACGCCGTGGGCGCATGGACGCGCGAAAACCAGACCGCCGTGAAATGGGCGCTGCGCGTGGTGGCCGTGTTGGCCATCGGTGCCACCGCCGTGGGGGCCATCGGCCTGGCCTACGCATCGGTGATGGGGCCAATGCTGCTGTTTCGCTTCGGCCTGGCCCGCCTGGCGTTCCTGTTGCCGGGTGTCGGCAAGGCCGCCAGCTTGCTGGTGTCGGGCCTGGGGTTCCTGCTGGGCGCGTTGCGCGCCGTCGCCTTGTTCCTGCTGGCCAACCCCATCGTGCTGGTGATCGCGGCCATTGCAGCGGCGGCCTTTCTGATCTGGCGCAACTGGGACACCGTGAAGGGCTTCTTGCTCGCCATCTGGCAGCAGCTGGCGGGCGCGGCTTCGGCCCTTTGGGCAAGCGCCACCGCAGGGGCTGCAGCACTGTGGCAAACACTGGTGAGCCTGAAAGACCGGTTCATGACAGCGGGCGCGGACCTGATGCAAGGCCTGGTGAACGGTATCACCAGCCGCGTGCAGGCAGTGCGCGACGCCATCGTGGGCGTGGCCGATGCCGTGGGCGGCTGGTTCCGCGAGAAGCTGGGCATTGCATCGCCTTCCAAGGTGTTCATGCAGTACGGCGGCTGGATCAGCGAAGGCGCGGCCCTGGGCATTGCGGGCGGCCAGGGCGCCGTGCGCACTGCGGCGCTGGCCATGGCCACAGCAGCCACTGCCACCATGCCGATGGCGGCTGATGCCGCCGCCTTGCGCATCGACAGCCGCGCGCCGCTGATGGCACACGGCGCGGGCATGGGCGCCCCCATGGGTGGCGGCACTACCATCAGCATCACCGTGAACGCCGCGCCAGGCATGGACGAAAAGGCCCTCGCGCGTGCGGTGGCGGCCGAGGTGCGACGACTGCAACAGGCCGACCGCTCGCGGGTGAATTCTCAGTACAGCGACATTGACGGGTAGGAGCACCACACATGCTGTTTTCTTTGGGGCAGTTCACCTTCGGGCTGCAGACCTTGCCCACCGACCAGCTGCGCCGCCAGACGGCCTGGCGCCACCCCAGCAACTCGCGCGTGGGGGCCAGGCCCGCCCGCCAGTTCGTGGGCCTGGGTGATGACACCATCAACCTGTCGGGCGTGCTGGCGCCTGAGTTCGCGGGCTCCATGCGTTCGCTGGAAGCGCTGCGCAAGATGGCCGACAGCGGCAAGGCCTGGGCGTTGGTGTCGGGCGCGGGCGAGGTGTTCGGCGCCTGGACCATCGAGAACCTGACCGAAACCCGCTCTGTGCTGATCGACAACGGCGCCGCACGGCGTATCGAGTTCGACCTGCAGCTGGCGGCTGAGGATGACCAGCGCGCCGAACCATCGGGCGGTGTGGACCCCTGGCCTGTGGATGACTACTGGGAGTGGTGGCTGTGATCGTGGCGCCCGACTACCTGCAGACCAGCCAGCTGCACCGCGCCCCCACGTTCGCGCTGGTGGTGGACGGGCGGGACATTTCCAAAAAGGTGGAGGCGCGCCTGGTGTCGCTCACCCTCACCGAAGCCCGAGGCGGCGAAGCAGACCAGCTGGACCTGGTGATAGACGACAGCGACGGCCGCATGGGCATACCAGCTAAGGGGGCAGAGCTGGCACTGTCCCTGGGATGGGAAGGCAGCGGCATGCAGGACAAGGGCACGTTCGACGTGGACGAGGTGGAACACAGCGGCACGCCCGACACCATCAGCATTCGCGCCCGATCTGCTGAGATGCGGCGCGAGCTGCGCACCCGCGCGGAGCGCAGCTACCACGGCAAGAAGCTGGGCGAGATCGTGGGCGACATTGCGCAGCGCAACGGCCTGCAGGTACGCATTGACGACAGCCTGGCCAACACCCCGGTGGAACACATCGACCAGACACGCGAGAGCGACCTGCACTTCCTCACCCGCCTCGCCAAGAAGCACGACGCGGTGGCCACGGTGAAGAAGGGACGCCTGGTGTTCAAGCCCATAGGCAGCACGAAGGCCGCCAACGGCGAAGACCTCGAAACCATCATCATCACCCGCGCCGATGGCGACCAGCACCGCTACCACAGCGCCGACCGAAACGCCTACAGCGGGGTGCGCGCCTACTGGCACGACCCGAACGCGGCCGAGAAAAAGAGCGTGCTGGTAGGCGAACAGGAAAATGAAAAGCGCCTGAAAGACACCTTCGGCAGCGAGGCCGACGCCATGGCCGCCGCGCGGGCCGAGCGCGGGCGCATCGAACGCGGCAAAGCCACCATGGAACTGACCCTGGCCATAGGCCGCCCCGAGCTGATGCCGCAAACCCCTGTGGTGCTGCGGGGGTTCAAGGATGTGATCGACGCCACCGACTGGCTGGTCGTGAAACTGACGCACAGCCTTGGGGACGGGGGATTGACCACGCGCGTTGAGTTGGAAACACGTGTGAAATGAAACGCTAATGCACCAGCGTCAATTGGCGGCCGGAGTGATAAGCACTTCGTATTCCCCTCCCCACTTCTTCGAGAAGCCGGAAACAACTAGGCGCTTCTGGCCGTCCATGCGATAGGTTTGGCGGGTTGGTGAGAAGCCAAGGTGGAAGTCATCGTAATTCAGAATTCCACTTTCACTCAGGTTCACCTGTCCATCTTCCATTCCAGTTCGAGGAATGGTTACCTGAGTGGTCTCGGTGACAAGGTGGCCTAGATACCTATATTCAATGTCTGCTTTGAAAGAGCAAAGCCCGTGGCGGCTTATGGATAGCCCGGGAAAATCGGACCAGTGATAAATGAAGTCTCGAAGAACGGTGTGGTTGTCCATGATCGTTGTGCCTCCTGTTGTTTTGAGCGACTGTAGGGAGCAATTGGCCTACTCTAGAAAAACGATTTCGCGATGAAATTTGAGATATGGCGCTTGCCGGTCTGAGAAAGCGTTACATCCTCTGTCGCAGGCATCCTGTAGTCCAAGTCGTACCAGATCATTTGCGTCGAGCTTGGGCGAAATCAATACCTGCCCAGCATCTGTGAAGCTAATAAACCCTTTGTCAAACAGGCGATCCACATGGGGTGCCAGCAGCAGACCGTTTGCGCCATCAAGCCGTTCAGCAGCCGTGCCGCAGGACCTCCACGGCATGATGTGGCTGGCTATCAGCAGCGCAGGTGTACGGATTTGGGTAAGCCTGCACGACTGCTCCAGTTCAAACACACGGGCGCGGAATAGCCCCTGCCCGTTTCGCGCCAGCACCACCTGGCGTTTGGTGGTGGAGTCCAGCCCTGGGTCTTGCATCACTTGGGCTTCGATCGACTCATCGATGCTCGCCAAAGCTTTGAATGTGTCAGCTTGGAGTACTGGGGCCGGAGCCTCTTCAAGCACCCGCCCAGCCAGCCGTTCAAACAGCGCTGCGCTGATTTCTGCCAAGTAGGCTTTCTGATTGCCGTTGCCCGACTGAGGATGGATGGGTGAGTACTTTGCCGGAAGCAAGGGCGCGAGCTCGGCGATCATCGCCTTGGGGTTGATCGCAGCTAGGAGCTCTTGCCACGCCACGGGCAAAAGCCAGCCGCTCTTGCTCCAGTACTCGCCAACAGCGCCGAAGCTGTCAGGCTTCGGCGCAGGGCTTGCGAAGTCTGCGACCCGGCCCACGTGCTGGATTACGCCTCCAGAGAATGACAGCACAGCATCGCCAGGCGCAGCGACTCTCATGTTGTCGTAGAACTGGCTGCGTGCGCCGCTGGCCTCACGCACGGGAGACCACAGATAGCCTCCAGCAAGTTCTTGTTTAGATGTCTGTTTGTGATTGACCCACCAGTAGCGCATGCATACGACTATGCCACCAATGAACCCACGGCGAGCGTCGAGCGCCCTAGAACATCGCCATGTTGCCGAAAGAGTCGAACGCTCGCGCAAGGGTTGACACGTAAACAAAAATGCGTACAATCCAGCCTGCAACTAACCAAATCTCGGCACCAAGCTCTCAAACCTAAGTTTCTAACTTACAAGTTCTAGCTTTTCCCTTCAACCAATCCATAGTTGCAACCAAGGAGTTCTCATGTATAAAAAATTTCACTTAGTTGCTGAAAGGCGACTACTAAATTGGAATGTGTATGAAAAACACGGAATTCCGCCGGAGGTTGGCGGCGCTTGGTGCTGAGTTCAAGGAAGGCTCTAAGCACACCAAGGTTTACTTGAACGGTCACCAGTGCACTTTGCCAAGGCACAAAGATGAAATTGGCACAGGGCTACTGAAAACCATATTGCGCCAACTGGGCGTCAAGGAGTTTGATAAATAATGCTTGAATACCCCGCAGATATCGCGCGGGATGGTTCAGAGTTTCTGGTTTCATTTCCGGATATTCCGGAGGCGATTACGTCAGGCGACACCTTCGAAGAAGCTGTTGAGATGGCGCGAGATGCGCTCATCACTGCAATGGACTTCTATTTCGAGGACCGCCGTCGCGTTCCCGCGCCATCGCCGGTGAAGCCGGGGCAAGTTGCAATCGACTTGCCGACAAGTGTGTCAGCCAAAGTGCTGCTGCTAAACGAGATGGTCCTTCAGGGGATCCGCCCCTCCGAACTAGCCAGGAGAATGGATGTGCGCCCGCAAGAGGTGACTCGGCTTCTGGATCTACATCATCCGACGAAAATCGATACGATTTCCGCGGCGCTGGTGGCAATGGGTCGCAGGCTCGAACTGCAGCTCGCATAGTCTCGTGGCGACAGCGTTCGCCTGCGGCCAGGACAGGCCGCATTGCATGTGCCTCTACTTGCCACTAGACGGGCTGAAGAGCCGAGTCAGCAGCTCTTGGAGCACTGCTGGGCTTTTTGCTTCACATTCCCAAATCACAACTACCCGCCAACCGGCCCCTTCCAGAGCCGCGCGGTGCTCTGCATCGCGCCGCACGTTGCGCTCGAACTTTGGCGCCCAATAGTCCTGCCGGCTTTTGGGGTTGGACGCCAACTTGCACCCGTGCCGGTGCCAGAAGCACCCGTGGACAAAAATCACAGTCCGGTGCTTTGGCAACACCAGATCAGGCTTGCCAGGCAGCCGCTTGTCATGCAGCCTGAACCTCAGCCCAAGGCGATGCGCGGCGGACCGCACCAGCATTTCAGGCTTGGTGTCCTTGGCCTTGATACGGGACATGAGCCGGCTGCGCAGCTCGGGAGTCATGGTGTCCATCTGCAAAGGGTATCGCACAGCCAGGCACTGTTGGCCAAAGGCGACACCGCGCTGGCCAAGGTTGCGGTCTTTCCCTACAATGGCGCCTTCTGAAAAGTACTGGGAATAATTACATGGGTTTGCGCGTTGTGTCCCTCTTCTCTGGGGCGGGTGGAATGGACTTTGGCGCGCACGCGGCGGGGTTTCGCACCGTGCTTGCGCTTGATAACTTCAAGGCCTCCACAGAGACATTCACCAAGCACTTTGGCGAAGGCATCGTCCGGCACACGGGCATCTTCGAGTTCAATGCCTCGAAGCCGAACCCCTACCCTGCGGCAGATGTGGTGATGGGCGGCTACCCATGCCAATCGTTCTCCATGGGCGGGCTGCGCAACCCAGACAAGGACGACCGCTCCAACCTCTTTCTGGGGTTTGCGGAAGCTGTGAACAAGGTCAAGCCGAAGGTGTTCATTGCCGAGAACGTGTCGGGCCTTGCGAAGCTGCAAAACGGCGAGTGGTTCAAGAAGCAGATCGACGTCTACGAGAACCAGCTGTCGGCCAAGTACCACGTGCACCACATGCTGCTTAACGCCGCGGACTACGGCGTGCCGCAGATGCGCAAGCGGGTCATCATCGTGGGCGTGCGGCACGATGTGAGCGACACCTTCGAGTTCCCCAACCAGACCCATGCGAAGCCATCGCTCATCAAGAAGAGTGGCTTGCTGCCCTGGGCGAGCCATGGCGAGGCTATCCGCCACCTGCCGCCCAACCCTGTGGGCGAATACTACGAACGGCCGCACGACCCCGAAGGCAACTTTGCCTGGTACTTCATGTCGCGCAACCGCCGGCACCGCTGGGATAGCCCGGCATTTACGGTGGTGGCCAACTTCCGCCACGTGACGCTGCACCCTGCTTCGCCCGTGATGGAGCTGGAGTGGAGCGACCTGGCAAACGGCTGGAAGCAGAAGTGGCGCTTTACAGACCAGTACGACCACCGGGAGTTCGCCCCGGACTTCCCTTGCCTGAACCCGCCCCGCCGCCTGTCATGGCGCGAGGCCGCGGCCATTCAGACCTTTCCGGCGAATTTCGAACCCGAAGGCGACTTGGCCGAAAAGTTCGAGCAAATCGGGAATGCGGTGCCCCCGTTCCTGATGGAACAGATCATGCGGAAAGTGCGGAAGCTGCTCTAGCCCTCGAACATCTTCGAAGACTTGGCGCGTAGGGTTTCCACAGCTGGCTTTGGCAGCGTGAACAACCCCGTGCCGTGCAGCCGCGAAGCAAGCTTGGGAAAGTACTTGAATTGGCTGCCAGATAGGCCATACCACTCGTAGAGCGCCCCGCCCTCTTCGTCGTACCCGACCAGAGACCGCTCGGTGCGGAACTCCCATTTCACGGGCGGAGGCAGATTGATGGGGAACGCCGAGACCATCCACTGGCGTTCGCCATCCTTCTTGCGAGGGGATGTGTAGAGCACAGAGATGAAGATCGACTCCTTCGTGATGAAGGTTCTCTTCACGTCGGCGTCTTGCTGGGCAACATAGTTGGCCTCTGCCTGCTCCCGGTCTGCAACTTGCCGCGCCAAGATAAGGCGGCCAAAGGTTTCCGCATGCTGAGCATCGCCAAAATCCTTTTGGCTCAGCCCGTGCGCCGCGCACAGCTTCCAGTCCTTGGAGTTGGAATTGGAAATCTCCAGGTGCGCGCGCATCGCTTTACCCACTTCAAGGCTATCCGCATCCAGCTCCAGCTGCTTCGACTTAATCGACGCGCCACGGACCGCAATGCCACCGCTCTCGTTCGACTCAATGACGAAGTCATAGAACGATTTGTTCTCCGTTGTGCGGCCATATAGCAGCTCTGCCAAGCAGCGCTCGATCTGGCGCGAATCGGCGCGCGAACTGCCATCAGCCTCACGCTGCCCCCCTGAGCCATCCCTGTAAGTCGCTAAAAAGCGTCTCAAAGATAAAAGCTCCCCGTCATTTGGCGCTCGAGTAAAAAATGCTCTCTCCATACAATCGCACCCTTTTTCTAATTTTTATCGAATTACTTCAAGCCTTAATTGTCTGGATTTACGTATTGAGTGGCGTCTGTTACGTAAGGCATTGCCGGAAAATCCTTCAAAGAATTGAATTGCTTTGCCAGCCGCAGAATTCGAAGGCGATCAACGATAATTGCCTGACCAATATCAGATTTTTTTGCAAAATCCCCATCTGATCGGCGCAAATCAAGAGGCATAAAATAGTACGTGGCCCATGGATGCATCACGGGGAGATGACGAATGTGCTTTGCAGGATGGGCCTCGATTTGTTTGAATGTCCAATCTGCTTTTGAGCATCCGCATTGGGCAAAAGAGATTGGCATGCCATCGCGTTCATCAGACATTGGATGCCATGCAATTAAATCAATACCACCATCCCCCGTGTCTCGCTCATCGAAATCTTCGACCTTGAAATTGGGTGTGCATCGGAGATCATTTGCTATGGCAAGCATCTTTTCGTACAACTTGCCTTGGTAGACCGCGCCAGCCCCGGCTCCAGCCCAAGTTGCTCGAACTTCAGCTCCAACAGGCTGAAGGCCCTTAAAAACTTCAAGCGAGGCCTCTTCAAACTGCCGGGCAATGCGATGCAGTATTTCTTTCGACACTAGCCGCAACGATGAGGCAATGAGAAGCCCCACATAGGCATGGTGCTCAGGCGTTGCATTGAATTTGAAACTCAAAGTATCCTGATCATCAGAGATTTCAAATGGATAAAACTCTCCAAATGCAACTCTTCTAGTGCTTGAGAAATTTATAACATCCCTCCAAAGCTGCTCGTAGTCAATATTTCTTCGTGTTGATGTCAACAGCCTTCTTGCCAATCCACTCAAATCCCCTTTGCAATAACAACGATCTGGGTGCGTGAGGGCTAGTATTTCTATGTAATCGGTCCAAAGAAAAATATCTTTGCCATCAGGAGGATTTTCCAGGGATGTGAACATCCTATTGATCCTCCAATTTGTCACGAATGGAGTTTCGCAAGGTCTTCCCATGGTCGAAAATTTCATTCGCCAAGTCTTCGTGGGAGGAAGTCAGATGTTTAGCATCAGGCACCATGCGCCAAGCTATCTGTATTTTTGCCAATGCCTCCTGTAGCGACTTCTCTAGCGCTTCATTTGGCCCATCGGTGTAGAGGTATGCGGTACTAATACTCCCAGTTTCCTCAAGCGCTGCTATCGCCTTATCACTTGTGACAATTGCGGCCAGGTCACTTATATTCCGTGACTCTCCAATAATGGTTCGACCGTGTTGATCTTTTGCAAAAAACCAACCAAACATTTTCGCCAAGTTATCCATCTTCACACCTGGCATCTCTACATCCTTCGGAGTGGCGAGACCAAGCCAGTCAGGAATATTTTTATACCCTAAAGCAGTAGTAATATAAGAAAATTCTATGTCTGCCGGGTCTATTTTTAGGCCATGAAAATTATTGTTATCCTTAGATTTTTCATAGAGATTAAGAGCGGTAAGCAACTTGGCAACATAATCCGCCTTACTTCCAATATCTTTTGCAAGATTTTTGAATTGCTCCGATTCATCAATATTCGGATAAAACTCATCCCGAAGCTCCTTCAGATATCTAGCTTTAGACAGCGCATCCCATTCTTGAATACCGGTGATGTGCCGATATCCAAGATATCGCAATACATCGCGCCTATTTTCGTAAACAAGGCATGGGAGCTCAGTTGGTGCAGGCTCGATGGCCTCGCCTTGAATAATGGCTACGGAACGCTGACGCTTTTTGGGGGGAACAATCTCCCCATTGAGCAGTTTGACTGCGGCCAGACGCCTATTCCCCTCCACGACGGTAAATGCCTCTCCCTTCTTTTTGGGTGAGATCACCAACAAAGGTTCACCTGCAAAATAGCCCTTCTGCCCAATAGAGAGCATTAGATCTTGCGCCCCCTCTTGATCAAGCATATCTTCGATGATATTTTCCACCATCGAATGTTGGGAGTTGAGTCGGTAGAATCTTGGATTCTCGGGGTCAAATATCAATTCTGTCGTCTTGATATTCACCACACTTGCAGGGGCCGGAGCCTTAGATTTTGTAACCATAAATCTCTAGCGATGTATTCAGATAAAAAGCAATAAGAATCAAGCCTGTAGGGGCATCAAAACCGCCGCCCGTTCCATCCATAAACCACCCGCCCGCAGATACGCACGGGCTGGGTGCCATCCAGCACATCAACAGTGCGCACGCTGGGGTTGTCGCTGGTAATGACGTGCGCCCCATCCATGCGGCGGGTCACGCGCTTGATGAATAGCTGGCCGTTGGCCTGCAGCACGTAAACGCCGTCAATGTCAGCGACTTGGCAGTCGGTATCCACGATGGCGAAGTCGCCTGAATTCAGGGTGCCGAGCATGCTGTCGCCGTAGGCGTGCACCAGCTGCAGCGCCTCGGGTCGGGACCGGGGCACGTTCAGCGCCAGCCAGTGGCGCGATATCGGAACATCCCCCATCAGTACGTCTTCGGTGATGAGGTCATTGCCCTTTCCCATGCTGCCGGTGGCACTGAACAGGGGGATGCGAATGGTGTCTGCTTCGCCTGCTGGCGCTGCTGCAGGGCCAGTGAGTGGCCCCGCGACACGGCGGCCAGTAATGATGTAGTTCACATCGAGTCCCAGCGTCTCAACCTCCGCAAAGAACTCCGCCGTAGGCATTGTGCGTCCAGCCTCCCAATTGCTCACAGTGCGCGCGGACCAATCTCCAAACCGGAAATAATCTTCCTGCTTGAGCCCACGCCTCTCTCGCTCCTCCCGCAGCCGCTTACCTATCTCTGTGCGAACCTCTTCACTGGAAATTTTTTTCTGATTCATGCGCCAATCCGGCTTGCAACCGGAAAATATTTACCGTAAGATTTGGCGCACACAGTTAACGCCATCTCACACGATGGTACACACCGCCACGCGTTGCGGGTAGGAGGTTTTGGCAATGGCAATGAATACGGAACTGCGGCGCGCACACCGCCACACCCAAGGCGCCAAAAGGCTGCTGGACCAGCGCCGTTCGCAACTGGGTGCACGCCTGGGGCAGATAGCAAGCACAGGCCCATGCAGCGACGCAGGGCAGCGCTACCTGCTGGCCCAGAGCGTTGGGGCGGTTGACCGCCCGGTGTGGGCCTTTTTGAGTGTTGCCGACGCGGCCACGGGGCAGCTGGTGTTTAGCGGCAACCGCAGGCCGGTGGAGTTCTCGGAGCGCGAGGCGCTGGAACTGGCGCCGCTGCTGGGGGTGTTTGCGGGGGCAGTGGAGTTTCGGCCCGTGGCTGGGGTGGTGGCGTGAACGCGCTACGCCTGCTTGCCGACGCCATCCGGCGTGCCCTGAAGCTGCATGGACATGCCGTAGACGATGCCCGCCAGAACATCGCGGGCCGGGCCGTGGAAGGTGCCCTGCATCGTCAGCGCGTGCAGAGCGACCGCAATTTCCTTGCGCTTTTTGGCGTCGAGACCAGCCTCCAGCAGAGCGCCGCTGAGGACAAAGCCAACACCCTGCCCAAGTTCGTCAATGGACGCCCTGAGCATGCCGACCGTGACCGGGGCGTCGTCGTTCAGGGTGTCCATGGTGTGGTGGGCGACTACTCGGCTCTGCATGCGGGGTCTCCTGTGAAAGCTACAACTGTAAGCGGCTCTTTCACCGCAGTTCGATAAGCAACAAAGGTTCATATGGCATACGACAACAAGGAACAGCGCCGCGTTTACCGGCACACCGTGCGCTTCAAGAAGGCCGACGATGTTCTGCTGGCCGTGCTGGCGGACCGCCTGGGCGTGCAGAAGGCCACGCTGATCCAGAACATGGCGCTGTTGGCCGCCGAGAAAGAGCTGCAGAAGCTGGGCCTGGGCGGCATGGCGCAGGCGGCCAGCGTGGGCAACGCTGCGCGTTGCTGACGCCATGGAATGCGTCCATGCAGACCACAGAAATCCTGGTGGAAGTCTCCGCCGAAATGGAGCACCACCTGGAGCTGCTGCGGCAGGCGTACAGGCTGCCCACCACCACCGCGGTGCTTGAGCTGCTAATCAGCACCCAGATAGACCGCAGCGTCTACGAAATGACGGGCATCAAGCCGGGCCCGAAGCTGGCGATTGACAACACCCAAGGAAGAACATGATGCAGACCGCAAAGAACACCCCGCACAGCTTCAAGGCCCTGGTGGCTGCCAACCGCGCGGCGGGCAGGCTGGCAGAGCCAGTAGCGCCCGAACCGAAGAAGAGGATGGAGCAGACGGGCATGCGCCTGTGGCCCGAGGAGCTGTCGCAAGCGCGCGAGCTGGCCGCCAGCGAGGACCGCAGCGCCGCGAGCTTTATGCGCCGCATCTACCTGCGCGGGCTCGAAGGCTACCTGGCCGAGCGCGGCGCTGGCACGGCGACGCAGTGAGGGGCAGCAAATAGCCGCTCAAGAGCCGCTGATAAGCGCCAGCACGATGACCACGGGGAAAAGCATGTTGCACACCAAAGCGGAGCATGAAGCGCTGCAGGCGACAAAGCCTGCACGCCAGCAGAGGCTGCACCAGGGCAAGAAGGTGCGCTACGAGGGCACACGCATGGAGTGCCCGCACTGCGGTGCCCAGTGCGTGATCCGCCACGGCAGCAAGGTGAGCATGACGATGCGCAAGCTGGTTTTCAGCTGCACGAACGCGGAGTGCGGCGCGAACTACGAGGCGATGACAGAGTTCACCAAGATGCTGAGCGTGCCTGCGCGGCCCAACCCGAAGGTGAGCATCCCGCTGTCTCAGCATGTGCGGCGCGGGATGCTGCGTGTGCTACTGGACAACTCGCCAGAGGCGGCGCACGAGCCCATCACGCCCATCGAGCCCGTCACGGACGACCTGTTTGCCGGGGACGCCAACACGTCATAAACGGCGCCACAGCCGCTGAATAGCAGCGGCACCCATCACCCCCCCTACCCCGATTTTTTTGCAAGGCGGCAACGCCAGGCGGGGACTTCTGTTGCCCAAAAAACCTGAGAGGACGCAATGAGCCTTTACGCCATGACCTACCGCGCGGCCAACGGCCAGCGCATGACCCAGCACCTGCTGGCGGCTGACCGGCAGGCCGCCACGCGGCAGGCGTTTGACCTGGCAGAGCGCCTGACAGGCGGGCGCTGCGGCTTTGGCATTGCGCCTGTGAAGAAGGTGCGCACATGCATCTGAGACTGGTTGCGCCTGACATGGACTTGCTGCAGCCAGCAGCACCACCTGCGGCCAGGCCTGTGCCGCCGCCGGCGGACGTGCTGGCGCAGCTGATGAAGCTGCGCGACCAGATGACGCAGAGCGCGAGCAATGGGCGCTTTTGCGACGCGGCATCGAGGGAGTGGCGCAGGCTGCCGGTGATGTGGCGCGTGGCGCTGCTGATGATTGCCGGCATTGGCGCGGATGTGGAGCACCTGTACACGCTGGCAGACCGCAACTGGCAAGAGCTGCCGCCGCCTGAGCGCGAGGAGCTGCGCATGGTGGTGCGCGATGCCAAGAAGCACCTGGGTGGCCTGACTGCCCTTGCGGCGCGGGTGTAGCGCCATGCCCACGATACCGCGCAAGCTGCCCAACGGCAGCCTGAAGGAATGGAACGCGAACAAGCCCACGCTGCGCATGGCGCGCGGGCACTTGGAGCGCGTGATCCGGTGTGCGCCTGCCAGCTGGCAGGCTGCAGTGCGCGAGCGGCTGGCGCCCACGGCACCGCCCATGCTGGCGGCCGAAAAGACGGTGCAGGAATGGCTGCAGGAGCCGCCCGAGTGGGCGCAGGCGTGGGACATGCTGCAGGCGGTTGCCCAGTATGAAGACCGGTTTGGCGCCGCAGCCATGTGGAACCTGGACGACCACGAAATCTGCGAGATGGCCAAGAAGCTGGCGGGCGAGGCCGACGAGCTGGACGCGCTGGCCATTGGCCAGGGTGCCAGCCTGGCAGAGCGTGTGGACAGCATCCGGCTGCTGGTGCGGTGCGCTGGCATCGTGGAGGACAAGCCCATCACGGGCGAGCCCGCCATCAAGCGGGCACAGGATGCCGCGTGGTGGCGCAAGCGCCTGCGCGTGCATGTTGCGCGTGTGGTTGAGGGCGGCAACATTGGCATGGGGCGTGTGCACGTGCGGCTGGGCGGCTACATCAGCCGCGACGGGCTGGCGCGCCGCAAGGCGCAGGTGAAGCGCAATGCTGAGGCCCTGGGCCGCAAGCTGTTCCGCAATGAGGCAGGGCAGGTGTACACGCTGCGCGAGCTGGCCGAGCTGGGCACGGCCAACCCCATCGTGCGCGGGGGCGAGCTGATGACGCGCATCAGGGGTGCGGAGGAGTACGCCGATGCGCGCGCGCATGTGGGCCTGTTCCTGACGCTGACGCTGCCCAGCAAGTTCCACCCGGTGAAGCTGGGCAGTGGTGGCCGTCCTATCCCTAACAAGAAGTATCGCGGCGCCACGCCGCGTGACGGGCAAGCGTGGCTACGGTCCATGTGGCAACGAACCCGCTCTGCCCTCGCGCGCAAAGGCGTGCGCATGTACGGCCTGCGCGTAGCCGAACCGCACCACGACGCCACGCCCCACTGGCATGCGCTGATATGGGTAGAGGATGAAGCAAGCGCACAGGCCGTGGAAGACAAGGTGCGCCACTACTGGCTGAGCGAGGACGGCGACGAGCGCGGCGCGGCCGAGAACCGCGTGAACATCAAGCGCATGGTGAGGGGCGGCGCCGCTGGCTATGTGGCGAAGTACATCGCCAAGAGCGTGGGCCACCTTGCCCTGGCGGAGCACCAGGATGTGGTGAACGGCCAGCAGATCGCCATGGACTTTGGCCACACCGACCAGTGGGACGTGAGGGAGCCAGCCGCTGGCCATCAGCGCGTGGACGCCTGGGCATCGCACTGGGGCATCCGGCAGTTTCAGACCATCGGCATGCCCAGCGTGACGGTGTGGCGCGAGCTGCGCCGCGTGTCGGCCGACCAGTTGGAGCTGTTTGCGCAGGAGGGCGACCGGGCCACGGTGCGGGCCTTCAGCGCCTGCCACCGGCATGGGGAGATTCGGGCGGACTGGCGCATCTTCATGGAGGCGATGGGCGGCCACGCCCTGCCCCGCAAGCAGTGGCACCTGCGCACGGCCCACCGCACGCCCGAAGCGGGCGAGGTGAACAAGTATGGCGAGGAAGTGAAGGTGGGCCGCATCGTGGGCCTGAAGCCGCAGCGCGGGCGCATGTGCGGGCGCTGGCTGGTGAGCCGCCGCATTGCCTGGGCGCCTGTGGTGGATGAGGTGACCATTGCAGCCCACGCCGCGCATGCGGCGGATTGCACAGCTGCAGCAGGACAAGCGCAGGGCGACGGCACAGCCACGGCCCGCGCGGCTTTGCCGCGCGCTTGGACTGGTTTCAATAACTGTACGGCCCGCATCACGGGCGAGCTGGCGAGAGAGCTCTTCCCCCCAAGCCCGCACTTCAAAGAGGACTGGTGCAAGCCCGAAACGGTGGCCCAGTTCCGCGCACTACGCGCCATGCAGTCCACCGAGGCGTGGCACTGATGAAAAAACAGGCAGCAAAACACACCACCGCCACCGAGGCGCGCAGCGGCATGGCCGAAACGGGCCGCAAGCCCACCCCGCTGCAGGCCCAGGTACTGCTGGCAGCGCGCCGCCGCTGCGAAGACATGGGCGACGGCCAGGCCGCCCGCGACCAGATGAAACGCGAGGTGCTGGAGACACCGGCCGAGCTGCTGCCGGACCTGCTGACCGCCCTTTCAACAGTGCGCATCACGCGCGCAGACCTTTTCCAACCCACCACCACCGACCGAAAGGAGTGCAACCCATGAACGCCAAGCGAACCGAGCCACGCGTGCATTGCTACCAGCGCCCGCTGCACAGCGGCTACGTGCCGCAGGCCGGCACCACGCCGGAACACCTGCGCGCCGTGTTCGACGCGGAGCGCCAGCGCCTGGCCGATGCCGCCAGGCCGCGCCGCCGTCGCCGCCAGCCGGCCGCCCCCATCACCAACCCCGCCCAGGCCCAGCTGCAGCTGGTGGCCTGACCGAACACAGAAAGGAAATCGAAGACATGCAACCCATTCACAACGTCCAGCCCTTGCGCAGCTACCGGGCCACTTTAGTGCCCCAGGGCGTCACGCCATCAGATGTGGAAGACCTTGCAGACGCCAGGCTGCTGCCCACCGTTCGGGTGAAGGCCGCCACCGCGGAGCAAGCCGAGGCCCACGCGCACATTGCCACCGGCAAAAACGTGCTGCGCGTGGAACGCATCGAAGAACGCGCGGAGGCCTGAACCATGGCAAAGCCGAAAAACGCACCGGCACTGGCGCACCCCGTTGAGCCATCGCGCTGGTCTCAGATCAGGCAGGCAGAGCGCGTGGACTACAGCACCGCGCAGCCCATCAGCATGAGCTGGAAGACGGGCAAGCCGTACACCTGCCCCGAGCTGCAGCACCGCAGCGCGGCCAATCGACCGCCCAGCCTGGTGATGGGCCGGCGGGTGAGCCGATAGGGAGGGATGCCATGCGAATCTACGTTGCAGGCCCGATGACGGGCTACCCCGATCTGAACTTTCCCGCCTTCCACGCAGCAGCGGCGGCGCTGCGCGCCCAAGGCCACCATGTGGAGAACCCCGCCGAAATCAACGCAGACCCCAAGGCCCAGTGGCTGGACTGCATGCGCATGGACATTGCGCGGCTGGTGACTTGCGATGCGGTGTACCTGCTGCCCGGCTGGGAGAAGTCGCGCGGGGCGAAGGTGGAGCACGGGCTGGCGGTGGGCCTGGGCTTTCAGATCATCAACCCGGAGGGCTGACACATGGGCCAGATCATCATGAACAAGGCCCAGCTGCTGGAAGAGCTGGGCATCGTGGAGAACACGCTGCGGGCGTTGATCGAGCAGCGCGGGTTTCCGCCGCCTCGGAAGATGGGGGCGAAGCTGTTTTGGCTGGTGGCGGAAGTGGTGGAGTGGTTGCAGGGGTGCCCTGGCGCTTGGCAACAAAAAAGGACCTAGGCGCGCTGCGATAAGAGCAATCAGGCAGCCTTCACCGGCTCCACAGACGGATGCCCTGCCGGTACTTGCGCATCATGAAAGCTCTTGAGCGTCAGTCGCAAGACCCACCACCACGCATATACCGCCGGCACGGTGTTGCACTCGTCGTGGTTGAGCAGTCCGTGGGCGACTTGGTTGCGTATGTTGGGGCCAAGTGCAGAGCAAAACAGCGCGCGCAACTCGAACGCCAAGTCTTCCCCGAACACTTCGACAATCTGCGGTAGATCGATGAGGGCGCTGAGTCCCACTTCATTCTCGATGCCCGACCTGTCCACGGTTGTCGTAAGGACTTGACGCTGTTTTAGGTGCCAGCGCACGAGGTTCTCCACCTGCGGCGCCAGAATGTATGTGGCGGTCGCAAAGTCATACTCGAAACCCTCCCAAAGACCCTTTGCGAACTGCTCCGCGCGACCTGGCGGGACCACCGGCGCAAGGGACATTAACTGTGCCAATTCGGACTTTCGAACCGTGTGTTCGCGCTGGATAATGCCTAGCGCCGGCAGGATGACTGCCCGGCAGACCAGCTCGATATCGAGCAAGTAGTGGCGCATCATGAGACCGAACAACTGTTGGTCAAGATCGGTGTCCACTCCGGACAAACCTCCAGGCGTCTTGGCAACTACGCGGCCATCAGGTCCATAGTGTGTCGAGGCAAACGCCGCGCTAAACAAATGCGTTTGCATGGATTCCTGGGCGCCCGCCTTGAGCCGAGCGAATTGTGCGCCTCCGTGCAACCGCGCCATCGTCAGCAGCGCTGCAACCCCAGACTTTCCGCTGACGGCCCGCTCTGCCTCTTGCACGTGTTCAGTGATATCCATTTTGCCGGTCGAGTAGGTGTGCATGGCCTTCATTGCCTGCTGACCAGACACCGTCAGGCGTTTAAGGATCCGCTCAATGCACGCATCGACGCCGCGTGCTGGCCGCTGGGCCCCGGGCACCGCACGCAGTAGCTGGATGGCGTCGTCCAGGAAACTACCAGCCATCACATGCCCTATGTCTCCTCCTTCCTGAATGCGCTGGTCTGCCTCGGCTTCGCAAGTGAGCGCCATGGCGACGGTCATGTCGGCGGCGCGTTCAGCATTAGACAAGCGGACATACCAGTCCCGTGCGTGACCTAGAAGGTTGCGTGCCACATAGTGATTGCCGGCTGCGCTCTGTCGCTCGCCGCTCGTTGCCAGCAGGTCGGCCAGAGTAGCTCCCTTATCCGTCGCCACACGCAGATCAAACAAAACCCTGGCCGCCGACTTCCCCAGACCTCCGTCCTTGGGAATCTCTCTCTCGGCAGTGGACTCCAAAGACGAGATGAGACGAGCGAGCTTTGCGCGTCCCTCATCTTTTAACTGTCGGGCCAGCACGATGGCGCGGCGCCACTCGACCAGCGATGAGTGGAATTCTGGCTCGTCCAATGGCGCGGCCCCATAGGCGTCGATAGCTCGGTGGGAATCCGCGATGTTTCTCTTAGGACGGGCGTTCAACCATGCTAGGTCCGACAGGCGGGCCTGCAGGGCCCGGTGCGATACGGCTACGGCAATTTCCGACAGAAGCGCCGCATCTCCAGGCAAAAAGTCCTGCGCGATTGCGGAACGCCGATCGCCGAACACCATCATTGGGATGAAAGGCTCGTTAGCGCTGTCCGCGCGCAGCACCAAGGAGCAGGCGTCAGCGACGAGCCAAAGTGACTTGACCTTGGGCCAGTCGGGAGGGGACTCCTCTGCAGCCTCTCGCGCCGCCTTCGAAAGGCTCGTCCAAAGCGACATGCAATCCCCCTCGCCGGATGCAACAGAGGGGTGCGCAGTGATCGCCGCGATCGCGACGTCTGCAGTGATGGCGGTGTCTTGCGGAAATCGATGCACTTCTGCCCTCGTAAGCGTTGTGGTGGAGGTAGTGGCGGACCGGCTGGCGGCCAGAGCGCCACAGTGTTCAGGGTCTACTAGAGGAAGCGTAGTCGCCCCATTCTTGCATGATGAATGCGCGCTTTTCCATCATGTCACCGCGGCGGTAAGCCGCTTCTGTCTTCGTATCAATGCTATGGGCGAGACACAGCTCCACTGCGTCGCGCGGGTGATGCGTAAGTTCTCCAGCCCAGTCCCGAAAGGTCGAGCGGAAACCGTGCGGCACGGCTGCCAGCTTATGACGGCGCATCAGGGCGGTGAATGCCATGTCAGACAGCGGGCCTTTACGGTTGCTGGGAAAGACGTGTTCCACCAGTTCCTCGCGCGCGGCCTCCTGAATGCGCAGCAGCGCCACAGCTTGGCGCGACAAGGGTACGCGGTGCTCCCGATTGGCTTTCATGCGCTCAGCGGGAATGACCCAAAGGGCTGCATCCAGATCTACCTCGCTCCATACCATTCCGCGCACCTCGCCAGAGCGAACAGCAGTCAGGATCAGAAAACACAGAGCGCGGGCGCTTTGACCGTCCACAGCGGCAATCTGCTGGTACACGGCGGGCAGATCGGCCACTGGCACTGCGGCTCGATGCTTTACCGGGGCAACCTTGTCAGGGTTGGCCAGGATGTGCTCTAGTTGCCCACGCCATCGCGCAGGGTTGGGTCCGGTGCGGTGGCCGTGGGCGGTGGCCCAATCAAGCACCTGCTCAATGCGCCCGCGCACACGAGTGGCGGTTTCGGTCTTGGTCTTCCAGATAGGCGCCAGCGCGCGCAGCACGTGGGACTGTTCAATCTCGGAGACAGACAGCCGCCCAAAGTGCGGCGATGCGTAGGTGTTGAGGGTGTTGCGCCACTGCTGCGCATGCTTGGCGTTGCGCCAGGTGCTTTCGTGTTCAGTGATGAACGCATCGGCCGCCTTGTCGAACTCCAGCCGCTGGGCGGCTGCCAGGCGGGCGGCCTCCCGTTCGTCCCGGCGCGACTTGATGGGGTCGATGCCTGCATCGCGCTGCCCCAGCGCTGCGCGCGCTGCCTCCCGTGCGGCAGCCAGCGTCACACCGGGATAGCTGCCCAGGCCCATGCGCCTACGCTGGCGCATGTGCACATACCGCAGCACCCAGGTGCGCGACCCTCCTTCAATCCGCAGGTACAACCCGCTGACCCCGCCCACGGCGTGCGAGCCTTCCACGCGCAGCCTGGAAACCTCCAGCGCCGTCATCTCAAGGATTCGCTTCGGCATGGCTCAATTTCTGTAGGCCATCATGTAGACCCAAAAATTTTGAATTGAGCTCGGAAACCGGTTGACTACCCGCTGCGAAAACACTGTATAAAACACCATGAATCGAAGCGTACCACGTTGTTTTATATGGGGTCAACGCAGAGCACAGACGTAAAAAAACCCGCTGGTTTAGGGCGGGTTTTTTTAGCTCTGGCGGAAACGGAGGGATTCGAACCCTCGATGAGGCTCTACACCCCATACTCCCTTAGCAGGGGAGCACCTTCGGCCACTCGGTCACGTTTCCAATCCCGCTATTATGCCTCATTTCAGGGGCTGTTCCGCTGGTTGCAGCAGCATAGGTGGGCTGATCCAAAGTCCTCGTGCACGCCGGGCGCTGATAGCTGGAGTCACTTTTTTGCCGATTGCCGCCCAGGTTTTGATGTCGACATGGAGGCCATCCGAGCGCGGATGGCTTGTGTGCTGAGCCTGTTGGGCAGGGGGCAAGGACGGACTCGGGCTTTCTATTGGACGCACCGAGCTCATAGAGCTGGCAATCTTCGCGATTGGCCAGCGTGCCGGATGCGGCGGTTTACTCCCGTATTTGTGGGTGTCGTCCCGCGACGCGGGCAAAAAGACACCTGAGAGCTACTGCCTGAGCCATTCCAGCGTAAGACCAGACCGCACGACAAAGCCGCTTCCTACCTTGATGCGGATGTGGTGACCCCGTGTGGTACAGGCCTGGATCTGATCCAGCAGCTCGCCCAATTGCGCGGCTCCCGGGGTGGTTTGGTGGGCATGGCGCAGCCAGTGGCGCACCACGTTGGCCTGGCGCGCGCGGGTGAGCCCCTGCAGCGCCTTGATACCGGGGGGCACGCCCACCAAGGACAGGTCCTGCTGTGCCATCTCGTTCAGCAGCTCGGCAGCCTGGGCTGCATTGGCGGCCGACCGTGCAAAGGTATCGCGAAAGGACGGGAATGCGGCATGCAGCGCAGGCAGCAGTTGCGCCCGAATGCGGTTGCGCGTGAAGCGCTCATCGGAGTTGGTGGGGTCTTCCACCCACGCCTGGCCTTGTGCCTTCAACCAATCGCGTACGTCCGCCGCAGACACCTGCAACAAGGGGCGGTGCCAGACCAGACCAGCACGCGTCCACTGGGCGGGCATGGCGGCCAGGCCGGCCACTCCCGCTCCGCGCGACAGGGCGAGTAGCAGGGTTTCGGCCTGATCGTCGGCGTGCTGTGCAATTGCTATGGATTGAATAGCACCCAAGGCATGATCCTCTAGCGCTACTGCCGTCAAAGCCTGGTATCTGGCTTGCCGAGCGGCATCCTCGGGGCTCTGGCCGGGCGCGGGGCGCGCGTCCAGCCGCTGCACACGCAAGGGCACGCCCAGCTTGCCACACAAGGCCACGCAATGCTGCTCAAACCCATCGGCGGCCGCCTGCAGCCCATGGTGCACATGGACCGCCAGCACCTGCCCGGGCCAGCGGCGTGCACAGCCCAAGAGCAATGCGGTCGAGTCTGCGCCCCCGCTCAACGCCACAGCCATCGGTAACGCGGGCGCAAAGGCCCGCAGGGCGGCGTCCATTGATTGCGTCATCGCATCCGCCCTTCAGGCCCTGCATCTGGACCCGTCGCAACCGCCGGACGTGCCCGGAGGGCGTAGAGAACAAGGGAGAAATGGCGGCGCATGGGCGCCGATTATCACGGTGCCCCGCACTCCGGCAGTAAGGTGCATGGGGGGCGCGCCGCCCCTTGCAACTTAACCGCCCGGCGATGACAGCCGCGGCGCAGCGTGGGCAGGGTCGGTGGACAGGCGGAAGGTGCCCACCACCTCCGACAGCCGCACCGACTGGTCCTTGAGGCTCTGTGCCGCGGCAGCGCTCTCCTCCACCAGCGCTGCGTTCTGCTGGGTCATCTGGTCGAGTTGGGCCACGGCCTGGCCGACCTCGTTGATGCTGGTGCTTTGCTCATTGGTGGACGCCGTGATCTCGGCCATGATGTCCGTCACACGCTGCACCGAGGTCACGATCTCGGTCATGGTGGTGCCCGCGTCGTGCACCAGCCGCGAGCCGTTTTCCACCTGCTCGACCGAGGTATTGATCAGGGTCTTGATCTCGCGTGCGGCCTCGGCGCTGCGCTGGGCGAGGCTGCGCACCTCGCCTGCTACCACCGCAAAGCCCCTGCCCTGCTCGCCCGCGCGGGCGGCTTCCACCGCAGCATTGAGCGCAAGGATGTTGGTCTGGAAGGCAATGCCGTCGATGACGCCGATGATGTCGTTGATCTTGCGCGAGGCCGCATTGATCTGGTCCATGGTGGTCACCACATTGCCCACCACCTGTCCACCATGTTGCGCCACGCTGGACGCCTGGGCCACCAGCTGGTTGGCCTGGCGTGCCGAGTCTGCGTTGTGCCGGACGGTCTCGGTCAGCTGCTGCATGGAGGCTGATGTCTGCTGCAGGCTGGATGCCGTGAGTTCGGTGCGCCCGCTCAGGTCATGGTTGCCGGTTGCAATCTCTTCGGCGGCCACGCGTACCGAGCTGCTGGCGTCACGGATCTGCGAGAGCACACCGGAGAGCTTGCCCGCAAAGCTGTTGAAGCTACCGGCGATCTGGGCCAGCTCGTCCTCACCGTGGGCGTCGATGCGGCGCGACAGGTCGCCGTCACCGGCGCCGATTTCGTGCATCGCGTCACGCACCAGCGTGAGCTGGCGCAGGCGTCGCGTCAGAACCACGCCCAGCAGCCCCACGGCCACCACCAACACCAAAACGCTGGAGATCAGCGATGTGGCCAGCATGGCCCGGATCGGTGCCATGGCCTCGCTTTCATCCAGGGCCACCACCAGCATCCATGAGGTGCCCGCGATCGGCACCACGCTGAGTAACCGGCTGCGCGACGCGATGTCCGCCTGCAGCAAACTTTTGTCCTTGGATGCAGCGAGCAGCTTGTCGGTCACGAGGTCCTTGGACAAATCGGCAATGGGCTTGAGGGTCAGCGCCTGGTCGCGGTGGGCGATGATCTTGCCGTCGGCAGACACCAGAAACCCGAAACTCTGCGGCGTGGGCTGGATGGAAGCCACATTGGCAACCACTGACTCCATGTAGACATCACCAGCCGCCACGCCTTTGAGCGCTGCGCCGGCGCCCACCGGGGTCGCAAAAGTCACCACCAGTTTCTGGTCGGACGCCGAGATGTAGGGCGGCGTGACCACAGACCCGCCCGCTTGCGCGGCCTGCTTGTACCAGGGACGTGCGGTGGGGTCGTAGTCGGCGGGCAGGCTGCGAGTCTCTGAAAAAACGTACTTCTTGTCCGCGTAGCCAAAATACGCCGTACTGAATTTGCCCGCGTCGCGCAGCATGGCCAGAGACTTGGCAGGTTCGGGATCTTCAAAGGCGGCGACAGAGGCCGCAATGATCGTGGCCTTGGCCCGCGCCCACTCCTCGATGGTTTCAGCGTGGCTCTTGGCGGTCGCCATGCCCTCTTCGGCCAGCGAAACCTGCGCCTGTGCACGCGCCGACAGGTAGTTGACCAACGTCAGCACCATCAGGGCAGCCACCATGCAGGTGGCAGAGAGGACCAGGATCTGGCCCTTGAGCGTCTTCAGAAGCGACATGAAGCCCTCCTTGAACCGCCCGCGCAGGCGGTCTACGGGCATGTTACATCCGGTAGCAGTCCATGCGCCAGTGCGGGTTTGTGCGCCCCTGCGAGGAGTCGGCCAGAAAAACAACAACGGCCCCGAAGGGCCGTTGGAGCCGCACCAAGCTGGTGCATTCGGTGCCAGCAACGACAGGCCAGAACCTGCCCTCAGCGGGCTTAGCGGGCTTAGCGGGCGTCCGCCTTGGTGTCGCTGAAGCGGCCGTAGCTCTGCAGACGCTCGTAGCGGCGGTCCAGCAAGTCTTTGGTCTTGAGGTCTGCCACCTGGCGGAAGGCATCGCCCAAAGCGCGCTTCAAAAATGCGGCCATCTGCTTGTGGTCGCGATGGGCGCCGCCCACGGGCTCGCTCACGATCTTGTCCACGAGGCCCAGGGCCTTGAGGCGGTGGGCGGTGATGCCCAGGGCGTCAGCGGCCTCTTGCGCCTTGTCGCTGGTCTTCCAGAGGATGGACGCACAGCCTTCGGGGCTGATGACCGAGTAGATGGCGTATTGCAGCATCACAACCTGATCGGCCACGCTGATGGCCAAGGCGCCGCCGGAGCCGCCTTCGCCAATGATGGTGGTGATGATAGGTACTTCGAGCTGCGCCATCTCGAAGATGTTGCGGCCAATGGCCTCGGACTGGCCGCGCTCTTCGGCATCAATGCCCGGGTAGGCGCCGGGCGTGTCCACAAAGGTGAACACGGGCAGCTTGAATTTCTCGGCCGTCTTCATCAGGCGCAGGGCCTTGCGATAGCCCTCGGGCTTGCTCATGCCAAAGTTGCGCATGGCGCGCTCCTTCGTGTCGCGGCCCTTCTGATGGCCCAGCACCATGCAGGCGTGGCCGTTGAAGCGCGCGAGGCCGCCCACGATGGACAGGTCGTCCGAGTAGTGGCGGTCGCCGTGCAGCTCGACGTAGTCGGTGAAGATGTCGCGCACGTAGTCGAGCGTGTAGGGACGCTCAGGGTGGCGGGCGATCTTGGTGATCTGCCAGGGCGACAGTTCGCTGTAAATGTCTTTGGTGAGTTGCTGGCTCTTCTTGCTCAGCTGGTCGATCTCTTCCGAGATATCGACGGCACTCTCGGTCTGCACGTAGCGCAGTTCTTCAATTTTGGACTCCAGCTCGGCAATGGGCTGTTCGAAATCCAGAAAGGTCTTTTTCGCCAACGTTTTTCTCCTAGGGGGATCGCACCCGGCGGGGTTGCCACGAATGGCACGCACTGTAACCGGCGTGCCTGCAGTGGTGTCAATAGGTTACAGGCAGGGGGTCCAGAGACCGCCAAATATACCAAGTCGCGACGCTGCACCAGGGCTTCCAGGCCTCGGCCACCTCGCGGGCGTCACTGCGGCTCACGGGGTCGCCAGAGAAGTAATTCTGGCTGATGCCGCTGATCAACCCCACGTCATCGAGGGGCAAAACATTGGGCCGCATCAAATAGAAGATCAAAAACATCTCGGCCGTCCATCGGCCGATGCCACGGATGGCCACCAGCTCAGCAATGATGGCTTCATCGTCCATGGCGGCCCAGTCCTTGACGTGCAGCTTGCCGCCTTCAAAGTGCATGGCCAGGTCCACCAGGTAGTCCACCTTGCGGGCAGACAGGCCTGCGGCCCGCATGTCGTCGATCTTGAGCTTGAGCACGCTGGCGGGCTTCATGCCGCGCGGCAGCAGCGCCACAAAACGCTCCCATACGGCCTGTGCTGACGCGACTGACACCTGCTGTCCCACGATGGAACGCGCCAGTGTGATGAAGGGGTCGCCCTTGGTTTGCAGCGCGGCGTCGCCAAACTGCGGTATCAGGCGCTTCATCACCCGGTCTTTTTTCACCAGGTGCTTGCAGGCCTCGGCCCAGTAGTCGGGCGTGGCCAGCACCAGTGGCGGCGCCGCGGCGTCGCTTGCTATCTTTTTAGAAGCTGCCACCGCTTATTCCACCTGCACTACTGGCATATTTAGCATCAAAACAATGCTCATTGGGCAGCTTCCCATGTGGTGCCGGCGGCAGAGTCCTTGAGCACGATGCCCTGGGCCAGCAAGTGGTTGCGAATGCGGTCGGCCTCGGCAAAGTTCTTGGCCGCCTTGGCTGCGGCCCGGGCGGCAATATGCGCCTGAATCTCGGCCTCATCCACCCCCGCCGCACCCGACTGAAGAAACGCTTGCGGGTCGCCCTGCAAGATTCCCAGGCAACCACCCAGCGCCTTCAGCAGCCCGGCCAGCTCGGCAGAACGGGTCTTGTTGACCTCGCTGGCCAGGTCAAACAGCACGGCCACGGCCTCCGGCGTGCCAAAGTCCTCGTCCATCGCGGCCTTGAAGCGGGCTGCGTAGGGGCTGGTCCAGTCGATGGACGCCACCTGCGTGGGGGTCACCAGGCTGAGCGCGGTGTACAGACGCTTGAGCGCCTGACGTGCGTCGTCGAGGTGGGCATCGCTGTAGTTCAGCGCGCTGCGGTAGTGGGCCCGCACGATGAAAAAGCGCACCGTCTCCGCGTCATAGGTCTTGAGCACGTCGCGGATGGTGAAGAAGTTGCCCAGGCTCTTGGACATCTTCTCGTTGTCCACGCGCACGAAGCCGTTGTGTACCCAGAATTTGGCGAGCGGCTTGCCCGTGGCGCCCTCGCTCTGGGCGATCTCGTTCTCGTGGTGGGGGAACTGCAGGTCTGCGCCGCCACCGTGGATGTCGAAGGTCTCGCCCAGCGTGGCGCAGCTCATGGCCGAGCATTCGATGTGCCAGCCGGGGCGGCCAGCACCAAAAGCGCTGTCCCACTTGGCCTCGGGCGGCTCCTCGGGCTTGGCGGACTTCCACAGCACGAAGTCGAGCGGGTCTTCCTTGCCGTCCAGCACGGCCACCCGCTCGCCGGCGCGCAGCTCGTCCAGCGACTTACCCGAGAGCTTGCCGTAGCCATCGAACTTGCGCACGGAGTAGTTCACGTCGCCGTTGCTCGCACGGTAGGCCAGGCCCTTGCCCTCCAGCTGACCGATCAGCGAGAGCATCTGCGGCACGTATTCAGTGGCACGCGGCTCCACCGACGGTGGCTCGATGCCCAGCAGGCCGATGTCCTGGTGCATCGCGGCAATCATCTCGTCAGTGAGCTGGCGGATGGTAATGCCACGCTCCAGCGCGCGCTTGATGATCTTGTCGTCGATGTCGGTGATGTTGCGCACGTAGGTCACGCGCAGGCCGCTGGCCTTGAGCCAGCGCTGCACCACGTCGAACGCCATCATCATCCGCGCGTGGCCGATATGGCACAGGTCATAAATGGTCATGCCGCACACATACATGCGCACATGGCCAGGTTCGAGCGGGGAAAAGTCTTCCAATGCACGCGACAGCGTGTTGTAGATGCGCAAACTCATGGGATTTCAGTAACGGGAGACTTGATGGGGTGGGCGAGGCAAAGAAACTCACCCGGCAGCAGCGGAACTCGGCCCTTGACAGGGGGTGGCCCGGCAAGGGGCGTCCAGCAAAATCACCAGCGGCAACAGCGTACCGTCATGACAACCCCCTCAGCTACAATCCGCCGCAGTATAAGCCCCCGCCCGGGCTGGCTGCCGCCCAACTCCTTTGTACCCCCATGAAGCAAGTCCGACGCACACTCCCACGCCTACTGCGCCTTCTGGCACTGACCGCCCTGATGGGCACGGGCGTGGTCCACGCGGACGACTATGCCGACATCACCCAGTTGCTCAAGGCTGGCAAGGCGTCCGAGGCGCTGGCCAAGGCCGACCAGCGCCTGGCCGCCAACCCACGCGACCCGCAACTGCGCTTCTTGCGTGGCGTGGCCCAGACCGACTCGGGCAAGCAGGCCGACGCCATCGCCACCTTCACCAAGCTCACCGAAGAGTACCCAGAGCTGCCCGAGCCCTACAACAACCTGGCTGTGCTGTACGCCAACCAGAACCAGCTGGACAAGGCCCGCACGGCGCTGGAAATGGCGATCCGCACCAACCCCAGCTACGCCACCGCACAGGAAAACCTGGGCGACATCTACGCCAAGCTGGCCAGCCAGGCCTACAACAAGGCGCTGCAACTGGATGCCAACAACGCCAACTCGGTCAAGCCCAAGCTGGCACTGATCCGCGAATTGTTCTCCAACGAACCCGGCAGCAAAACCGGTCGCCCTGCCGCCGCAGCGCCCGCGCCCGCCGTGGTGGTAACCCAGCGCCCTGCACCCGCTCCAGCGCCAGCAGCTGCAGCCCCGGCGCCAGTGCCTGCCGCCGCTCCCGCTCCAACTGTCAGCCCTGCTCCCGCTGCAACGGCACCTGCCCCCGCTCCTGCAGCTGCCAGCGACGCGTCCACCCAGGCCGTTACCTCCGCCGTACAGGCCTGGGCTGCGGCCTGGTCGTCCAAGGACATGAAGGGGTACCTGGGCGCGTACGACAAGTCGTTCGATCCACCTGGTCGCCAAGGCCGCGCTGCCTGGGAGAAGGAACGCGAGGCGCGCATCGTCGGCAAATCCAAGATCAGCGTGAAGCTTTCTGACATCACCGTGTCCGTGCAAGGTGACAAGGCCACGGCCCGATTTCGCCAAGCATACAGTGCCGACGCGCTCAACGTGAGCAGCCGCAAGACGTTGGACCTCGTCAATAACAACGGCCGCTGGACCATCGTTCGCGAATCCACAGGCGGTTAACCATGGCCCCCGATGCGGCGCCTGCGCCTTCCGCGCGGGCTTTTTTTTTGCCCTGACAGTCAGCTGATAGATGGTTTGCATGTTTGTGCCCCTGACCAACGCAGGCCGCAGGGCAGCATCCGCTGTGCTGTTGCTGCTGGGCCTCTCGTTGGCCACGCCAGCCCTGCCGCAGGGTGCCAAGGCCCGCCGGGCGGCTGCTGCGCATGCGGCATCCACCACGCCCCCAGTGGCGCCCACACCTGCTGAGCTGCGCGACGGCCAAGCGGAAACGCGCCTCATGGCGGTCTACAAGCTGGTGGCCGAAGGCCGGGGTCGCGAGGCGCTGGCCCAGGCCGAAAGCCTGGCGCGCGACTACCCCAATTTCCAGCTGGCGCAACTGGCGGTCGGTGACCTGCTCATGTCGCGAACCCGGCCACTGCGGCATATGGGCGATGTGGCCCCTGAGCCGGACTCGGCCCGCAGCATCCAGGCCGCTGCGGCACTAGCCGAACTGCGCACCGAATCGCGCCAGCGTGTGGATGCACAACGCAGCCGCCCCCCGGTCAATGCCATCCCCGCACAGTTCCTGGAGCTGTCCCCTCGCTCGCGCCACGCGATTGCGGTAGATACCTCGCGCTCTCGCCTGTATCTCTTTGAAAACACCGCCCAGGGCCTGCGGCTGGTGGCCGACTACTATGCCTCCGTGGGCAAGCTCGGCATCGAAAAAGAGGTGGAGGGTGACCAGCGCACACCGCTGGGGGTGTACTTCATCACCAGCCGCCTGGACCCGGCCAAGCTCAAGGATTTCTACGGCGCGGGCGCCCTCCCCATCAACTATCCCAACCCCCTGGACCAGAGCCGGGGCAAGACGGGCAGCGGCATCTGGCTGCATGGCACGCCGCCCGACCAATTCTCGCGCGCGCCACTGGCGACCGACGGTTGCCTCGTGCTGGCCAACCCCGACCTCGAACGCATCCTGCGCACGGTGGAGCCCCGCTCCACCCCCGTGGTCATTGCACGCCAGTTGCAATGGGTGCAGCCCCACAGCGTGGCGGCCGACCGCAAATCGTTCGAAGCGGTGCTCAACGCCTGGCGCACCGCCAAGACCGAGGGCGACATGAAGCGCCTGCTGGGCTTTTATGCGCCCGACTTCCAGAGCTACCGCAAGAAGCCGCTGGAGGAATGGACCCAGGTGCTGCAGGCCGAGGCCCGCGCCCTCAAGGGCCGGGAACTCCAGCTCAAGGACAAGTCTTACCTGCGGTGGACAGACTCGGCCGACACCATGGTGGTAACGTTCGGCGAAGTCGCCGAAGGCGCCCGCACAGGCCCGGTCAAGCGCCAGTACTGGACGCGCCGCGGCCAACAATGGCAGATCTTTTTCGAAGGAGTGATTGGATGATTTCCAGAAGAAATTCGACGGTAGCGCTAGCAAGTATTGCCCTAGCTGCTATGTTTACAGTAGCACCGGTGCAGGCCCAAGATGCCCCCAAGGTCAAGCTGGCCACGTCGATGGGCGACATCGTCGTGCAGCTTGACGCCGCCAAGGCCCCCAAGACGGTCGAGAACTTCCTGGCCTATGTGAACAGCAAGCACTACGACGGCACGATCTTCCACCGCGTGATGGACGGCTTCATGATCCAGGGCGGCGGCTTCACGGCTGACATGCAGCAAAAGCCCACCAAGGCCCCCATCCCGCTTGAAGCCAAGAACGGCCTCAAGAACGACACGTACACCATCGCCATGGCGCGCACCGGCGATCCCAACTCGGCCACTTCGCAGTTCTTCATCAACGTGAAGGACAACGGCATGCTCAACGCCCCCAACCCTGACGGCCACGGCTACGCCGTGTTCGGCAAGGTGGTCGAAGGCACCGCCGTGGTCGACAAGATCAAGGCCGTAGCCACCGGCAACAAGGGCGGCCACCAGAACGTGCCCACCACCCCCATCACCATCAACTCCGCCACCGTGGTGAAGTGAAGAGCCCATTTTTTTGAAAGAAGCAAAGCCATGAGCAACCCCCAAGTCGAACTGCACATCGCCGGCTACGGCGTCATCACCCTCGAACTCGACGCCGCCAAGGCACCCAAGTCGGTCGAGAACTTCCTGGCCTACGTGAACAAGGGCCACTACAACAACACCATCTTCCACCGCGTGATCCCCGGCTTCATGGTGCAAGGCGGCGGCTTTGAGCCCGGCATGACCCAAAAGGGCACCGACGCGCCCATCGAAAACGAAGCCAACAACGGCCTGAAGAACGCCAACTACACCGTGGCCATGGCCCGCACCAGCGACCCGCACTCGGCCACCGCCCAGTTCTTCATCAACGTGGCCGACAACGGCTTCCTGAACCACACCGCACCTTCGGCCCAGGGCTGGGGCTATGCCGTGTTCGGCAAGGTCGTGTCGGGCACCGACGTGGTGGACAAGATCAAGGCCGTGAAGACGGGCCGCAAGGGCTTCCATGACGACGTGCCGAAGGAAGACGTGATCATCGAGAAGGCCGTCGCCCTCTGAGCATGGCATCCCCCTGTGGCGCTGCGCGCCCCGCTGAGGCCACGCCAATGTCGGCCGCCCATTGCAGGCCGCAGCGCAAGGGATGAACCACCCAGCCCCCACCGTGACCACGACCGTGCCCCGGTTCGAGGAGCTTGTCGCTCCCTCGCATTGGCGCACGGTCGATTTCATTTCAGACCTGCACCTGCAGGCCAGCGAACCCGCCACGGTGGCCGCATTCCAGCAGTATCTGGAAGGCACCACGGCAGACGCCCTCTTTATCCTGGGCGACCTGTTCGAAGTGTGGGTGGGCGACGATGCCATGAGCGAGCCCAGCAGCTTCGAAGCCCGGGGCTGCGCCCTCCTTCGGGCCGCCGCGCAATGCCTGCCGGTGTACTTCATGCATGGCAACCGCGACTTCCTGGCGGGCCCTGCCTTCCTGGCTGGGTGCGGCATCACCGGGCTGGCAGACCCCACAGTCCTGGTCTTTGGCGGCCAGCGGTATGTCCTGAGCCACGGCGACCTGCTGTGCCTGGACGATGTGGACTACCAGCGTTTTCGCCTGCAGGCCCGCAGCGCCGCCTGGCAGCAGCAGTTTCTGACCCAGCCTTTGGCCACGCGCCGCGTGCAGGCGCGCGGCATCCGCCAGGAGAGCGAGGCGCGCAAGCAGTCGGGGGCCACGTACGCCGATGTGGACAGCCCCGCCGCCATCGCCTGGCTGCAGGCCGCAGGCGCCCACACCCTCATCCACGGCCACACCCACCGGCCGGCCGACCACGTGCTGGCTCCGGGTCTGCAACGCGTGGTGCTGAGCGACTGGGATGCCGCAGCATTGCCCCCCCGGCTGGAAACACTGCGTTTGTCCAGCGCAGGCTTGGAACGGCTGCCCCTGGCCCCCAAGTAACAGCGGTCATGAACTGAGCGGGCCCACCTCCCGCAGCCCGATCGCCATGCCCCCCTTGCTCAACCGCCTCTGGCGCCGCGTGCGCGCCACCGTGGCCCCGGTACCGGACATCTCTGCCACGTTGTGGCTGCAGACCATCCAGCGCTACCCGTTCCTGGCCGCGCTATCGCTGCACGACCAGGCCAAGCTGCGCGTGCTGAGCGCACTCTTTCTGCACCACAAGGAATTCCACGGCGCCCATGGCCTCACGGTGACCGACGCCATGGCCATCGACATTGCCGCGCAGGCCTGCCTGCCCCTGCTGCACTGGGGCGACCCCGCCAAGGCGCTTGGCTGGTACGACGATTTCGTGGGCATCGTGCTGCACCCCGGCGAAGCCGTCGCACGCCGCCAGACAATGGACGAAGCGGGCGTGGTGCACGAGCACACCCAGGTGCTGCTGGGCGAGGCCATGGAGCGCGGCCCCATCATGCTCAGCTGGCAGCACGTGGCCAACGCCACCGAGAACACGGCGCGCGGCCACAACGTGGTGGTGCACGAGTTCGTGCACAAGCTCGATATGAAGAACGGCCAACCCAACGGCTGCCCGCCCCTGCCCGCAGGCTTCATGGGCGCACGCACCGGCCGTGCGGCGTATGAGGCGTGGTGGGCAGCCTGGGAGCCCGCCTACGAGCAGTTCCGTGAACGCGTTGTCATGGCCGAGCGCTTCGGCGCCGAACGGCCCTGGCTGGACGCGTACGGCGCCACCTCGCCCGCAGAGTTCTTCGCGGTAGCGTGCGAAGCCTATTTTGTGAACCGGGCGCGCTTTTCGCTCGAATTCCCAGGGCTCATGCTTGTACTAAACGCTTTTTTCCAGGCCCGTTGACACAGTGAGCCCGGCCAGCCCCCTTCACGAGCGCTGCAGTGGGCACCCACCTTGCCCCGCGCAGGGATGCGGCCACCCGGGTCCGGCGCACCCGAGATTGCTTCCATTTGAAACATCTTCCACATCCATCCGACACGGAAGTACTCCCTGAATGGTTATATAAAAGAGCCAAGTGGTCCGCAACGAATGCACGTGCATCGTTCAGGCGTTTTTGCCGTGCGGCCCGAAAGGGAGATTTGCATGACAACGTTTACGTCCGCAGTGCGACTGCGGCACCTTGGCGCGCTCGCCGCGCTCACCAGCGTCTTGCTCAGCGCCTGTGGCGGCTCGGGTGGGTCGTCCGAACCCACGGCCCCCCCGCCGCCGGCTTCCCCACCGGCGCCCGCCACCACCCTGTCGGTACTGGCAGGCAATACCGATGCTGCGGGCAACCAGGATGGCGCGGCACTGACCGTCGCCCGGCTGAGCACCTACCTGGGCGGCATGGCCGTGGCCAGCTCTGGCGAGGTTGTCTTCCTGGACAGCGGCAACAACCAAGTTCGCAAGCTCAGTGCCGACAGGACTCAGGTCACCACCCTGGCGGGCGACGGCGACCGGGAGGTGTTCAATCTTCCCTCCCACCATGCCGACGGCACCGGCACCGCCGCGCAGTTCCACCGGCCCATGGGCGTCGCCCTGGATGAGGCCGGAAACACCTACGTTGCGGACACCGACAACCATCTGGTGCGCAAGATCACCGCGGCCGGCGTGGTGACCACACTGGCAGGCAAGGTCGGGGTCTGCGGCAACGAGGATGGCACCGGTAACGCCGCCAGTTTCTGCCGCCCCACCGGCATCGCCGTCGACAAAGCGGGCAATGTGTACGTGTCCGAAATCACGCAGTCGCCCACCCAGATCGTCGCCAACCCCATTCGCAAGATCGCGCCCACGGGTGCAGTGACCACGCTGACCAGCAAGGCCAGCCAGTACCCCAGCTCGGTCTTCATTTCCGGTCCCTACGTAGCAGAGATCTACCGCCCGGTACTTTTGGCGATCGACTCGAACGGCGTCTTGCACGCCGCAGATCCGAACGATCACGTCATCCGCCGTTATGCGGCCAGTGGCCAAGCCACCACGGTGTCCGGCGTAGCAGCCGCGCAAAACAGCGGCAACGCCGATGGTCCCGCTTCAGCGGCCAAGTTCGGTGATTTGAAGGCGATTGGCTTTGACGCGGCGAACCGCCTGTTCGTGCTCGACTGGTACGCCACACCATCCATCCGCCAGATTGGCGGCGACGGGAGCGTAACGACCCTCGTACGGGCCACGGACTGCTACGTGGGTAACGATGGCCGGGGTGCCGGGCCCGGCACCTTGTGCAGCGCGGACCAGATGGCCGTGACCGCCGGCGGGCAATTCCTGGTCGCCGAAACCGGCCACAGCAACAACGGCGTCGGCATGCGTACGGTCAGATACGCACAGTTGCGCCAGTACACGCCCCAAGGCAACTCCACAGCGGTGGCGGGCATCCCATCGGCCGAAGGTGCGAACGACGGGCAAGGCAGCACCGCGCGCTTTGACATGCCCGGCTCGATCGCATTGAACCCGGCGGGCACGCTGTACGTGCGCGACGAGGGCAATGCCACCATCCGCACGGTGCAGACGGACGGGCTTGTGCGCACCCTGGGCAAGCCCGGCGGCCATTGCACGGCGATAACCGGCGTGGCCAGCCAGATTCCTTCCCGCTACCTGGGGCCCCTCGCCACTGATGGCGCGGGCAACCTCTACACCATGGATGGCGCGCGCATCTACAAGACGGCCAACTGCAATACCGTGCTCCTGGCCAACCTCGCGCCCTGGCTAGACAAGGTGCCAACGGCTTTCCTGGGTGTGGCATCCGGCATCGCGGCCGACGCCACTGGCAACGTGTATGTCTCCAGCCTCAAGGGCGCGATCTTCAAGATCGACACCAAAGGCGAAATCACCTTGTTTGCCGGCACCCTGGGCACCGTGGGCCACGTGGACGGGCAAGGCGCCGCAGCACAGTTCTCGGCGCTGGGCCACATGACGGCCGATGCGGCGGGCAACCTGTACGTTGTCGACGGCCTGTACCACGACACCAACAAGGTGGGGCCAACGATTCGGAAGATCACGCCGTCCGGCATGGTCACCACGCTGGCAGGCAACGCCACCGCAGCGCCCGCCTACGCCGATGGGCCTGCCGACGCCGCACGCTTCCATGTGCAGCGCGGTGCGAGCTGGCCTGCGCAGTCGGCCAGTCTCGCCGTGGACAGCAAGGGCAACGTCTATGTCACAGATCCCTTCGCCAGTGTGGTCCGCAAGATCGGTACCGACGGCAAGGTCAGCACTTTCGCAGGCCAAGCCTGGAAGCACGGGTTTGCGGCAGGCGATCTCCCTGGCATGCTCGACCGCCCCAGCGGCATCGCCGTGCGGGGCAGCATGATGTACCTCTCGGTGCCCAACGCCGTGGTGCAGGTGCAGTTGCCATAGTCCATCGGCCGGCGGGCGCTGGCCAGGGCGCGGGGCCCGAACCATGGCGACGCCAGCCCCGGTCTTTGGCACCACAGCGGCGGCTGTGCAGTCCGGCGGCCGGCGGCCGCCGGCGCACATTCCCGCCCCTCGCGCATCGGTGTCAATGGCGTTGACCTTGCGCCCTTGTGTATCGAATGCTGTTGCAGCCGTGGTGCCGTTGGCGCCGGGTATTCCTGAGCGCAGAACCCGCGACTACATGCGCCATGGAACGACGACGCTGTTTGCAGCACTGGGCATTGCCACGGGGGAGGAGGTGATTGGTGAGTTACACCGGCGCCATCGCAGCACGGAGTTTTTGCAGTTCCTGCGCACCATTGAGGCGAATGTGCCAGCTCAGTTGGATGTGCATCTGGTGATGGACAACTACGGCACGCACAAGACCCCTGCGGTCAAGGCATGGTTTGCAAGGCACCCCAGATTCCACGTGCACTTCACGCCAACTTCCGCGTCTTGGCTCAATCAGGTCGAGCGTCGGGTTGCCACCCTGACCGAGAAGTACATCCGTCGCGGCACACACCGATCAACAAGACAGCTTGAACAGGCGATTCATCAATACCTGGAGCTGAACAACTCAGCTCCCAAGCCGTTTGTGTAGGTCAAGTCCGCCGATGACATTCGGCGCAGTATCGAGAAATTTTGTCTGCGAGTTTCTAACTCGGGACACTAGCGATAGCCACTGGCAAGTGGGCTGGCCCGTTTCAGCGCGCGACACGAAGTCTGCACCGTTCGTTGAGCATGGGGCCACGACCCGCGGCAGGCATGCCAGGTCTTGGTGAACGATATGCACTAACCAACTGTTACTTGGCAGTAGTAATACATGCCACATAGACTCGCCTCATCACATTTTTTCACTAAGCAACATTTATCCCGGGAGTCTCATGGGGCACATCAGATCCAACGAACGACTGCGACGCATCAGCCTGCTGGTTGCGTTGGTAGCCACCGCTGTCACCGCTTGCGGGGGGGGCTCTGGCGGCTCCGTGGAAACGCCAGTACCGCCGCCACCGCCACCAGCCGTTCCGGCTACAGCCCTCTCAGTCCTGGCTGGAGATCCCAATGGCGACGGCAATCAGGATGGCGCAGCGCTCAGCGAAGCCCGTTTCAATGTCGATATGGGTGGGATGGCGGTGACCACATCAGGCGACGTCGTCATAGCGGACACAGGTAACCATCGCATCCGCAAACTGAGTGCCACCCAGGATCAGGTGAGCACCTTGGCCGGTGGTGGAGGTCCAGCACCCGAGGTCGTCAATTTTGCCGATGGTAACGGCCCGGACGCACGTTTCCGCAGGCCGATGGCAGCCGCCGTCGATGGGGCCGGAAACACCTATGTTGCAGATACAGGAAACAATCTGGTCCGCAAGATCAGTGCAGCGGGCAAAGTCACCACGCTGGCCGGAAAACCTGGCGTCTGCGGCAATCAAGATGGCCCCACTGGCATCGCGACCTTGTGCAATCCCAGCAGCATCGCTGTGGACAAGGCTGGCAATGTATTTGTGGCACAAGGTAACTCCGCAGCCAACGCCGTTCGCAAGATTACTGCCGCTGGGGAAGTGAGCACGTTGGTCAGCAAAGCCAGTTTGTACCCAACCGCCAGGCCCGGCCCTTGGGGCCCGACTTACTACTACGATGCTGTGCTATTGGGGACCGACTCGCAGGGAACGCTGTACGCGGCCGACCCCAACGACCACGTAATCCGCAAGTACACAGCCGATGGGCAAGCCGCTTTGGTATCTGGTAACGCAACTCAGAGCAATGAAGGGGATGCGGACGGTACGGCATCTGCCGCGCAGTTCCGCAGCTTCCGCGCCATAGCATTCGACGCCGCGGACCGCCTGCATGTGCTGGTCCCCGACAACACGGGCTACCCGACGATTCGGCGGATTGCAGGTGATGGAGCTGTAACAACACTCTTCCGTGCGCAGTCTTGCACCACCAGCCCAGTTGGTTTCGCTGTGGGCGCCCCAGGAACTCTGTGTACAGCAGACCAAATGGTCGTCAAGGCCAGCGGCGAGTTTCTCGTTACCGAATATGGGTACTACGATGGCTCTTACAGATATGCCCAGCTGCGCAGCTACACGCCGCAAGGCACGTCCACCATGGTCGCCGGACTGCCCTCCGCCGAAGGTTCAGAAGATGGACAGGGTAGTAGTGCTCGATTTGGCCGGCCCGGTGCATTGGCCTTCAACCCATCTGGATCTCTGTACGTACGGGACAACGGCAACATGTGGACGCGGGACAAAGGAACCAACAACATCCGAACAGTGCAAGCAGACGGCCTGGTTCGCACCTTGGGCAAACCGGGCGGGCATTGCACGGCAGTCACCGGCCTGGCCAGCGAATTTCTGTCCCTTTCAGGTCCGACCAGTGGGTCCTTGGGGTACAACAGTGGCCCGCTGGCCACTGACGGTGCTGGAAACCTGTATACCGTCCATGAGACGCTCGTCCTCAAAATGCGCAATTGCGAGGTGACCCTCCTTGCAGACCTGACGTCGCTGCTGACAACGTCCACTTACATATTCATGAGCAACAATGCATCCGGAATTGCGGCGGACAGCAAGGGCAATGTCTACGTTTCCACGCTCAAGGGTGCAATTTTCAAGATTGACACGAATGGCGCAGTCACGCTGTTCGCAGGTAGCGTTGCCACGGTAGGCCATGTTGACGGGCAAGGGGCCGCAGCACAATTTGCGGCGCCGGGCTATATGACCATTGATGCAGCAGACAACCTCTATGTGGTTGACGGCCTGTCCAATATCAACGTCAAAGTGGGGCCCACCATCCGCAAGATCACGCCAGCCGGGCTGGTCAGCACGTTGGCAGGCAATCCCAACGCCGCTGCTGGCTACGCTGATGGTCCCGCGGCAACTGCGCAATTCACGGTGGGCTCCACATCGTCCGGTGAGACAGCCAGCCTTGCAGTGGACAGCAAGGGCAACGTGTATGTCACAGATCCGGTCAACAGCGTGATCCGCAAGATTGCCCCTGACGGTCAGGTCAGCACACTGGTGGGGCAGCTGTGGAAGAACGGGTTTGCAGCAGGCGATCTGCCCGGCATCATCAATCGCCCGGCCGGAATCGCGGTGCGCAATTCAATGATGTACATATCGATGCCGAACGCGGTGGTGCAGGTGCAGTTGCCGTGATCAACCCGCAGCCAGCTGCCGTGCACCGCGCTCGCGCTGGGCGTGCCGCCGCCATGGCGCCACCGCCAATCCTTGTGCAGCATCGCTGCGGCACGCTAGCCAGCGGCGGCACCCCACCCGTTCATTGTTATTCCTGAGGTACGCAACCATGCCCGATGCATCCACGTGCAGCCGCCGTCGGCTGTCCCACTCGCTCTGGACCTCGCTGGCCATGTCTGCGCTGGTATCGTGCGGTGGAGGGTCAGGGGGTGATGCACCACCGCCTCCTCCGCCCGCCACGCCCCTGGCGTTGCTGGCTGGCACTACCGAGGGGCCAGGAACGCAGGACGGCCTGAGCACTGCGGCCAAGATCAGTACCGAAAGCGGCGGCATGGCACTGGCACCCAACGGCGATGTACTGATTACCGACCCGGGAAACCAGACCATTCGCCGGTTAGCGCCCACCGGGCAGCTCAGCACCTGGGCGGGAGGTGGTCCCACCCGCAGCGACGCCAGCAGTGAAGGGCCGCGCTACCTGGATGCATCGGGCACTGCAGCCCGCTTCAATGTCCCTCAGGCCGTGGCGGTGGATGCGGCCGGCAACGCCTATGTGGCAGACGCCGGCAACCACCTGGTGCGCAAGATCGATGCCGCGGGCAACGTCACGACGCTGGCCGGCAAGGTGGGCGTATGCGGCAACGCCGATGGCACCGGTACGGCGGCCACGCTGTGCAGCCCGACCAGCATTGCGGTGGACCGGGAGGGCAATGTGTTTGTGTCCGAATGGGCGCCAACCTTGCAAGACATCTCCCTGACGCCGACAGGCAATCCCATACGCAAAATCACGCCCGCAGGGGTGGTCACAACGGTCATCTTCAGGGCCAGCCAGTACGCAACTCCGGGCTTCGGGAGCTACAACCCAGACCGCCTATACCCCGTCAACCTGGCGACCGACTCTGCAGGAACCCTGTACGCTGCAGATCCCAACGATCATGTGGTGCGCAAGTACGCGCCCAACGGACAGGCCACTGTGCTGTCGGGCACGGTGACTCTCAATAACGCGGGCTACGTGGATGGAGCGGCTAGCGCGGCCAAATTTGGTGCATTGCAGGCCATCGCGATAGACCGCTCCAACCGAGTGTTCGTCCTGGACCGCTATGAGGGCACGCCCGTGCGCGAGATCGCGGCCGATGGCTCCGTCACAACCGTGCGGCGCGCGGACAACTGCAGCTTTGGACCCAACATGCTGCCCCAACCCTTCTGTGCGGGCAAACATCTGGCGGTGGATGCCGAAGGCCGCATCCTCATCACCGAAAACGGTCCCTCCGACGCCTATCGAACGTATGCGGTTGTCTACCGCACTCCGCGCGCCGGCGCGCCCGACCTGCAGGTGGGCACCGCCTCGCTGGCAGGGCACACCGATGGCCGCGGCAGCGCCGCGCGCTTTGACAGCCCTGGCGCGCTGGCGGTGGACAAGGCAGGCACGCTGTACGTGCGCGACCGCAACAACGCCGCGCTGCGCACCGTCACATCCGATGGCACGGTGGCCACCCTCGGCCGCGCCAAGAACCCGTGCGCACAGATGACAGGTCCGATCAACGACGTGGCCTTCTGCGGCTCGGCTCCGCTGTCCATCGATGGAGCGGGCAACATCTATTCTTTCGACTTCAAGCGCATCCTCAAGACAACCCCTGCAGGCAACGTTACTGTGCATGCCGACCTCTCCGCCCAGCTAGACGCGATACCGGGCTTTCTGCTGCAGGGACTGACTGGCATGGTCACCGACATTGGCGGCACCGTCTATGCGGTTTCCCTGCAGGGCGTGGTATTCAAGGTCACCCCGGCCGGCGCCGTCAGCGTGTTTGCGGGGAATCCCAACGCGCGCGGACACGCGGATGGTCCGGCAGCCTCGGCGCAGTTCTCGGCCTTGGGCCAGATGACCATCGATGCCGAGGGCAACGTCTATGTGGTGGACGGCCGCTACCACAACATCACGGGCATCGGCCCCACCGTCCGCAAGATTACGCCCGCCGGGGTGGTGAGCACGATTGCGGGGCGCCCGGACCTGCCGCCAGCGCTGGTGGACGGTCCGGTGGCCTCGGCGCAGTTGACCGTGGACACCGGCGCAGCCATCTCGGACTCCCACGCCTGGCTGGCCGCCGATGCCAGCGGCAACGTTTACGTGACCGATCCGCGCAACCGCGTGGTGCGCAAGATCGGCGCCGACGGCCAGGTGAGCACCCTAGTAGGCCAGCGCTGGAACAAGGGCTTCGCGGCCGGCCCGCTGCCGGGCTTCATCGACGAACCCACGGGCATCGCAGTGAATGGGTCTACGCTGTACCTCTCCACCTCAAACGCATTGGCGGCCGTGAAGCTACCCTGACACGCTAGGCGCGGCCGCCAACGCCTTCTTCACTCGCGCTGAGACCCCTGAACGAAGACTCCCATCGCGCCCCCACGGCCCTGCCCACCTACGACGACGTGGTGGCCACAGCCGGCTGCATCGCAGGGCACGCCCACCGCCCCATGCTCGCCTCGCGCAGCCTCGACGCGGAATGGGGTGCGCAGGTGCTCTCCAAGTGCGAGAACCATGCCGCGCATGGGCGCCTTCAAGTTCCGGGGGGCGTTCACCGTGCTCTATCACTTCGATGCAGCCCAGCGCAAGGCGAGTGTGGTGGCGCTTTCGTCCGACAACCGCGCCCAGCGCATCGCTCTCGCAGCGCGAGAGCTGGGCATTCCGGCCACCATCGTCATGCCGCGGGAGGTGCCCGCCGCCGAGGTCGCCACCGCTCAGGGGTATGGCGCCACGGTGGTGCTCTATGACCGCTACATCGAGGACCGCGAACAGAGCACCCGCGCCATGGCGCCGCAGTACGGCCTCAAAGTGATTCCCCCGTTCGACCATGCCGACGTGCTGGCAGGCCAGGGCACGGCACGGCGGCGAAGGAGCTGTTCGAGGCAGTCGGCGCACTCGACGCGCTGTTCTTGTGCCTGGACAGCGGCGGGCTCCTGTCGGGCACGGCGCTGGCCACGCGGGCCCTGCCGCCCCGCTGCAAGCTCTACGGCGTAGTGCCCGCTGCGGGCAACGACGGCCAACAGTCCTGGCGCACCGGGGCCATCGCGCACATCGATACGACCAAGACGATTGCCGATGGCGCGCAGACGTAGCACCTGGGGCAAATCAGTTTTGCCATCATCCGGCGCGATACGGACGACATCCTCACGGTGACGGACGAGCAACTGGTGGACGGCGTGTCCATTTTTTGCCGAGCGCATGCACCCGGTGGTGGAACCCAAGGGTGCCTGGGCTTTTCAGCGGCAAGTGCGATACGCATCGAGCTGCGCAGCCAGCGTGTGGGCGTGGTCGTCAGCAGCTGCGACGTGAACCTGACACGCCTGGGCGCGTTGCTGGTCGGCTGAAGGCAACTCCATGCCTCACGCGCCGTACTTTGGCAATTTTCAGCCTCCAGCGCTTGCTGGTATTGCGCAATAAGCTATCAAACAAATAGCATTGATTCACACTGCGGCACCTTGGCCGCAGCCGTGGCCAATTTCAGGCTGCCAGCACCTGCTCCACCGCCAGCTTGGCTTCTTCAAGGCTGCCAAAAAAACGCGTGGGCTGCGGCGTAGCCCTGGGCAGGTGGGTGGGCGCGGGCCACAGACGGTCGTCCGTCCAGGCAGCCGTCCACCCGCCAATGTCCTTGCGTTTGACAGAGCACACGGCCTGGCCGTTGACCATGGCGTTCCAGGTGGTCGGGGGACTGTGGTCCCAGGTGATGTCGGCCATGGCGCCCTCCAATCAGTATGTAACCCATTGTAGGAAGGGGATGCCGCTGCGCAACAGGGACATCACCTGGCAGCAGCGCCAGCGCCACACCGTGGGCCTGCAAGGTGGCGCCGGCGCGGCGCGCGGGTGTCCCGTGCGGCCGTCAGCCCGCAGACAGTGTGCGTCGCGCTGCGTGCGCCACGGCCTGCGCATCCACGCCAAAGAACTGGCGCAGCGCCGCGCGGGTGTCGCTGCGGCCAAAACCATCGGTGCCGAGGGTGACGAACCGCCGCCCCTCCAGCACCAAGGCGCGCACGGTTTCCGGCACGGCGCGCACGTAGTCGGTGGCGGCGATCACTGGTCCACGGGTCGTGGCCAATTGCTGAGTCAGCCATGCGGGTGCAGGCTGGGCATCGCCCGCCAGCCAGCGCTGCTCGCAGGCCACACCGTCGCGGGCCAGTTCGCTCCAGCTTGTGACGCTGAGCACAGTCACATCCACACCCTCGCCGGCAAGTTGCTCTGCTGCCTTGACCACCTCGGTCAGGATGGCACCAGAGCCCATCAGGGTGACGCTTTTGGACGAAATCTCGCTGTCGCGCTGGTGCATATTGCCTGGATAGCTCCTGAAAACATAGCATCCACGCAGCACACCTTCTGCCGCACCAGCGGGCAGGTCGGGCTGGGCGTAGTTCTCGTTCATCAGCGTGACGTAGTAGAAAACGTCGCGCTGCTCGGTCACCATCTCGCGCATGCCGGCATCGATGATGACGGCCATCTCGCCCGCGTAGGCCGGGTCGTAGGCCTTGCAGTTGGGAATGGTGGCGGCCACCAGGTGGCTGCTGCCGTCCTGGTGCTGCAGGCCCTCGCCGCCCAGTGTGGTGCGGCCCGAGGTCGCGCCCAAGAGGAAGCCGCGCGCACGCTGGTCAGCCGCAGCCCAGATGGCATCGCCCACGCGCTGGAAGCCGAACATCGAGTAGTAGATATAAAACGGTAGCATGGCCAGGCCGTGCACGCTGTAGCTGGTGGCGGCCGCCGTCCAGCTTGCGATAGCGCCGGCCTCGCTGATGCCTTCTTCCAAGATCTGGCCATCCAGCGCCTCGCGGTAGCTCAGCACCGAGCCGATGTCCTCGGGCGCATAACGCTGGCCCACGCTGCTGTAGATGCCCACCTGCTTGAACAGATTGGCCATGCCGAAGGTGCGCGCCTCGTCGGCCACGATGGGCACGATGCGCGGGCCCAGCGTGGCGTCTTTGAGCAACGTGCCCAGCATGCGCACGAAGGCCATGGTGGTGCTCATCTCCTTGCCATCGGCCTGCAGCGCGAACTGCGCGTAGCTATCAATGGATGGGACGGGCAGCGCGTCGCACGCCGTCTCGCGGCGCGGCAGGTAGCCGCCCAGTGCGTCGCGGTGGCTGCGCAGGTAGCGCATCTCCGAGCTGTCTTCGGCGGGCTTGAAGAAGGCCAGGCTGGTGGCCTGCTCGTCGCTGAGCGGCAGGTTGAAGCGATTGCGAAACTCGATGAGGTCGGTCTCGTCCAGCTTCTTCTGGCTGTGCGTGGTCATCTTGCCCTGGCCGGCAGTGCCCATGCCGTAGCCCTTTTTGGTGTGGGCCAGGATCACGGTGGGCTGGCCCTGGTGGGCGGCAGCGGCGGCGTAGGCGGCGTGGATCTTCACCAGGTCATGCCCGCCGCGCTTCAAGCGGTCGATCTGCTCGTCGGTCATGCCCTGGGCCAGCGCGGCCAGCTCGGGGTTCTGGCCGAAGAAGTTGTCGCGGTTGAAACGACCGTCCTTGGCCGCGAAGGTCTGCATCTGGCCGTCCACCGTGCCTTCGAGCGTGCGCACCAGCGCGCCGGTCAGGTCGCGGGCGAAGAGGCCGTCCCAGTCGCTGCCCCAGACCAGCTTGACCACGTTCCAGCCCGCGCCGGCGAACAGGCGCTCCAGCTCGTCGATGATGCGGCCGTTGCCACGCACCGGGCCGTCCAGGCGCTGCAGGTTGCAGTTGACCACCCAGACCAGGTTGTCGAGGCCCTCGCGCGCGGCCAGGGTCAGCGCGCTCATGCTCTCGGGCTCGTCCATTTCGCCATCGCCGAACACACCCCACACCTTGCGGTGGGTGCAATCGAGCAGATTGCGGTGCGTGAGGTAGCGCATGAAGCGCGCGTGGTAGATGCTGCTGATAGGGCCGATGCCCATCGAGCCCGTGGGGAACTGCCAGAAGTCGGGCATCAGCCAGGGGTGCGGGTAGCTCGACAGGCCCTGCGCGCCTGCACCCGGCGCCGTCAGTTCCTGGCGGTAGTGCATCAGGTCCTGCTCGGACAGGCGCCCTTCCAGGAAGGCGCGGGCATACACGCCGGGCGCGCTGTGCGGCTGGAAAAACACCAGATCGCCCCGGTGCTGCCCTTCGCCCAGGCCTTCACGGGCACGAAAGAAATGGTTAAACCCGCTTTCGAAAAGATCCGCAGCACTGGCGTAGCTGGCAATGTGCCCACCCAGCTCGCCATACGCCTGGTTCGCGCGCACCACCATCGCCAGCGCGTTCCAGCGCACGATGGAAGCCACGCGCTCCTCGATGGCCAGGTCACCCGGGAACACAGGCTGGTCCTGCACCGCCACGGTGTTCACGTACGGCGTGTTCAGGTCGGGCTGCCAGCCAATGCGCTGCGCACGCGCCACCCGCACCAGCTCCTGCAGCATGTGCCGCGCTCGCTCGGGGCCTTCGGTGGCGACGAGTGCCAGGAAGGCATCGCGCCACTCGGCGGTTTCTTCGGGATCGGCGTCCAGGGGGGCGCCGGTGGCTTGTTGCAGCAGGGCGTGGGGGGTGAGGGCGTTCATGGAGGCCACTGTAGCGAGGCTGGCTCCAAATGAGTTGCCGTTTTGCCTTTCGCAACGCGCGTCTATAGCACTTTATGCCGCCAAAGTCATAAACTGCGGCATATGAAACTGGATACCCTCGATTTGCGCATTCTGGCCGAGCTGCAGGCCGATGGATCTTTGTCCAACGTGGAACTGGCGCGGCGCGTGCACCTGTCGCCCTCGCCCTGCCTGGCGCGGGTGAAGGCACTGGAGGCAGCAGGCGTCATCAGTCGCTATGTGGCGCTGGCCAATGCGGCGGCGCTGGGGCTGGGCCTGAATGTGTTCATCAGCATCAGCCTCAAGGCGCAAAGCAAGGAAGCCCTGGCCGACTTTGAACGCCGCATCGCCGAGCACGATGAGGTGATGGAGTGCTACCTGATGAGCGGCGACAGCGACTACCTGATCCGCGTAGCGCTTGCCGACATTGGGGCGTTGGAGCGTTTTATTCTGGAGCAGCTGTCCCCCATTCCGGGCGTCGAGAAGATCCGGTCGAGCTTCGCACTCAAGCAGGTGCGCTACAAGACGGCTCTGCCACTTCCCACCCCATGACAGGCTAGAGGGCCTTACTTGCGCGCCACGTCGCTCGTCGCCACGCGCTTGCGCAGCTCGCGGATCAGCGCCTTGGCACGCGCCTCGTTGGCGGGGCCCATGCGCAGCAGGATCTTCTGACCGCTGGGCAGCGCCTCCAGCGCGGGGTCCACAAACTCGTAGCGCACCCAGGGCCGCAGGTTGGGCACTTCGGTGTTCACGGGCGTGAGCTTGACCTGGAGCGGGCCCGCGGGCTCGGGCGCTTGCAGCAGCTGGTCCAGCACCGCCACCAGGCGGTCGTTGAAGTAGCGCCGGGGATAGCCCAGCTCTTCATACGCTTGCTGAAACAGCGGGTACAGCCGCGCGTACAGCGCAACGGCGGCCTCCATCGGTACCGCTTCGGCAAACGCCAAGAAGGTGCTGTAGCGCGCGGCATTGGCCGCCGCGATGGTGGTGGGCGCGTTGCCAGTGCGATCCACCACAAACCGCTGCGCCGTGGGCTGCACGGGCCACATTCGCGAGGGGGCATGGGCACGCCCCAGGTTGTCTACGGTGGCCACCACGCGGCGAACAAAACCATCGGTCTGCAGAAACACCGCCAGCTTGTCGCGGCCCAGCAGCTCGGCCAACAGCTCTGTCACCCTGGCGTCGGACTCGGCCAGCGCAGGCAAGGCAGCGTCAGGCGGTGCCAGCACATCCACCGGGTTCTGCGGCCCCGACGCCTCGGGAGCGGGCGTGGGCGCTGCCGGTGCTGGTGGAGCGGCCTCCACAGGGGGTGGCGCCAATGCGAGCTCCACCGGCCGCAGCCAGAACCACCATGCCGCGCCAGCCGCCACGGCGCACACCAGCGCGGCCAGCAAGACCCAGAGTGCGGCGGAGGTGCGCTCTGGCGCGGGGCGGAATTCTGCGGTGTCTTGATCGGGCATGGACTCTCCTTCAACACAGGAACAACCCTTGTCCGAGCCTATGCAGCGTCAGGCGTTCCCTGCCAGCCCCCCAAGGGCGGCTTGCACGATTGGATCGTCATGCGCCCAGGACCTGGTAACGCGATGTAGCCAGCATCGGGCTGGCCCGCCCACAAATCTGCCTAAAACGCCGTGGGCGTGGTGGACAGCGACTCCAGCCAGGCCACCGTGGCGGCCAGCTCGGAGGGGCGAATCTCGTGTGCGCTGGGGAACTCGCGGTACGTCACCGTCACCGGCAGTGGCGCCATGTGGTGGGCGATGGCCTGGGCGTTGGCCAGCGGGATCACGTTGTCGTGGGTACCGTGGCTCAGCCACAGTTGCTTGCCACGCAGCGCATCGGCAGGTGCGGTGAGCGGCACCACCTGCGGCAGCAGGCGGCTGTGCCACACCAGGCCTGCATGCATCAACGCGGGCCGGGTGAGCAACAGCGACAGCGCCATGATGCCGCCCTGGCTGAAGCCGCCCACCACCACCCGCTCGGGCGGAATGCCCAGCTGCTCGGCGGCAGACTCGACCGCCTGGGCCACCAGGGCGCGGCTTTGCGCCTCCTGCTCTTCGTTGATGGTGCGCTCGCCGCTGGGCTCGATGGAGAAATCAAACCACGCGTGTGAGCCCGGCCCCATGCGAAACGGCGCCCGCAGGCTCAGCACATGAAACCGGTCCGGGATCTGCGGGGCCAGGCTGAACAGGTCCTGCTCGTTGCTGCCCACGCCATGCATCAGCACCAGCAGCCAGGGCCGGGGTGCGGTGGAGGCAGCGGGACGCTGCAAAAATGTGAGCGGCAAGGTAAGCATATATGTGCGCCTCGAATGGTTTAGGGCCAAAAACGGGTGGAATGCGAGGAGCTCCGTGTCAGTGCGCCGGCTCCAGGGCAAAAGCGTCCATCGACAGCATGCTGTACATCACCTCGCGGCTCAAGTAGTTTGCGTGAAGGTCGTCGCCTGCTGCACCCAGTGCAAAGAAGATCGGCAAAAAGTGGTCTTCGGTCGGATGCGCACGGTGGGCGTGAGGCGCCTGGCTGCGGTAGTTGAGCAGTGCTGCCATGTCCCCACGGGCCAGAGCGTCCTCGATCCAGCGGCTGAACTCCAGCACATAGGGCGCGGGCGCGCGCTCGCCGCCAAAAAACTCGGCCAGGTTGTGCGTCATGCTGCCCGACCCCACCACCAGCACGCCCTGGCTGCGCAGGCTGCGCAAGGCGGCGCCCAGTGCATACACATCGGCCGGGCCCGCGCCCACGGGCAGCGCCACCTGCACCACAGGCAGGTCGGCCTGCGGGAACAAGTGCATCAGCGGCACCCAGGCGCCGTGGTCAAAGGGACGCGCGGCATCGCCCTGGGCCGCCACGCCAGCGGCCTGCAACAGACCCAGAACTTCTTGTGCCAAAGCGGGCGAGCCTGGAGCGGGGTACTGCAGCTGGTACAGCGCGGGAGGGAATCCGCCAAAGTCGTGCCATGTGGCAGGCTGCGGCCCGGTCATCACCTGCGCCGAGCGCGCCATCCAGTGTGGCGACATGACCACCACACCACGCAGGCCGGGGTACTGCGACTTCAGGCTCTGGCCCCATTGCGTGAGCGCCGGGCCGGTGGTGCCCGCATCCAGCGCAAACAAGGGCGCACCATGCGACACAAACAGCGCGGGGACTGCGGCAGAAACTGGAACCGGGGCTTGGGCAGAGGCAGACATGACAACTCCAACAAGGAACCCCATGAATGTAGGACTGATAGCCCGTGATACCAAGCCCTGCAAGGCAGACAGATTGTTCTACGGATGATGCCAATCAAACATTGACAGCCCCTTGGCGCACAGCAAGCAACGCCCTCCAGCCCCTACGCAGGCCTGCTCTGGCCCGCAGGTCAGGAGCCGTCGCGCACCCTGCCCCGCAGTGCCTTGGTCTCGCCCCGCTGCGTTTTGCTTTGCAAGCGCCGCTGTTTCGACCCATAGGTGGGCTTGGTGGCCCGGCGCACGCGGGGCGGCACGGCCACGCTGTTGACCAGCGCATTGAGCCGCTCCAGGGCATCGGCACGGTTTTGCTCCTGGCTCCGGTACTGCTGGGCCTTGATGACCAGCACACCGTCTTGCGTGATGCGGGTGTCGCGCAGGGCCAGCAGGCGCTCCTTCACGCCCTCGGGCAGCAACGACGCCACCACGTCAAACCGCAGGTGGACGGCACTGGACACCTTGTTGACGTTTTGCCCGCCCGCGCCCTGCGCGCGCATGGCGGTGATTTCAACCTCGTCCTCAGAAACTTGCAGGGGCAGCGGGGCCATGGCCGTGGAATCCCCCGCGCCCAGCCATCAGGCCGCTGGCTGCTGGGCCAGCAACTGCGCCAGCCCGTCAATCGCCAGGCCATAGCCCAGCACGCCAAAGCCACACATCACCGCCTTGGCGGCGGCTGCCATGTACGAATGGTGGCGGTAGGCCTCGCGCGCATGCACATTGCTGATGTGCAGCTCGATCAGGGTGATGCCCGTGCCCTTGATGGCATCGTGCAGTGCAATGCTGGTGTGGGTGTAGGCCCCGGCGTTGATGACCACGCCCGCCAGCTCGCCCGCTGCGTGCAGGCGGCCCGCCTCGTGAATCCAGTCCACCAGCGCGCCTTCGTGGTTGCTTTGGTGAAAACGCAGCGCAAAACCGTGGCGGTTGCAGGCGTCGGTGCAGAGCTTTTCCACATCGGCCAGGGTGGCCGCGCCGTAAACGGCAGGCTCGCGCGTGCCCAGCAGGTTCAGATTGGGGCCATTGAGGACAAAAACGGTTTTATTGGCAGTCACAGACAAAGTCTCCGGGGCAATGCGCCTGCCACGCTGGCAGGCCAGAGTGCGGGATTATGCGGCGCCCCAGCGCAGGGTCCGCCCCAATAAAAAAGCGGCCCCGAAGGACCGCTGTAAAAGGCAGCCTGTGCAACGCTGCCTGTGAGCGACTCGCGCCCAAGAGGTTGGTGACAAACCAGCCGTTGGGGGCTGATCAACGGTCCCAGTGGCGACCGTGGCCGTGCCCGTGGTGGCGGTGGCCGTAGCCATAACCGCCGTAATACACCGCTGGGGGTGGCGTGTAGTACACCGGGGGAGCGTTGTAGTACACAGGGCGTGGAGGGGGAGCGTAGTACACCGGTGGGGGCGGTGCCACATACACCGGGGCGGGGGCGTAGTAGCCATTGCTGGCACCCACCACCACGCCGGGCACGCCAATGCCCACAGACCAATTGACATCGCGGGCCTGGGCGGAGCCAGCACCGGCCAACAGGGCCAGCGCCACACCCGCCACAGCGGCCGCAGTAGAAACAGAACGGGTTTTCGTCATGGAAATCTCCTAGTGAATGAGGGCGGCCAGCCAAAAGGACACGCCTCACCGGTACACAACGCACCAAGTGCCTAAAAGGATGGCACAAAATCGTCTTTACGTTGTGTCTGAACGTACACGCGCTGGTTTTAATGCGTAAACCGTCACGAAACCGCCGCCTAAAATGGCTGGATGAGCACCCCCTCCCCCGCCAATACCGCCGCCACTGCCACTTCTGCGCCCCCTGAAACCGTCAAGCCCAGCAATTTTTTGCGCCAGATCATCGAACACGACCTGGACAAAGGCACCTACGCCACCCGCCGCTGGGCTGGCACCCCCGGCGACGCCGCCCACCACACGGCCGGCCAGCCCGACCCCGCCAAGATCCGCACCCGCTTCCCGCCCGAACCCAACGGCTACCTGCACGTGGGCCACGCCAAGAGCATCTGCATCAACTTTGGCCTGGCGCGCGACTACGGCGGCGTGTGCCACCTGCGCTTTGACGACACCAACCCCGAAAAAGAAGACACCGAATACGTCAACAGCATCATCGACGCCGTGAAGTGGCTCGGTTTTGACTGGACACAGATCGGCCAGACCCCCGGCAGCGCTGCCCCCTACCAGGCCAGCGACTACTTCGGCTTCATGTACCGCGCGGCCGAATACCTGATCGAAGCTGGCCACGCCTACGTGGACGAACAGACCGCCGAACAAATGCGCGTAAACCGGGGCGACTTCAGCAAGCCCGGCGTGGACAGCCCCTTCCGCAGCCGCACCCCGGCAGAGAACCTGCGCATCTTCCGCGAGATGAAGGACGGCCAGCACGAAGACGGATCGATGGTGCTGCGCGCCAAGATCGACATGGCCAGCCCCAACATCAACATGCGCGACCCGGCCATCTACCGCATCCGCCGCGCCACGCACCACAACACGGGCGACACCTGGTGCATCTACCCCATGTACACCTACGCGCACCCCATCGAGGACGCGCTGGAGCAGATCACCCACAGCCTGTGCACGCTGGAGTTTGAAGACCAGCGCCCCTTCTACGACTGGTTGCTGGAACGTTTGACCGAAGGCGGCCTGCTGGCCAGCCCGCCCCCCCGCCAGTACGAATTTGCGCGCCTGAACCTCACCTACGTCATCACCAGCAAACGCAAGCTCGCCCAGCTGGTGTACGACCACAAGGTCAGCGGCTGGGACGACCCCCGCATGCCCACCATCGTCGGCCTGCGCCGCCGTGGCTACACGCCCGCCGCCATCCAGACCTTTGCCGAACGCATTGGCGTGACCAAATCCGACAGCTGGATCGACTACAGCACCCTGGAAGGCTGCCTGCGCGAAGACCTGGAGCTGAAGGCCCACCGCGGCATGGCCGTGCTCAACCCCGTCAAGCTGGTGCTGACCAACTGGGACGACGTGATGGGCGCAGGCCACCTGGAGCCCTGCAGCCTGCCCGCCCTGCCCCACCCACCCGAGGGGGTTGAGAGCCCCCTGCGCCACTTCACCATCGGCAAGGAAGTCTGGATCGAGCGCGAAGACTTTGAAGAAGTGCCGCCCAAGGGCTACAAGCGCCTCTTCCCCGGCAACAAGGTGCGCCTGAAGGGCGGCTACGTCATCGAATGCACCGGCTGCACCAAGGACGCCGACGGCAACATCACCGAAGTGCTGGCCACCGTGGTGCCGGACACCAAAAGCGGCACCCCCGGCGCCGACAGCGTCAAGGTCAAAGCCGCCATCACCTGGGTGGGCGTGGCCGACGGCGTGAACGCAGAAGTGCGCATGTACGACCGCCTGTTCCTGGACGCCCAGCCCGACGCGGGCGGCAAGGACTTCATCGAAAGCCTGAACCCGAACAGCCTGAAGGTGGTGACGGCCATCGTGGAGCCGTCATTGGCCAACGCGAAGCCGGACGACAAGTTTCAGTTTGAGCGGCATGGGTACTTTGTGGCGGACCGCATTGACCACAAAGCAGAGAAGCCGGTATTTAACTTTGCGGTGGGGTTGAAGGATTCTTGGGGGAAGTAATTTCGCTTTAAAGCTTGAAAAAGCCAGCAGACCTCAAGTCTGCTGGCTTTTTTTGATTGAGAGCGACTGAGCCGAAAGCGCCCATACGCTCAAACGAGCATTGATTCAAAATAGACTAGCTGTAACCGAAGCGCACGGTTGGTGAACCATCATCACATCGTCGTGTTGCGATTGAAGCGAAGGAGCCACGAGACATGATCATGCTCGCATCGCGCCTTCTAAAAATTGTTGCCTCTAGGCGCCGTTTTGACATTTGAACGCTCCCTAGTTACACGCCAGATCGCATGCATATCCAAGACATCGAGATATACCGCTCAGAACTCGAAGGGTTGATTAAGCGGTTCGCAACCAAGACGGTATCTCTGGTTTCAGCCGAAACCGTCAGCTCTTGGGCCAAAGCCAACGCCTACAGCGTTAGGGGGGATCCGATCGCAGCAGCCTTTCCGCCCATTAGCAATAACTCTTTCATCATCGCTATACGACGAGTTATTGACGAACGATCTATAAGCAGCGTGATCGATGCGCTTGTCGTCACCGGATTTGCGACAGAAAGTGAACAGTTAGAAAACAGCCCGTATTTATTCTTGTCACACACGGTTCTGCACGAACTGGCTCACATTGAAAACGAGTGGGGTCAGGAATTCGAAGCGGAGTGCGATCTATGGGCATTCTCGAGACTTGAAAAGGAGAATGCGGATTAACTTAGCGCACGGAGCGAGCGAATCCGCTGCGTTTAGCGCTTCATGCTTGTGGTAGCTCCACCCACAATTCTTGAGCACCGCCCCTTCAAACAAAACCACGCAATGGCTCTGATGCAATCGCTCCAAATCCTACACTTCTGGTTCACCGAACTCACTCCCCAGCAGCACTTCGCCAAAGACGCTGCCCTCGACGAATCCATCCGCACCCGCTTCGGCCCCACGCTGGATGCCGCAGCCCGCTGTGAACTGTTCCCCTGGCGCGCTACCCCAGAAGGCCGGTTGGCAGAAATCCTGGTGCTGGACCAGTTCTCGCGCAATGTGTACCGCGACACCGCCCGCGCCTTTGCGCAAGACGCACTGGCCCTCGCCCTGGCGCAGGAGCTGGTGGCCAGCAGGCAGGACCGCAGTCTGCCCACAGCCCAGCGCGTGTTTGTCTACATGCCTTATATGCACAGCGAATCTGCCGTGATTCATGAGCAAGCCTTGGAGTTGTTCGCGCAGCCGGGCATGGAAAACAACCTGGACTTTGAGCGCCGGCACAAGGCCATCATCGACCGCTTTGGGCGCTACCCGCATCGCAACGCGGTGCTGGGCCGCACCTCCACGGCCGAAGAGCTTGCGTTTTTGAGCGAACCGGGGTCATCGTTTTAGGCATCGCACTAATTCGCTATATTCTTCATAGCACTTCCCGCTTATCGAACAAGCGCTACAGGCCAATATGGCGGTCAATGAGGTGCTCGATTAAACTGCGCCCATGCATCCCGCCATCGCCCAATACCGCACCGGCATTGCCGCTATCTGCCGGCGCTACGGCATTCGGCGGCTGGAGGTGTTTGGCTCGGCGGCACGGGCCAGTGACTTTGACCCCGCCCACAGCGACGCCGACTTTCTGGTGGAGTTTGCTCCGGGTGTTGAACCCGGGCTCCACTCCATTTTTGGCGCCAAAGCCGATCTGGAAGCCCTGCTCGGCCGGGGCGTGGACCTGGTGGAACCCGGTGCTGTGCGCAACCCGTACGTGCTGGCCAACATCAACCGCCACCGCGAGGCTGTGTATGCAGCGTGACCCGCGAGCCTTTTTGTGGGATGTGCGCGAGGCGGCTGCCGCCATAGAGTCTTTTACCCAAGGCATGGATGCAGCAGCCTATGGCGCCAACGCAATGGCCCAGGCGGCGGTAGAGCGTAAGTTTGAAATCATTGGCGAAGCACTCAACCAACTGTCCAAGCTGGATACGGCCATGGCCGCCCGCATTCCCGACGTGGCGCAGATCGTGGCGTTTCGCAACCAACTCATCCACGGCTACGCCACGGTGAACGTGGGTACCGTGTGGAACATCACCCAGACGGCCCTGCCCGCCTTGCTGCGCGCGGTACAGACGCTGCTGGACGAGCAAGATTGAAACACCCCACCTTCGCTCACATACCGCCCGGCCCGGTGGCTGGTCCGTTGCAGCTGGTGCCCATCAACGCCGCCGTGGTGTCCGTGCACACGGCCGATGGGGCACATGTGGGTTCCCTCAAGCTAGTCGGCGGCGCTTGGAAGTTCAAGGCCATGGGCTACGACGCCGCAGGCCGCATGGAGCCGGGCCATGGGCCGCTGACGGAGCAGCACAACATGGCGTTCGCGGCGCTCGATGAAGCCGAGGTGAGTGCCCGGCTGCTGGGCGCTTTGGGAAGCGCTCCGTAACGAGCGCCAAGAAAGCACCAAAAAATACGAAGCCGTACCGCTGGGGCCATAAACCTCAGTGTTGGGCGTCGGCCAGCACAAACTCCACCGCCGCACACGCCGCCGCCACCTGCGCCTCAATGCACTGCTCGGGCGTGGCGCGGGGGCTGTCGGGATAGACCTCCGTTGTGGTGGTGTAGCGCGCGCCGCTGATGCCCGCGCACAGGCCCCACTGCTTCATCGGGTAGTGGATGACGCCCGGCGCCACCACGGGCGTGCCGATGATTTCGTTCTTCTCGTCCGCTGGCGCAATGTGTGTGACGCGGCTGACTGCCTCGATGATGGCTTGCTGGAAGGCGGGCTGCGGGTTGTCGGCGTCGTCCACCAGGTAAAAGCCGTCGGGGATGCTGCCGGGCTCGAACACCTTGCCGTCGCGCGCGGCCACGGCGGGGCGGTATTCGGATTCGTCGGTGTTGGTGGTTTCGTGCAGGTCGATGTGGGCGGCAAACTGCCCGTGCAGCGGTGCCACCAGGCGCATGAGGGCGGCGGACTCCTGCGCGGATGAGCCCTCGCGGAACGACCGGTTGAGGTCGATGGCGTCGAAGTTCCAGCGCTGAATGCGCTCATAGGCCCACGGGCTGACGCAAGGCACGATCAGCAAGTTGGCGTGGCCGGCAAAGCGCTCCGCCTGGGTGTCTGCAAACCGCAGCGCTCCGTGCACGCCACTGGTTTCGTAGCCATGGACCCCGCCGGTCACCAGCACGGTGGGCAGGCCGGGCTGCCAATCGCGGCTGCGCAGGGCCCGCAGGGGAAAGCGCTCTGCCGGGTGCTGGGCGTCGCCATAAATCACGTCGCCATACATCTCCACGTCAAACCGGCCCCGCAGTGCCTCGATGGCCGTGAGCACGTCGTCGGCGTAGCTGCGCTGGCGCATCTGGCGTGCGCGCCACTGCTCGCGTTCTGCAGCGCCCCAGGGCTGGCCGGGTGTGCCGATGGGATAGGTGTGGGTGGGTTGCATGGCTGCGTGGGATGGAGTGGCGGGTGAATGGTTGCAAACAGGACCGACAGAAAGGACAACGTCAAACGGCTTGTCGCAGGGCGTTCATAGAATACCGCGATGCCCTTCCCTTTGATTCGGCCCTTGCGGCTGGCGACCTCGTCGCTGCTTTTGCTGCTGTGTGCGCTGGCGCACGCACAGCCCGCCCCCTCACCCGCTGCTGCCAACGCCCCGTCCACTCGCCCGGCGGGTAGTGCCCCTGTGGACGGCGCGGCGTCTACACCAGCCGCCGCACCCACAGCCGCCGATGCGGCCCTGCTGTCGCGCGATGCGCGGCGCATTTACGAGCTGTCGCGCGACAAGCTGGTGCAGATCCGCACGCTGCTGCGCAACGCCAACACGCAGGCGTCGATTGGCTCGGGCTTTTTTGTGTCGGCCGATGGGCTGATCGTCACCAACTTTCACGTGGCCAGCCAGCTCGCGCTGGAGCCCGAGCGCTACCGGGGCGTGTACGTGACGATGGAGGGGCAGGAGGGCGAGGTGGAGCTGCTGGCGTTTGACGTGCAGCGCGACCTGGCCGTGCTGCGCGCCAAGGGGCGCACGGCAGCGGCGCCGGTGCTGGGCTTTCGGCCCACCACTGACGCGCTGGCACAGGGCGAGCGCATTTACTCGCTGGGCAACCCGCTGGACATTGGCTTTGCGGTGACCGAGGGCACCTACAACGGGCTGGTCAAGCGCAGCTTTTATCCGCGCATCTTTTTTGGCGGCGCGCTCAACCCCGGCATGAGCGGCGGCCCCGCCGTGGACGACGCAGGCCGGGTGTTGGGTGTGAACGTTGCCAAGCGGCTCGATGGTGAGCAGGTCAGCTTTTTGATCCCTGCCGAGTTTGCGCAGGCCCTGGTGCAGCGCGCAGCCAACGCCCAGCCCATCACGCAGGCCGCGCACGCCGAGATGACGCGGCAGCTGATGGAGCACCAGCAACTGCTGACGGACCGGTTCTTGAAAGCGCCGTTTCGCGAGCAGCGCCATGGCAACTACCGCCTGCCCGTGCCCGACGATGCGCTGGCGCGGTGCTGGGGATCGGGGCGTGACCCGGCCTTCCCGGGGCTGAACCTGGAGCGCACGCAGTGCCAGGCCGACAGCGATGTGGTGGCGGGCGACTTCAGCACCGGCGCGGTGCGCCTGTCCTACGAGGCCTACAACGCGCCCACGCTGGGCGCAGCCCGGTTTGCCCGCATGTACTCGCAAAGTTTTGCCAACGAGCGCCTGCCTACACGCGGCAACCGCCACCAGACGGCGGCCGAGTGCACCGAGCGGTTTGTGGACCCCGGCACCGTGCCGCTGCGTGCGGTGGTGTGCCTGTCGGCCTACCGCAAGCTGACCGGCCTGTACAACATGACAGTACTGGCCACTTCGGTCAACCAGCCCACACGGGGCGTGCTGGGCCGCCTGGATGTGCAAGGCATTGCGTTTGACAACGGCATGAAGCTCGCCAGCCACTACCTCAAGGCCTTTCGCTGGGAGGCCGCACTATGAGCGCGATGCCAACCACCACCACCCTGGGGCTGATCGAGGCGTTTGACCGCCACGGCGCGCTGCTGGCGCGTGCGCCCATCACCCGCTGGCCCGTGACGGTGGGCCGCGCGCTAGACTGCGACCTGGTGCTGGACGACCCGTTTGTGGCGCCCCGGCACCTGCGCATTGACCGCGCGGTGGACGAGCCCCGCACCGTGCAGGTCGAGGTGCTGGAGACACGCAACGGCGCACGCCTGCAGCGCAAGCAGCATGCCCATGGCGAACGCTTTGACTGGCCCGATGGCATGCCCATCGACCTGGGCCACACCCACATCCACCTGCGCCTGGCCGATGCGCCCATTGCCGAGGAGCAGGCGCTGCCGCAGTTTCCGTGGCACACGGTGGGCACCACGGCCGCGCTGGCGGTGCTGGTGCTGCTGGCCGGGCTGGGAGAGTCGTGGCTGGAGGCCCGCGACGCCGCGCAGTACCTGAAATCGCTGCCCCTGTTGCTGCTGACGACGCTGGCGGTGGTGGGGGCCTGGGCGGGTCTGTGGTCCGTGGCCAACAAGCTGTTTGGCAGCCAGCTGCGGTTCTGGCGCCACGTGCGCATCGCGTGCGCCGCAGTGCTGGTGGCCGACGCGGTGCAGCTGCTGAGCTATCTGACGGCGTTCACGTTTTCGCTGGAGTCGCTGTCGCGGTTTGCCCCGGTGCTGATGGTGCTGGTGCTGGCCGGCGCGCTGCACGCCCACCTGGCCACCGTGCTGCCCCGCCGCCGCGTTGGCCTGGCCTGGGCCATGGCGGCTGTGGTGCTGCTGGGCGTGCCGTCGTGGTTGGGCGCGCAGTGGCTCAACCGCATGCGGCTGGGCAACGAGCTGTACATGAGCAGCCTGTTCCCGCCCGCCCTGCGCGTGGCCCCTGCGGTGCCGGTGGACCAGTTCGTGCAAGACGCCGATGCGCTGCGCGGCAAGCTGGACCGACGCCTGCGGGATGACGGGCTGGCGGATGAGGACGACGAGTAGGCCGCCAGACGGACTGCGTAAAGCTGCCCAACCCCACACCGCCCCACCCCACCAGCCCCCATGCGCCGCCGCAAGCCCCACCACCACGTCTACGTGGTCGAGCTCTCCAAAGACGTGCTGCTGGAGCCGCGCTTTCGCAAGTGCAACCCCGGCTACATCGACGGCAAGCCCTGCGTGTACGTGGGCATGACGGGGCTGGACCCGGATGTGCGGTTTGACAAGCACAAGGCGGGCATCCAGGCCAACCGGTTTGTGACGCAGTACGGCCTGCGGCTGCTGCCGGACCTGTACGAGGGCTTCAACCCCATGACCTACGAGGAGGCTGTGGACCGGGAGATCGAGATTGGCATCGATCTGCGCTCGGCAGGGTTTGGGGTGTGGCAGGCGTGAGCGTGTGTTCAAAAGTCAGAGCCTGTTCAAAGTCTTGACCCCTTCGCGCATCCCTTAAGATTCCGCCCCGCTGATTCAACCACTCACTTTTTTATAGCTGCTCGCGCATGATCTTCTAGCGCTTGCGGCACATTTCACTTGAATTTGACCGCCATGAACTTCGCAGACCGACTCAAGCAACTCCCCTCCGCCAGCCACCTCGCCGCCTTGCAACTACTGGGCGCAGACAGCCAGGTGCTGGCCACCATCGAGAACAAGCCCGGCCAGACCGGGTCGCTGGTGGTGTATGCCGCGCTGGCAGCGCTGTATGGCGGGCAGATCACGCCTGCAGCCGCCAGCCTGGGGCTGGAGTGGTATGCGGAGCATGTGGCGGATGCGCGCGCCTTTCCGGGCAAGCACCCCAACATCGACCGGCTGCTGGCCTGGGCGCAGGGCAGTGAGAGCTTTGCGGTGCGCACCATCGCCGCCTGAGCCGGCGCCACAAAAAAATGTGGTGATGCAAAGGGCCGGTTGTCGAAAACGCACCGGCCCGTTCGTCGTAGAGGTGTGAACGCGTTGACGCCCCAGGCCATTGACCGCCATGGCGTTGGGGCGCACGCTGTCATCCATCCACCCCGATTCCCGCAAGGAGACCCTGCATGACGAACCCCAACCCCTCCGCAGCCCCGACCGCCGCCACCGGCACCGTCACCCTGCACCGCGTGCTGCGCGCCCCGGCCGAGCGCATCTACCGCGCGTTTCTGGATGCCGATGCCATGTGCAAATGGCTGCCACCCCATGGCTTTACCGGCCGGGTGCTGAGCCTGGACGCGCGCGTGGGCGGCAGCTACCGCATGCAGTTCACCAACCTGAGCAGCGGCGGCACGCACGCGTTTGGCGGCGACTATGTGGAGCTGGTGCCGGGCGAGCGCATCGTGCACACCGACCGGTTTGACGACCCGAACCTGCCCGGAGAGATGCGCACCACCATCCAGCTCAAAAAAGTGATGACGGGCACCGAGGTGTCCATCGTGCAGGCAGGCATCCCGGCGGTGATCCCGACCGAGATGTGCTACCTGGGCTGGCAGGAGTCGCTGCAGTTGCTGGCGCTGCTGGTGGAGCCGGAGATTCCTGGCGAGTAGCCCACAGGTCCACTGCGCCCGACCCAAGTCACTTCAAAGCCGTCACTTCAGCCACTTGTCTGCGGCCTGCTTGATGGTGCCCCGGCTGTCCACCAGGCCCCACACAAAGCCCATCACGCGCACGTAGTCGGCGTCGTCGGTGGGCAGCATGAAGCCCAGGTAGTTCTTGGGCGTGAGCGGCGCGTCCACAAACGCGGCGTGCAGGCGCGGGTCGGCCTTGGCGTAGTGCAGGGCTTCGTACGTTTCGGTGATCATCACGTCGCCCTTGCCCTCGGCGATCAGCGCGGGGATCTCGGCGTTCTTGTCGTGTGTTGTGACCTGGGCGGCCTTGAGGTTGGCCAGCACATAGGTTTCGTTGGTGCCACCGGGGTTCTTGATGACGCGCACGGTGGGCTGGTTCATGGCGTCCACGCTGGTGTATTTGGCCTTGTCGGCCGCGCGCACCAGGACCACTTTGCCGAACGGGGCGTAGCCGGGCAGCATGTCAAAAATGCGCATGCGGTTGACGTTGCGGGTGATGCCGCCCACGGCCACGTCAAACTTGTCGCCCTGCAGGTCCTTCACCAGGTTGGGCCAGGTGGTGGGCACGTATTCGATCTTCACGCCCAGCTCCTTGGCCATGGTTTCGATCACATCGATGTCGTGGCCGCTGTAGCCCGCGTCGGTCTTGATGGCAAACGGGCGGTAGTCGCCGGGCGTGCCCACGCGGATGACCTTGGCCTCCATGATCTTGTCGAGCCGGGGGCCTGCCTGCGCAGCCGGGCTGAAGGCGAGGCTGGCGACCACGGCGGCGGCTGCGGCAAGGGCCAGGGTTTTCTTGATGATCATGGGCAGGTTCTCCAGTAGGTCAGAAGATGGGACAAGAACAGGCATTTCCGTGGCCCGCAGCGAATGCGGACGCACAGGGGCTTGGGCCAGACACGTTACAGCAAACGGCGCGCAGTACAAGGGCACATCGGCGGCCCACGGTCTGCATCGCGACACGTTACGCCCTGCATGACGCAAAGCCCATGCCAGACGCGAGAGCACGGAGTTCGCCCGGCGCAGGCATGAGCGCCTGCAGCCACAAATCCTTCGGATGCTCTAATTTTTATAGCGCATTAGGCATATCCGTTCGGCGCCAGACATCCATCTGGCACCAAACTGGGTTACCCTGACCGGTTCTGCAACAAGGATTCGCCATGAAAAAACTCAACGTCACCATCCAGCTCGAAATGACCGTGCCCGACAACTGGGAGCTGGTCGATACCTCTGAGGGCACGCCGGTCATCAAGCTGCCCGATGGCAAGTTCATGGACATCGCCATCGAACCCCTGTTTGCCACAGACCCCGAAGACCTGTGGGCCAGTACCGAAGACGAAGACGTGCTGGACGACATCCTCGACATGGTGGACAGCGAAGCCGTGACCTACGAGTTCGTGACGCACTGATCCACAAGCACGGCGGAGATGCCCGCCAGGGCAAACACTGCCCCGGCGGCGCACCGCAACCGCCGCCGCGCATCCACTACCAGCAACTACACTTTTGATAGCGCCTGGCGCATTATTCACTGGCGCCAGCGGCTGATTTCATTCAAACATCGTCACAGCTGCGACCGCATCCAGCCGGTCAAGGTCTCGTGCACTTTCTCGCGCAGCGGGCGGTCTCGCCAGGCCTCGTAGGTCACGCGGCGTGACCGTCGGATGTCGTCTTCAAACACCTGTGTCTGGCGTTGTGCAAATGCAGCGTCGTACACGTTCAGGTTGGCCTCGTCGTTCAGGCGGAACGAGCGGTTGTCAAAATTGGTGGAGCCCACCGACACCAGCAACTGGTCCACGATCATGACCTTGCAGTGGTACATGGTGGGCCCGTATTCGTAGATCTCGGCCCCGGCCTGCAGCAGCTCGCCCCAGGTGGCACGGGATGCGGCTTTCACGGTCTCGGTGTCGGTGTGCTCGCCGGGGGTGACTAGGCGCACGCGCACGCCGCGTGCCAGGGCGTCCATCAACAGCTTGCGGGTCAGGTCGTCGGGCACAAAGTACGCCACCGACAGGTCGATGCTGCGCTCGGCCGCTGTGATGGCCAGGTGGTACATGAGCTGCATGCTCTCGCTGCCACTCGATGGCGAGCTGGAGAACATCTGCGCCTTTTGGGTGCCCACCGCCGCGATGGGCGGAAAGTACGCGTCGCCGTGCAGCACCTTGCCCGTGACCTTGAGCCAGTTGTCCAAAAACGTGGCCTGCATCTGCGCCACCGCCGGGCCGCGCACCAGGTAGTGCGAGTCGCGCCAGTGGTCGGGGTCTTGCGCGTGGCCCGTCCACGCGGGCGCAATGCCCACGCCACCGGTAAAGCCCACCTGCCCGTCCACCACCAGCAGCTTGCGGTGCGTGCGGTTGTTCAGGCGGGCCAGGTTGTACCAGTGCGGTTTGTGGAACTTTTCAATCAACACCCCGGCCGCCTTCATCTCGGCCAGGTAGCTTTCTTCCATCTTGGCGCTGCCCACCCAGTCGAGCAGCACATGCACGGGCACACCGGCGCGGGCGCGCTCGCTCAGGGCGTCGGCAAACTGCTTGCCGATGTCGCCCGACCAGTAGATGTAGGTTTCGAAGGTGACGCTTTTCTGAGCGGATTTGATCGCGGCCAGCATGGGCGGAAAAATCTGGTCGCCGTTGAGCAGCTCCGTCACCGCATTGCCGCCCACAATGCCCGGGCCCAGCAGGCTGCCCAGGGCGCGCTCGAACTGCGGGTGGGCGGCGCTGTACAGGCGCGGCAACTGTTGCTGCACTTTTTTCTCGCCCGCCGTGAAGTTGAGTGCCAACAAGACAAGGGCCCCGGTGGCCAGAGCCGTGAGCAAGACAGTGAGCATGGTGGAGCGGCGGCGGTGGGCTGCGGGTGGCATGGCGCGATGGTAGGTGCCGACATGCAGGCGCGATGTAGGCGGACGCCGCCAACACCGGGGGCACAATCGCCCTTGTCGGCCGCGACAGCGGGGCGCTTTGCACCCGTACCAGCCCCCCCGCGCAGCCACTTTGTTTTTGTTCATGCCTTCCTCTGCCGTGTCTGAATCTGCCCGCCCCGCTCCCTTCCGCCCCGCTCCCTTCCGCCCCGCCCTCTCCATCACCCGCCGCAGCGCCTTGATCGGCACGGCGGGCCTGCTCGTGCAGCCTGCCCTGGTGGCCCCTTTGCATGCCAAGCCTGTGCCACCCGCGCCCACGGTGTGGCCCCAGGCGCTGCAGGTGCCGGGGGGCGTGACACGGCTGTCGCTGGGCCCGGCGGCCACGCGGCCGGTGGCGCAGGTGCGCCAGGGCGAGGTGGATGTGCCGCTGCGGGTGGTGGGCGATGCCATCGAGTGGACGGCCATCGTGGGCATACCGCTGGCGGCAGCGCCGGGCGATGCCTTCATCAGCGTGCTGCCCGAGGGCGGCGGCAGCCCGCGCCTGGTGCACTACAACGTGGCGCCCAAGCAATACAAGGAGCAGCACCTGAAGGTGTCGCCGCGCACGGTGGACCTCTCGCCCGAGGACCAGGCCCGCTACGAGCGCGAGCGCGACCACCAGGCCCAGATGATGGCCACCTTCACCGAGCAGCCCGCAGGCGTGGCGCTGGCATCGCTGCGCATGCGCGTGCCCGTGCCGGGGCGGCGGTCCAGCTCGTTCGGGCTGCGCCGCGTGTTCAACGGCCAGCCGCGCAATCCGCACAGCGGCATGGACATTGCCGCCGCCACCGGTACGCCCATCGTGGCGCCGCTGCCGGGCCGGGTGATTGACGTGGGCGACTACTTCTTCAACGGCGGCACGGTGTGGCTGGACCACGGCCAGGGCCTGCTCACCATGTACTGCCACCTGAGCAGCATGGAGGTGCGCGTGGGCGATGTGCTGCAGGCAGGCGACGCGTTCTGCAAGGTGGGCGCCACCGGCCGCGTGACCGGCCCGCACCTGCACTGGGGCGTGATGCTGAACCGCACCATGGTGGACCCGGCGCTGTTCGTGCCGGCCTGATGGCGCAGAGCTTCATTACTATGCATTTGATAGCACCCAGCACATATTGCACTAGCGCATCTGGCCCTTTTTGCTTGAAACCAGCCCCATGACCTCGCGCCTGATCCGTTTCAACAAACCCTACGGCGTGCTGAGCCAGTTCACGCCCGAGGGCAAGTGGCAGGGCCTGAAGGACTACATTGACCTGCCCGGCGTGTACGTGGCTGGGCGGCTGGACGCCGACAGCGAAGGGCTGCTGCTGCTGACCAACGACGGCAAGCAACAGGCCCGCATTGCCGACCCGCGCTTCAAGATGGAGAAGACCTACTGGGTGCAGGTGGAGGGCATTCCCAATGAGGCCGCGCTGGCCGCGCTGCGCAGCGGCGTGGTGCTGAACGACGGTCCCACCCTGCCCGCCCGCGCACGGTTGCTGGAGCCCGCCCCTGCGGTGTGGGACCGCACCCCGCCCATCCGCGAGCGCAAGGCCATCCCCACCACCTGGATCGAACTCATCATCCGCGAAGGCCGCAACCGCCAGGTGCGCCGCATGACGGCCGCCGTGGGCCACCCCACGCTGCGGCTGATCCGCGCGGCCATCGGACCGTACACGCTGGACGGGCTGGCGCCGGGCACCTGGGCGGATTGAGCCGGCAGGCGTGCGGGGTCTAGCCGGCCATCGCCTGCATGCGCCGCGACAGGGCTGACCCACGCGCGCGCAAAAAAGCCCGCAAGCCCTCGGCATAGTCCACACCCACGGCCTGCAGCACCGAAGGGCGTGCCGCCAGCGCGGCGCGCCACCGCTGCACCAGCGGCAAACCTTGCCAGAGCCCCAGGTCATCCACGCCCGGCAAGGTGTCGATGATGTCGAAGTACCGGAACACCGGGCCGAACACCACATCCACCATGCCAAAGTCCGGCCCTGCAAAGTACGGCCCCGGCACGCTGCGCTGGCCCAGGGCCTCTTCGATCTGCTCAAAACGGCTGCGCAGGTCCTGCGCGCGGGCCTGCAGCGTGGCCTCGTCCGGCGCGGCGTAGAAGCCGCCGATGGTGTTCAGCACCGCAGAGCCAAACTCCATCCACGCGCGGTGGCGTGCGCGCTGCAGCGGATCTGGCGGGTGCAGCACGGGCATGGCCACCTCGTCCAGGTATTCGCAGATCACGGCCGACTCGAACAGGCTCTGGCCGCGCACCTGCAGGACCGGGGTCTTGCCCAGTGGCGAGAGGGCCAGGAACCAGTCGGGCTTGCGGGCCAGGTCGATGGTGCGGCGCTCAAACGCCAGGCCCTTTTCGTGCAGCACGATGGCCACGCGCTGCACATAGGGGCACAGCGCGTGCGAGACCAGAGTGAGCGCAGCGGGCGCCGTGGTCTGGGCCATCACGACAGCAACCCCTCAGCCCGCAGCGCAGCCTGCACCTGCGGGCGGGCCGCCACGCGTGCCATCCAGGCCTGCAGGTGCGGGTAGGCAGTGAGCGGGATGCCCAGCAGGTGCGACCAGTTGACGATGGTGAAGCCATACGCATCGGCCACGCTGTAGCCGCCTGCCAGAAAGTCGCTGCGCGACAGCACGGCCTCCATCTCGGCAAAACGCACGGCCAGCTTGGCCTTGACGGCCTGGCGCGTGGAGTCGGCCGTCTCCTTGTGCCACAGCCAGGGGCTGAAGCCCTTGTGCAGTTCGGTGCTGACGAAGGTGAGCCACTCCAGCACGGCCAGCCGCTCGCTGGAGCCGGGCTGGCCGATGAGTGCGCGCGCCGGGTCCAGGTCGGCCACGTACTGCAGCAGCGCCGCTGCTTCGGTGTGGCGCGACTGGTCGGCCAGCTCCAGCAGGGGCACATAGCCGCGCGGGGAGATGTCGAGATAGTTGGCGCCGGTCTCGGTGGTGTGGCGCACCAGGTCCACCTTGACCAGATCGAACGCAACGCCGACCTCGCGCAAGGCAATGTGGACGGCGAGCGAGCAGGCACCGGGGGCGTAGTAGAGCTTCATGGGAACGGGGCTTTCTGTAAAAACGGTTGGAATGTGTCGCCGTTGCTACCCACTAGCAGCCGCAGACACCCATCGGTACACGGCAAGGCCCGGCGACAGGCAGAATCTATGCTTGCAACAACGCAAACAAAATAAGCACCCATGAAATCAACCGTTGCATCAGCGCAATACCAACTGGGCGCGGCCGAGCTGGAAGTGCTGCTGGCCATGGTGCGCACCGGCACCCTGGCGGCCGCCGGTGAGCGGCTGGGAGTGGATGCGTCCACGGTGTTCCGCGCCATTCAGCGCATCGAACGGGGGCTGGGCCAGTCGCTGTTCGACCGGTCGCGCGCCGGCTACCGCCCCTCGGAACTGGCCCAGGCATTGGCCGAACAGGCCGAGCGGGTGGAAGCCGCCCTGGAGGCCGCGCGCTCTGCCGCACAGGCGCAGCCCGAGCAGGTGTCGGGCACGGTGCGCATCTCCACCACCGACACCATCCTGCACGGCCTCATCGCCCCAGCCCTGCAGATGCTGCAGCCCCGGCACCCGGCCCTGGTGTACGAGCTGCACGCCGGCAACGAGCTGGTGAGCCTGACGCGGCGCGACACCGACATCGCGGTGCGCGCGACCAAGCGCCCGCCACAGCACCTGGTGGGGCGGCAGCTGGGCATGATCCGCTCGGCCCTGTACGCAGGCACCGCCAGCACCCTGGCCCTGTCGGATGTGGAGGCGGGCCGCGCCGCCTGGATTGCGCCCGACGACGCGCTGCCCGACCACCCTTCGGTGCGCTGGCGCAAGAAGCAATACCCCAGGGCGCAGCCCACCTACCGCGTCAACAGCCTGCTCACCGTGATGGAACTGGTGGCCCTGGGCATGGGCGTGGGGGTGCTGCCCCTCTTTCTGGCCCAGGGCCGCAGCGACCTGCGCCCGCTCACGGGCGCGCTGGCCGATGGCGAAACCGAGCTGTGGCTGCTGACCCACCCGGAGTCGCGGCACCTGCGGCGCATTGCGACGGTGTACGGGCACCTGGCGGAGACGGTGCAGCTGCCTTGAGCGCCCCTGGACATCAGCCCGTCAAGGCGTCGCCGAATACCTCCAGCGCCGTGCCGTGCAACGCGCGCAGCATGTCCACCGGGTCTACCGCCTGCGCCACGACCAGTGCGCCGCTGTGGGCGTAGGCAGGCGCCAGCAGGCGCTGGGCCACCTCGACCACGATGGGCGCCGTCACGGCATAGATATCCTGCCCGCGCACGCCGGCGGTGCGGGTCTGGCCACCTTGCACCAGCTGCACCATAAGCTCGAAGCGCTGCGCAGAGCGTCCGCTGTCGTCCGTGGCCGTGGGCGGCGGGGTGCCGGTGTCGCGGATGTCCTGCAGCGCCGAGCGGTTGAGCAGCGAGCGGATGTGGCCCACCGGCAGGTGGTGGGCGATGGTGATGACCTCGCTGAACGGGATCTCCACCATGGCCTGGCTGCCCAGGGGCGCGGCAAACGCCCAGTCCGGCACGTGCTCAGACGGCACCAGCGGCACCAGGCGCCCGTGGGCCACCACCTGGCGCGGCACGGTGTTGCGCTCGCCTGTCTTGCGCGTGCCGGCGGTGGGCCACCAGCGGTCCAGCCCGATCGCCACAGTGATCTCGTCGATGGTGCCGGCCCTGGTCAGCGCGCTGGCCAGCAGGTCGGCCAGACCGCCATAGAAGGCGGCGGCCGGAATCACCACCTTGCCCGCAGCGCGGGCCGGAGCATCGAAATCGGCCAGGCTGGCCTGCGCACTCGCCTGCTCGGCCGTCACATCGATGTAGTGGCAGCCTGCCCGCAGCGCGGCCTGCGCCACCGGGGCAGCCGTGTCGAGAAAGGGGCCTGCGCAGTTGATGACCACGGCGCAGCCGGCAAACGCCTGTTCCAGGCTCGTGGGGTCGGCCAGATCGGCGATGCGCCGGGTCACGCCAGGGGCAAACACCTCGTCCAGCCGGGCGGCGCTGCGCCCCACGGCCACCACGGGCAGCCCGCGGCGCTGTGCTTCCTGCACGACAAATTGGCCGGTGTGGCCGGTGGCGCCGTAAACGGCGATGGGGCGGTGTTGTTGCGGGTTCATGGTCATCCTTTGCGTTGGGTGGGTGGTTGAAATTTAACGATACAGACCTGTCTGTTTTTTAAAGATTACAGACAGGTCTGTATCATGTCAAGCATGCGCACCACAAATTCACGTTCCACCAGGGACCTCTCCCCCACCAGCGGCCCGGCCACGGGGGCCGAGCCCGCCGCCGATGTCCGCAGCCGCATCCTCGACACCGCGTCTCGGCTGTTCTATGAACGCGGCGTGCGCGCCGTGGGCGTGGACCTGGTCGTGCTGGAAGCCGCCGTGGCCAAGACCAGCCTGTACCGCTACTTCCCCACCAAGGACGACCTCATCGTGGCCTTCCTGGAGCGGGAAGACGTCGAGTTCTGGGACCAATGGGACAGCGTGGCGGCCCAGTTCGCCGATGACCCCGCTGGGGAGCTGGAGGCCCACATGCGCTGGATTGGCGAGCGCCTGGCCCGCTCCAACTACCGGGGCTGCCCCCAGATCAACGTAGCCGCTGAATTTGCCGAGCAGGACCACCCTGCACGGCAGGTGGCGCGGCGGCACATGCAAGCGCTGCGGGGCCGCCTGCACGAGGTCGCGGTGCGGTTGAAGGCCCCCCACCCGGAGCAACTGGCCGCCCAGCTTGCGGTGGTGGTGAACGGCGCATTCGTGAGCGCCGGACTGCTCAGCGCCGAAGAAGCCACCGGCGTGCTGGTAGCTGCCGTGCAGGCCCTGCAGGCCGGTGCCCGCAGCCCGGGCTAACCCCGGCCTGACATCTGCTGCCAGGCCGTTGTCAGCAGCCCCTCTCTACAGTGACCGTGCCCCACCATGCCCGCTGCACCTGCACCGGGCCAGCGCACCTACCCACCCTCAGAGAGAAGCCCCACCATGCCCCCACAAGGCAACCACCCCCGCCCCGGCAAGACCCAGTTCTATGGCGCAGCCAGCCTCGATGGCTTCCTCGCCACGCCCGACCATGACCTTGGCTGGCTGCTGCAATTTGGCGAGATCGAGGGCCCCAGCTACCCCGCTTTCATCCGCGACGTGGGTGCGCTGGCAATGGGATCGCACACCTACGAATGGATGCTGAAACATGCCATCGATGCGGGCCAGCCCTGGCCTTACACGCCTCCGACCTGGGTGTTCAGCGCACGGACGCTGCGCGGCATTGCAGGCGCGGATGTGCGCTTTGTGCGTGGCGATGTGCGGCCCGTGCACCAGGCCATGGTGCAGGCTGCAGCAGGGCGCAATGTGTGGATCGTGGGTGGGGGTGACCTGGTGGGGCAGTTTTACGACGCGGGCCTGCTGGACGAGCTGATCGTGCAAATAGCCCCCGTCACGCTGGGCGCAGGCACGCCGCTGTTGCCGCGCCAGATCATGCAACCCACGCTGCAGCTCAAGTCAGTGACCACGCTGGGCGGCATTTTTGCGGAGCTGCGGTACCTGGTCACCCGTTGAGCAGGCTCGCCCGCGCGGGTCACCCGCAGGTTCTGCTGACCCGCCGCGTCATGCCAGCGGCACCAGCTTGTTCACGGGGTGCGACAGCACCAAGGCGGTAGACACGCTGCCAAACGCCGCCAGGGCATCCACCACGCGCTCCAGGTCTGCCGGCTGTCCAAATGCGCAGCGCACCACAAAGCAGTCCTCTCCCGTCACGCGCACGGCGTCCAGCACCTCGGGCATAGTCTGAAACAGCTGCACGTAGCGCTGAATGTGTTCGTGCGTGGTGCGCACCCGCACCACGGCCTGCAAGCCCAGGCCAGCGGCAGCCAGGTCGATGCGGGCCTGGTAGCCCACGATCACACCTGCGTCTTCGAGTTTCTTGACGCGCTCGCTCATCGCAGGCTGCGACAGACCGATCTGCTTGCCCAAGGCAGACAGGCTCTGGCGAGCGTCGGCCTGCAGGGCCATGAGGATCTGTCGGTCTTTTTTGTCCAGCTCCACGGTGCAATGCTCCCTTTGCGATGACTTCAAGGTTTGGAGGGCCACTTTCCGATGATGCCCCCTGCCCATCCACAGGCGCGGCACCTATCGTTGGCAGGCAGTGACACCACTGCTTTTTTTGACCTGAAGGAATTTTGACGATGAGACCTGTTTTGCTTGTTCCCGGCATCTACAACTCCGGCCCCCGCCACTGGCAATCATTGTGGCAAACCCAGCACACGGGCGTGGTGCGGGTGGAGCAGGCCGATTGGGCACACCCGCAATGCGACGCCTGGATGCAGGCCATTGACGCGGCCATCACTGCAGCAGGCCAGCCCCCCATCGTGGTGGCCCACAGCCTGGGTTGCCTGGCACTGGCGCGGTGGGCTGCCAGCGCGTTGACCGCTGTGCATGCCCTGCTGCTGGTGGCCGTGCCAGACCCCGAGGGGCCCGACTTTCCACCGGATGCCAAAGGCTTCACGCCCGTGCCTGCGGCGCTGACCGCCCCGGGTCAGCCCGCGCGGCAGACCATGCTGGTGAGCAGCAGCGACGATCCGTATTCCACTGCATCCTTCTCGGCCCATTGCGCAGCCGCCTGGGGTGCCCAGCAGGTGGACCTGGGGGCCAAGGGGCATATCAATGCCGACAGCGGCCTGGGTGACTGGCCCGAAGGATGGGCCTGGGTACAACGCTGGCGCGCCGCCCGATGAGGCACCGGCGGGAAGTGGGCCGAGAGACGAACGAAAAAAAAACCGGGTACGCCCCCGGCCGCTCAGTCCGCCAGCGCCTGGTCGATGACCAGGTAGCGTTTGACCAGATCAAAAAAGCTGTCGTAGAAGGTGTCCTTGGCAATGGTCTCGCTGCCCACCTTGACCAGGGACTCGCTGCTGGATGAGAACGGCAGCGACACCGAGCCGATGGCGCCCACACCGACGCTGGCCGAGTTGTTGGTCTTGCGCAATGCGTAGGTGTCCTGGGTGGCCGTCACAAAGCCCAGGCTGACCTTGCCGTCGTTGGCCTCGGGCACACACACCACGCGCACCACCATCTGCAGGTGCGACTCGGGCTCGGGCTGGAAGCTCTTCTTGCCTTCCACCAGGTCGGCCGCGCTGGACGAGATGACGTAGCCCTGGCTGAGCAGCGCGCGGCGCGAGGCTTCACACGTCTGGGCCGGCGTGGCATCGAACAGGCGCGAGTACGTGGCGACCGAGCCAAAGTTCTCCTGCACGCCAAACGTCTTGGCCCCTGTGCCGGCACAGCCTGCCATGACCAAAGTCGCGCCACAGGCCAGGGCCACTGCAGCGGTGCGCAGGGGCGCTGGTTGGGGGGCATGGGATTCTGTGGACCAGGGGAAACGCAAAACCGGGACTCCTTGGGGGTGGGCGGCTATCGCCGACGATAACAAGCGTGAAGCAAACGCGACGCGAGCGCATTGGACAATGCACCCCATTGTCACAGCGCCTGGAGTGTCTGACGGCAGTAACCGCTCCCGGTTCCCCAGATTCTTCAAGCCATGCACACCACGGCGTGGTCTCACCTTGAAGCAAAGCAGACCTGTGGCCCGCCAGGTGCTACGCAGGGCGGCGGCATGCGCATGCCCCCATACCAGCCCTTGTTGTGTCACCGTCATCACGCAGCAAACCGCTATACTATTAATAGCTACGAAGTCATACTGATGTAGCGCATCCAGCCAAATCGCTCCATTTTTGCAAGAAACACTGGCGCCAGTGCCTGCAAACACACACCCAAGCTCCCTGTGCCCCTCGCTTCCCTGTTTTGCCTGGTCGTTGCCATCAGCGACGGCGACACCCTCACTGCCCGCTGCGGACCACCTGGTGCCTACCAGCAGGTGAAGGTGCGCATCGCCGCCATCGATGCGCCCGAGTCGCGGCAGGCGTTCGGGCAGAAGTCGCGGCAGCACCTGGCACAGCTGTGCTTTCGACAACGGGCCACGCTACAACCCGTGGATGAGGACAGCTACGGACGCATGGTGGCGCAGGTGCGTTGCGGTGGCACCGATGTCGCCACGGCACAGGTGCGCGCAGGCATGGCCTGGGTGTACACGCCCTACGCCAGCCACTACCCGCACCTGGCGCCCTTGCAGCGCTCTGCACAAGCACAGCATGCGGGCCTGTGGTCCCAGAAGCGGCCTTTGGCGCCCTGGGACTACCGGCACCGGCAGCGCCGTTGACGCCATCGAATGCTCGTCATCAGCGCGCCCACTGCGAGGCTTTACCAACGCTTGACTGCAGCCCGGCGCAACAATCGCTAGCATCTGGCCTCCCGCCGTTTGGGAGCATCGCCGCATCGGGCGGATGCTTCCCCCGCTGATCCTATCCATGCCCACCCCTGAGCCCCTCACCCCGAGCGCTGCTGTTGCCGCGCCCGCCGAACCTGCCAACGTCTACCGCCATACCGGTTTTGTTTCATTTCTGGTCGCCCGCGTGGTGGCCGTCATCGCCACCCAGGTACAGGCGGTGGTGGTGGCCTGGCAGGTGTACGACCTGACGCGGCAGCCGCTGGCGCTGGCCTATGTGGGGCTGGCGCAGTTTCTGCCCATGCTGGCTTTGTTGCTGCCCGCGGGCGACCTGATCGACCGCTTTGACCGCAAGCGCATCCTGGCGATCGCCTGGTCGGTGGGCGGCCTGTGCAGCGCCCTGCTCTGGTGGCTGTCTGGCCACGGCAGCAGTGGGGTGGCGGGCATTTATGCCGTGCTGGTGCTGTATGGCTGTGCCCGCGCGTTCTCGGGCCCGGCCATGCAGAGCCTGTTGCCACAGATCGTGCCCCGTGCACAACTGGCCCAGGCCATCGCCGCCAACAGCATGCTGATGCGTGTGGCCAGCATTGGCGGGCCGCTGCTGGGCGGGCTGCTGTATGCGCTGGGCGGCGGAGAGCTGACCTATGCCATCTGCTGCGCGTGTTTTGTGCTCGGGGTGGCCCTGCTGCTGCGCGTGGTGGTGGCCCATGCCACGGCACCCGGCCCCGCGCAAGGCACGATGTTCGAGCGCTTTGGCGCGGGTATCACCTTCATCCGCACGCGGCCCATCATCCTGGGCACCATCTCGCTGGACCTGTTTGCCGTGCTGCTGGGCGGCGTGGTGGCGCTGCTGCCGATCTATGCGCAAGAGGTGCTGCATGTAGGCCCGGCGGGCCTGGGTGCGCTGCGCAGTGCCATGGCTGTGGGCGAGGTCAGCGCCGGGCTGTACCTGAGCATGCGGCCCTTCAACCGCCAAGTGGGCCGCACCATGTTCATCGCGGTGGCGGTGTTTGGTGTGGCCAACCTGGTGTTTGCGCTGTCCACACTGTTCTGGCTGTCGTTTGCGGCGCTGCTGGTGGCGGGCGGGGCCGATATGGTGAGCGTTTACATCCGGGGCGCTCTGGTGCAGTTCTCCACGCCCGACACCATGCGCGGGCGGGTGAATGCGGTGAACATGCTGTTCATCGGCTCGTCCAACGAACTGGGCGAATTCCGCGCTGGCACCAGCGCCGCATGGCTGGGCGTAGTGCCCGCCGCCCTCGTGGGCGGCCTGTGCACGCTGGGGGTGGTGGGTGGCTGGATGATGGCGTTCCAGACCCTGCGCAAGGTAGACCGTTTTGAGGAGGCCGCGCAGGCCACGGGCGCAGCGCCATAGCACCGAGAACCTGTTCTCAGGCGATCATGTCTAGGGGTTTGGAGATACCCCTCGATAAATCCTCCCTGGCGTTTGTGTCGCGCAGGTAAAACCCGCCGTGCGGGCTTGCATGCGGGTGGTGGCAGCGGCACCATGCGGACAGCCATTGGCTAGCTGCCCGCGAGGCCCCATGACCCCCACTAACCCACTGCACCTCCACCGCCGCACCCTGCTGCTCGGCCTGGCGGGTTGCGCCGTCTTTGGCGCCCCCCTTGCCACACAAGCCGCGCCCCCCGCAGCCGCAGTGCCCCACACAACAGGCCCGGGCACCTGGAGCGCGGCCGACGAACCCACCCTGGCACGCCTGCTGGACCGCGTGACCTGGGGCTGCACCGCCCAGGGCACGCAAGCGCAGGGCGGATTGGGCATCAGTGCGTATCTGGCTGCGCAACTGCGCCCGGGTGCCAACGCCGCACTGCCCCGCGAAGCCCAGGCGCAGATCGACGCCATGGCCATTTCGCGCACCCCCATCGAGGCGCTGGCGGCCAACATGGAAGCCCGCAACCGCGCCGCCAAGGCCCAACCCACCGAAGACGAGCGCAAGGCCGCGCTCAAGGCCTGGCAGCAGGACATGCGGGCCTTGCAGCAAGAGGCTGCCGCCCGGTTTGTGCTGCGCGCGCTGTATTCGCCCAGCCAGTTGCGCGAGAAGATGACCTGGTTCTGGATGAACCACTTCAACGTGTTTGCAGGCAAAGGCAGCCTGCGGGCACTGGTGGGCGACTACGAAGAGCGTGCGGTGCGCCCCCACGCACTGGGCCGCTTTCGCGACCTGCTGGGCGCCACCGTGCGCCACCCGGCCATGCTGCGGTACCTGGATAACGCGCAAAACGCCGCAGGCCGCATCAACGAAAACTACGCGCGCGAGCTGATGGAGCTGCACACGCTGGGCGTGGACGGTGGCTACAGCCAGCAGGACGTGCAGGAGCTGGCCCGCGTGCTGACCGGCGTGGGCGTGTCGCAGCGGCCGCCGGGTGACGAGCCCCCGCGCATGAGGCCCGCACTGCTTCGCCACTACGTGCGCGAGGGATTGTTTGAATTCAACCCGCAGCGGCATGACTGGGACCCCAAAACACTGCTCGGCCAGCCGCTCCGCGCCCAAGGCCTGGCCGAGGTGGACGAAGCGCTGGACCGCCTGGCCCGTGCGCCTGCCACCGCGCGCTTCATCACCCGCAAGATCGCGCTCTTTCTGGTGGGCGACAACCCGCCTCCCGCACTGCTGCAGACACTGGCCCACAGCTTTGAGCGCACGGACGGCGACATTGCGGCAGTGCTGGAAACGCTGTTCCACACACCAGAGTTCCGTGCGTCCCTGGGCCAGCGTTTTCGGGACCCGGTGCACTACGCACTGGCGGGCCTGCGCCTGGCCCACGGCGATGCCGTGCTGCCCAGCACCGACCCTGCGCTGGCATGGCTGCAACGGCTGGCCGAGCCTTTGTATGGCCGTGTCACGCCCGATGGCTACCCGCTGGACTCCGCGACATGGTCAGGCTCGGGGCAGATGAGCACGCGCTTTGAGATGGCGCGGGCCTTGGGGGCAGGCGCCATGGCCGCCCCACCAGCGAACGATGACGCGGCACCCCGCGCCGCGCCGCGCGTGCCCCCAGCCCTGGCGCAGACCGCCTACGTGCGTACGCTGGAGCCCACCTGGTCCCCGACCACACGCAGCGCCCTGGCACAGGCCACCTCACCGCGCGAATGGAACCTGCTGTTCCTCGCATCCCCTGAGTTCATGCACGGATGAGGAGAGGAGATGGAGTACATCCCCCTGAGTCGCTTCGCGCCTTCCCCCTTCTCTCGAATGGCTTCGCCCTTCGGGAAGGGGGACGCAGCCCGTGCGGCGGGGCGGCACTTGCACGGCTGCCACGGCTTTGACCGCGACGCGCCTGCGCAGCAGCCGATGATGCGTTCGGGCGCCATTGAATAGGTTGAAAGGACAGCCCCATGCTTTGTAGACGACACCTTCTCCAGGCCCTGGGCGCCAGCGCACTCGGCACGGGCCTGGGCGTGTACAGCGCCAGCGTGCTCGCCGCACCCCGCGCGCAGGACGCGCGCTTTCTGCTGGTGTTCTTGCGCGGTGGCTACGACTGCGCCAGCCTGCTGGTGCCCACGGCCAGCAGCTACTACTACGAGACGCGGCCCAACATCGCCATCGCCCGGCCGGGGCAGGAGGGCGGCGCCCTGCCGCTCACCCCCGACTGGGGCCTGCACCCGGCACTCGCTGAATCGATGCTGCCGCTGTACCAGCAGCGCCAGCTCGCCTTTGTGCCGTTTGCAGGTACGGACGACCTCTCCCGCAGCCACTTCGACACCCAGGACAGCATCGAGCTGGGCCAGCCCCTGGGCGGGCGGCGCGACTACCGATCAGGCTTTCTGAACCGGTTGGTGGCCGAGCTGAACCCGCGCGCCGACAGTGCCCCGGTGGCGCTGCAGCCGATGGCGTTCACCAGCACCCTGCCCCTGGTGCTGCGCGGGGCGGTGGACGTGCCCAACACCGCACTGAGCGCAGGCGCGGGGCGCGGTGGTGTGGATGCGCGGCAGGCCGAACTCATCGCCTCCATGTACCGGGGCACACCGCTGGCCACGCCCGTGAACGAAGGCTTTGCCACCCGGGATGAGGTCGCCCGCACCATGCAGGGCGAGATGGAGGCCGCCAGCCGCAATGCGCTGAGTACCAAGGGATTTGAAGGCACGGCCCGGCGCATGGCGCGGCTCATGCAGTCGCGCTACCAGCTCGGCTTTGTGGACGTGGGCGGCTGGGACACCCATGTGGGCCAGGGCGCCGCCACCGGCACGCTGGCCAACCGCCTGGAGGAACTGGGCCGGGGCCTGGCAGGCTTTGCCGACGAGATGGGCCCCGCGTGGAAGTCCACCGTGGTGGTGGTCATCAGCGAGTTTGGCCGCACCTTCCGCGAGAACGGCAACCGGGGCACGGACCATGGCCACGGCACCGTGTTCTGGGTGCTGGGCGGCGGGGTGAATGGCGGCCGCATTGCGGGCGAGCAGCAGGCGCTGACCGCCACCACGCTGTTCCAGAACCGCGACTACCCCGTGCTCAACGACTACCGCAGTGTGTTGGGGGGACTGTTCGCCCTCATGTACGGGCTGAACGCGGCGGCCGTGGCGCGGGTGTTTCCAGGGACCCAGGGGGCCGACCTGCGGCTGGTTTAGCCGCGCTGGCGCGCAATATCATTCACTATATTTTTGATAGCTAATCAGGCATATAGCTCTAGCGCTACAGGCGATTGATACTCAAAATCGCCCGGGCATCACGCGTTGAAGGTACCTGTCAGCAGCTCTGGCAGGCGATCCACCTTCATCTTGAAGCCGCAGGCCTGCGCATGGCCACCGCCGCTCATGCTTTCGGCCAGCGCGATGCAGTCAAAGTTGCGCTGTGCACGCAGCCCCACCTTCACGCCCTTGTCGCCAGCACTCCACATCAGCGCAAAGGTGCCCGTTTTGGCCGAGAGGATGTCGCCCACCAGGCTGTGGAACATGCCGGGGGCGTTGACCATCAGGCCGGTGATGCCGTTGAACACCAGCGGCTGCGCGCCTTCGGCGATGTCGGCGCAGAGCTTGCGGTACTTCTGGTCCATGGCCTCGCCGCGCACCATGAACTGTTGGAGCTGCTCGGGCGTGAAGTCGGCAATCTCGCGCCAGCGCGCAAAGCCTTGCTCTTCCATGTCCAGGGCTGACAGGAAGGCAGCGCTCTCGGCAAACTCCCACTTCCAGATATCGCGGTCTTCCACGTATTTGAACAGGGCAGGCATCGGTTCGTGCGGATGGAAAAACTCCCACGCCAGCCGCGCGCCCGACTTGTTCATGTCGAAGTGCACCACACCGCAGCGGCAGGCAAAGCCGGTGAGCTTTTCGGCCGCGCTCTTGTGGTGGTCCAGCATGACCAGCTTGGCGGCGCGCTCGTCGATGGCGGCCATCACCTCGTTGGCAAACGAGAAGTCGAGGATGTAGACCGCGCGGCCTTGCAGGGGCGGCAGGTCGTCCACGGTCTTGACATCACCGTGGTCCAGCCCCACGTATTCAGCCTGGTCGCCGTAGTACAGCCATGCCGCCAGCGCCGCGCCAAAGCCATCGGGGCAGTTGCGCCCGTGGTACAGGATCAGCGGTGCGGGGTCGTTCTTGTCGGGGGCAACCAGCAGTTGCAGGGGGAGTATGGTTTTCTTCGTCATGGCCCCCGATTGTCGCCGGGGCTTTGTGCCGCAGCGAGCGCAACGTGCGCAGCCAGCACATGTCAGCGGAACCAACCCCATCCCCAACGCCTCCACCCTACTGACGCAGCCAGCAAACCACACGATGTTCCAAGCCCTCAAAGACCTGCTTGAAAGCCTCACCCCATTCAACCCCACGCCATCTCCCGCAGAGCGTGCGCGGTCTGTGCAACTGGCAGCCGCCGTGTTGCTGGTGGAGGTGGTACGGACCCAGTCGGCGGTGGGCGATGCGGAGCGCAGCGTGATGCAAACCGCACTGCACCGGCAATTTGCACTAAGTGAAGATGAACTGCAGCGCCTGCTGGAACAGGCCGCAGCCACCTCCAGAACCGCCTACGACTACCAGCGCTTCACCAGCCAGCTGAACGAGCATTTCACGCAGGACGAGAAGATCCAGCTCGTTGAAGCCATGTGGCAGGTCGCCTACGCGGACGCACGCCCGGACGAGAACGAGATGCACACCATCAGCAAGGTGGCCGGCCTGCTGCATGTGACGCACGGCGAGTACATCGGCGCCAAGCTCAGGGCGAAAGAAACAGCACACGCAGGCCAGTCGCCCCATTGAGACGGGCGCGGCCCCGGTGAGCGCCGCAGCGCACGGGTGGCGTCCCTTGGGGAAAGGACGCCAAGCAACCCAGGGGGCTAAATGGGCAACCAGCGCCACCAGAACGGCTTGCGCTCTTCCTTGGCGCCCTGCGCCTGCAGCAAGGCGATGAACTCGGTGCGCCGGTAGCGGCGCGCGGCCTCCAGCGGGGTCATGTCGTCGAAGTCCGACCGCAGCCCCGGGTCAGCCCCATGCGCCAGCAGGTAGTGGGCGATCTCGTGGTGGCCCTGGATAAGGCTCGCCACCAACGGCGTGCAAAGGATCTCGGGATGCTGGTAGTTGGGGTTCACGCCTGCACTGATGTGGTGGCGCACCAGCGCCAGGTCGCCCGCCACGGCGGCGGCGTACATGTCTTTCCAGTCTCCAGCGGACATACCTGGGCATCCTTTGCAAGGGTTGAACGGGGCCAGTGTAGGCAGCGGCGCGTGCGGCACAATCCGCGCCTTCCCCTAGGGATCCTCTGCACGAATCAGCGCGCCGTGTGCATCAGCGGCCTCGGGCGGTCTGCAGCGTTGCAAATACTCGCAATAGCTACGGCTATTGCTGCGTTTTTGCGCCTTGCAGCCCCTCCCGATCCGCTGCGCTCACTTGCCGCTTGATTCGTGCAGAGGATCCCTAGCCCGCGATGGCCCACACACATTCCTCCATGCCCCCTCCCCTGCACATCCTCTGGCGCGACGAGCACCTGGTGGCCGTTTACAAGCCTGCTGGCTGGCTGGTGCACCGCACGGGGCTGGACGCGGGCGAGACGCGGTTTGTGATGCAGACCCTGCGCGACCAGCTGGGCCAACATGTGTTCCCTGTGCACCGGCTCGACAAGGGCACCTGCGGCGTGCTGGTGATGGGTTTGCACAGCGATGCGGCGCGCGCGCTGTCGCAGGCGTTTGAGCATGGCGCCACGCACAAGCGCTACCTGGCGATGGTGCGCGGCTGGGCGCCTGAGGCCATCGAGGTGGACCACGCCTTGAAGCCCGACGATGCGCCTGCGGATGCCGCCGTACAGGACGCCCACACACGCTTTTGGCGGCTGGCACAGCTCACATTGCCCGAGGCCAGCGATGCGCGTTTTGCCACCACGCGCGCCTCGCTGGTCGAGGCCCTCCCGACCACGGGGCGGCGCCACCAGATCCGCCGCCACCTCAAGCACCTGGCGCACCCCATCATTGGCGATGCCACGCACGGCAAGGGCCCGCTCAACCGCTGGTGGGCCGAGCGGCTGGGCCAGCAGCGGCTGTGGCTGCATGCCTGGCAGCTCACGGTGCCCCACCCGGTGACGGGGGCGGCGATGACCTTCGACAGCGGGCTGCGCTGGCCGGGACCCGCGGACTGGGACTGCGGGCACGCCCCCTCCGACGACTCCACCGTGCCATGCGCCGACTGGCAGCGCCTGTTTGCCAAGCTGCCCTGGCACGAGACCCCCGCCCCGGCCCCGTAACGCGGGCGACACGGCGACGGCATGCCCGTCGAAATAATGGGCGCTCTCAAAAAACTAGGAGACCTTGCCCATGACCTCACCCGCCACGAACCGCGTCCTGGCCCACACGGGCGCGCGCTACCCCATCATCCAGGCGCCCATGGGCTGGATTGCGCGCACGCAGCTGGCCTCGGCGGTGTCGCGCGCGGGGGGGCTGGGCATCATTGAGACGTCCTCCGGCGAGACGGCCAATTGCCAGGCCGAGATCACCAAGATGAGCGCGCTGGGCCTGCCGTTTGGCGTGAACCTGCCCATCCGCTTTTTGAAGGACGACGCCATGCTGCGCTTTGTGTGTGCATCGGGCGTGAAGTTTGTGACCACCTCGGCGGGCAGCCCGGCCAAGTTCATCGCGCCGCTGAAGGACGCGGGCATCACCGTGTACCACGCGGTGCCCACGGTGGACGCAGCGCTGAAATGCGTGGACGCAGGCATTGACGGCCTGGTGGTCGAAGGCGGTGAAGGCGGCGGCTTCAAGAACCCCGAAGAGGTCTCCACCCTGGTGCTGCTGCAGGCCATCCGCGCGCGGGTGGAGGTGCCGCTGGTGGCGGCAGGTGGCATCTGCGACGGGCGCGGCATGGCCGCAGCCTTTGCGCTGGGGGCCGAGGCGGTGCAGATGGGCACACGGTTTGTCAGCTGCGCCGAAAGCCCCGTGCACGCCAACTACAAGAACGCGATCGTCGATGCGGGCGTAACCGGCACCTGGATGCTCAACACCAAGGCCAGCCCCTGCATCCGCGCGCTCAAGTCGCAGCGCACCCAGGCCATCCACGAAGCGGGCCTGATGCCCGCCGACAGCTTTGCGGGCATCCAGCGCGTGTACTTTGACGGTGACATGGAGGCGGCCCCTGCGCTGGCGGGGCAGACCGCGGGATTGATTGACTCCGTCAAGACCGCTCAGCAGATCATTGACGACACCGTGGCAGAGTTTTTTGCCATCAGCCAGCGCATGGGCGCCATGGCCGCAGCGCGGTCGTTTGGCTAAAAAGGGGCGCCTCCCGCCGGGCAGGTGCTGCGCCCGCAATGGATGGATGCGGAGGGGCTGTCCGACCACCGCACCATGGAAAGCTTGTCAGCTTCCGTAAGGGCAGTAACATGCGCTTACACCCTGCAGATTCTCTGCTCGGTAGCCCGAAAGCACTCCGACCATGTTTTTGCCGACCGATGACAAAGCCCTGCTCAAAACGGTACTGGTCGTCGATGACACCCGCGAAAACCTGACCGTCATCGGCCAGCTGCTGCGCCCTTACTACCACGTGCGGGTGGCCAACTCGGGGCAGCGGGCCTTGCAGGTCGCACACACCCAGCCGGTGCCCGACATCATCCTGCTCGATGTGATGATGCCGGAGATGGACGGTTACGAGGTGCTGGCAGCCCTGCGTGCAGCGCCGGAGACCCGCGAGATCCCGGTGATCTTTGTGACCGCCCTCGACGCCATCGCGGACGAAGAACGCGGCCTGCAGGCGGGCGCGGTGGACTACGTGGCCAAGCCCATCAAGCCCGCCGTGCTGCTGGCGCGGGTGCGCACCCATCTGGAGCTGAAGGCCGCGCGCGACTGGCTGGCCGACCAGAACAGCTACCTAGACGCCGAGGTGCAACGGCGCATGGCCGAGAACGAGCTGATCAAGGACTTCAGCCTGCACGCCATGGCCACGCTGGCCGAGAAGCGCGACAACGAAACCGGCAACCACCTGCACCGCACGCAGGCCTACATCGAGGCGCTGATGCTGCACCTGCAGGACCACCCGCGCTTTCAGCACCTGCTGGGCAGCCCCCACCAGCGCCAGCAAATCGCCAAGGCCGCGCCCCTGCACGACATCGGCAAGGTGGGCATCCCCGACGCGATCCTGCTCAAGCCAGGGAAGCTCACCCCTGATGAGTTCGAGATCATGAAGACCCATGCACGCATTGGTGCCGACGCCATCGACGAGGCCATCCGCAGCGTGCTGCAGATGGGGCGCCAGCAGCCGGCCCATCCGGCCAGCGCCCCCAGAAACTCGGCGCTGGAGTTCCTGGAGACCGCACGCCAGATCGCGGCAGGCCACCATGAAAAGTGGGATGGCTCGGGCTACCCCGAGGGACTGCAGGGCGACGCCATCCCGTTGCCCGCACGGCTGATGGCCATCGCCGATGTGTTTGACGCGCTGATCTCGCGCCGCCACTACAAACGCGCGTTCACGCTCGACGATGCGGTGGACATCATCCGCAAAGGCCGTGGCCAGCATTTCGACCCCGACATCTGTGATGCGTTTGTAGAGCTGGTGCCGCAGTTTGCAGCCATCGCCGAGCAGTTTGCAGACCACCCGGCGCCCGCGCTGGAGCCGTGAAGCATGCTTGCCTTCTCCCCGGCCATCGCACTGCACGGCAACCCGCCCGTCCGCCGGGCCACGGTGGGTGCTTGTGTGCTGGCCGCTGCGGCAGCGGCAGGGTGGCCTGGGGTATGCAGCGCACAGGACCAGGACTTTCAGGAAACTCTCGTCAGCCCGGCCCTGCTGGCGCAACTGCGCCAGGGAGGCTTTGTGCTGTACCTGCGCCACGGCGCCACCGACAGCAGCCGGATGGATCAGGCCCCGCAGGTGGACCTGAACGACTGTAATACCCAACGAGTCCTCAGTGATGCGGGGCGGCAGCAGGCGCGCGACCTCGGTGTCACGCTGCAGCGCGCCCGCATTCCCGTGGGCGAGGTCATCCACAGCCCGCTGTGCAGGGCCCGCGAAAGCGCGCAGCTCACGTTTGCCACTCAGCCGGAGTTGCTGCGCGCAGAGCCCCTTCTGGCCTACACCGCCAACCTCACAAGCGAGCAGAAAAAGCCGGTGATCGCCGCCACGCGGGCCCTGGTATCCACCCCGGTTCCTGCAGGCACCAACCGCGTCATCGTGGCACACGCACCCAACATGGCGGATCTGATGGGTTATTTCGTCAAGCCCGAGGGAACGATGGTGGTGCTGCGTCCCTTGGGGCAGTCGCGGTTTGAATACCTTGGCAGCATTCCGCCGTCTCACTGGGCCGCCCTGCTGCCCGCATCCCCTAAGCGCTGACCCACCATCGCGCCACCCATCGCCCATGCTCCTCCTGCTCAAACGCCAACGGTTTTTTCTGCGTTTTTTTCTGCCGGTGGTGCTGGCCGTTCTGGTGGGCATGGGGTTTGACTACGCAGTGCAGCAGCACACCCAGACCGTGCAACGCAAGGCACTGCAAAGCCAGGAGGAAGACATCCAGGTGGCCGCCAAGGCGGAAGCCATCAGCCGAAAACTGCTGGAGATCAAGCTGCGGCTGACACAGACCCTGACTGTCTCCAAATACCGCGAGGTGGACGAAGCCAAGGCCTACCAGCTCCACGGGCTCATCGTGGACGAAATGGCCGCGCTCGAAAAGGACCTGACTGCGCTGACCACAGCCCACGACTTCTCGCATGTCAGCACGCATTACCCCGCTGCGCTCAGAGCCTTTCAAGAGTTTCGCCAGTTTGCGCTGATGAGTTCGGACCAGATGGCCATCGACCAGTCAGCGGCAGGCGAGCACCTAATCAGCGCCACGGCGTACTACGGCGTGTTCGCACTGCGCATGGGCGACATTGCCAAGACCTTCATGGACCACGCCATAGAGAATGCCGCCACCACGCGCAACCAGCTGCAGGATTTCGATCGCCGCATGCGCCTCTACAGCACGCTGGCCGCGCTGGTGTTTCTGGCACTGTGGTTTGTGCTGTCGCGGTCCACATCCCGCCAGCTGGACCAGCTCAACACCATCCTGCAAAAGCTCTCGCGCGGCGAAAGCGGCTTGAGCGACTACAAGACCTTCTCCCGCATCAAGGCCATGGCCGCACGCGAAGGCACGCACATCGGAGACATGGCCAATGCAGTGCTGGCCTTTCAGAAAACACAGGATGAACGCCGTCTGGCCCTGGCGGAACTGCACGACCGCGAGGAGCTGCACGCCAACATCATCAGCCAGGCCCCCATCGGCATCGTGGTGCTGGACCTGCAGACACTGCAGTTTGTGAGCTTCAACGATGCCACCTACGAATCGCTGGGCTACACGCGCGAAGAATTTTCACAGATGAACCTCTACGACCTGCAGCTGAACTCGGACAGAAGCAAGGTCGATGCAAAGCTGCGGCGCATCCAGGCCCTGGGCGGCCAGGACTTCGAGACCCAGCGGCGCGATAAGGCCGGCAACGTGCGCGACTTCTGGGTTTCCATGCGCCCCCTGCACCTGCACGACCGCGACTGCATGACCGGCATATGGGTGGACATCACCAGCCGCAAGCAGTCTGAGCGTGAGCTGGCTCGTTACCGCGACGAGCTAGAACAGCTGGTGGCTGAGCGCACGCTCGATCTCGAAAAGACCAGCCAGGCCCTGGCTCAGCAAACCCTAGAGCTGCAGCACACCAATGCCCAGCTGCGCAGCGCCAAGGCCATGGCCGACGAAGCCAACCAGGCTAAGAGCGCCTTCCTGGCCAACATGAGCCACGAGATCCGCACGCCCATGAATGCGATCATCGGGCTGACCCACCTGATCCGCCGCGACACCACCAACCCGCACCAGCGCCAGCAACTCGACAAGGTGTCGGGCGCTGCCATGCACCTGCTGGCCGTCATCAACGACATCCTGGATTTCTCCAAAATCGAGGCGGGCAAGATGGCCCTGGACCCGACCGATTTCGAGCTGGAGAAGGTGGTGAGCAACGTGTTCACCATCACCGGCGACAAGGCCGAGGCCAAGGGCCTGGAGGTGATGGCCGAGCTTGCAGGTGTACCCCCAATACTGCATGGGGACGGGATGCGGCTGGGTCAGATCCTGACCAACTTCATGGGCAACGCAGTCAAGTTCACCGAACGCGGCAGCGTGTCCTTGCACGCGTTTGTCACCCATCGCGAAGCCAACCAAGTGCGCCTGCGCTTTGAGGTGCGCGACACCGGTATCGGGCTGAGCCCCGAGCAACAGGGCAAGCTGTTCCTGGCGTTTCAGCAGGCCGATGTCTCCACCACCCGCACCCACGGCGGTACCGGCCTGGGGCTGGCCATATCGCGCCGCCTGGCCGACCTGATGGACGGGCAAGTGGGTGTGCGCAGCGAGCCTGGCAGGGGCAGCACCTTCTGGTTTGAGGCGCCCTTTGGCATCAGCTCCCAGGCTGCAGCACCGCAGCATGTGCAGGCCCTGCCCCCCAGCACCCGCGTCCTGGTGGTGGACGACATGGAAGAGGCCCGCGAGCTGCTGGCCGACATGCTCACCCACCTGGGAGCGCGGGCCGATGCCGTATCGTCCGGCGCGCTGGCCGTGCAGGCGGTGGCACAGGCCGACGAACTCGGCGACCCCTACGAGCTGGTGCTCACCGACTGGCTGATGCCGGGCCTGAACGGCACCCAGACCTGGCAACAGATCTGCGCCTTGCCGCTCCAACACCGCCCCGCCTGCATTCTGGTCAGCGGCAGCCTGAGCTGCCCTGCCGACGAGGTGGATGCCGGGCCGTTTGCGGCCTTCCTACCCAAACCCGTGCTGCCCACGGCGCTGGAAGACGTGCTGGTGCGCGTGTGGAACCATGCGCAGCTGCCAGAGGCCGCTGCGCCCGCATTGGCCGCCGATGCGCCCGTCCGTTTCACCCCGGGGCTGCAATTGCTGCTGGCCGAAGACAACGCGCTGAACCAGGAGGTGGCGGGCGAGCTGTTGCGCCAACTGGGCTTTGCCGTAGATGTGGCGGGCGACGGGACAATTGCGGTGGAGCGCGCGCGCGAACGTCACTACGACCTGATCCTGATGGACATCCAGATGCCCCACCTGGATGGCCTGCAGGCCACGCGCCAGATCCGCGCGCTGCCAGGCCATGCGCAGACGCCCATCGTGGCCATGACCGCCAACGCATTCGCCGAAGACCGCGCAGCCGCGCTGGCCGCTGGCATGAACGACCACCTGCCCAAGCCCGTGGACCCGGCACAACTGGCGCGCGTGCTGGCGCGCCTGCTGCCCCATTCCGTGGACGCCACGGGCGCCGCCCCAACGCCCAGCGTTGCGACATCGACCCCCACGCTGGCGCATGAAACCCAGATGCGGGCGCAACTCCAGAGCGTGGTAGGCTTTCAGCTGGAGCAGGGGCTGCGATCGCTGGGCAACAACTTTGCAGCGCTGGTACGGCTGCTGCAGCGCATGGTGATGGAACACCCCCAGGACGCGCAAAAGGCTCTGCAGGCCTGGCAAGGTGGCGACCTGGCCGAAACGCAGCGCATCTTGCACACCCTCAAGGGCCTGGCGGGTACAGCAGGACTCACCGGCTTGCAGGTGGCCGCGCAGCAAGCCGAGGCCAGAGTACAGGCCGCTCCGCCAGGGGGCCTGGACGCCGACGCCCAACACGCGCTGCAAGACCTGGATGCACGACTGCATCAGCTGGTGCAATCCCTGCACTTCGTGGTGGATGCTTCTGCGCAGACAACAAGTACAGCCCCTGCCGCCAGTGCGGACCACCTGCGACAAGGCTTGCGCACGCTGCGGCCCTTGCTGGCCAGTGACGATCTCGATGCCAGCGCCGCGTATGCCGAACTGCACCCGGCGATGCTGCAGCACTACCCGGACCGCGCCCAGGCGCTGGCACAGGCCATCGATGGGTTCGACTTTCTGCAGGCGCTGGCGCTACTTGATGCCATCCTCGCCTCGGCGGACGGCGGAAGCAGCAGCGATACCCCCCCTGCCAGCACGCAGATGCCCGCCGCTCCAGCGGGCTGACTGCACCGCGGCGCAGCGCGCCTGGGCTACACTTTTTGGCCTTGCCGCACACGCCCTGCAATGGTCTGGCCACACCACAGGCTGGTCCCGCACGGCCCAAGTTCTCATGCACCTGCCCAGCCCGCCATTGCCGAGCCTTTTCTCTGCACAGGCTACTGTCCCACATGACCGCCAGCGAGGCCTGGCCTGCGCGCGCGCAGCCAAAGGGCCGCACCATGTCTGAGGGGCAACCCAACGCCTCTGCAGGCCTGTCGATGCCCTCGGGCAACCTGCGCGGCATCATCGCCATGGTGGCTGCGGTGGGTTTCTTTTCGCTGATGGATGCGCTGCTCAAGACGCTGAGCGCCCACTACCCCGCCATGCAGGTCGCGGCGTTGCGGGGCTGGGCTGCGCTGCCGCTGGTGGCGCTCTATGCGCTGTGGCGTGGCGAGGTGCCACGGTTGCTGAAGGTGCGCTGGCCCCTGCACTTGCTGCGTGGCGGACTCAACGTGGCCATGCTGGCACTGTTTGCATTTGCCATCCGTGAACTGGCACTGGCCGAGGCCTACACACTGTTCTTCATTGCGCCGCTGCTCATCACTGCGCTGTCTACCGTGGTGCTGCGCGAGAAGGTGCGCGCTGCCCACTGGGTCGCCATTGCGCTGGGCATGGTGGGCGTGCTGGTGGCTCTGCGACCCAATCAGGAGGCATTCTTTACCCTGGGAGCGCTGGCCGTGCTGGCGGCAGCCACCTGCTATGCGGTGTCGGCCATCACGGGCCGCATGCTCACCCGCACCGACTCCAGTGCCAGCCTGGTGTTCTGGACCACCACGCTGCTGGCACTGGGTGCCGGCGCGCTGGCCTGGCCGCATTGGGTGGGCGTGGCGCAGGTGCATTGGCCACTGGTGGCAGGGCTCGCCATCACAGGGTTTGCAGGCCAGTTGGCGATCACCGAAGCCTTTCGCCACGGGCAGGCTTCCGTGGTGGCGCCATTTGAATACACGGCGCTGGCCTGGGGCATGGGGCTGGATTGGGTGCTGTGGCAGACGGTCCCGGGCTACAGCACGCTGCTGGGCGGCGCCATCATCATTGGCAGCGGCCTGTACCTGGTGCGCCAGGAGCGCACGCAGGCAGTGGTGCCACCCTGACCGGCGCGAACCGGTGCTAGACCGGCCACTTGCCGTCGCTCCGGCGCGGCATGCGCTGACACGGCAGTCAGGCAGTTCACCCTGTAATGAAGCGATGAACACAGCGGCACTGCCGCAAGGAAATCGCCATGACACAACACGCCACCGTCCACGGCCACGTGACCTACACCCCGGGCGACGGCGCCCCGATCGCCATCCCCGAGGGCCCGATCGAGGTGACCACCAGCGCGGACAGCACCACGCTGAGCTGGTCGGTCGAAGAAGACATCGTCGGGTCTGCGGCGCTACCTCCCGACCAGTTCAACCAGTACGTCAAGGACGGCAAGATCCGTTTCAAGAAATAGCCCGGGCGCCCACGCCCCGGACCTCCCTGCCGTCCCAGCCGGATCAGATCGGCCGCGTGAGGTACACCGCCTCGCGGCCCACGATGGGCTCGCGGGTGGGCATGAGGATGGTGCAGTCGTCGCACAGCGCGCGGATCTCATACGGGCCATCGGTGGCGATGAGGTCACCCTTGGCAAACACCTCAAACCCTTGCACGGGCTTTGTGAAGCGGAAGTCCGACGTGCGCACCATGCAGGTCTCCAGCAGCTCGTAGCGGCGCTGCTCGGCGGGCGTGGGCCGGTCGGCCACCGGTGCGATGAGGCCAAAGTGCGCCAGAAAGTCCAGCGCCACCGCAGTGGCCATGTCGGCCGCCGATTGGCGGAAGTGCTGGCCGCATTCCACCACCAGCGCCACCCCATCTCCCTCGGCCCGCCCGTGGCGACCGTGCTGGATGAGCGGCGTGCCCGAACCCAGGCCGCTGGGCATCACCAGGTGCACCGGCGGGCGGCCGATGGCCAGCGCCACCTCTGCATTACGCGGATAGGCTGGGTACACCCAGAACGGCTGCACGTCCTGGCTGGTGGAATGGATGTCGAGGATGTGATCGGCCGCAGCCACCACGGGGCGCAGGATGCGGGCACGCTGCAACTCGGGGCTGTCGGCCGTGCCGTCCAGCTCGGCCGCCGACCAGATGCGGTTGAGGTTGTGCACCAGCTGTCGGCTCTCGAACGGACGGCTCTGGTCAAACGATTCGTAGGCGGCCACGTTGGCAAAGCTGACGGTCAGCGTGCCGATGAGGGGACGCACACCCGTGTCCAGCAGGTGGGTGGCCGCCACCATGCCGCAGATCTCGTTGCCGTGCGTGAGTGCATTGATGAGCACATGCGGGCCAGGCTTGCCCGACTCGAAGCGGTGCACATAGTCGATGCCGACATTGCCCTGGCGGTAGGCAGAGAGGTCGCGGGGGAGGACTTCAAAAACGGGGGGGTTCTGCGTCATGGCAATGAATTAATAAGATGACACATCATTGTCTGCGCAAAGCCGGATCAGTGCTGGGCGCGGTGTACGATGCCCGCCGGTTGAGTCCCTCCTGCGTCCCTGCCTATGCCCACTGCCCGACTTTGCCCACTGGCCGATCTGGCCCACCGCATTCCCCCCGACTGCTGGATGGCCGAGCGTCTGGCGCAGGACCCTGAGGCCCTGGCTGATGAAACCGCGCTGTGGATCACCGGCGATGCGCACTGGCCTGCGCTGCACCTAGACGTCCCCCTGGCCCAGGGCAGCCCGCTGCGCCAATGGCTGCAAGAGCAATCCGACGGCCCCAATGAGGCCTCCGTACCCCGTGCGCCCTTTGTGATCGTGGTGGATGGAGACCTGCGCATCGACGGCGCCTTGACCAGCGCCGACACCGATGGCACGACGCACCTGGTCGTCAACGGCAACCTGCATGTGCAGAACGCCGTGATCGGCGGACAGCTGGTGCGTGTGCAAGGTGCACTGCAGGTGCATGACCTGCTTTGGGGCCACTACAACCATGGCGAGCTGCGCGTGCGTGGTGGGCTGCAGACCCGGGTGGCGCTGTTCACCGACGGGTACCACGTAGACATCACAGGCCCAGAACAGGTGGAGTTTTTACTGGACGAGGTGCGCGGTGTGCCGCACCGTGCGGAGTTCTCGGCCGAGATCGTGGGTGCCGTGTTCGCCCCCGAGTTCCACGAGGGCGTGGACGCAGGCGAAGACGGCCTGGCCGCCATGATCAGCCGCCGCCAGGTGCTGGCCGCCGTGCGGGCAGGCCAGAGCGCGGTGCGCAGCAGCGCAGACATCCACGCCGACCAGCCTGTGGCCGACGACCTGTGCGCCGACAACACCATCAGCATTGACAACATCCTGGCCGTGGTGCACACGCCAGTGATCGCGCACAAGGAACACAAAGCCTACGGCTGGTTCCAGCAGACTGATTTTTCGCTGTGCCAACGGCATGTGGACGAAGAAGGCGACGCGCGCGACGACAACGTTTTCATCACGGTGTGGAAAACCTGGGACTTCTACCTGTCGGTGGAGCAGGTGCCCGCGCCCCGCAATTGGATGGAGCGTGTGGCCACCAAGCTGTGGCGCCATGCTGCCCCCACGGTAGCGCAGCGCACGCTGCTGTACCGCCGCTACGCACAGAGCGAGCCTGGGGACTGGCAGGTGCTGGCCCCCCCCACGGAACCCGGTCACGACCCCGACGCCTGGAAGGCCTGCGAACACGCCTGGCGCGGTGTGCTGAACTACGTGCGCAAAGCCGTGGGCCAGCACCGCGCACGCTACCCGCTCTACCAGCGCCTGCAGGCCACGTTGACGGCAGAGCACATCGAGGCCTTCACCAGCCTGCCCGTGTTCACCGAGCAGTACAACGACTGGTGGGACAGCGACCGCAACGGCTACTGGGAGGGCGAGGTCTGGGTGGGGGCGCGCCAGCCCTGCATGCACGACGGCGAACCCTGGGGCCGCGCGCTCAAATACAGCTGGCGCAACGGTGATGACGCGCCGGGCGATGACGAAGACAACGCCCACAGCGCCTACCAGATCCATGTGGACGAGGCGCGCGAGGGGCCGGCCGCTGTCGAGTTCAGCTACGCCCAGCGCCAGAGCGACAGCCGCGCCCCCCTGCCCCGCTGCGCCGCCGACCACATTGCCCGCCTGCTGCGCTTTCACGGTCTGGTGCAGGCCCGCATCCGCGCGCGGCACGAAAAGGCGCAGGCCCAGCAGGCCGAGGCCCGCCGCATCGAAGCCGCCGTGCAACTGCTGACCACCCCACCCTTGCCGCCCGACCTGCCGGATGCCGCCGTGTTTCCCGTCGAACTCATGACGCTGTCGGAGCAGTGGCAGGCCGATGGGCAAGCCTACGTAGCGGCCATCCGCGCGCACCAGCTGGCCAACGATGCCCACCGCGCCGAGGCCTCGGCAACAGCCGGTGGCGGCGATGAGGACAACGGAGCAGAAGAACGCGACAACGCCCTGCCCGAAGACCCGCGCAAGGCCGATGCGCCCACCGTGCTGCAACTGGCGCGGGTGGTGAGCCACTGGGCCGACGAAGAGCTTGCCACGCGGTTTCGCCAGCGCTTTGCCTTTGCCCCGGATGCCTATGTGGCGCGTGCCGCCCAGGCCGGCCAATTCATCGGCCCCGTGTTTGTGCTGGACGATGACCGTGTGGTCGCCCGCATCGGCGCGGCCCATGACGACGACGCCCGCTGGGTGTTGCTGCATGGCACAGAGCACACGCCCCTGCCCGCCATCCAGGGCCTGGGCCGCTCGCCCGATCGCCGGTGCTTTGCCCAATGCGACGGCCTGCACATCACCACCCACCACGGATGGAATGGCCCCGTGATTGCGCAATTTGCCCTGCCGCGCGGCAACGAAGGCCTGCCCCCGCAGGTGCAGGTGTCGGCAGGCCCGATGGGGCAGCGCTGCGATGACATCATTCCCTTCAACGATGGCCTGCGCGTGCTGCTGCGCAACCCCACAGGGGTGTATCTTCTGCACCCCGCAGCCCAAGGTGCCGACAGCCCAGTGCAACGCCTGCACCCGCAGACGTTTGAAGAAGATGGCCCCTACACCTGGCCCAAGAACCAGATGGATGAAAAGGTCGATGGTGAGACCGTCACCGTGCTGGCGCTGGACATGCTGCACATGGCCCTGTCGCCTGATGAGCGTCACATCGCCGTGGGTGACCAGGACAGCTGCCACATCCTGCTGGACGCGCACGGCGCTGTGGTGGCCGAGCACGAGCCCCTATCGTCTTACCCCCACCACGCGGCGTTCTCGCACGACGGCACACGCCTGTTTGCCAACTCATGCCATCTGTATTGGGGCAATACCTGCTCGATCCCCGTCGGGGCGGCAACGCAAGAAGCGACCGGTGAGGACACCCCACCACTGGACGAACGCTGCCGCGTGTACGCCTCTGTCACCTTGCCGGGCCTGGTGATCCTGGGCGATGCGGACGGCTACCTGCATGCCATCAGCGACGAGGGACAAGCCCTGTGGCGCCACCACATCGGCAGCACGATCAGCGCTATCGATGCCTCCCCCGATGGAGAAACCCTGTGGGCGGCCAGCTATGGCGGCTACCTGGTGCGGCTGCAGCGCAGCGAGGCGGGCATGGACCCTTACTCCATCAGCACGTCACTGTATGTGGAGACGCGGCGGTGGATATTCTGGCGGGATGAGGTGGGGCCGGTGCGGTGGTAGGCGATATGCCACGGCTCCTTACGAGGCCACAGGTTCCATGGATACCAAATACCGAGCCAACGGGAACCAGCAAACCATGGCGTCGAATTTGTCGGCGGGTGGCCCATTGCAGCCGTCGGTGCTCCGCTTGAGCGAGGACTCAAGCGCCACCCAGCCTGCGCAGCCCTGACGGCGTTTGTATCTCTGCCACCAAGGCACATGCCGCTCCTTGAGCGACTGCGACGGGTGGTGTTGAAGCGAGGCCAATGGCGGCAAAGAGTGCGAGCACTTCTTCGGGCGCAGGATGCACTATGTGAAGTGATCTGAAATGAAGGGGATTCGTGGGCAGCGCTGCAACAGGATTGGCGTCAGCGGCCCTTTGAATCAATAGCGGCACAGCCCCATCCAGCGCGAGTGCACCGTCTGGACGGAACGCCATCCGCCAAGTATGGGAGTCACGGTGCATCGTCTCAACCTGACCAATGGCAGGTACTGTCGCGGCAGCGATGTCATTTGTACTCGCTACCCAGGCAGCCAAACGAGGTGTAGCGCCGTCCGGTATGTCGTCGATGCCAAACCAGCGAGCCCGCGAAACAGGCGCTGCGTCACGGTTGGCTGCGATCACCTCCAAATAAACCGAAGGTCCAAGGGCCAGCAGCAGGTTATGCGTCGCCATGCTGGGATGCTCTCTGCCCGGCCCCGGAGCTACGCCAAGAGCAGTCTCAACATAGGCTGATCCAGCATCGAGGCTGGGTGCGACGATGGTGATGTGGTCGAGACGCGACGCCATCCGCTCTGTGAAGCCAAACGTCATTTGGACAGCAAAACATGCAGGATCGACTGGCCCATACTGGTTCTCTTTGACACTGATTTCTCCCGAAGATGGAGTGCGGTCTCGGTTTGAAGGGGTCCACTGTCTGACAGGTCAAGCATAAATTCCGCGGAGCTTCACGACAAGCTCTTGGAAATCGAGGCGACGGCAGCCGTGCATGGCATGAGCGTTGCATGCGCGCCCTGCACGCACTTGCACCCTCCATGACTTCATCCCACCGCTCAGCCCGCTCCAGCGCACCCGCTCATCCAGATGCGCCGCCACCCAGCGCCCCCGGCCTCAGCACGCCGGTGCTCTTGCTCATGGCCGTGGCCTGCGGCCTGTGTGCGGGCAGCAACTACTTCAATCAGCCGCTGCTGCACTCCATTGCCACGCAGCTGCAAGTGCGGGACGCGTCGGCGGCGCTCATCGTGACGCTGGCGCAGGTGGCATACGCGGCAGGGCTGCTGCTGTTGGTGCCGCTGGGCGACCTGCTGGAGCGGCGGCGGCTCATCACCACGCTGATGCTGCTGGCCGCTCTGGGACTGTTTACCAGCGGGTTTGCGCGCAACTACGCCATGCTTGCGCTGGGCACGCTGCTCACCGGCCTGTTTTCGGTGGCGGCACAGGTGCTGGTGCCGCTGGCAGCCACCCTGGCAGCGCCGGGCCGCAGCGGCCGGGCCGTGGGGCTGGTGATGAGCGGGCTGCTGACCGGGATTCTGGCGGCGCGCAGTGTGGCAGGGCTGCTGTCGGAGGTGGGCGGCTGGACGCTGGTGTACCGGGTGGCGGGCGTCGCCATGGTGGCCGTGGCGCTGGCGCTGCGGTGGGTGATGCCCATGTCACGCAATACCACCTCAGCACCGACACAGGGGTATGGACAGGTCTTGCGGTCGCTGGGCACGCTGGCCCTGCATCACCCCCGGTTGCGCAGCCGGGCCTTGCTGGGAGGGTTGTCGTTTGCCTCGGTCAGTGTGTTGTTCTCCACCATGGCGCTGCTGCTGGCGGGGCCCGCACACCGACTGGGCGACGCCGGCATTGGGCTGGTGGGGTTGGCGGGCGTGGCTGGTGCACTCATGGCCAATGTGGCGGGCCGCATGGCCGACCGTGGGCAGGCGCACGTGGCCACCGCCACATCGGTAGGTTTGCTGCTGCTGGGCTGGGGCGCGCTGTGGCTGGGCGCCAGCAGCCTGGTGTGGTTTGTGGTGGGCATGCTGGTGGCCGACCTGGCGCTGCAGGGCGTGCACATCAGCAACCAGAACGTGATCTACCGGCTGGACCCCACCGCCCGCGCGCGGCTGAACGCGGTGTACATGACCAGCTATTTTGCCGGTGCGGCCACGGGCTCGGCGATGGGGTCGGTGGCCTGGCTGTGGGGCGGATGGGGCGCCACCTGCGCGCTGGGCATGGGCCTTGCCGTGCTGAACGCGATGGCACTGGCTTACGACCAGCGGCTGGCCGTGCGGGCGCTGGGTGAAGGTGTGCGGCAGGCTACAGAGGGCGCAGGCGCGTAGCCCCCCCCCCGCGGCCGCCAACAGCGCAATTTGTGACGTACCATCCTCGCACGGTCCCATCCCGAGACCTTTCAAGGAGGCCCCATGGCCAAAGGTGAACAGCGCAGCAACAAGATGGCGAAGAAACCCAAAAAGGACACCTCGCCGCCCAAGGAACACAGCGCATCGGACCGGCCCATGCCGCCGATGACCACCGTCATGCCCAAGGGCAAAGACAAAAACAAATAGGTCACACCAGCACTCCGCCTGCCCCGGCGAATGCGCTACTAAAACAATAGCTGCAGGCGCATATCACATAAGCGCCTGCAGCTATTTTTGCTTGAAATTCCGCATCAGGCAGCCCTTCATTCGGCGCTCGCCGCCGAAGGGCTCAGGCAGGCTGGGCCCACCGCGCCAGCCACTGTGCATCGGGCTCTGGCCGGCCAAACAGGTAGCCCTGGTACACGATGTCCGGGGCGCGCTGGCGCAGAAAGTCGGCCTGGGCCTGGGTCTCCACCCCCTCGGCCACCACGCGCAGGCCGAAGTGCCGGGCCACCGACAAGATGCCTTCGACCAGCACGCCATCGTCGGCATTGGTGGGGGCCTCGTGCACGAACGATCGGTCGATCTTGATCTCCTGGATGGGCAGGCGCTTGAGGTAGGCCAGCGATGAGTAGCCGGTGCCAAAGTCGTCCAGCGACATGTCCACGCCCAGCGCGGCCAGGGCGCGCATCTTGGCCACCGCATCATCAAAGTCGTCGATCACCAGGCCTTCGGTCACCTCCAGCGTCAGCAGCCGGGGGTCGGCCCCCGTGGCCGCCAGCACCGCCCGCAGTTGCCCCACAAAACCCGCCTGCCGGAACTGCCGCGCGCTGAGGTTGACCGAGAGCCGCAACCGCCGCTCGCGGAACACCGGCTGCGCCAGCAGCGCACAGGCATGGGCCAGCACCCACTCGCCCAGGCTGACGATGAGGTCGGACTCCTCGGCCACCGGAATGAACACGCCCGGCGCCACCAGGCCGTCACGCGGATGCTGCCAGCGCACCAGCACCTCGGCACCCGTGACCTGGCCCGACACATCCACCTGCGACTGCAGGTGCAGCCGCAGCTCGCCTGCGCCAATGGCATGGCGCAGTTCGCGCTCCACCCGAAAGCGCTGCTCGGCGGCCTCGCCCATGCCCTGCTCAAAAAACGCAGCCCGTCCGCCCCCGGCCTGCTTGGCGCGGTGCAGGGCGGTGCCCGCGCGCCGCAGCGCATCGTGAGCACCGTCGTCCGACGTTTGGGGGTACAGGGTGATACCCACGCTGGCGCCCAGTTGGGCGTCCTGCGCATCGCCCTCCAGACGCAAGGGGCGCAGCAAGGCGGCCTGCAGTTTTTCGGCAAAGGCCAGCGCATGCCGGCCCGCCAGCGAGGCATCCACCCCCAGGCCATGCAGCACCACGGCAAACTCATCGCCCGCCACGCGCACCAGCAGGTCTTGGGGCGGCAGGATCTCGGACAGCCGCAGCGCCACGGCACAGAGCAGTCGGTCCCCCATCTCGCTGCCGCGCGCATCGTTGAAAGTGGTGAACCGGTCCAGGTCCAGCAGCAGCAAGGCATGCTGGGTGGAAGGCGGGCGACCTGCACGCCCGCGCAACACGTGCAGCCGCTCCATCAGGGTGGACCGATTGGGAAGGCTGGTGAGGCCGTCGAAATGCGCGAGGCGGTGAATTTCGTCGGCAGCGCGCTTGCGTTCGGTGATGTCCTGCTTGAGCTCCACATAGTGGCTCACGCGGCCGTCGGTCTGGCGGATGGGGGCCACCACCACGGCCTCGGTGATCTCGGCGCCGTCCTTGCGGCGGTTGACCTGCTCGCCCGCCCAGTTGTCGCCGCGCGCCAGCGTATCGCACAGTCCCTGGCGCTGTGCGGGCGCCAGGCCGTTGCTGGAGATCTGCGCCGACAGCTGGCCCAGCGCTTCGTCACGCGCGTAGCCCGTGCGGGACAGAAAGGCGGCATTGACGTATTCGATGCGCCCTTCCAGGTCGGTGATGACAATGCTCTCGGGGCTTTGCTCCACCGCGCGTTGCAGCTTGCGCAGCTCAGCATCGACCGCGGCCAGGTTGGTGGCGGTAAGCCGTGCCTCCTGCACGCGGCGCAGGTAGCTGCGGCGCGACAACAGGGTCGCGGCCGCCGTCACTGCGAGGATGGCCCCCAGATAGGCCACGTAGGCCAGACGATTGCTGTAGCGTGCAGGTGGCAGCCAGTCGTACAAGTCGGCCCAGACAAAAAACAGGAACAGCCCGCCTGTGGCACCGGTGAGCAGCAGCGTGGGCCGCGCGCCCAGGATCCAGCCCGAAAAAACGATCAGCACCGGAAAATTGAGCAGGTTGGGCCCCCGCAGACCGCCGTTGTTGGCAGCGACCACCGAGACCATGGCCCATACGCCCCAGATCAGCACCAGGGCTGCCTGGCGCCAGCGCTGCAGGTGGCCCAGGAACACGGCCAGGCCGCCCATCGCCCCGGCGCCCAGGTTGAGCAGCACCTGCGTCCAGGACAGGGGCCGGTCCAGCAGCAGCAAAGCGGCGATGGTGGTGCCCGCCAGCATCACGGTCCACGCACCCACGCGCACCAGCTGCTCGGTGGTGGCATCGTCTCTTTCGGGGGGCGATGAGGGGACAACAGCGGGCATGGTGAAGCCGGTAACTGCCAGACTGGCATGGTAACTCGATACATCACGGCTATCGAGACTTGATTGTCGTCAGCGTTGGGACTCCATCACACCCAGCCCCCTGCCCCGCTGTCACCGCCCCTGCCTACACCAGCCCCCCGCCACGGACCGGTTGCCGACGGAGCGTCCCTCACTCGCCGTCGTCGGGCGTGTGGTCCGAGTTGCTGCCCTGCTCGCGCACGCCAGAGCCCTTGCCCTTGGCCTTGGCACGCGCGTCTTTCTTGGCCTGGCGCTTGGCGTCTTCGGCCAGGCCTGCAGCACGCCAGGCTTCAAACTCGGCGGGCGTTTCCAGAGTGATGCGGCCCAGGATGGCGGTGCGAAAGTCCGTCATCACAATCTCGGCCGTCTTTTGCAGGTTGACCTTGCCGCCACCCAGCATGGCGCCGCGCTTCTTGCCGATGGCTGCGAGCAGTTCCTCGTCGTGCATCGTGGCCACGGCACCCGCAGGCAGGCCCAGCTTGTAGCGGGACTCCAGCAAGGGGGCGTAGTGTTTTTGCAGGCGGCGCAGCAGCTCCAGCGCCACCAGTTCCTCGTCGTAGGCATTGCGGCCCACGGCGCCGCTGGCGGCCAGGTTGTAGCCACTTTCGGGCACCACAATGCGCGGCCACAGCATGCCCGGCGTGTCCCACAGGTAGAAGTCGTCGGCCAGGGTGATGCGCTGCTCCAGCTTGGTGATGCCCGCCTCGTCGCCCGTCTTGGCATGGCGCTTGTTGGTCAAGGTGTTGATCAGCGTGGACTTGCCCACGTTGGGCACGCCGCAGATGAGCACCCGCATGGGCTTGGCCATGCCCCCGCGGTTGGGCGACAGCAGATGGCAGGCGTCGATGAGCTTGCGCGCAGGGGCGCGGTCGGACGCATCCAGCGGCACGGCGCGCGTGTCGCTCAGGGCGTTGTACCAGTCCACCCACAGCGCTGTGCGCTCGGGGTCGGCCACGTCCTGCTTGTTGAGCACCTTGAGCGTGGGCTTGTGGCCCGTGATCTCGGCCAGCAGCGGGTTGGCGCTGGAGCCAGGCAGGCGCGCGTCCAGCACCTCGATCACCACGTCAATGTCCTTGATGCGTTCGGTGATGGCTTTGCGGGTCAGGTGCATGTGACCGGGGAACCACTGGATGGCCATGCGGGGGTACTTTCTTCTTGATTCAACAGGTTCTGAGGGTGGCAAGGATAATCGCGGTCCCACTTGCACCACGCCACCGCGCTATTTGACCTCCATGCCAGCCCCTCTCGACAACTCGCGCAAAGCCAATGCCACCAAGGCCGACAAGGAGCTGCTGTTCAAGAGCGTGACCCTGGCCCTCATCGGCCTGGTCATCTTGCTGGCGCCCTATGTCGCCCGCTCCAGCAGCGTGCGCGACCTCATGACCCAGGCGGCGCTGGTGGGCTGGTTTGCGCTGGTGCTGGGCATAGCATTCGGCGTGCAGTACGGCCTGCGCCGCGCCAAGGCGGGGCGCCGCCAGCCGTGACCTTGCCGGAGTGGACGGCCCCGGCACCGGCGGTGGACGGCGCCACGGCGCAAGCCATGTTCGCGGCGCTGCAGCAACGCGCGGCCACTGCGGGCATCACGCTGCGCAACCCGCCGCCCGAGCCCACCACCTGCTGTGGGCGCGGCTGCAATGGCTGCGTGTGGGAAGGATTCCTGGACGCCGCCGAATACTGGCGGCAAGAGGCCCTGCTGCAGCTGCAAGACTGATTTTGAAGCCATTTTGGGCTGGTAGCGCTAGTGCGATATGCCCAGGCAGCTACCAAATTAATAGCACGCCCATGCCACTCGGCACGGTCGCACGCTCAGCCCAGCTGCTCCACCGCCATGTACTGCTCGCGCCATTCTTCAAACGGGAGCGTGTCTGCGGCTTCGATGGCCTTTTGCGCGGCAATCGACTCATCGGCCATCGCCAGGTAACGCGCCTGCTGCTCGGCCGTCCAGGGCAGGGCCAGCAGTGCGTCGCGGGCGGCGATGGACTGCTGCCGTGCAAAGGCTTCAAAGTGGTGCTGGTGCTCGCGCGCCATGCTGTCCAGCACGCGGGCCGATGGTGTGCGCTCGGGCGCAGCCATCAGTGCGCGGGCATCGCGCAGTGCAACGCTGTAGTCGTTGGTGCCGTGGGTGGCATCCAGCGCAGCGGCCAAGGGCTCGCAAGCGGCCAGCACTTCAGTGCCCCATTCGGTCAGCGGCACGCTCTGGCCGTTGCGCGACAGGCGCAGGCCGGGCTCGCGGCCCCGCTCGGCGGTGAGGTGCTGGTTCTGCTTGAGTTCGGCAATTTCTGCGGGCGTGTCGGGCGGGCTGTCGGACAGCAGGCAGTGCAGCAAAAACACGTCGAGCAGGCGCATGGTGGGTGCGGTGATGCCCACGGGCACGAACGGGTCCAGGTCCATCAGGCGCACTTCGACGTATTCGACCCCGCGCTCGCGCAGGGCATGCAGCGGGCGCTCGCCCGTGCGCACCGTGCGCTTAGGGCGGATGGTGCCGTAGAACTCGTTTTCGATCTGCAGCAGGCTGGTGCCGAGCTGGTTGTAGTCACCGCCGGGGTTGCGCACACCCACCGTTTCGTAGGCGGGGTATGGCTTGGTCAGTGCCTCGTGCAGCGAGTTAGCGTAGCCCGTGAGGCCGTTGTAGCTCACGGCCAGCGTGGCTTGCGCGTCGCTCTGGTAGCCCAGGCGGCCCATGCGCAGCGATGTGGCGTGGGGCAGGTACAGCGCGCTGCCGCCCTCCATGCGCTCCAGGCGGTGCTCGCGCCCCTCCACAAAACAAGGGCACAAGGCGGGTGAGGCGCCAAACAGGTACAGCAGCACAAACGCGTGGCGCCGGAAGTTGCGAATCAGCGCGAAATACTGCTCGCTGTCCACGCCCGGCAGCGACCAGTTGTAGTGAATGCCCGAAATGGTCTGCATGCGCCGGCCATAGCGGTGGCCCAGGCCCATGCGGTATACGCTCTTGGCGCGGCCCACGTTGGAGCTGCCGTAGCGGCCGATGGGAATGGTCTCGTCCGTGGGCAGGCCGCAGGGCATGCTGGAGGCCCACAGCAGCTCGCCGCCGCTGTCCTTCAAGGTGTGGTGCACGAACTGGTGCACCTCGGTCAGCTCATCCAGGCACTGCTGCACGCCCTTGTGGGCGCCAGTGATCAGCTCCAGCTGCGACTCGCTGTAGTCCGTGGTGATCAGGGGATGTGTGAGGGCCGAGCCCAGCGCCAGCGGGTGGGGGGTGAGGGCCAGGCCACCGGTGGGCAGCACGCGCAGCCCTTCCTTTTCGATGCCACGGCGAATCCCCCCCAGGGCGTCCGCCGGGTAGGCGGCCAGTCTCTCGTGCAGTTTGCTCATATGTTTATACCGATCCAACTTCTGTCGGCCCGGAACTTAGCACGTTGAGCGCTGGCCCGCCCAGAGGGGTGTCAAGCCCTTGCGGCCAAAGCGCGTCCAACCTCGTTGGTTCCCTGCGCTGCGCCACTTTGTGGTACTTGCTCGCCCGCCCGCTCCGTCACCTCGGCCAGGCGGGCCGCCAGTTGCTCGGGCACATCGGCGCCAATGCCCAGATGGATACCTTGGGTGAGGGTGATGTGGGCGGCTTCAAACGTGCCCGCACCGGCACACAGGATGGTGCGCGTGGGCGCGCTTTCGTGCGCCAGCACCAGCATGGCGGGCACCACGGCCTCGGGCTTCAAGGCGTCCAGCACTTCCTGGGGCATCAGGCCCTCGGTCATGCGCGTGGCGGCCGTGGGGGCCAGGGCGTTCACATGGATGTTGTACTTGGCGCCTTCGATGGCCAGAGTCTGCATCAGCCCCACCTGGGCCAGCTTGGCTGCGCCATAGTTGGCCTGGCCAAAGTTGCCATACAGGCCGGTGGACGAAGTGGTCATCACGATGCGGCCATATTGCTGGGCCACCATGTGCGGCCACGCGGCCTTGCAGCAGTTGGCGGCGCCCATCAGGTGCACATCCACCACCAGGCGGAAGTCATCCATGCTCATCTTGGCGAACGATTTGTCGCGCAGGATACCGGCGTTGTTGACCAGGATGTCCACCCGGCCCCAGGCGTCGATGGCCTGCTGCACCATGGCCTCGACCGCCGCAAAGTCGGTGACCGACGCGCCATTGGCCAGCGCCTCGCCGCCCGCAGCGCGGATCTCATCGACCACGGCCTGCGCCGCACCCACGGTGCCGCCGCTGCCGTCCACCGCGCCGCCCAGGTCGTTGACCAGCACCTTGGCGCCGCGCTTGGCCAGCGCCAGAGCATGCTGGCGGCCCAGGCCGCCGCCCGCGCCCGTCACGATGGCCACGCGGCCTTGGAAATCAATACCCATGGTGAAGGTTCTCCTGTTGTCTTGGTCAATCGGTCAGTGGAATAAAAAACTCTGGCACCTGCCCGAATGGGCTGGCGCCGCGCGCTGCACTGTAAGCCACAGCGCAGCCCGAGCAGGTTGCACAGGCGACTGGCCCCTCCACCACCTCCACCAACGCTGGCGGAGCACCGCACACGCCCACGCGGCACATTGGGAATAATGGGTGCCTGCGCCAGCCCCGGGGTAGCGGCCGGCGCAGCCCCCCTACACTCATTTTTTGATAGCTATTGGCGCATGTAACACCTGCGCTATCGGCCATTTTTACCCAAGGATCTCCCATGAAAGCAATCTGGAACGGCGTGGTGGTTGCCGAGAGCGACGACACCGTGGTGGTGGAAGGTAATCACTACTTTCCCGAAAACGCGCTGCACCGCGACTACTTCACGTTCAGCAACCACAAGACCACCTGCGCCTGGAAGGGCCAGGCCAGCTACCTGTCGCTGCTGGTCAACGGCGAGATGAACACCGACGCTGCGTGGTTCTATGCCGACCCCAAGCCCGAGGCCGCCGAGATCAAAGGCCGCGTCGCGTTCTGGAAGGGTGTGAAGGTCACGGCCTGAAACGGCCTGCCAGCACCCTGCGCAGGTTATCCCTGCGCGCACTGGACAATCGTGTGGATAAGTTTTGGCAAGTCTTGTATGACAACGCCAAGTGCTTGATTTGCAAGGAAATGCACTGCATTGCCTTATTTTTAGGCAACCCGGTAAATCATGGCATGGGTTATCCCGGCGCACACTGGACAATGGTGTGGATAACCTTGGATAAGCCTTGTATGGCACGTTTAAGTGGTTGATTTGCAAGGAATATCCTTGCATCGCTCAAAAAACAGGCAATTGCAGAACCTCCTTTGCCACGTGCGGCCGATGCCCCTTCACAGGCATCCAACCCCCCGGTTATCCCTGCCCGCACTGGACAATCTTGTGGATAACTGTGAACAAGCCTTGTATGACAGTCTTAAGTCATTGATTTACAAGGCAACTTCTTGTGCTGCTGAAAAAACAGGCAGCACGGATGGGTAAATCGTCTGCGGTACAGTGCACGTCGGCCCTTGGTTGGCCGCTCTTTATTTCATAGCTGCCAGCGCATGATCCACTAGCGCTAGCGGCCAAAAATACTCCATCTACCAGTGTCCACCACGTACCTTCAGCACAGTCCCGCCGCAGAGCGCAACCAGGGGCCCATCCTGGCGCAGCTGCTGGCGTTGCTGCCCAACACCGGCGCCGCGCTGGAGATTGCCAGTGGCACCGGCCAGCACGCCGCGCACTTTGCAGCCGCCCTGCCCGGCTGGACCTGGCAGCCCACCGACCTGCAGGACACCCATTTCGCCTCCATCACCGGCTGGGCCGCGCAGGCCGGTGCCCGCAACGTGCAGGCGCCCCGGCGGCTGGACGTGCTGCACGACCAGTGGCCCAGCGACGGCCCGGCATTCGGCGCCGCGTCGTTCGACCTGGTCTATTGCGCCAACATGCTGCACATCGCCCCCTGGGCCTGCTGCACCGGGCTGATGCAGGGCGCCGCCCGCCACCTGGCGCCTGACGGCCACCTGGTCACCTACGGCCCCTACCTGGAAGACGGCGTGCCCACCGCCCCCGGCAACCTGGCCTTTGACGCCAGCCTGCGCGCGCAAGACGCCGCCTGGGGCATCCGCCGCATCGAAGACGTGATGGCGGTGGCCGCCCAGGCCGACCTGCAACTGGCAGCGCGGCACGCGATGCCCGCCAACAACCTGCTGCTGGTGTGGACCCACGCCGCCCACCAACCCTGAAGAGACACGTCCATGACGACACCCACCGCCGCTCCCTTCTTCATCGCCAAGGTCGAGCCCGATGGCACCCAGTGCGACGCCTGGCCCGAGCAGCCGCTGCTGCTGTCCATGGAGCAAGGCGGCATCGATTGGCCCAGCTCCTGCCGCAACGGCACCTGCCGCACCTGCCTGGGCCAGCTGGTCGAAGGCACGGTGCGCTACGCCATCGAATGGCCAGGCCTCACGGCCGAAGAAAAGGAAGAAGGTTGCGTGTTGCCCTGCGTGGCCTATCCCACGTCGGACGTGGTGCTGCAGGGCAGCGCCATCTGATCTGCGTCAGGCACCGCGCCTTTCAAACACCAAGCAGGCCCCGGTGCACTAAAATCCAGGGCTTTGGGGGCACGATGCCCCTTTGACGTGCGGCAGCGCCGCATCGCATGTTCTTTGGGGCGGTTTCTTGGAGGCACCACAGTTGCCTTCGGCCACGGGGACCTGTGCTGCAGCACACCGCCAGCTGGCAACCGCCAGAGGCTCTACAGAAAGCCCCAACCTTCCATGAACACCCCCCTCACCCCCGTGCCGATCTCGCCCGTCGAGGACATCGTGGCCGAGATGCGCGCCGGGCGCATCGTCATCCTGGTGGATGAAGAAGACCGCGAAAACGAAGGCGACCTCGTCCTGGCCGCCGACCATGTGACGCCCGAGGCCATCAACTTCATGGCCCGCTTCGGCCGGGGCCTGATCTGCCTGACATTGAGCCGCGAGCGCTGCGAGTTCCTCAAGCTGCCGCCCATGGCAGCGCGCAACGGCACGGTGTACAGCACGGCGTTCACCGTCTCCATCGAAGCCGCCGAGGGCGTGACCACCGGCATCTCGGCCGCCGACCGCGCCCGCACCGTGCAGGTGGCGGTGGACCGCAACAGCCAGCACAGCGACCTGGTGCAGCCCGGCCACATCTTCCCGCTGCAGGCGGTGGACGGCGGCGTGCTGATGCGCGCCGGCCATACCGAAGCCGGTTGCGACCTGGCCGCCATGGCGGGCTGCAGCCCCGCATCGGTGATCTGCGAGATCATGAAGGACGACGGCACCATGGCCCGCCTGCCCGATCTGCAGCTGTTTGCCGCCGAGCACGGCCTCAAGATCGGCACCATCGCGGACCTCATCGAATACCGCAGCCGCAACGAGTCGCTGGTCGAAAAGGTCGGCACGCGCACACTGCAGACGGCGTATGGCGAGTTCACCGCCCATGCCTTCCGCGACAAGCCCAGCCAGGCCGTGCACCTGGCACTGGTCAAGGGCCAGTGGAGCGCCGACGACGTGGTGCCCGTGCGTGTGCACGAGCCGCTGTCGGTGTTCGATGCGCTCGAAGTCAACCGCTCCATGCACTCCTGGGGCCTGGGCACCAGCCTGCAATACCTGGCCAAACAAGGCAAGGGCGTGGCCGTGCTGCTCAATTGCGGCGAAAGCGCCTCCCAGCTGCTGGCGCAGTTTGAAGGCACCGCCCGCTCCGCCCAGGCGCCCGAGCGCGGCCGCATGGACCTGCGTACCTACGGCGTGGGCGCGCAGATCCTGCGCGAATGCGGCGTGCACAAGATGGCCCTGATGGGCCAGCCACGCCGCATGCCCAGCATGACAGGCTACGGCCTCGAAATCACCGGCTTCATCCCCAAAGAATAAAGACAGGAACAGGATCACTATGTTTGGCGCAGACAAAGGCACCGCAGACAAACTGGACGGCAAGAAGCTGCACATCGGCATCGTGCAGGCCCGTTTCAACGAGAGCATCACCAACACCCTGGCTGCTGCCTGCCGCGCAGAGCTGCTGGCCCTCGGCGTGCAGGAAAAGCACATCAAGCATGTGCTGGTGCCCGGCGCGCTCGAAGTGCCCGTGGCCCTGCAGGCCATGGCCGAGAGCGACGAGTACGACGCGCTGATCGCGCTGGGCTGCATCATCCGCGGCGAGACCTACCACTTCGAGCTGGTAGCCAACGAATCCGGCGCGGGCGTCACGCGCCTGTCGCTGGACTACCAGATCCCGATTGCCAACGCCATCATCACCACCGAGAACATGGAACAGGCCATCGCCCGCCAGACCGACAAGGGCGTGGACGCAGCCCGCGTGGCGGTGGAAATGGCCAACCTGCTGGACGAACTGTCATGAGCGAAAACACCCCTACGCCATCGTCGGCACGTCCGCCCAAGCAAACCCGCACCGGCCTCAAAAGCACGGGCACCCGCAAGGCCGCCTCCAAGTCCAACCGCAGCCGTGCACGCGAATTCGCGCTGCAGGCGCTGTATCAGCACCTGGTGGGCGGCAACGACGCTACTGCCATCGATGCGTTCACGCGCGACCTGGCGGGCTTCCACAAGGCTGACTCGGCGCACTACGACGCGCTGCTGCATGGCTGCATCGAGCATGCCGCCAGCATGGACGCATTGATCACCCCGTTGCTGGACCGCAAGATGGCCGAGATCTCGCCCATCGAACACGCCACCATGTGGATCGGCGTGTACGAGTTCCAGAACTGCCTGGATGTGCCCTGGCGCGTGGTGCTCAACGAATGCATCGAACTCGCCAAGGAATTTGGCGGCACGGACGGCCACAAGTACGTGAACGCCGTGCTCAACGGCCTGGCCCCCCAACTGCGCACCGTGGAAGTGGCGGCCGACAAGGCCGCAGGCGCGGGCGCTGCCTGACCCTGCCACCGCCCCGCTGCCGCCCTGCCCGTTGAACCGGGGCGGCTTTGTTTCTTTTCTTTCTACGCCCTCACGCCACCACGTCCACAAGGGGCCCGGTCGGGGCAGGATGCCATTCCATGAAGTTTTCCACGCGCGCCGAGCGCATTGAACCGTTCTATGTGATGGAGGTCGCCAAGGCCGCGCAGGCCCTGGCCCGCGAGGTGGCCAGCACGCGCGAGCCGATGATCTTCTTGAACATCGGCGAGCCCGACTTCACCGCCCCGCCCCTGGTGCAGGAAGCCGCTGCCCGCGCCGTGCACAACGGCGCCACGCAGTACACCAACGCGCTGGGGCTGGATGCGCTGCGCGAGCGCATCAGCGGCTGGTACCGGAGCCGCTTTGGCGTCAACGTGCCTGCGCGCCGCATCGTGGTCACTGCCGGTGCATCGGCCGCGCTGCAGCTGGCGTGCCTGGCGCTCATCGAGTCGGGCGACGAAATTTTGATGCCCGACCCGAGCTACCCCTGCAACCGCCACTTTGTGAGCGCAGCAGAAGGCAAGGCCGTGCTGCTGCCCACCACGGCGGCGGAGCGCTACCAGCTGAGCGCCGACAAGGTGCGTGCGGCATGGAATGAAAAAACGCGTGGCGTGCTGCTGGCCTCGCCGTCCAACCCCACGGGCACCTCGATAGCGCCCGACGAGCTGCGCCGCATCCATGACGTGGTGCGGTCGCACGACGGCATCACGATGATCGACGAGATCTACCTGGGCCTGTCGTACGAGGAAGAGTTTGGCCACACCGCGCTCGCCATCGACGACAACATCATCAGCATCAACAGCTTCAGCAAATACTTCAACATGACCGGCTGGCGCCTGGGCTGGATGGTGGTGCCCGAGGCCATGGTGCCTGTGGTCGAGCGCCTGGCGCAGAACCTGTTCATCTGCGCCAGCACCGTGTCGCAGCATGCAGCGCTGGCCTGCTTCGAGGCAGAGAGCATTGCCGAATACGAACGCCGCCGTGCCGAGTTCAAGGCGCGGCGCGACTTCTTCATCCCCGCGCTGCAGTCGCTGGGTCTGAATGTGCCCGTGATGCCTGATGGCGCCTTCTATGCCTGGGCCGACTGCACGCAGGCCGCGCAGCATCTGGGCGTGAGCGGCAGCTGGGACTTTGCGTTTGAGCTGATGCGCCGCGCGCACATCGCCGTGACACCGGGGCGCGACTTTGGAACGGCCGAGCCCGAGCGCTTCATCCGCTTCTCGACCGCCAACTCCATGGCGCAATTGCAGGAGTCCGTGGAGCGGCTGCGCAAGCTGCTCGGATGACCAAGGCGAGCGACCCCACGATGGCGTTTGAATTTCCGATCCGGATTTACTGGGAGGACACCGATGCCGGTGGCATCGTGTTCTACGCCAACTACCTCAAGTTCTTTGAGCGCGCGCGCACCGAGTGGCTGCGCTCGTTGGGTGTGGGCCAACAGCAGTTGCGGGAACAAACCGGCGGCATGTTTGTCGTAACCGACGCGCAGCTGCGCTACCACCGCCCTGCGCGGCTGGACGATGAACTGATTGTTACCGCCGCCTTGCAAGGCAGTGGCCGCGCATCGTTGACAATAGTGCAGCAGGCGCTCCTGAAACCAGAGCAGATGACCGACCAGCCCCCGACCTTGCTGACCGAAGGCACCATCCGCATCGGATGGGTGGATGCCGCCACCCTGCGCCCCGCCAGAATTCCAAGCACCCTCCTGGAACAACTCACACCATGAATACCCAAAACATGTCCATCATCTCCCTGGTGCTGCACGCCAGCTGGGTGGTGCAACTCGTGATGCTGCTGCTGCTGGGCGTGTCGGTGGCCAGTTGGGCCGCCATCTTCCGCAAGCTGTTTGCCTTGAAGCGCGTGAAGACACTGAACGAGGATTTCGAGCGCGAGTTCTGGTCGGGCACCAGCCTGAACGACCTGTACGCAGCGGCCGCCCAGAACGCCAAGCAGGCCGGCCCCATGGAACGCATTTTTGCCAGCGGCATGCGTGAGTACCAGAAACTGCGCGAGCGCCGCATCACCGACCCAGGCACCTTGCTGGACGGCGCGCGCCGCGCGATGCGTGCCAGCTTCCAGCGTGAGATGGATGTGGTCGAGTCGAGCCTTTCCTTCCTGGCATCGGTCGGCTCCGTATCGCCGTATGTGGGCCTGTTCGGCACCGTGTGGGGCATCATGCACGCCTTCACCGGCTTTGCAGGCATGGAACAGGTCACGCTCGCTACCGTGGCCCCTGGCATCGCCGAGGCGCTGGTCGCCACCGCCATCGGCCTGTTCTCGGCCATCCCCGCCGTGATCGCCTACAACCGCTTTGCGCGCGACATTGACCGCGTGGCCACGCACCAGGAGACCTTCATCGAAGAGTTCTCCAACATCCTGCAGCGCAACCTGGGCGCCCAGCCCGCGTCCACAGGCCACACGGCCTCGGGCCACTGATCCGGGAGGCGCCCCATGCCCGCCATGGCATCCCGCGGCCGAGGCCGCCGCACCATCAACGAGATCAACATGGTCCCGTTCATTGACGTCATGCTGGTGCTGCTCATCATCTTCATGGTGACGGCGCCCATGCTCACACCCGGCGTGGTCGATGTGCCCAGCGTGGGCAAGAGCAAGAACATGCCCAAGGTAGTGGCCCAGGTCATCGTCAACAAGGACGGCACACTGCAGTTCAAGACCCCCGAAGCCACGCGCAGCCTGAACCAGCGGGAGATTGGCGATGCCGCCAGCCGCTGGCAAAAGGGCCAGGGGCCCGAGAGCGCCGTGGTCATCAGCGCCGACAAGGGCGTGCAGTACGAAACCGTGGTGAAGGCGATGGACGCCCTGCAAAAGGCAGGCGTGCAACGCGTAGGCCTGTCGGTCAAGCAAGGCGGTTGAACCGAACCCGCCCGGCACCGCTCAGACGCCCATGCACGCCCACACCGACCGCGACCAGTTTGCCCCGCCCCGTCCACCGGCGCGCCTGCGCGCCATCACGCTGGCGGTGCTGGTGCATGCAGTGCTGATCGGCGCGTTGACCTGGGGTGTGAACTGGAAGAACACGGCCGACCAGCCCGCCGTAGAAGCTGAGTTGTGGGCCGCCGTGCCCACCCAGGCTGCGCCCCGCGCCGTGGAGCCCCCACCGCCCCCGCCACCACCGCCTGTGCAGCAGGTCACCCCTCCCCCGCCCCCTGCCCCCCCAGTGCGTGCGGCCGAGCCGCCCGATACGCGCGAGGCGGACATCGCCATCGAGCGCGAGAAAAAGCGCCTGGAGCAGGAAAAGAAAGCCCGCGAGCAACAGCAGCTGCGTGAAAAGCGCGAGCGTGAGCGCAAGGAAGAAGAACGCCGCGACCGCCTGGAGCAGGAGAAAAAAGAGCGCCTGCAAAAAGAACGCGACAAAGAAAAGGAACAGCGCGAAAAGCAGCTGGCCGAACAGAAAAAGGCCGAGCAGGACAAGCAGAAGAAGCTGGCGGAAGACAAACGCAAGGCCGACGAGGCCGCCAAGCGCAAGGCAGAAACCGAGGCCAAGCAACTGGCCGAACAGCGCGAAGCCAACCTGCGCCGCATTCAGGGCATGGCAGGAGCCACAGGGGGCGAGAACGCCACGGGCAAAGACAAGGAGAGTCGCAGCCCCTCGGGCAGCTACGGAGGCAAGGTCGCGGCCAAGGTCAAGCCCAACATCGTGTATCCAGACGCCATCTCGGGCAACCCGCGCGCCGAGGTGGAAGTGCGGCTGTCACCCGACGGCACCATTGTGGGCAAGCGGCTGGTGCAGTCCAGCGGCAACAAGGCCTGGGACGACGCGGTGCTGCGGGCCCTGGACAAGACCGAGACACTGCCGCGCGATGTGGACGGGCGCGTGCCGCCCTCCCTCACCATCGGCTTCAGGCCCCAGGACTGAGCGGGCCCCGAGCCCCGCCCTCACGGGGCTTGCACTTCTGCCGTGGTCCCTCGCCTCGTTGCTGAGGCGCTGCTGGAGCCCACGCCGCAGCAACGCTGACCGCCTGCGTCTGAGCCCTTGTGGCAGTGTGCCCCGGTACGATGGACTGAGCCGTGGATTGCAAGCCCCCCAAAGCAAAGCGCCCGGCAGAACCGGGCGCTTTTTGAGCCTTTTATGCTGGTAGCGCTAGTGGAATATGCGCTACAAGCTATACATTCGATAGCAATTCGCCGGCATGCATCAGCGGTCACGCCGCTCCATGCGGCGGTTCAGGTTCAGCGCGCCCAGCGTGCAGGCCACACCCGACAGCAGATACACCGTCACTGCCAGCAGACCGAACTGCGATGACAGATACAGGGCCACCAGCGGTGCGAAGGCTGCACCAATGATCCAGGCCAGGTCGGCCGACAGGGCGGCGCCGGTGTAGCGATACTGCGGCGAGAAGTTGGCCGTGACCGTGCCCGATGCCTGGCCGTACGACAGGCCCAGCAACACAAAGCCCAGCAACAGGAACATGGTGCTACCCACCTCGCCGGTGTTGAGCAACACCGGCGCCATAAAGCTGAACACGCCAATCAGCACGGCCATGCCGCCCAGCAGCTTGCGGCGGCCCAGGTGGTCCGACAGCCAGCCCGACACCATGATGGCGCCCGCCGCGAGGAACGCGCCGACGATCTGCACGCCCAGGATCTGGGTGACAGGCTGGTCGGAGTACAGCGTGATCCATGACAGCGGGAAAACCGTGACCAGGTGGAACAGTGCAAAGCTGGCCAGCGCCGCAAAGGCGCCCAGCAACACGTTGCTGCCTTCATCACGCATGACGCGGCTCACAGGCACGGGCTGCAACTCGCGGTCCTTGAGCAGTTCGGAGTACGACTGCCCCACCACCAGACGCAGGCGGGCAAACAGGGCCACCACGTTCACGGCAAAGGCCACAAAAAACGGATAACGCCAGCCCCAGGCCAGAAACTCTTGCACCGTGAGGCTGCTGTACAGGTAGGCAAACAGGCCCGCAGCCAGCACAAAGCCCAGAGGCGCGCCCAGCTGGCCGATCATGGCGTACCAGCCCCGGCGCTCCTTGGGGGCCGACATGGCCAGCAGCGACGGCAAGCCGTCCCACGAACCACCCAGCGCCAAGCCCTGGCCCACACGCAGGATCAGCAACGCCACGATGGCTGTAGTGCCCACATCCTTGTAGCCCGGCAAAAAGGCCATGCCCACCGTGCAGACGCCCAGCACGAACAGCGCAATGGTCAGCTTGGTGCCCCGCCCCCAGCGCCGCTGGATGGCCATGGAGATGGCGGTACCCACCGGGCGGACCACGAAGGCAACGGCCAGCAGCGCAAAGGCCATCAGCGTGCCGTCCAGGCGCGACAGGAAGGGAAACAGGAAGGACGGGAAGACAAGAACGCAGGCGATCCCGAAAACGAAGAAGTCGAAATACTCGGACGAGCGTCCGATGATCACGCCCACAGCGATTTCGCTGGGGGTGACGTCTTCATGCGTATCAGCCCGCGAGAGAGAGGCGGCGCTTTCGTGAAAACCGGCCGCGGGGTAAGTGGCAGTGGCGGGGCTGCTCATGAACATGGCTCCTTGACGTTGTGTAGCTAACTCAGACCATTCCGTTCTACACGCAACTTCTGTGGGCGACAAGTGCGGTTTCACTATGCCAGCTGCAGGAAATGTCCTTCAACGCTCTAATTGCACCAACTTGGTGCAAATACTGCCCGTGCGTTTGACCTTGGACAAAATGTCCAATCGACAAAAAAGCTAGCGCTAGTACATTCGCACACATCCCGTTATCCGCGTTTACCCTGAAACGCATTGATCGCGCTCTACACATGCTCAAACTTCCCCAACTTCGTGGGCCCACCTGGCTGCTCGCCCTGACAGCGCTGGGTAGCCTGGCAGGCTGCAGCAAGGCTGTCGTGCTCAACCCTGCCGGTGACGTCGCTGCCCAGCAGGGCCAGATGGTCATCACCGCCACGCTGCTGATGCTGATCATCATCGTGCCCGTGATCGCGCTCACCCTGCTGTTTGCCTGGAAATACCGCCAGGGCAACACCGAGGCCGAGTACGACCCGGAATGGCACCACTCCACCACGCTGGAGCTGGTGATCTGGACCGTGCCGCTGCTGATCATCATTGCGCTGGGCGCCATCACCTGGATCGGCACCCACAAGCTCGACCCCTACCGTCCCCTGGACCGCATCGACGCGCAGCGCGCCGTCCCCGCCGATGTGAAGCCGCTTGAAGTGCAGGTAGTGGCCATGGACTGGAAGTGGCTGTTCTTCTACCCCGAGCAAGGCATCGCCACCGTGAATGAAGTGGCGGCCCCGGTGGACCGCCCGATCCTGTTCAAGCTGACGGCCACGTCCACCATGAACGCGTTCTACGTGCCAGACCTTGCCGGCATGATCTACGCCATGCCCGGCATGCAGACCGAGCTGAACGCGGTGATCAACAAGCCTGGCGTGTTCAAGGGCATGTCGTCGCACTACAGCGGCGCGGGTTTCTCGGGCATGACGTTCAAGTTCCATGGCCTGAGCAACGAGGACTTTGCCCAGTGGGTGCAAAAAGCCAAGACCGAAGGCAAGCCCCTGGACAAGGGCACCTACCTGAACCTGGTCAAGCCCAGCGAACGTGATCCGGTGCAGCGCTTTGCCTCGGTGGAAGAAGGCCTGTATGACAAGGTGCTCAACCGCTGCGTCGAAGACGGAAAGATGTGCATGCACCACATGATGGCCATCGATGCCCTGGGTGGCGACGCTTACATGCGCGCTGCAGGGCTGAACCTGCCCCAGGACGTCTGCACTGTGCAAAACGCCGCCCAGGTGGTGGCCGCACTCGAAACCCGCAACGCACCGGCACCAACGACTGGCGCCAGCATCCGTCAATGAGCACTACTATGTCCTCCGAAACCCTTTCTCCATCCCACTGGGCGCTGGGCCGCCTGAGCTGGGACGCCGTACCGATGGCGCATGAGCCCATCGTGCTGGCCACCTTCATTGCCGTGGTGTTGGGCGGCCTGGTCGTTCTGGCCGGCATCACCAAGTTCCGCCTGTGGGGACCCCTGTGGCGCGACTGGATCTGCAGCATTGACCACAAACGCATCGGCATCATGTACATGATCCTGGGCCTGGTGATGCTGCTGCGCGGCTTTGCCGACGCCGTGATGATGCGCCTGCAGCAGGCCATGGCCTTTGGCGACAACATGGGTTACCTGCCTCCGCACCACTACGACCAGATCTTCACCGCCCACGGCGTGATCATGATCTTCTTCGTGGCGATGCCGCTGGTCACCGGCCTGATGAACTACCTGGTGCCGCTGCAGATCGGCGCGCGCGACGTGTCGTTCCCGTTCCTGAACAACTTCAGCTTCTGGATGACCACGGCCGGCGCCGTGCTGGTGATGGTGTCGCTGTTCCTGGGCGAGTTCTCCACCTCCGGCTGGCTGGCACTGTCCAACCTGGGGGCGCAGAGCCCCAGCACCGGCCTGGACTACTACATCTGGGCGCTGCAGATCGCGGGGGTGGGCACGACGCTCTCGGGCATCAACCTGATCGTGACCATCATCAAGATGCGCGCGCCGGGCATGAGCCTGATGAAGATGCCCGTGTTCACCTGGACCGCCCTGTGCACCAACGCACTGATCGTTGCGTCGTTCCCAGTGCTCACGGCCGCGCTGGTGCTGATGTCACTGGACCGCTATGTCGGCACCAACTTCTTCACCAACGAGCTGGGTGGCAACCCCATGCTCTACGTGAACCTGATCTGGATCTGGGGCCACCCTGAGGTGTACATCCTGGTGCTGCCCGCGTTCGGTGTGTTCTCCGAAGTGGTCGCCACGTTCAGCAAAAAGCGCCTGTTCGGCTACACGTCCATGGTGTATGCCACGGTGTGTATCACCATCCTGTCGTACCTGGTGTGGCTGCACCACTTCTTCACCATGGGTTCGGGTGCCAGCGTGAACACCTTCTTCGGTATCACGACGATGATCATCTCGATCCCCACGGGCGCGAAGATCTTCAACTGGCTGTTCACCATGTACAAGGGCCGCATCCGCTTCGAGCTGCCCATGATGTGGACCGTGGCATTCATGGTCACGTTCGCCATCGGCGGCATGACCGGCGTGCTGCTGGCCGTGCCCCCTGCCGACTTCGTGCTGCACAACAGCCTGTTCCTGATCGCCCACTTCCACAACGTGATCATCGGCGGCGTGGTGTTTGCCATGTTTGCCGGCATCAACTACTGGTACCCCAAGGCGTTTGGCTACAAGCTGGACCGCACCTGGGGCGTGCGCTCCTTCTGGCTGTGGCTGGTGGGCTTCTGGGTGGCGTTCACGCCGCTGTATGTGCTGGGCCTGATGGGTGTCACCCGCCGTGCCAACCACTTCGAAGACCAGTCGCTGCAGATCTGGTTCGTCATCGCTGCCATCGGCGCGGCCATGATTGCCGCCGGCATTGGCTGCTTCCTGATCCAGCTGGTGGTCAGCTTCCTCAAGCGCGAACAACTGCGCGACTGGACGGGCGACCCCTGGGACGGCCGCACGCTGGAATGGGCCACCTCTTCGCCTCCACCCAACTACAACTTCGCCTTCACCCCCGTGGTGCACGAGATCGACGCGTGGTGGGACATGAAGAAGCACGGATACAAGCGTCCTCTGGCGGGCTTCCAGCCCATCCACATGCCTGCCAACACCGGCGCTGGCGTGGTGATCTCGGGGCTGTCGCTGGTGTTCGGCTTTGCACTGATCTGGCACATGTGGCTGCTGGCGGGCGTCTCGTTTGCGGCCGTCGTTCTGGCCGCCATCATCCACACGTTCAACTACAAGCGTGACTTCTACATCCCGGCATCCGAAGTGATCTCCACCGAAGAAGCCCGCACACTCCATCTGGCCCGCCATGTCTGATATCCGCATCCACGCTGGCGCCGCAGCAGGCGCCCTGGCCCCGCGCGAGTACCACCTCGCGCACGAGCCCCATCCTGAAAACGGCACGGCCCTGGGTTTCTGGCTGTACCTGATGAGCGACTGTCTCATCTTTGCAGCACTGTTCGCCACTTACGGCGTGCTGGGCCGCAGCTATGCCGCAGGCCCCACCGGCGCGCAGCTTTTCGACCTGACCCTGGTGGCCATCAACACCGCCTTCCTGCTGCTGTCGTCCATCACCTTCGGTTTTGCCATGCTGCGCAAGCAGCTGGGCGACGTGAAGGGCACGCTGCTGTGGCTGGCGGTCACGGGCGTGTTTGGCCTGTGCTTCCTGGGCCTGGAGCTGTATGAGTTCTCACACCTGCTGCACGAGGGCGCAGGCCCGCAGCGCAGTGCCTTCCTGTCGGCGTTCTTCACGCTGGTGGGCACCCACGGCCTGCACGTCACCTTCGGCCTGATCTGGCTGGTGGTGCTGATGGTCCAGATTGGCAAGCATGGCCTGATCCCCGAGAACAACCGCCGCCTGATGTGCCTGTCCATGTTCTGGCACTTCTTGGACGTGGTCTGGATCGGCGTTTTCACCTTTGTGTACCTGATGGGGGTGCTGTAAATGAGCGCACAACACGCAACACACGCGCACGATGCGCATGGGCATGACGATCACCACCACGACGCAGGCCCCCACAGCACCTTTTCGGGCTATGTGACGGGGTTTGTGCTGTCCGTCATCCTCACGGCCATTCCCTTCTGGCTGGTGATGGCCAAGGTGATTGCGGACCGCAACACGGCCGTGCTGGTGCTGGGCGGCTTCGCCGTGATCCAGATCCTGGTGCACATGGTGTTCTTCCTGCACATGAACGGCAAGATCGAAGGCGGCTGGACGCTGCTGTCCACCATCTTCACCGTGGTGTTCGTGGCCATCGCCATCGCGGGGACCTTGTGGGTGATGTTCCACATGAATGCCAACATGATGCCCGAGCACCCCACGCCCACGCCGCCCACGCACGAGGCGCCTGGACACTCCACGCCCTGATGCCTGCAGCCCCCACCACCATGGCACTGCCGCGCCGAGGCTTGCGCCGCGCAGTCCTGCTGGTGCTGGGCATGGCCCTGTTCCTGGGCTTTGTGTCGCTGGGCACCTGGCAGGTCCAGCGCCGTGCCTGGAAGCTGGATCTCATCGAAAGAGTAGACCGACGGGTGCACGCCGCACCAGCCGCCTTGCCCCCTGTGGAGCAATGGTCTGACATCCGTGCCGCACAGCATGAGTACCTGCCGGTGGTCTTTCAGGGCCACTGGCTGCCCGGCAAAACGGTGCTGACGCAGGCGGTCACCGAGCTGGGCGCGGGGTTCTGGGTAATGACTGCCCTGCAACGGGATGACGGTACCCAGGTGCTGGTGAACCGGGGCTTTGTGCCCCAGGAGCAACGCGCCCAATGGCTGGAGGCCCAGCCACCCGCCGATGGCACGGCCACCGTCCAGGGGCTGTTGCGCATGCCAGAGCCGGGCGGCGGCTTTCTGCGCACCAACGACCCGGCGCAACAGCGCTGGTACTCGCGCGACGTGGCGGCCATCAGCAGCGCGCTGGGTCTGACCCAGGCGGCTCCATTTTTTGTGGACGCCGGACTTCCGGGTAACGCAGCGGCGTCTTCAGCCGCCTCCGGCTGGCCCCGCGCTGGCCTGACCGTCATCCGGTTCCACAACAGCCACCTGGTGTACGCCCTGACCTGGTATGGTCTTGCGCTCATGGTTGTCGTTGCCGGCTGGTATGTGGCACGCTATGAGCGCCGCCTGGGCGCACGGGCCACCAGCCGCCTCCCGACCAACGATGAACACCCTCCCACAACGCCCTGACCCTGCGCTGGCCACTGCGCCGCGCAATGCACGCTCCGCCGACGCCGCCGCCGGGATCAAGAACCTCCAGCAACTGATCGAGCTGCGCTGGATTGCAGTGGTGGGCCAGGTATTCACCATCGAGATGGCGCACTACAGCCTGGGCTTGAAGCTGCCGCTGCAGGAGATGCTGCTCGTGGTCGGCTGCCTGGCGGTCTTCAACGTGGTGAGCCTGCTGCGCCTGCGCACGGGCCGCGCGGTACGCAATGTGGAGCTGTTTCTGGCGCTGCTGATCGACGTGGCGGTGCTCACGGTGCAGCTGTACCTGAGCGGTGGCACCAGCAACCCCTTCGTGTTTTTGTACCTGTTGCAGATCACGCTCGGCGCCGTGCTGCTGCGCGGTGCCTACATCTGGTCCATCGTGATCATCACCGTCCTGTGCTTTGCGGCGCTGGCAGACCACCACCTGCCACTGGCCCTGCCCCAGGATCTGCACCAGGGCCTGTCGAGCCTGTATGTGCTTGGGCTGCTGGTGTGTTTTGTGCTCAACGCCACGCTGGTGATGGTGTTCATCACCCGCATCAACCGCAACCTGCGCGAGCGCGATGCCCGCCTGGCGGCCGCACGCCGGCGCCGCGTGGAAGAAGAGCACATCGTGCGCATGGGCCTGTTGGCGTCCGGCGCTGCGCACGAACTGGGCACCCCGCTGTCCACCCTTGCGGTGATCCTGGGCGACTGGCAACACGACAAGCGGCTGGCCAGCAACGCCGCGCTCAAGGAAGACATTGCCGAGATGCAGACCCAGGTGCAACGTTGCAAAAGCATCGTGAGCGGCATCCTGCTCTCGGCGGGTGAAACGCGCGGCGAGGCGTCGGTGCAGACCACTGTGCGCAAGTTTGTCGATGCGCTGGCACAGGAGTGGCGCAGCACCCGCACGATCCCCCAGTTTGACTACGACAACGACTTCGGCACCGACACGCCCATGGTGTCGGACACCACCCTCAAGCAAATGGTTTTCAATGTGCTGGACAATGCACGCGACGCCTCGCCAGGCTGGGTGCGGCTGGCGGTCACGCGCAATGCCGACGCCCTGTGCATGACTGTGACCGATGCCGGCCCCGGCTTTGCGCCCGACATGCTGTCCAAGCTGGGTACTCCCTACCAGTCCTCCAAAAACCGCCCCGGCGGTGGTCTGGGCCTGTATCTGGTGCTGAACGTGGCCCGAACCCTGGGCGGCAGCGTGGAGGCGCGCAACCGTCCCGAAGGGGGCGCACAGGTGACCATCGAATTGCCCCTGGCCTCGATTGCGCTTCCCCCGAAGGTATGAATGAACGAAAGAACCCACCGTGGACACTGAAGAAGCGCAACGACAGCTGCTGATCGTCGAGGACGACGAAGCCTTTGCGCGCACGCTGGCCCGCTCGTTTGAACGGCGCGGCTACAGCGTGTTGCAGGCAGCGAGCCTGGCCGACGTAGAGGTGTTGCTGGAGCAGCACCAGCCCGGGTATGCGGTGGTGGACCTCAAGCTCAAGGGAGAGGCCTCAGGCCTGGCCTGCGTGCAGACACTGCACGCCGCTGACGACGAGATGCTGATCGTGGTGCTCACGGGTTTTGCCAGCATTGCCACCGCCGTGGAAGCCGTGAAACTGGGCGCGTGCCACTATCTCGCCAAGCCCTCCAACACCGACGACATTGAAGCTGCGTTTGGACTCAAGGAAGGCAATGCCGAGGTGGAACTGACCAACCGTTCCAGTTCCATCAAGACGCTGGAATGGGAACGCATCAACGAGGTGCTGGCTGAAACAGGCTTCAACCTGTCAGAGGCCGCGCGGCGCCTGGGTATGCACCGCCGCACCCTCACACGCAAGCTCGAAAAGAAACAGGTGCGTTAGCCCCAACGGCTTTGGACCCGCCCTCCCCTGTTTCGGTGCCGATCCATCTCGCGGGGCGCAATCTGCACGGCCGGTCACGCGCTCCCTTGGCTCCCAAACAGCACTCAGGCAGCCTCAGGCACCGCCTTCAGCATCTGCTGCTCGAAAGCGCGCAAACGCTTGTAGATCGATATCTGTTCCACCACCGTGCTCCAGTTCAGCACCAGAAACTGGAACGACTCCAGCACCTTGTCAAAGGCCCGGGCAATCTGCTGCATCACCCCCAGGGTGATCACCCCCGCGATCAGCGTGGGGCCCAACGCCACCAGAGGCACCAGCACACTCACCTGCAGGTAGGACCACTTCACCACATCGAAGTACAGGTAGTGGAAAAACAGCCGGAAGTAATTGCGGCGCACGCCCGCGAACAGCTCAGCCGCCGTCGGCGGAGAAGCCCGGTTCGGGTCGTCCTCGCCCAACACCAGCTCCTTGCGGTACGCCGCCTCCACCCGCTGGTTGTGAAACTCCAGCCCCGGTAGCTTCACCCCCACGCAGGCCAGCAGCAGCGTGCCCCCCAGTGACCAGGCCAGTGCGACCCAGACCAGGGAATGCGGAACGGCGCCGATCAAGGGCAGCGCAGTGACTTTGTCGGACAACGTCCAGAGCACCGGCAGAAAGGCCCCGAGCGTCATGAGGCTGCGCATGAAACTCAGGCCCAGATCTTCCATGGTGCGGGCGAAACGCATGGTGTCCTCCTGCACACGCTGTGCCGCACCTTCGATGTGCCGCAGGCGTGGCCAGGCCGCCATGTAATGCTCATTCATCGCCTGCCGCCAACGAAAGATGTAGTGTTTGCTGAAAAAATCCGCCAGCACCGCCGTCGTCACATAGATCATGGCAATGCGCGCGAAGGTTGCAAGCTGTCCCCAGAACTCCTCTGCGGTGATGCTGCCAGGCTTACCCAGAGCCTCCTGTATAAGATCGTAAAAGCTGCCGAACCAGTCGTTGATCTGCACGTCCAGCTGCACACGGTAAGCCGTGGCCAGAAGAATGACGAGAGAACCCAAGATGGACCAGGCCCACCAGCGGCGGGCGAAAAAGAAGGACTTGAACATCGTAGTGCCGTGTTGGAATGGTTCTGCGGACTCTGAGTGCAACACAGAATGAACGTTCCGCGAGAAGTGCCGTGGCCTCCTCCCCGTTCTCCTCAAGGCACACACGAACCGATCGAAGTGCAACACCACGGACCGTGGGGCGCACCAAAAAAAAGCGGCCCCGAGGGGCCGCTTTGCGCGGGAGCATCGTCGCGAGGATGCGATCAGGCGGCCACGCCCTTGGCCACGTCCGCGTACTCTTCGATCTGGTCGAAGTTCAGGTACTTGTAGATCGAAGCACCATCCTTGTTCACGATGCCCATGGCTTCGTGGTACTCGGTCACCGTCGGGATCTTGCCCAGCTTGGACGCAATGGCGGCCAGCTCGGCAGAGGCCAGGAACACGTTGGTGTTCTTGCCCAGGCGGTTGGGGAAGTTGCGGGTGGAGGTGGACACCACGGTAGCGCCTTCGCGCACCTGGGCCTGGTTACCCATGCACAGCGAGCAGCCGGGCATTTCGGTACGAGCACCGGCAGCACCAAAGTTGGCGTAATGGCCTTCCTTGATCAGCTCGCTCTCGTCCATCTTGGTGGGCGGTGCCACCCACAGCTTGACGGGGATGTCACGGCTGCCGCCCAGCAGCTTGGCAGCTGCACGGAAGTGGCCGATGTTGGTCATGCAAGAACCAATGAAGGCTTCATCGATCTTGGTGCCAGCCACTTCCGACAGGGTCTTGGCGTCGTCGGGGTCGTTGGGGCAGCACAGGATGGGTTCCTTGATGTCGGCCAGATCGATCTCGATGACGGCTGCGTATTCGGCATCCTTGTCGGCTTCGAGCAGGTTGGGGTTGGCCAGCCAGGCTTCCACCTTCTCGATGCGGCGCTGCAGCGTGCGGGCATCGGCATAGCCGTCAGCGATCATGTTCTTCATCAGCACCACGTTGCTGGTGAGGTATTCCTTGACCGGCTCAGGGTTGAGCTTGATGGTGCAACCGGCTGCGGAGCGCTCCGCCGAAGCGTCCGACAGTTCAAACGCTTGCTCGACCTTCAGGTTGGGCAGGCCTTCGATTTCCAGAATGCGGCCCGAGAAGATGTTCTTCTTGCCCGCCTTGGCCACCGTCAGCAGACCAGCCTTGATCGCGTACAGCGGAATCGCGTGCACCAGGTCGCGCAGCGTCACGCCCGGCTGCATTTCGCCCTTGAAGCGCACCAGCACCGACTCGGGCATGTCCAGAGGCATCACCCCCGTCGCAGCGCCGAAAGCCACCAGGCCAGAGCCTGCCGGGAACGAAATACCGATGGGGAAACGTGTGTGCGAGTCGCCGCCCGTACCCACGGTGTCAGGCAGCAGCAGGCGGTTGAGCCAGCTGTGGATCACGCCGTCGCCGGGGCGCAGGGCCACACCACCGCGGTTGCTGATGAACGCGGGCAGTTCGCGGTGGGTCTTCACATCCACGGGCTTGGGGTAGGCAGCCGTGTGGCAGAACGACTGCATGACCAGGTCGGCCGAGAAGCCCAGGCAGGCCAGATCCTTCAGCTCGTCGCGGGTCATGGGGCCCGTGGTGTCTTGCGAACCCACGGTGGTCATCTTGGGCTCGCAGTAGGTACCGGGGCGCACGCCCTGGCCTTCTGGCAGACCGACAGCACGTCCGACCATCTTCTGGGCCAACGTGAAGCCAGCGTTCGACGCAGCAGGCGCCTGGGGCAGACGGAACAGCGTGGATGCTGCCAGGCCCAGGAACTCGCGGGCCTTGGCCGTCAGCGAACGACCGATGATGAGGTTGATACGGCCACCGGCACGCACTTCGTCAAACAGCACATCGCTCTTGAGCTTGAACTCGGCCACGGTGGCGCCGTTCTTCACAATCTTGCCGTCGTAGGGCAGGATGTCGACCACGTCGCCCATTTCGAGCTTGGATACATCGACTTCGATCGGCAGCGAGCCCGAATCTTCTTGCGTGTTGAAGAAGATGGGAGCGATCTTGCCGCCCAGCGTGACACCACCAAAACGCTTGTTCGGCACAAACGGGATGTCCTGGCCCGTGGCCCAGATCACACTGTTGGTGGCCGACTTGCGGCTTGAACCGGTGCCCACCACGTCGCCCACGTAGGCCACGAGGTTGCCCTTCTTCTTGAGGTCTTCGATGAACTGCATCGGACCACGCTTGCCGTCTTCTTCGGGCTTGAACGCCGCATCAGGGCGGGTGTTCTTCAGCATGGCCAGGTAGTGCAGCGGGATGTCTGGGCGGCTCCAGGCATCCGGTGCGGGCGACAGGTCGTCGGTGTTGGTCTCACCGGGCACTTTGAACACCGTGACGGTAATCTTCTTCTCGACCTCAGGACGGGTGGTGAACCACTCGGCATCGGCCCAGCTCTTGATGACTTCCTGCGCCTTGGCGTTGCCTGCCTTGGCTTTCACAGCGACGTCATTGAAGAAGTCGAACATCAGCAGCGTCTTCTTCAGACCCTCTGCGGCCACACCAGCCACTTCGGCATCGTCCAGCAACTCGATCAGCGGGTGCACGTTGTAGCCACCCACCATGGTGCCCAGCAGTTCCGTGGCCTTGGCCTTGGAGATCAGACCCACGGTGATGTCGCCGTGCGCCACGGCAGCCAGGAAGCTGGCCTTGACCTTGGCAGCGTCGTCCACGCCAGGCGGCACGCGATGGGTGAGCAAGTCCAGCAAAAAGGCCTCTTCACCGGCGGGTGGGTTCTTGATCAATTCGATCAGCTCAGCCACCTGCTTGGCGTCCAGGGGCAGAGGGGGGATACCCAGTGCGGCGCGTTCGGCAGCATGGTCTCGGTAGGCTTTCAACATTGTTTTCTCCAGTTGCGTTCTAAAGTGGGGCGTAGCGTGTAGCGGTCGGCTCGGCACACACCAGTCGTTGATGGGTGCGCGCGGTTTTTATTTGGCGGCGGGCAGCGGGTCCAGCACGCTCACTGGCGGGTTCTTCTTGATGGCTTCTGCCACAACCACCTGCTCAGGGCTCATGCACTCGTCAGCCAGACGCTGACCAGCACGCTGGTTCATCAGCATGGATTTGTTGGCGATCTGCAGCCACACGGCACCACCCTTGGCGTCCTCCAGGCGTACAGTGCCCGTGGTCGTGGCCACCGGCGACATGTAGTACTTGAAACCCTTGCCTTCCACGTGAAAGTGGCCTGGGGTGGCGGGATCGGCTGTCACAGTGACAAAAGCACCGAGCTCGCAGGGCATGCGCCCCACGTGCACGCGCTCCGCAATCGCCAGTTCGGCAGGCGACAGGGCTGCTTCAGCGGCGATGATGCCGGCCGCCACCTGGTTGGTGGCGCTCTTGAGCTGGGTACGGCTGCTGGTGGGTTCGGCCTTGGCAGTGGCATGGCTCTTGGCGGGAGCCTTGGCTGCAGTCTTGCCCTCTGCTGGCTTGGCGGCCGTCTTGGCGGTTGGCTTGGCAGCGGGTTTGGCTGCAGACTTGGTGTCGGACTTGGCCGCTGGCTGGGCTGTTGTTTGTGCCAAGGCAAAGGTCGGAGCCAGCAACATGAGAGCGGAGGCAATGACGAATTTCATGGGAAGTCCTGCGTGGAAATATCCAGGGGTGTTCACGATGGAACGAGAGTCGATGCGTCAAACCAGTGACACACCGCCAAGGGTAGTGCGCGCCCAGTGCTGTGGGCGCGCTCCAGAATCTGCCAATAAAAGCGGTAGCTGGCACGGTCATGCAATACCCCATCCACACTGATGGGTGCCCAGTCCTCCAAGGCTGCCGCCGAAATGATCCGGGCTGCGGTGTCGATATCGTCCTGCAGGGGCGCAAAGGCCTGCAGGATGGTGCGGATCTGCGCCGGATGGATGCTCCACATCCGTGTGTAGCCCAGCTCGCGCGATGCGCGGCCGGCAGCACCTTGCAGGGCTGCCATGTCCGAAAACTCAGTCACCACGCAATGGGAAGGCACCTTGCCATGCGCGTGGCACGCCGAGGCGATTTCGAGCTTGGCACGCACCACCAGCGGGTGCGTGAACTGCCCGGCAGAGGTCATTGCCTGCGCGGGAATGGCGCCTCCATGGGCGGACACAAAATCCATGAGGCCAAAACTCAGGCTCTGGACGCGGGGATGGGAAGCGATTTCAAACGCGCGCTGCACGGCAGCGGGGGACTCGATCAACACATGCAGAGGCACATGAGCCGCCGACGCGCGCTCCAACGCACGTTCAGCCATCAGCACATCATCCACCGACTCGACCTTGGGCACCATGAGATGGCACAGCCTGTGTCCTGCCTCGCCCACAATGGTGGCGACATCATTGGCAAAAGCGGGGTGATCCACCGCATGAACACGAGCCGCTACCCGAGCCTCTGGAGCCGCAGCGGCTGCCAGGCGTGCCACCAGCGACGCATGCTGGGACTCCAGCCCGACAGGCGCGCCATCTTCACAATCGAGAGTGACATCAAAGACGCAGGTGCCAAATTCCTGCGTCATCTCTGCCTGCAATTGCAGGCTTTTGCGCATGCGCACTTCCACGCCGCTGTAGTGGTCGCAGACTGGCAGAAAACCAGTCTGCGCCTGGGCGCCGAGCAACACATCGCGCGGATGGACGGACGCAACGCCCGGCCCCGGTACAGAGGCTTGGACGGCCCGAAGGCCCGATGCCAAAGGCGTCGGCTGCATCGCGTCGTTTACCAGCTTGATTACAGCAGGTGCTTGACGCCGTCTTGCTCGCCTTGCAGTTCGGCCAGCGTGATGTTGATACGCTCTTGCGAGAACGCGTCGATGTCCAGACCTTCAACAATCTTGTACTCGCCGTTTTCGCAGGTCACGGGGAAACCAAACATCGTGTCCTTGGGAATGCCGTATTCGCCGTTGGATGGAACACCCATGGTGACCCACTTGCCGTTGGTGCCCAGGGCCCAGTCGCGCATGTGGTCGATGGCTGCATTGGCTGCAGACGCTGCCGACGACAGGCCACGGGCTTCAATGATGGCGGCGCCGCGCTTGCCAACGGTGGGCAGGAATGTGTTGGCGTTCCACTCCTGGTCGTTGATCATCTTGGCCACGCTCTCGCCCTTGATGGTGGCAAAACGGTAGTCAGCGTACATCGTGGGCGAGTGGTTGCCCCACACGGTCAGCTTTTCGATGTCGGCCACAGCCTTGGCGGTCTTGGCGGCGATCTGGCTGGCAGCGCGGTTGTGGTCCAGGCGCAGCATGGCCGTGAAGTTCTTGCGTGGCAGGTCAGGGGCCGACTTCATGGCGATGTAGGCATTGGTGTTGGCAGGGTTGCCCACCACCAGCACCTTCACGTCACGCGAAGCCACGGCATTCAGGGCCTTGCCTTGTGCCGTGAAGATGGCGCCGTTGACGGCCAGCAGTTCGGCACGCTCCATGCCAGGGCCACGTGGGCGCGAGCCGACCAGCAGTGCGTAGTCGGCATCCTTGAAGGCTGTCATGGGATCGCTGTGGGCGGTCATTTCGACGAGCAGCGGGAAGGCGCAGTCGTCCAGCTCCATCATCACGCCCTTGAGCGCCTTTTGAGGGCCTTCGACAGGGACTTCGAGCAATTGCAGAATGACCGGCTGGTCCTTGCCCAGCATTTCGCCGGAGGCGATACGGAACAGCAGTGCGTAACCGATTTGACCGGCGGCGCCGGTGACAGCAACGCGAACGGGCTTCTTGCTCATGGTGAAAACTCCAGGAAGTGAGGAAAACAGGTGTGAGTGCAACGCAAGCACCAGCGCCTGTCACCAGTAGCCCGTGCCCCGCAAAACAGCATTGGAGTTTACCCCTGATTGGACACCCCGGTCAATTTGTCTTATGTCTTATATAAGATATGATTGCACCCCGTTTGTCGTTCGATTGTCATGTGGCAACCGCACTGCCGCACCACAACACACGCACAACTTACAGATCCCACACCATGTCATCGCTTCCGTTCGCAGCAGACAGCCCCGCGCCCCCCCAGAGCGCAGCGGGAGCCGCCACGCCAGCGTTCAGCCCGCTGTACCAACAGATCAAGGGGCTGATCCTGCAAAGCCTGCAGCAGGGCGAATGGAAGCCTGGCGAGGCCATTCCGAGCGAAATGGAGCTGGCTGCACGTTTTCGCGTCAGCCAGGGCACCGTACGCAAGGCGATTGACGAACTGGCCGCAGAGAACCTGGTGATGCGCCGGCAGGGCAAAGGTACTTTTGTCGCCACCCACGCCGAGCAGCATGTGCAGTACCGATTTCTCAAGCTGTTGCCCGACACCGGAGACGCCCGCGTGGAAGGCCCTGCGCAGCGCCGCGTGATCGATTGCCGCCGCGTGCGGGCCAACGCCGATGTGGCCCGCGCACTGGCGCTGCGCAGCGGCGATGCCGTCATGCAGGCCCGGCGCATCCTGTCGTTTGCAGGAGTGCCCACCATTTTGGAAGACATCTGGCTGCCCGGACAAGCCTTCAAAGGCCTCACGGCCGAGCAGCTCGCCAACTACCAGGGACCGACCTACGCCATGTTCGAACTCGACTTTGGCGTGCGCATGGTGCGGGCTGAAGAAAAAATCCGCGCCGTGCTGCCCGACGAGGAACAAGCCCAACTGCTGCAAATCACACCCGTGACACCGCTGCTGAGCGTCGAGCGCATTGCCTACACCTACAACGATGTTCCCATGGAGTTACGCCGTGGGCTGTATCGCACCGATACCCACCACTACCGTAATGAATTGAGCTGACAGCAGGCTGGCACCCGAGCATTAACGTCGAAAATTTCAAGCCCGGCTAAACCCTTGTGTTGCGTTGCAATAGAATTTTGCGTTCTTTGCATCTTCAAATTACAAAGCAGTTACATCCACGAAAGCACCAGAAATGACAGAACTAGCCAAAAAACGGCCTGAATTCCGCAACATCAATGCCTTCAAGGACTTGACGACCTACCGCATGACACCTGCCGCGTGGGTTTCGATCTTGCACCGCGCCAGCGGACTGATCATGTTCCTGCTGCTGCCTTTCATCATCTGGATGTTCGACACCTCGGTGTCTTCCGAAATCTCGTTCGCCAAATTCTCGGCGGCCTTCAATATCGGCATCGGTTTTGTGCCCGGCTGGTTCATCAAGCTGGTCGCTCTGGCCCTGATCTGGGCCTATCTGCACCACTTCACTGCCGGCCTGCGCCACCTGTGGATGGACGTGAGCCACAGCGCCGTGAACAAGCAATTTGGCAAGAGCTCTGCCCTTAGCGTTCTGGTCATCAGCATTGGGCTGGCCCTGGTGCTGGGCGCCAAGCTTTTCGGCCTGTACTGATCAACCCACAAAAACGGCGGTCGCTGCCAGCCAGCGCCTGTTGAAGAACGAGAGGAAATTTCCATGTCCGTCAATTACGGTTCCAAGCGCGTCGTCGTCGGCGCCCACTATGGCCTGCGCGACTGGCTCAGCCAGCGTGTCACGGCGGTCCTGATGGCACTGTTCACCCTGGCCGTGCTGGCCCAGGTCATCTTCTCCAAAGGCCCCATGGGCTACGACAAGTGGGCGGGCATTTTCTCGGCCCAATGGATGAAGGTGCTGACCTTCTCCGTGATCATTTCTCTGGCTTGGCATGCCTGGATTGGCCTGCGCGAAGTCCTGATGGACTACATCAAGCCCGTGGGCCTGCGCCTGGCACTGCAAGTGTTCAGCATTGTCTGGCTGGTCAGCTGCGCTGGCTGGGGCATCCAGGTTCTGTGGCGTCTCTGATTCCCGCGATTGAAGGTACACAATGAGCTATACAAAAGCCAATATCACTAAGCGCAAGTTCGACGTTGTCATCGTCGGGGCCGGCGGCTCCGGCATGCGTGCCGCGCTTGAACTCTCCCGCGCAGGCCTGAACGTGGCCTCGCTGTCCAAGGTGTTCCCTACCCGCTCCCACACCGTGGCAGCACAAGGCGGCGTGAGCGCATCGCTGGGTAATATGTCCGAGGACAACTGGCACTACCACTTCTACGACACCATCAAGGGCTCTGACTGGCTGGGCGACCAGGATGCCATCGAGTTCATGTGCCGCGAAGCACCCAACGTGGTGTATGAGCTGGAACACTTCGGCATGCCGTTCGACCGCAACCCCGACGGCACGATCTACCAGCGCCCCTTTGGCGGCCACACCGCCAACTACGGTGAAAAGCCCGTGCAACGCGCCTGCGCTGCCGCTGACCGCACCGGCCACGCCATGCTGCACACGCTGTATCAGCAGAACGTGAAGGCCAAGACGAACTTCTTCGTGGAGTGGATGGCCCTGGACCTGATCCGCGACGCCGACGGCGACGTGGTGGGCGTGACCGCCATCGAGATGGAAACCGGCGACCTGTACATCCTGGAAGCCAAGACCGTGCTGCTGGCCACCGGTGGTGCCGGCCGCATCTTCGCCGCATCGACCAACGCCTTCATCAACACCGGTGACGGCCTGGGCATGGCCGCACGCGCGGGCATCCCGCTGCAGGACATGGAGTTCTGGCAGTTCCACCCCACCGGCGTGGCCGGCGCGGGTGTGCTGCTGACCGAAGGCTGCCGTGGCGAAGGTGCCATCCTGCTCAACAGCAACGGCGAGCGCTTCATGGAGCGCTATGCGCCCACACTGAAGGACCTGGCACCGCGCGATTTCGTGTCCCGCTCGATGGACCAGGAAATCAAGGAAGGTCGCGGCTGCGGCCCCAACAAGGACTACGTGCTGCTCAAGCTCGACCACCTGGGCGCAGACACCATCCACAAGCGCCTGCCCTCGGTGTACGAAATCGGCGTCAACTTCGCCAACGTGGACATCACCAAGGAACCGATCCCTGTGGTGCCCACCATCCACTATCAGATGGGTGGCGTGCCCACCAACATCAACGGCCAGGTCGTCACCCATGACGGCACCGGCAACAAGGTCGTCAATGGCCTGTACGCCGTCGGCGAATGCTCCTGCGTGAGCGTGCACGGCGCCAACCGCCTGGGCACCAACTCGCTGCTGGACCTGCTGGTGTTCGGCAAGGCCGCTGGCCGCCACATCGTCGAGTTCAACAACAAGAACAAGGAGCACAAGCCCCTGCCAGCCGATGCGGCCGACCGCACGCTGGAGCGCCTGAACCAGCTCGACCAATCCACGGGCGGCATCTATTCGCAAGCCCTGGCAGGCGACATCCGCTCGGCCATGCAGCAGCACGCCGGCGTGTTCCGCACCCAGGTCAGCATGGACGAAGGCGTCAAGAAGATCGCCGAACTGCGCAGCCGCGTGGCCGGCATCACCCTGCAGGACAAGTCCAAGGTGTTCAACACCGCACGCATCGAAGCGCTGGAAGTGGACAACCTGATCGAAGTGGCCCAGGCCACGATGGTGTCGGCCGCTGCCCGCAAGGAATGCCGTGGCGCCCATACGGTGTACGACTACGAACAGCCTGCCGACCACCCCACGGCACCGCTGGGCCGCAACGACGCCGAGTGGATGAAGCACACCCTCTGGCACAGCGCCGACAACAGCCTGACCTACAAGCCAGTGAACCTCAAGCCCCTGACGGTAGACAGCGTTCCCCCCAAGGTCCGGACGTTCTAAACAGTAGCCCCACGAGAGCAGAACCATGCAAAAGCGCACATTCCAAATCTACCGCTACGATCCGGACAAGGACGCCAAGCCCTACATGCAGACCATCGAGATCGAACTCGACGGTCACGAGCGCATGCTGCTGGACGCCCTGGTCAAGCTCAAGGAACAAGACCCCACGTTGTCGTTCCGCCGCTCCTGCCGCGAAGGCGTATGTGGCTCTGACGCCATGAACATCAATGGAAAGAACGGCCTGGCCTGCTTGACCAACATGAACACGCTCAAGGGTGTGATCACGCTCAAGCCATTGCCCGGCCTGCCCGTGATCCGCGACCTGATCGTGGACATGACGCAGTTCTTCAAGCAGTACAACTCGATCAAGCCCTACCTGATCAACGAAGGCCTGCTGCCCGAGAAAGAACGCCTGCAAAGCCCCGAAGAGCGCGACGAGCTCAACGGCCTGTACGAGTGCATTCTGTGCGCGAGCTGCTCCACCAGCTGCCCCAGCTTCTGGTGGAACCCTGACAAGTTCGTGGGCCCTGCCGGCTTGCTGCAGGCCTACCGCTTCATCGCCGACAGCCGCGACGATGCCACGGGCGAGCGCCTCGACAACCTCGAAGACCCGTACCGCCTGTTCCGCTGCCACACCATCATGAACTGTGTGGACGTGTGCCCCAAGGGCCTGAACCCCACCAAGGCGATTGGCAAGATCAAGGAACTGATGGTGCGCCGCGCCATCTGACCCTGCACCCTCCGAGCCACCGGCCATGCAATCACCGTCCACCATCTCCATCGCACCAGAGGCGGCCTCGCCGCTGCTGGACGAGCGTGAGTTGAGCAAGCTGCACTGGCGCTGCCGGCGCGGCCTGCTCGAGAACGATCTGTTCATCGAGCAGTTCTTCACCCGCTACGAGTCCACGTTGACCCAGCGCCACGCGCAAGGCATGCGTGCGCTGATGGATCTGGCGGACAACGACCTGCTGGACCTGCTGCTGCGGCGGCGAGAGCCCTCGGGCGAACAAGACACACAAGAAGCGCGTGAAGTGCTCGGCATGCTGAGACAAAGCGGTGGCGCCACGGCAGTGCATGCCTGACACCCAGCCCTCGCACCAAGACCGGATTCGTATCGGCAACCTACCCAAGGAAAGTAACAATGAAGCTAGCTGACAACAAAGCCACCCTGTCGTTCAGTAACGGCAGCCCCAGCGTGGACCTGCCGGTCTATCAGGGCAGTATCGGCCCGGACGTCATCGACATCCGCAAGCTGTATGCGCAGACGGGCATGTTCACCTATGACCCGGGCTTCCTGTCCACAGCAGCCACCCAGTCGGCCATCACCTACATCGATGGCGACAAGGGCGAGTTGCTGTACCGCGGCTACCCCATTGAGCAGTTGGCTGAGAACTGCGACTTCCTGGAAACCTGCCACCTGCTGCTGTACGGCGATCTGCCCAACGCAGCACAAAAGACCGACTTCACCAGCCGCGTGACCAACCACACCATGGTCAACGAGCAGATGCAGTTCTTCCTGCGTGGCTTCCGCCGCGACGCGCACCCCATGGCTGTGCTGACCGGTCTGGTGGGTGCCCTGTCGGCCTTCTACCACGACAGCACGGACATCAACAATCCGCAGCACCGCGAGATCGCCGCGATCCGCCTGATCGCCAAGATGCCCACGCTGGTCGCAATGGCCTACAAGTACGGCATGGGCCAGCCCTACATGTACCCGCAGAACCACCTGAGCTACGCAGGCAACTTCCTGCGCATGATGTTCGGTACCCCCTGCGAAGAGTACAAGGTCAACCCCGTGCTGGAACGCGCGCTGGACCGCATCTTCATCCTGCACGCTGACCACGAGCAGAACGCCTCGACCTCCACCGTGCGCCTGTGCGGCTCGTCGGGCACCAACCCGTTCGCCGCCATCGCCGCGGGCGTGGCCTGCCTCTGGGGCCCTGCCCACGGCGGCGCCAACGAAGCTGCACTGAACATGCTGTACGACATCCAGGCCCAAGGCGGCGTGGAAAAGATCGGCGACTTCATCAAGCAGGTCAAGGACAAGAACTCCGGCGTCAAGCTGATGGGCTTTGGCCACCGCGTGTACAAGAACTACGACCCCCGCGCCAAGCTCATGCAAGAGACTTGCAATGAAGTGCTGGCCGAGCTGGGCCTGGAAAACGACCCGCTGTTCAAGCTGGCCAAGGAACTGGAAAAGATCGCCCTGGAAGACGACTACTTCGTGCAGCGCAAGCTCTACCCGAACGTGGACTTCTACTCCGGCATCGTGCAGCGCGCCATCGGCATCCCAGTGAACCTGTTCACCGGCATCTTCAGCCTGGCCCGCACCGTGGGCTGGATTGCCCAGCTGAACGAAATGATCGGCGACCCCGAGTACAAGATCGGCCGCCCCCGCCAGCTGTTCACCGGCTCCGTGCGCCGCGACGTGCCTCCCCTGGCCAGCCGCTGATCGGTGCGGCGCACTGCGCCGCTCCCGCACCCCACAAAGCCCGCAGGCAGTGCCTGCGGGCTTTTTTCATGGCTCATCGAGAGGGGTTCACTGCCAATTTTCGAATACTCCCCCTGAGTAATAGCACTTTTAATGCCCGTAGCGCAATCAGCATATGTGCTTGTCTTTTATACTGCCACCCAGTACACCATAGTGAACGACCAGCCAGCCGCCTGCCCATGCCCCACACTGCGGAAGACAAACAACGCGCCATCACCCGGCTGCGCCGCATCAAGGGCCAGGCCGAGGCGCTGGAGCGCGCGGTGGAGGCAGGCAGTGACTGCGCCCCCATCCTGCAGCAGCTGGCGGCCATGCGTGGCGCCGTGCACGGACTGATGGCCGACCTGCTCGACAGCCATGTGCGCGAGACGCTGGCGGAAAAACCGGCCCCGTCCCAGCAAGCCATTGACGAAACGCTGGCGCTGCTTCGCTCCTACCTCAAATAGATCGCCCACCCGCATTCCCTACCCAATTGACCGAAAGGACCACCCCATGAAATCCCGCGCCGCCGTCGCCTTCAAAGCCGGAGAACCCCTGCAGATCGTCGAAATCGACGTGGCCCCCCCCAAGAAGGGCGAAGTGCTCATCAAGATCACCGACACCGGCGTATGCCACACCGACGCCTTCACCCTGAGCGGTGATGACCCCGAGGGCCTGTTCCCCGTGGTGCTGGGCCACGAAGGCGCGGGCATCGTGGTGGAAGTGGGCGAAGGCGTGACCAGCGTGAAGCCCGGCGACCACGTCATCCCGCTGTACACCGCCGAATGCGGCGAGTGCCTGTTCTGCAAGAGCGGCAAGACCAACCTGTGCGTGAGCGTGCGCGCCACGCAGGGCAAGGGCGTGATGCCCGACGGCACCACGCGCTTCAGCTACAACGGCCAGCCCATCTACCACTACATGGGCTGCAGCACGTTCAGCGAATACACCGTGGTGGCCGAGGTCTCGCTCGCCAAGGTCAACCCCAACGCCAACCCCGAGCAGGTCTGCCTGCTGGGCTGCGGCGTGACCACGGGCCTGGGCGCCGTGAAGAACACCGCCAAGGTGCAGGAAGGCGACACCGTGGCCGTGTTCGGCCTGGGCGGCATTGGCCTGGCCGTGATTCAGGGCGCCAAGCTGGCCAAGGCCGGGCGCATCATCGCCATCGATACCAACCCCTCCAAGTTCGACCTGGCACGCACCTTTGGCGCGACCGACTGCGTGAACCCCAAGGACTTCGACAAGCCCATCCAGCAGGTCATCGTGGAGATGACGACCTGGGGCGTGGACCACAGCTTTGAGTGCATCGGCAACGTGAACGTGATGCGCGCTGCGCTGGAATGCGCGCACCGGGGCTGGGGCCAGTCGGTCATCATCGGCGTGGCCGGTGCCGGGCAAGAGATCAGCACGCGCCCCTTCCAGCTCGTCACCGGCCGCAAGTGGATGGGGACGGCGTTTGGCGGCGTCAAGGGCCGCAGCGAACTGCCCGGCATGGTCGAAGACGCGATGGCCGGCAAGATCCAGCTCGCGCCATTCGTCACCCACACCATGGGCCTGAAGGACATCAACGAGGCGTTTGACCTGATGCACGAAGGCAAGTCCATCCGCTCGGTCGTCAAGTACGCTGCTTAACCCTGCACAGCGCCAGCGCCCACAGCCTCTGCGACCACAGGGCACTCTGGGTGCTGGCCCTGGCGGGCCATGACAAACGGCCTGGAGCCGGTTTTTAGGCTCCCTACCAGCGAAAACTGCCTCAAGCGCTACGAAATATTGCCTGAGCAGCTATCAATTCAAGAGCAAACACCATGACCACTCCCCTGGATCTGCTCAGCAGACACGCCTGTTTTGGCGGCGAGCAGCGCTTTTACCAACACACCTCCACCACCATCGGCCTGCCGATGAAGTGCTCGGTGTACCTGCCGCCCCAGGCACAACAGGGCCCTGTGCCCGCCGTGTTGTACCTGGCCGGGCTGACCTGCACCGAGGAGACCTTTGCCATCAAGGCCGGTGCCCAGCGCCTGGCCGCAGAACTGGGCCTGGCCCTGATCGCGCCCGACACCAGCCCGCGCGGCGAGGCCGTGTTGGCCCTGCCCGGCGCCACGGCCAGCTGGGACTTTGGCGTGGGCGCGGGCTTCTACCTCGACGCTACGCAGAGCCCCTGGAACACCCACTGGCGCATGGAGAGCTACCTGCTGCAAGAGCTGTTGCCCCTGGTGGGCCAGCACCTGCCCATCGACGGGCAGCGCCTGGGCATCTTCGGCCACAGCATGGGCGGGCACGGCGCGCTCACACTCGCCCTGCGCCACCCCGGCCGCTTCAAGACGGTGTCAGCCTTTGCGCCCATCTGCGCTCCCAGCCAGTGCCCCTGGGGCGAAAAGGCCTTCACCGGCTACCTGGGCCCCGACCGCACCACCTGGCTGGAGCACGATGCCACGGTGCTGATGCAGCACCAGCCCATCGCGCCCTACCCGGCGGGCATCCTCATCGACCAGGGGCTGGACGACAAATTCCTGGCCGACCAGCTGCACCCCCACCTGTTCGAGGCCGCGTGCCAGGCCATCGGCCAGCCGCTCACGCTGCGCCGGCATGCGGGTTACGACCACGGCTACTACTTTGTGCAGAGCTTTGTGGGCGCCCATTTGGCCCACCATGCGCGGGGACTTGGCGCCGGACATTAATGCGCGCTTAAGCAACTGGCAGCACACTAACGGGCTATGCTTTTGTCCCTGCGGCGCCTGCTGCCCTTTGCCTCGGCTTCACGCTCGGAGCCCCCCACCGCCTCCCCTGCACCCCGCCCCATGCATCCTGCATGGGTGGTGGTGCTGGTCAGCACCTGGCTGGCTACGGCCTGCAACGTGCCGCTGTGGCAAGAGGTGGCCCAGCTGCCCGGCCAGGGCAGCCTGCGCGGCTGGGGCTTTGCGCTGGCGTTTGCGCTCATCGTCGCGGCGGGCAACGCGGCGCTGCTGAGCCTGCTGGCCTGGCGCTGGACGCTCAAGCCCGCCGTGCTGGTGCTGGTGCTGATGGCCGCGTTTGGCGCGTACTTCATGCTGGCCTACGGCATCGCCATCGACGCGAGCATGCTGGTCAACGTGATGCAGACCGACGTGAAGGAAGCAGGCGACCTGCTCAACCTGCGCATGCTGGGCACCGTGCTCATCCTGGCCGTGCCGCCCCTGTTGTGGCTGTACCGCCGCCCCGTGCAGCGCCTGACCGCGTTGCGCCATGTGGCGCACAACGGCCTGCTGCTGGCAGGCTCCATCGCCGTCATCGTGGTGTGCCTGCTGCTGGTGTTCCAGGACTTTGCATCGACCATGCGCAACCACACCAAGCTGCGCTACCTGATCAACCCGCTCAACAGCGTGTACGCGCTGGGCAACATTGCCACCAAACCCCTGCGCATGGACACCAGCAAGATCCTGCCCCTGGGCCGTGACGCCCAGCTGGGCGCCAGCTACGCCAGCCAGGCCAAGCCCCCGCTGCTGGTGCTGGTGCTGGGCGAGACGGGCCGCAGCGGCAACTTTGGCCTGAACGGCTATGAGCGCGACACCACTCCACGCCTGTCAGCCCGCAAAGACCTGGTGAGTGCGCGCAATGCCTGGTCCTGCGGCACCAGCACCGCCGCGTCGGTGCCCTGCATGTATTCGCACCTGGGCCGCACAGGCTACGAAGGCCGCTCGGCCAACTACGAAAGCCTGATCGACGTGCTGCACCACGCCGGCCTTGCGGTGCTGTGGGTGGACAACCAGTCGGGCTGCAAGGGCGTGTGCGACCGCGTGGGCGAGACCATTACCAGCACCCAGAAAGACCCAGCGCTGTGCGCTGGCGGCGAGTGCCTGGACCGCGTGATGCTCAAGGACCTGGACGCCCAGATCGCCGCCCTGCCCGCCGAGCAGCGCCAGCGTGGCACGGTGGTGGTGATGCACCAGATGGGCAGCCACGGCCCCGCGTACTACAAGCGCTCCGCGCCCGAGAACAAGAAGTTTGGCCCCGAATGCACCTCCACTGCCTTGCAGGAATGCCAGCGCGAGCAGGTGGTCAACGCCTACGACAACAGCATCGTCGAGACCGACCATTTCCTCGATTCAGTGCTCCAGTGGCTGGGAGCGCAGGAACAACACGCCCAGACAGCTATGATTTACGTAGCAGACCATGGCGAGTCGCTGGGTGAGAACAACATCTACCTGCACGGCCTGCCCTACTCCATTGCCCCCGACGTGCAAAAACACGTACCCTGGATCACCTGGCTGTCACCCACCATGCAGGCGCGCACCCACCTCGCCACGGGCTGCCTGAAGCAAGACCTGGGCGAGCGACGCATCACGCACGACCACTACTTCCACTCGGTACTGGGCCTGATGGATGTGAAGACCGAGGCGTACAACACCGAGCTGGACATGTTTGCCGCGTGCCGCAAGCCGGCCGCAGCGGGCTGAGACGGGCCTAAAGCTGGGTGCTGGGCACTGGGCGCTACGCCCTGCCCGCTCAGCGCGCCTCGGGCAACAACAGAATCTTGCCGATGCTGGCGCCAGACTCCATGCGCCGATGGGCCTGTGCAGCATCGGCCAGTGCAAACGTGCTGTCGATCACCGGCCGGATCACTCCAGCGGCCAAGGCTGGCAGCCACTGCTGCGCAAACCGCTGGACCATGGCCTGCTTGACCTCGGGCGCGCGGGACTTCATCACGGTGCCAAAGATCTGCAGGTGGCGGTACAACACCACGTCCATGGGCAGTTCCGCCCCCTGCGCACCACCCAGCAGCCCCACCGACACCAGGCGCCCGCCGTCGGCCAGCGACCGCACGTTGCGCTGCAGGTACGGAGCCCCGATGAAGTCGATCACCACATCCACGCCCCGGCCCTGCGTGGCCTGCGCCACCACTGCCTGAAAGTCTTCGCTGCGGTAGTCGATGAACACATCAGCCCCGCAGCCCAGCACGGCGCCGCGCTTGTCGCCCCCGGCCGTGGCGAACACGCGCGCTCCCGCCGCATGGGCCAGTTGCACGGCGGCTGAACCCACGCCGCCCGCTGCGGCATGGATCAGCACCGACTCGCCCGCGTGCAGGCGCGCCAGGTGGAACAGCGCCTCGTGCGCCGTCACAAACACCTCGGCCACGGCGCCAGCGGCCACCAGGTCCATGCCCGCAGGCACCGGCATGGCCATGCGGTGGTCGATGCGCGACAGCTCGGCGTAGGCGCCGCCGCCCACGATGCCCATCACGCGGTCGCCCACGGCAAAGCCCTGCACCTCAGGCCCCATGGCGACCACGGTGCCCGCAATCTCCAGCCCCATGGTGTCGGCATCGCCAAAGTAGGCACGGCCGTAGGCCCCCTTGCGATGCAACAGGTCGGCCCGGTTGACGCCGATGGAGGCGTTGCGCACGAGCAGGTCGTGCGGGCGCACCTCGGGGACGGGGATCTCGCGCGCCACCATCACCTCGGGGCCGCCGAAGTCATCGAACACGACAGCTTGCATGGTGCGTGGGGTGGTTGCGGGCTGTTCGGTCGCAGGCAGTGCGGTTGTGGGTGTGGACATGCGGTTGCTCCTCAGGCATGGCTTTCAATGCCTGCAAGGATAGGGCTGTAAGCGGTGTTTTAAACGCAGCAATTTCGCTCTACAGCGATGCAAATTTGCATCACACTAGGCTTTCATCCGCAACCTCGGCACGACCATGAACTGGGACGACACCCGCATCTTTCTCGCCCTGACGCGAGCGCCCTCCTTACGCGCCGCTGCGCGCAGCCTGGGCGTAGACCAGGCCACCGTCGGGCGGCGGCTGAATGCGCTGGAGGCCGAACTGGGCGCCAAGCTCTTCCTGCGCGCCAAGGACGGCTACCTGCTCACCCCCGCAGGCGAGACAGCGCTGGTCGCCGCCCGCCGCATGGAAAGCGCGGCTCTGGACCTGCGCACCCGCATCGAGGGCCAGGACACCAGCCCGGGCGGCCTGGTGCGCGTGACCAGCACCGACTCCATCGCCATCGACCTGCTCATGCCCGCCATTGAGCGCCTGCAACAGCACTGGCCCCACATTCGCGTGGACCTGGAGGTGTCCACCCAGTTGCTCAGCCTCAGCCACCGCCAGGTGGACATCGCGTTCCGCAACGTGCGGCCCGAGGCGCCCGACCTGGTGGTGCGCCGCGTGGCGTCGTGGCCCGTGGGCCTGTTCGCCAGCGCGGGCTATGTCGAGCGTTTTGGCCTGCCCGTGCCCGAGGACGAACTGCGCGGCCACCACTTGGTGGCCTACGCGCCCTACCTGGAGCACAACGCGTTTCTCACCATGGCGGGCGTGCCTGCGCGCCAGGCCCGGATTGCGCTGGCCGTGCGCTCCAGCCTGTTGGTGCGCAAGGGCGTGGCGGCGGGCATTGGCCTGGGTGAAATGCCGGTGTGGATGGGGGCGCGCGAAGGCCTGGTGCGCATCTGGCCCGAGCGCCGCAGGGCGACCGACTACGAGGTCTGGCAAGTCATGCACCCCGACCTGCAACGCACGGCCCGGGTGCGCGCCACCGCAGAGTTTTTGTCCGAGGCATTCCAAGTCCAGTAGACGCCCCAAGCCGATGGAGCCCGCCCCGCCGGGCCGGGCCGCCACTGCAGCACCTGATGCACCTGATGCACCATACTCTGACGCAGACCCATACCCCCTTGCGCCCTAACATGCCACACACCATTCACCACCAGGAACAGGACGCCAAAGGTGCGTTCTACATCGAGCACAACGGCCAGCGCCTGGCCGAGATGACCTACAGCCGCACCAACGCCACGATGATCATCGTGGACCACACCGAGGTGGACCCATCGCTCAGCGGCCAGGGTGTGGGGCGCGCGCTGCTCGACGCACTGGTCCAATGGGCCAGGGCCACAGGCACCAAGGTGGTCCCGCTGTGCCCGTTTGCCAAGGCGCAGTTCGACAAGGACGCGTCTTTGCGGGACGTGCTGGTGTAAACAGGCCCGCTGACAGTGGTGCCCGCCGGGGGCGGTCCATTGCTGGTCACTGCGGGTCATGGCAAAGAACGCCCTTGCCTCTCGATGCGCGGCGCACCCCGCGCGCATCGGTGGTGGAGCGACTCCAGTCCTGTAGGCCCACAGCCGCTGAAGACGCCAGGCGCCTTCAGGTAGAAAATTCCGCCATGAATCAAAGCGTCATTTACGCCCTGGGCGCAGCGGTGCTGTTCGGCGCCAGCACCCCATTTGCCAAGCTGCTGACGGGCGACCTGCCACCGGTGCTGCTGGCAGGCCTTCTGTATCTGGGCAGCGGCCTGGGACTGGCCCTGGTGCGTGTGGTCCGCGATGGCGGGCTCAAGCCCTCTGGCATTCCCTTGAATGAATGGCCCTGGCTCCTGGGCGCCGTGCTGTTTGGAGGCGTGCTGGGGCCGGTGGCGCTGATGCTGGGACTGCACTCCACCAGCGGCGCCACGGCTTCGCTCTTGTTGAATCTGGAAGCGGTGCTGACCGCAGTCATTGCCTGGTGGGTGTTCAAAGAAAACGCCGACCGGCGCATCGTGGGGGGCATGCTTGCCATCGTGGCGGGAGGCATTGCCCTGGGCTGGCAGACCGGCTCTCCGTGGCAACCCGGCGGCACGGGCTCCTGGCTGGTGGGCCTGGCCTGCTTGTGCTGGGCCATCGACAACAACCTCACACGCAAGGTTTCTGCCTCCGACGCGCTCTTTGTTGCCAGCATCAAGGGCCTGATCGCGGGGTCGGTCAACACCACGCTGGCCATCAGCATGGGCGCCGCCTGGCCTTCGTGGGCCACACTGTCTGCAACGATGGCTGTCGGCCTTTTGGGATACGGACTGAGCCTTGTGCTGTTTGTGCTGGCCTTGCGAGGGCTCGGCACAGCCCGCACGGGAGCGTACTTCTCCACCGCGCCCTTCATGGGGGTGGTTGTGTCTTTGTTGGTGTTCTCGGAGCCAACCTCGTCGGTGTTCTGGATGGCCGCTGCGCTGATGGGCCTGGGCGTGTGGTTGCACCTCACGGAACACCACAGCCATGAGCACCAACACGAAGCGCTGGAACACGAGCACGAACACGAACATGACGAGCACCACCAGCACGCGCATGGCGTAGAGCATCTCGGCAGCGGCAAACACAGCCACCGACACACGCACCTGCCACTGAAGCACACGCATCCGCATTACCCGGACATCCACCATCGGCATGTCCATTGAGACCGAACACCCGCTTGTGGCGGCGCCGTCCCTTTGCAGGCAGCACGGCATTCGGCGTTAAGCGCCCTCCCCTACAGTCATCACCAAGGCCGCCGCAGTCGGCGAGCCCGCAGGGTGCGCAATCACCGCAGCGCCATCCAGCCCTCCACCTCCCCCACCAAATGCGCCCGGAACACCTCGGCAATCGGTGACAGCTGCTTGCCCTTGGGCCAGACCAGGTGCCACTGCGACTGGATGGGAAAGCCCTGCACGTTGAGCACGGCAAGCCCCTCGTGGTGCGGGCCCAGGGCGTGGTGAGAGACGATGGAAACGCCCAGCTGGCCCTCCACCGACTCCTTGATGGCCTCGTTGCTGCCCAGCTCCAGCAATGCGCTGGGCGCAAAACCCAGTTGGCGCAGGTGGGCGTCAGTGGCCATGCGGGTGCCGGAGCCTTTTTCGCGCAGGATGAAACGCTCCGTCTGCAATTGCGCGAGCTTGATGCGCTTTCTGGCGGCCAAGGGGTGGCCTGCGGGGGCGATGACAACCAGCGGGTTGGGCATGAGGATCTGGTCCTCCAGCGGCAAATCCGCAGGCGGCATGGACATGACGTAGAGGTCGTCCAGATTGCTGCGCAGGCGGGTGATGACGTGGTCGCGGTTGAGTACCTCCAGCGAGATATCGATCTGCGGGTGCAGCTTGCAGAAGCTGCCCAGCAGGCGGGGCACAAAGTATTTGGCGGTGCTGACCACGGCGACCTTGAGGCGCCCGCTGGTGAGGCCCTTGGCGCCCGACACACGCTGCTCGAACGCATCCCACTCGCCCGCAATGGCACGCGCAGTGCGGGCCAGGGCCTGTCCCGCCTCGGTCAGGTGTACACGGCGTGAGACCACCTCGTACAGCGGCAGGCCCACGGCCTGGGTCACCTCACGCAACTGCATGGAGGCCGTGGGCTGCGTGACATGCATGACCTTGGCGGCGGCGCTGACGCTGCCCGTCTCGGCCAGTGCCAGGAACAGCCGCAGCTGGCGAAAGGTAATGTTCATAGATTTTTATCTATAGATAACCGCATTCGAATCGATTTTACTTTGCAGCCACACATCCCTAGCATCGGCCCCCAACAAGGAGTTGAATGATGCAAAGCTTGCTGGACCCCGCGATTTTGTTTTTTGCCCTGGGAGTGTTTGCGGGCCTGGTCCGATCCAACCTGGAGATGCCGGCGGCGATCTCGAAGTTCTTGTCCATCTACCTGCTGATGGCGCTGGGCCTCAAGGGCGGGTTTGCCTTGGCGGCTTCAGGCCTGACACCCAGTGTGGCCAGCAGTCTGGGGCTGGCGGTGCTGCTGGCCGTGGTGGTGCCGCTGGTGGGCTATGCGCTGCTGCGGCGGGTGCTGTCGGGCTTCAACGCGGCGGCGGTCGCAGCCACCTACGGATCGGTCAGCGCCGTGACCTTTGTGACGGCCACGCAGTACCTGGAGTCACAGCACATTGCCTACGGCGGCTACATGGCGGCAGCCATGGCGCTGATGGAGTCGCCCGCCATCATCCTGGCGGTGATGCTGGCCAATGCGATGCGGCAGCGGCAGTCGGTGGCAGTCACCGCCCCAAGCCCCCTCCTGCGCGTGCCACCGGTGGTCGCCATGGCGTCGGCAGGGGGCCCCGCACTGGGTGGCGCAAGCGCAGGCGGCGCACCAGGCAAGCCGGGGCCTCACCTGTCGGTGGGCAAGATCCTGCACGAGTCGTTCACCGACGGCACCCAGTTGCTGCTGCTGGGCGCCATGGTGATCGGCATGGTGACTGGCGATGCCGGCAAGGCGGCCATGCAGCCGTTCTCGGGCGATCTGTTCAAGGGCATGCTGTGCCTGTTCTTGCTGGACATGGGCCTGTCCACGGCTCGCAACCTGCCTGCGGTGCGCAAGCAGTCGCCATGGCTGCTGGCTTACGCGGTGCTGGGGCCGCTGACGCACGCCAGCCTGGCCCTGGCGCTGGCCTGGCTGCTGCAGGTGCCCACGGGGGACGCCGTGCTGCTCATGGTGCTGGCCGCCAGCGCGTCCTACATCGCGGTGCCTGCCGTGGTGCGCTATGCCATCCCCGAAGCCGACCCGTCGCTGTACGTGAGCCTCTCGCTGGGGGTGACGTTTCCGCTGAACATCCTGGTGGGTATTCCGCTGTACACCCAGATAGTGCAGCGGGTGTGGGGGGGCTGACGAGGCAACGCATTGCGGCCTGCGGCGCGCAGTGCAAAGTGCACGGAGGCGGGCACGGGATCTAGAAGAGGCTCCCCTGCCCTGCCAGCAGCCCCGGCCTGAACTGGCCCAGGTCCAGACCCTCGCGCTCGCGGTTGAGCCCCAGGCGGCGGCAGGTGTTGGCAAATCGCTGGCGCAGCAGGTCGGCCCAGAGCCCGCTGCCCTTCATGCGGGTAGCAAAGTCGCTGTCATAGGTCTTGCCAGCCGCGCGCTGGGCCCCGGTCAGGGGGTGCAGGTCTTGCACCCGGGCCATGACGCGCGCTGCGCGCTGCGGGTAGTGCACGGCGAGCCACTCTCGAAACAACGCATCCAGCTCCCACGGTAGCCGCAGCACCGTGTAGAACGCGGTGCGCGCACCGGCGTCGCGTGCGGCCTCCAGTACCTGCTCCATGTCTTCGGTGATGAACGGGATCTGGGGCGCCACGCTCACGCCCACGGGCACACCCGCCTCGGCCAATGCACGGATGGTGCGCAGCCGCCGGTGGGGCGCGGCGGCGCGGGGTTCCATGCGGCGAGCCAGCGCAGCGTCGAGTGTGGTGATGGTGATGTACACCGCCGCCAAGCGCTGCGCTGCCAGCGGGGCGAGCAGGTCCAGGTCGCGCTCCACGCCGCTGGATTTGGTGATCAGCGAAAACGGGTGGCGCGCCTCGCGCATCACTTCGATCACGCTGCGCGTGAGCTTCAGGTCGCGCTCCACGGGCTGGTAGCAGTCGGTGGCGGAGCCGATGTTGAGCAAACGCGGCACGTAACGCGGCTGCGCAAGCTCTTGACGCAACACCTGCGCCACGTTGTGCTTGGCCACGATCTGCGTTTCAAAGTCGAGCCCGGGCGAAAAATTGAGGTAGCTGTGTGTGGGCCGGGCGTAGCAGTAGATGCAGCCGTGCTCGCAGCCCCGGTAGGGGTTCACCGAGAGTTCAAAAAAGATATCGGGCGAGTCGTTGGCACACAGGGCACTGCGTGCCGTTTCGAAATGCACGCGGGTGGCGGGTGAGGGGCTGGCGCAGGCTCCCTCGTCGCCCCCGCCCCATGCATCACCCTCTTCAGCCCCCCCGCCGTTCGGGTTGCCATCCTGAGCCGTACCCGTGCCACCCTGCTCCACGCCCTCGGCCCTGCCAAGGGCGCGCGGATGGTTCCACCCATCATCCGCACGTTCGCGCTGGTCTTTGGCAAAGCGGTGGGCCATGGCCGTGGCGGCACCGCGCCCGCGGATGGCCTGCAGCGGAATCCGGATGTCCTGCGGCTGTGCAGGCAGGTCGTCGTCGGGAGGGACAAGTGAACTCATGGCCATCGAGTGGTGGAGCAGCATGCACAATAAAACTGTTTATTTATACAGTATTTATCCACCACCTACAAGCCTACCCCTCTGGCAAAGCCCCAATTCGGTGCAAAGCCTTGCACCAACTCCTGGCGCACTTCTTGCTTCAACTTGGTGCAAATCTGTGGCGTCGGATGAAAACGCACCAGAGTCGATCAATCACTATCGCGAGGACGTTATGGAAGCACTCAAACAGGGCACAGATGCCTTGTTCATCTTGCTCGGGGCGATCATGGTATTGGCCATGCACGCCGGGTTTGCTTTTCTGGAGCTGGGCACAGTCCGCAAAAAGAACCAGGTGAATGCGCTGGTCAAGATCCTGGTGGACTTTTCGGTGTCCACGGTGGTCTATTTTGTGGTCGGCTACACAGTGGCCTACGGCACGCATTTCTTCATCAGTGCCGAATCGCTGGTGCAGCAAAGCGGCTATGCGCTGGTCAAGTTCTTCTTCTTGCTCACGTTTGCGGCAGCCATTCCAGCCATTGTGTCGGGCGGCATCGCGGAGCGCGCCAAGTTTTGGCCGCAACTGCTGGCAACAGCAGTCATCGTGGGCTTTGTGTACCCGTTTTTTGAGGGTATTGCCTGGAACCAGCATTTTGGTGTGCAGGGCTGGATCAAGGCGCTGACGGGCGAAGAGTTCCACGACTTTGCGGGCTCGGTGGTGGTGCACGCCATGGGCGGCTGGATTGCGTTGCCGGCGGTGATCCTGCTGGGCTCTCGCGCCAACCGCTACCGCAAGGACGGTGCGATATCGGCCCACCCGCCGTCCAACATCCCCTTCCTGGCGCTGGGCGCCTGGGTGCTGGTGGTGGGCTGGTTCGGCTTCAATGTGATGAGCGCGCAGACCGTGGACAAGCTTTCGGGCCTCGTCGCTGTGAACTCGCTGATGGCCATGGTGGGCGGCACGCTGGCCGCCCTGGTGCTGGGCAAGAACGACCCCGGCTTTGTGCACAACGGCCCGCTGGCGGGTCTGGTGGCCGTGTGTGCGGGCTCGGACCTCATGCACCCGCTGGGTGCGCTGGTGGTCGGCGCGGTGGCCGGGGCCATTTTTGTGCTGATGTTCACCCTGACGCAAAACAAATGGAAGATCGACGACGTGCTGGGCGTATGGCCGCTGCACGGGCTGTGCGGCACCTGGGGCGGACTGGCTGCGGGTATCTTTGGCAGCAAGGCGTTGGGCGGGCTGGGCGGGGTCAGCCTGTCGGCTCAGCTCATCGGCACGGGCCTGGGCGTGCTTTGGGCCCTGGTTGGCGGCGTGGTGGTGTACGGCATCCTCAAGCAGACGGTGGGCATCCGCCTGACACAGGAAGAAGAGTTTGACGGCGCCGACCTGAGCATCCACAAGATCAGCGCCACGCCCGACCGCGAAGTGAGCTGGTAGCCAGCCCAACCGGCGGCGGCCCGGGCCCGGCACCACGCCTGGTGCAAGGCCCAGCCGTCGCCTTGGCGCCCCGTCTGACATCGCCTGGGCCGGCGCACGGCTATACCTGAGCCCTGCGCCCCAGCGGCTCCACGGTCACAATCGTGCCATGTTGTCTTTGCCCTCCTTGTCCTTGACCCTGCCCCTGCGGGCCCGCCCCGGCTGGCGGGGCATGGCGCTGGTGGTGGTTGCCATGGCCCTTGCCGGTTGTGCGGGCCTGCCCAAGGATGTGGACCGCCCGGTGTCGGCAGCCTGGTCGGCCCCTGGCGATACCCCCCTGGGCCAGTTGGTAGCAGCACGCAGGGTCGCCGAAGGGGCTCGGCACGCTTCGGGGTTTGCGCTGCTCAGCGGCCCGCAAGCCGCCTACAGCAGCCGCTTGGCACTGGTGGACGCCGCACAGAAAACCCTGGACCTGCAGTACTACGCGATTCACGCAGACGCCAGCAGCGAACGCCTGCTGCTCAGCGTGATGGCAGCAGCCCAGCGCGGCGTGCGGGTGCGCGTGCTGCTGGACGACTTCCACAGCACCGGGCGCGATGCGCAGGTGATGCGGCTGGCGTTTGTGCCCAACATCGAGATGCGCATGTTCAACCCCCTCACGGGCGCAAGGGGGTCTCCCATTGGCCGCATGCTGGGCCTGCTGGGCGACTTCTCGCGCGTGCAGCAGCGCATGCACAACAAGCTGTTCATTGCTGACAACGCCATGGCAGTGACCGGGGGCCGCAACCTGGGTGACGCCTATTTCGGCAATGCCGACTCGGGTAACTTTGTGGACCTGGACGTGCTGGCTGCAGGCCCCATCGTGCGGGACCTGTCGCGCAGCTTTGACAGCTACTGGAACAACGAACGCGCCTACCCGGTGCAGTCGCTCATCACACAGGGCGAGCTTGACCACCTGCGCGACAGCATCCGTGTGGCTGACGAAGGGCGAAGACGCCGTGTCGCAGGCCAGGGTGGCACCACCGCCCCAGACCGCCTGCCGCCCGACATGGGGCCAGGCACCACCGCTGCGCAGCGGGCACGCATCTGGAACTACGAGCCCATGGACCTGGAGCGCACGCCCTTCGTCTGGGCTGCGGCGGCCGTGCTGGTGGACCAGCCTGCCAAGATCCCGGCCGACAGCGCAGGGATGGGCAATGGGGCTGCTCTGGCCTTGGCAGCACCGCCGCCGGGCCCAGGCGCCAGCGCAGCCGCAGGGGCGACGCATAGCCCCAAGGCCGCTGCTGCCGCCTTGGTCTCGGGGTCCCGCACGATACCGGCGGCTGACAGCGCGGCAGCCTCCCCACCCCGCGTGCTGCCGACGGCCGATAGCGCCACCGCATCTTCCAACGGCGCGCCACCCGACAGCCCCCGCGCAAGCCCCGAAGCCACCGAGGCCCAAACCGACACCGTGGTGGATGGGCTGTTGCAGCTCATGGGCCAAGCGCGGCGCGACCTGCTCATCATCTCGCCCTACTTTGTGCCGGGGCCGGACATGGAGTCCGCCTTTGCGGCGGCGAGGGCGCGCGGCGTGCGGGTGCGAGTGCTGACCAATTCGCTGGCCTCCAACGACGCGCCCATTGCGCATGCCGGCTATGCCCGCCACCGGCCGCAGCTGCTTGCCATGGGGGTGGAGCTGTACGAGATGCACAGCGAACTGCCAGGGGTGCTGCGGGGAGCGCTGGGCGTATCGGGCAGCATGGGCGGCGGCGCGGGTGCCGTGGGTTCGCAAGGCAGCTCGCGCGCCATGCTGCACTCCAAGCTGATGATCGTGGACGGCCGACTGCTGGCAGTGGGGTCGATGAACCTGGACATGCGCTCGCAGCGGCAGAACACCGAGGTGGCGCTGCTGATCCGCAGCACGGAGCTGTCTCGCCGGGCCCTCACTCAGATCGACACGGCGCTGAAAGAATCCGCGTGGCAGGTGCAGGCCACCGACCAGGGCCTGCGCTGGCGCGCCCCTGAGGGCAGCGGGCTGCCAGACGCCACGACCGAGCCCGACGCCAGTGCCCCGCTGCGGCTGATGCTGCAGCTGCTGGGCCCCCTGGCGCCCGACCACCTGCTGTAGCGGCGTCGTGAGAACCTGTCCTAAGCGCCGTGGGCGCTCTGGGCTTGCGCCTGCAAGTCCACCACCCACGCGGTGATCGCCCGCTGGTCCGTCATGGTGCGCACATGCTGGTACGCCACCTCGGCCTCGGCAAACCGGCGGCGCAACAGGTTAAGCCATTGCTTAAGGCGCCCCGCGCGCTGGCGCGGCTCCAGGTCGTCGCACACCAGCTGCCAGAAGGCGGCCAGGTGTGGCACCAGATCGGCCCACACCACGGTGTCCGTGTCCGGCCGCCCAGCATCGGCAGCGCGAATGGCGCGTGCAAGACCGGGGTCCGCCACGATGCCTCGGCCCAGCATCAGCGCGTCGCAGCCCGACACCTCACGGCAGCGCTGCGCGTCGGCCACCGTCCAGATCTCGCCATTGGCCACCACCGGGATGGAGACCGCCGCGCGGATGGTGGGGATGTGCTCCCAGTAGGCCGGTGGGCGGTAGCCGTCGGCCTTGGTGCGCGCGTGCACCACCAGCTCGGCAGCGCCCCCTGCCTGCATGGCCTGGGCACATTCACGCATCAGGTGGATGTCGTTGAACCCGAGGCGCATCTTGGCCGACACCGGCAGGTGCGCCGGCACGGCGCGGCGCACCGCAGCCACTACGGCCGTAATGCGCTCAGGCTCCTGCAGCAGTGCCGCGCCACCGCCGTGGCGGTTGACCACCTTAGCGGGGCAGCCGAAGTTCAGGTCGATCCCCTCGGGGCCCAGCGCCGCCAGGCGCGCGGCGTTCTCGGCCATGCTGACCGGGTCGGAGCCCAGCAACTGGGCCCGCACGGGCACCCCGGCCAAGGTACGGCTGCCGTTGCGCAGCTCGGGCACGTAGCGCAGGAACACCTTGTCGGGCAGCAGGGTGCCGGTGATGCGGATGAACTCCGACACGCAGCGGTCCACGCCGCCCACGCGGGTCAGCACGTCGCGCAGCACAAAATCCAGAAGCCCCTCCATCGGGGCGAGCAGCAAGGTCATCTCAGGGGGACTGCTGGCTCGGTGAGCCCTCTCCGAAAAAAAGAGCCTCCACAGGCACTCAGCAGCGAAAATCAAACAAAAACAGCACCAAGCGCTAGTGCAATATGCCCAAGCAGCTATCAAATAAGGAGCAATTGCGCAGGCATGCGGCGCTTGAGGCAGCGCCAGCCAGCCCACGATTGTGATGCAGGACATCCCAAGGGGTCATCACGGCGTCACGCCCGGCTGGTGGAATCGTCGCTCCAGAGACCGACCGCCACGGAGACACCCCATGCTGCTGCAAAAAACCGACAAAGCCCGCCTGGAACTCTCCCCTGGCGTGCGCACCCTGAGCCTGCGCGAACGCTCCCTGCTCCTGCTGGCCGACGGCAAACCGCTGTCAGACCTGCAAGCCATGTACAACGGCATTGGCGCGCAGATTGTCGAGAACCTGATGCGCCAGGGCTACCTGACCGGGCCGGCAGACCTGCCGCCCACGCCGGAGCCCACAGCACCGTCGATCGAGCGCCCGGCACCGGGTGAGTCCCTGCGGTCGCTGGCCGGTGCGCGCATGTACCTGTTTGACACCTGCGAGCGCCTGTTTGCGCGCCGCGACCCTGTGCTGGCACAGCATTTCCGCGAGGCGCTGCGCGCCGCCAAGGACCGCACCAGCATGCTGGACGTGGGCGAAGCCATGTTTGAAGAAGTGGCACTCGCTGCAGGCGCCGAGCGTGCCGCCAGCCTGCGTGAGCGGCTGGACCAGTTGCTGCCCGCAAGCCCGGTGGCTGAAAACTTTGCCACTACGCAGCCTGCGCTGCTGGATTGAGCCGGTCTGTGCGGGTTCAGGCCGCAGCAAGCCGCCACAGAGACGTGACCTCGGCCGCACGCGCAGCGTGCAGCGCATCCTGCGCGTCGGCAGCCTTGGCATGCACCGGCTTCACATCATGGCGGCCACGCACCACCAGGCCCGCCTCGGCAATCCAGGCCAGCAGATGTTCGCGCGGGCGCAGGCCCAGGTGTTCGGCCAAGTCCGACAGGATCAGCCAGCCCTCGCCGCCGGGCTCCAGGTGTGCCGCCAAACCTGCCAGAAAGCCCTTGAGCATGCGGCTGCCTTCGTCGTACACGGCGTGTTCGATGGGCGAGTTGGCGCGCGCCGGCACCCAGGGGGGGTTGCACACCACCAGCGGCGACCGGCCCGGTGGAAACAGGTCCGCTTGCTGCAACTCGACACGGTCGAGCAGCTGCAGGCGCTGCAGGTTCTCGCGCGCACAGGCCAGTGCCCGGGGATCCTGGTCGGTGGCCACCACGCGCTGCACGCCACGGCGCGCCAGCACGGCCGACAACACCCCCGTGCCCACGCCAATATCAAACGCCAGGGCCTTGCTGGGCAAAGGTGCTGCTGCCACCAGCCCCACGTATTCGCCACGCACCGGCGAGAACACACCATAGTGCGGGTGAATGCGGTTGAGCGGCGGGGCACCCAGCGCAGGGATTTCGACCCCTTTCTTGCGCCATTCATGCGCGCCCACCAGCCCCAGCAGCTCGCGCAGCGTGGCCACCGAGCGCTCGCCGGTCGCAGGCCCCCAGGCCTCTGTGCAGGCCTGGCGCCAGTCGGGCGCGCGACGCAGCGCAATGCTGTAGTCCCCCTCCAGCGGGATCAGCACCGACGCCAGCACCCGCGCGCGCTGCGCTTGTGCCTGGCGGTGCAGGTGAAACGCTTCGGCCGCCGTGGCCGCCGCCAGTTTCTGGGACGCCCTTGCAGCCGCCTTGCGGGGCTTCTTGTCGGCCCGGCGCATCAGCGCTTGCAGCAGGTGCCGCGCGTTCTGGAAATCACCCTGCCACAGCAACCCCGTCCCCTCACAGGCCATGCGGTAAGCCGTGTCGGCGGCCAGCGTGTCGTCAGCCCCCTCTACCCGGCGCGGCGCGGAGGCGCCACTCTCGGAGCGCCACAGGGCTTGCTGGGGCTGGCCCTGGTGGGTCCAGTGGATGGTGGGAGGATTTGTTGGCATCAGAGTCTGACAGTGCCGCGCACAGTCCGTAGTGTGGGAAACAGGCGCGCGGCAGGCCGGGGATGCCGAGCAAGGGCCGCCCCGGAGCGAAGGCATCGTCCCCCTGCCCGCGCAGCGCAGCGAAGCAAGAGCGGAGGGAACGAGCGCAGCGGCGCAGGGGGGTGTCGTCGCACTTTATGCGTTGATCGGGCGCTTCAGGCGCACTTCTTCGATCTTCACGCCGCCGATCACGGCGGTCTTGGCGGTGGACAGCTCGCGCTTGAAGCCGGCCAGCTCATGAAAGCGCAGGGCGCGCTCATTGCGCAGCGGCACCCAGGCGGTGACGTTGGTGCAGCCTTCTTCTTGCAGGCCGTCACGGGCGGCGTCCCACAGGGCCAGACCCACGCCCTGGTTCCAATGGGTGGGGGCCGCGTAGATGGCCCAGATTTCACCAGTGGTGGGGCGGGACTTTTCATCGCGCGAGCGGTCGTAGCCGACAAAGCCGACGATCTTCTCGCCATCGACCGCCACCTGGACCTGGGGCTCGCAATATTCAATGGCCTCGCGCCAGTAGGCCTGGCGCTTTTCGACCGACATGGATTTCAACTGCTCGTCTGGCACCAGTCCTTTGTAAGCCTCTTGGGCAGAGACAGTGTGGATCTGGGCGATGGCTTTGGCATCGCGAAGCGTAGCGGGACGAACCTGGATACTTGACATGAAAAAACCGAACGAAAACGGGGAATGAAAAAACAAAAGGACCGGCATTGTCGCCGCAAACGGTTTTTCCACCCTGACAGGCGGGTAGCGCAGCCCTGTCGGTCACGCCTCCCTGCCTCGCTTTTTGCCCCCCACGCCCCGCATCCGCAGGGGCCCGCAGCCAACCCTCAGGCCATGACCATGGCGCCCGACAAGGCGCTGCCCGCAGCCGCAGTGGCCGCTGCTGCTGCGCGCTGCACCATCGCGCGCTTGTTGCGGGGGCGGGGCACATGCACTGCCGGTGGCGCGCCGTTGATGGCCGCGAGGCTGAGCACCAGGGTGACGGTGCGCGAACCGCCATCGCGGTCTTCGCTGGCATACGCGCGGTAGCTGCCGTTGCCCTGGCCATGGCTGCGCTGCACCGTATGGAACGCCACCCGCGCCCCCGTCACCCGGTGGCCGCCAAAGGGCAGCACCCGCAGGCGCGCGTCGCGGTCCAGCGCCAGGCCCAGGTTGCCCGGCCGGTTGATGAGGTCGGTGCGGATGCCACGCCAGGTCTGCCCAGCGTCGGCCGAGAACTGCCAGGTGCCAGCCTGGGCGTCCAGGTGCTCGATCACCACGCCGGCTGCCGCCAGCATATCGGGGCAGTGTTCCTGCACGATGAGCGCCACGCTGTTGCCCCCCAGGCCGGTGCCCGCATGGGCTGCTCCGGGGCTGGCCGCGGGTCGTCGTTCGCTGTGGTGCAGGCCTGCTTCGGAGGTGCTGGCGCCATGGGTGTGTGCATTGATCGTCATGGGAACCCTTTGAAAACGGAGTGTGGTTACGAAGGTTTGCGCATTGGTGCGCACCCAAAGTGCTTTTCAATGCTTGACGGAAAGTCTAGAAAGTGCACATCCGTGCGTCCATCGCACAAATGGACTAGCCCGCAACACCCGGTTGTGCGCAATACTTGCCTGTATGACTGCCTGTCTTTTGCTTGTGGATGACCACACCCTGTTCCGCACGGGGCTACGCCTGATCGTGCAGGACCACCCCAGCGTGGGCAGCATTGCCGAGGCCGGATCGATCGCCGATGCCTGCGCACTGCAGCAGGCGGAGATCGACCTGGTCCTGCTGGACATCCAGTTGCCCGGCATGAGCGGGCTGGACGGCCTGCGGCTGCTGCGACAGGCATGCCCCCGGGCGCGCATCGTTCTGGTGTCGGCCAGCGTGGCACCCGATGCCATCCACGAAGCGCGCGCGCGCGGGGCCGATGGCTTTTTGCCCAAGTCCGCCAGCGCCGAGGACATCCTGGAGGCCATCAGTTGCGCGCTGTCAGGCCAGCCGTGTTTTCCGATCAACAGCGGCAACAGCGCCACGGTGCGGGGGCCCGACACGCCATCCCTCACGGCACGGCAGCTGGATGTGCTGTCGCTGCTGTGCACAGGCAGGCCCAACAAGGTGATCGCCCGCGACCTGGGGCTGAGCGAGAACACGGTGCGTGTGCATGTGGCGGCCATCTTTGCGCAGCTGGGCGTCAACAGCCGCAGCGCTGCGCTGCTGGCGGCCCAGCGCCTGGGCCTGTCCACCCCGCAGCTTCATGACCCCCTCTGAAACCAGCCCGCTGCCCCTCGAGCCGGTGATTCCACCCACGCGCTGGGGCTGGCCGGTGTGGGAGCGCGACGAGGTCCTGCGCGAACAGGTGGCCCTGCTGCGACAGAACTTTCCGATGACGCTGCTGGCATCGCTGGCCACGGCCCTGGGCACGCTCTGGGTCATGGCCCGCGTGGCAGACACGCAGGCCATTACGGTATGGCTGGTCTCGCACACGCTGGTGGTGGCCGGGGTGTACCTCGCGCTGCGCAGCATTGCACCGTTTGTGGATCCTGCGCCGCAGGCCGCACGCAAGCTCATCGCCTGCATGGCGGCCATGGGCCTGAGCTGGGGCAGCCTGGGCTATGTGGTGCTGTACTGGGGCAACTCCGACAGCGTCATCTACGCCATCGGCATCATCAGCACCGTCTCGTCGGGAGCGCTCGGGCTCGGCGCGCCGCTGTACCGGGCCTACGTCACCTACCTCACCAGCGCCATCGGCGGCGTGATGCTGTCAGTGGCGTTGGCGGGTGGGCCCGTGATGTGGCCTGCGCTGTTCCTGACCGGGGTGTATTACGCGCTGACCTGCCTGCAGGCACGCACGGCCGACCGTGCCACAAGGCGCAGCATTGCGCTCAAGCTGGAAAACGAACGCCTGGTCAGCCAGCTGCGGGCCGAGTCGCAGCGGGCCCTGGCGGCGCAAGAGGCCGCCGAGCAGGCCGACCGGGACAAATCCCGCTTTCTCGCGGCTGCCAGCCATGACCTGCGCCAGCCCTTGCATGCCATGGGTCTGTTTCTGGAATCGCTGCACCGCAGCCCGCTCAATGACCACCAGCGCACCGTGCTGAAACATGCGCATGCCGCATCAGGCGCTGCGGCCGAGATGCTCACCACCCTGCTCGACTACTCCCGGCTGGAGGCCGGCGTGGTCAAAGTGCGGCCAGCCGCGTTTGCGGTGCAACCCTTGCTCACCGCGCTGGAGCAGGAGTTTGGCGTGCAGGCCGACACGGCCGGCCTGGTGTACCGCACCCGCGAGACCTCTGCCGCCGCGTTTGCTGACCGCTCCCTGGTCGGCCTGGTGATGCACAACTTCATCTCCAACGCCCTGCGCTACACCGCCCAGGGCGGTGTACTGATTGCCTGCCGCACGCGTGGAAAACGGCTGGCGCTGGAGGTGTGGGACACCGGGGCGGGTATCCCCGAGCACCAGTGGGAACACATCTTCAAGGAGTTCCACCAGCTGGGCAACCCGGAGCGCGACCGCCGCAAAGGCCTGGGCCTGGGCCTGGCCATCGTGCAGCGCCTGGCGCGTGAAATGCGGACCTCCGTGGAGTTGCGCTCGCAGCCTGGCAAGGGGTCTGTCTTCAGGCTGTGGCTTGACCGCTGGCAGGGAGCGCTGGAGGACGATGCCACCACACCCCAGGACGGCCGCAGCCTGGTAGGCCTGAAGGTGCTGGCCATCGACGATGACGAGGCCGTGCGCCTGGGCATGCAGTCATTGCTGCAAAGCTGGGGCTGCCAGTGCATGACGGCAGAATCCAGTGCAGCCGCCCTGGAAGTCCTGGAGGACGTGACGCCCGACATCATCATCACCGACTTCCGTCTGCGCCATGAAGAAACCGGCAAACAGGTACTGCAGGCGCTGCGAGCCTACCTGGGAACCAACGTGCCCGCGATCATCATGACCGGTGACACCTCGCCCCAGCGCCTGCGCGACGCGCAGTCCACCTCCGCGTTGCTGCTGCACAAGCCGGTGTCCACCGGCCAGCTGCGCGATGCGATGGTGCAGCTCATCACCCAGCCGCCGCTGCCTGCTGCCATGGTGGACGACGAACCGGAAGACGGTCAGACAGCACCCGGGCAACTCACACAAAGCACTACAACCAGCGGCGCAGCAGCCCCATGACCTGGTCGAACTTGGCCCCATAGGGCGGATAGAACAGCGAGCCCATGGCCCAGCGCGACTGCACCAGCACCGACTTCTGGTGACAGAAGCGCAGGAACCCCTGCTCGCCGTGGTAGGCACCCCAGCCACTGTCGCCCACGCCGCCAAACGGCAGGTTGTCGTGCGCAATGTGCATCAGCGTGTCGTTCACCGTCACCCCGCCGCTGACGGTGCGGCGCAACACATCGTCGCGCACGGCCTCGCTCTGGCCAAACCAATAAAGCGCCAGCGGGCGGGGCCCGCTGTTGATATGGGCAATGGCATCGTCCAGCCGCTCATACGAGATCACGGGCAGGATGGGGCCAAAAATTTCCTCCTGCATGAGCTGCATTTGCGACGTGGCACCAAACACCAGCGTGGGCAGCATCTGGCGGCTTGCACCGTCGCCCAGCGTTCCCACGGTGGGCACCATAGGTTTGCCGTCGGTAGGGTCGATCGTGTGCACCTCTGCCCCTTGTGTTTGCGCCTGCTGCAGCATCGTGCGCAGGCGGGCATGGTGGCGGGGCGTGATGATGGAAGCGTAGTCGGCGTTGCCCTCGATGGTGGGGAACAGGCGCGCCACTGCGGCCCGGTAAGCCTGCGCAAATTCGCCCTCACGGCCGCGCGGCAGCAGCACGTAGTCGGGGGCAATACAGGTTTGCCCCGCATTGAGCAGTTTGCCGTGCGCAATCTTGACGGCCGCGTCCGCCATATCGCAATGGCCGTCGATGATGCAGGGCGACTTGCCGCCCAGCTCCAGCGTGGTCGGTGTCAGGTTCTGCGCTGCCGCCTGCGCCACCTTGCGGCCCACCGCCGTGGAGCCTGTGAACACCAGATGATCGAAAGGCAACGAGGCAAACAATGCGGACAGGTTGGCGTCTCCCTGCACCACACAGAATTCGTCGGGGGCAAAGAACTGCGCCACCAGTAGCGCCAATTGGGCCGAGGTATGGGGCGTCAACTCGCTGGGCTTGAGCATCACGCGGTTGCCCGCAGCCAGCGCGGTGATGGCAGGTGCCAGGGCCAGTTGCACCGGGTAATTCCACGGTGCAATCACCCCCACCACCCCCATGGGCTGGCGCAGGATGAAGGCGTGGGCCGGCTGGAGGTGAATCGGCGTATGCACCTTTCGGGGCTTGACCCACTTTGCCAAGTGGCGCAGCGTGTGCGACAACAGGGTACGCAGCACCAAGAAGTCTGCCACCTCCGTGAGGCGGGGTGACCGCATGCCAAAGTCGGCCTGCACGGCCGCCGCGAGCACAGGCCCATTCTCATCGAGCAACTTGCGCAAGCGCAGCAAACGCTCTCGCCGCACGAGCAGCGGCACGTCCACGTGCGCACGGCTGGCCTGGAACTGAAGATCGAAATGTGCGCGGATATCGGCTGGTGTCATGGATGGATGATAGGAGACACCCCGATGGGCGCGTCACAAAAAGGCAGACGCCCTAGGGTTGATGCCCGTTGGCTTAGGCTCGTGCCACGGGGCTCTCATGAGATGGGGTTGGTTGCAGCCAAAGTGCAGCGGCCGCCACTGCCACATCAACGGACTTCGCGTGCGTCTACGTCAGTGACCTGTGCCGCCCCCGGCAGGATGCCGCCACGGCGCGATGCGGCGGCGTCTTCACTGGCGGCTTCAGGCGCACTATTGCCTCGGCGGCCAGCAGACCACCGCTGCGTAGACCGAAAGACCGCAGTGAAGCCTGTGCGTGGGTCCACACGCATCACCCACGGTGTCACCGGTCGTCCTGTCAGGCGCGCCCAGCCTGCACGCAGCACCCACACCAGCGCAAGCAACATGGCCGCGACCAAAAGGCTGGCAAACAGGACCAACCCCATGGCAATGACGACCAGACGCAACAGAAAGCTCACGACACCCGCAACAAAATCATTCAAACGACACCTCTCCTTCACAACTTGGGATGCAGATTGCGGTGCTGAATCACACCGCAACCGCCTCCCGAGCCCACATTACTCTTGCGGGGCAACTCCGAACTGGAACACACCAGGCTCCAGGACAGGGTTGACGGTGACCGGAATCACACTCTTGGGCGGGAATCGCCCTTCCAGCAACAGCTTGGACAACGGGTTCTCTATGCGCTGCTGAATCGCCCGCTTGAGCGGCCGTGCGCCGAACACGGGGTCGAACCCTACCTTGGCCAATTCTGCCAAGGCAGCGTCGGACACCTGCAACTCCAAATCCATCTTCGCCAACCGGGATTGCAACAGCTGCAACTGGATCTTGGCAATCGAGGCAATGTGCTGGGCATCCAGCGCATGGAACACCACGGTCTCATCGATGCGATTCAGGAACTCAGGCCGGAAGTGGTTCTTGAGTTCACCCCAGACGGCTTCCTTGATGTCTTCCGAATCCTGCCCCACCATGGCCTGGATCAGGTGCGAGCCGATGTTGCTCGTCATCACGATCACAGTGTTCTTGAAGTCCACGGTGCGGCCCTGGCCGTCGGTCAGGCGGCCGTCGTCCAACACCTGCAGCAACACGTTGAAGACGTCCGGGTGGGCCTTCTCCACCTCGTCGAGCAGCAGCACGCTGTAGGGCTTGCGGCGCACGGCCTCGGTCAGGTAGCCGCCCTCCTCGTAGCCCACGTAGCCGGGCGGCGCACCGATCAGACGGGCCACCGAGTGTTTCTCCATGAACTCGCTCATGTCGACGCGGATCAGGTGGTCTTCGCTGTCAAACAGGAAGCCCGCGAGCGCCTTGCACAGCTCGGTCTTGCCCACGCCCGTGGGGCCGAGGAACAGGAACGATCCAGTGGGCCGATTGGGGTCACTCAGCCCTGAGCGCGAACGGCGAATCGCATTGGCCACTGCGGCAATCGCCTCTTGCTGGCCCACAACACGCTCGTGCAGCTTCGACTCCATCTGCAGGAGCTTGTCTTTTTCGCCCTGCATCATCTTGGCCACGGGAATGCCCGTAGCGCGACTCACCACTTCAGCGATTTCCTCGGCGCCCACCTGCGTGCGCAGCAGGCGGCGCGTGGCGGGCGCGCCGTCCTTGCCGGCCTCTTGCGCTTGGGCTTCCTTCAACTGCTTTTCCAGCTCAGGCAGCTTGCCGTATTGCAGCTCGGCCACCTTGTTGAAGTCACCTTTGCGAGTGAATTCCTCGATCTGAAACTTGAGCTTGTCGATGGCCTCGCGCACATGAGCGCTACCTTGCGCCTGGGCCTTTTCAGACTGCCAGATCTCGTCGTAGTCGGCGATTTCCTTTTGCAGCTTGGTGATCTCCTCCTCGATGAGCGCAAAGCGCTTTTGTGAGGACTCGTCCTTCTCGCGGCGCACCGCTTCGCGCTCGATCTGCAGCTGAATCAGGCGGCGGTCGAGCTTATCCATCACCTCAGGCTTGGAGTCCATCTCGATCTTGATCTTGGACGCGGCCTCATCGATCAAGTCGATCGCCTTGTCAGGCAGGAAGCGATCCGTGATGTAGCGATTGCTCAGCTCGGCCGCAGCGACGATCGCCGGGTCGGTAATGTCCACGCCGTGGTGGACCTCATATTTTTCCTGCAGGCCGCGGAGGATAGCAATGGTCGCCTCCACGGTGGGCTCGCCGACCAGGATCTTCTGGAAGCGCCGCTCCAGTGCTGCATCCCTTTCGATGTACTTGCGGTATTCGTCGAGTGTGGTGGCCCCCACGCAGTGCAGCTCGCCACGCGCCAGCGCGGGCTTGAGCATGTTGCCCGCGTCCATCGCGCCCTCGCCCTTGCCCGCGCCCACCATGGTATGCAGCTCGTCGATAAAGACGATGGTCTGACCTTCGTCCTTGGCCAGTTCGTTGAGCACGCTTTTCAGGCGCTCTTCAAACTCGCCCCGGAACTTGGCACCCGCAAGCAGCGCGGCCATGTCGAGGCTGAGCACGCGCTTGCCCTTGAGGCTCTCGGGTACTTCGCCCGCCACAATGCGCTGGGCCAGGCCTTCTACGATGGCGGTCTTGCCCACGCCGGGTTCGCCGATCAGCACGGGGTTGTTCTTGGTGCGGCGCTGCAGCACCTGGATGGCACGGCGGATTTCGTCGTCGCGGCCAATCACGGGGTCCAGCTTGCCAAGGCGAGCGCGCTCGGTGAGATCCAGGCAGTACTTGGCCAGCGCACCGCGCTGGCCTTCGGCCTCTGCGCTGTCCATCTTCTGCCCGCCGCGCACGGCGTCGATGGCAGCCTCCAGGCTCTTGCGCGTGAGGCCGTTGTCCTTGGCGATTTTTGCTGCGTCTCCCTTGCTGTCGATCACGGCGAGCAAAAACAGCTCGCTGGCGATGAACTGGTCACCCCGCTTGATGGCCTCTTTCTCGGTGGCCTGGAGCACACGCCCCAGCTCAGGGCCGCCTTGTACCTGGTCGTTGCCCTGCACCTGAGGCAGGCGCTTAACCGCCGCCTCGGCCCCCGCCAACAGGCCGGGTACGTTGGCGCCCGCACGCTGCAGCAGCGCCTTCGGGCCATCGTCCTGTTGCAGCATGGCCTGCAAAACATGCACAGGCTCGATGTAGGCGTGGTCATGGCCCAGCGCGATGCTTTGAGCATCGCTCAGGGCTTCCTGAAATTTGGTGGTGAATTTGTCGAGACGCATTGTCTATGTCCTCCGAATTGCACTGAACTTGAGGCGGCAAGTGACCCTTTTCAAGACAGCGCTTGCGACGGTTCGTTGACTTTCATCAGGAGTTAGCTGCGAATTGCGGTTAACGACTACGGCCTAAAACGTCCTCCTCAAATCGATGGCGGATCTAGCTTGGCACCACTCGGCCCCACAATGCGCCACCGCGTAAACAGGAGGCATTCAGAGTCCAGTCGCGCGGGAATGCGCGATGCAATTGCTTCCTCGGGGGGCTCTACATTCGCCTTGGCGCGAATGCCTACTTTTACTTTGATAGTCTCGTGCGGCTGGACCAAACAAGGCGCCCAACGCAGGGACCTTGCCAAGCGCACTGTGCTTGCGGCACCCTGAGACAAGACTCCGACGTGCGTGCTGTAGTTTGCATAGAGCCGCCCCTCTTGGCAGCTTGCATCCCCGAAGGCGTGTGTCCCCAGCCCAGACTCTGGAGGCAATTTGCCGCCCCCACTCGGCCAGTACAACGCACTGTACGCACCAAGCCCGCATCCAAGTCCGTCATGGCATGCGCTTTTGTATTGAAGCGCCATCGGTTACCCTGATTGTTTTGCCCCATCGCGGAATCACGCTCACTGCTTTTTGGTCTATGCGTGGCATCCGCAACTCTGCCTGCCCTGGGCAGCATCCTTTTGGCCAGTAGCAAAGCAGTGGGGGGTAATGCGGCTCTGATGGGCCCACTTGGACACTTCAGGCAGCAACAACGCACAGGATGCACCACTCGCAGGGGATCCCCTCATCCCGGTACATCAGCCCGACAAAGTAGCGAAAGGCCGGCATCTCGCGCAATGCGCCTTCTAAGAGTTTGGCGCTCAGTTTGGCCCGTTCAAGCCAAAACAGATGCCAGCAGAGTGGCCACTTCTAAAGACCTCCCATTTCGAGGCCTAGATTCGAGGGCTTGTGGCTGTCTAGCGAGATATCCTCCAGAACTTCCGGCCCCACTGGGTGACGAGATCCGTGTTAAGTGGGGGCTTGACTTTATCGCTCAGGAAACTATTTACGCCACTCGGGTGCCGCTTGGGCCTAGACCTGTGCAATCGGACTACTTAAGGAACGTGAAGACGATTCCAAGGGCTACAGTAATTCAACGCGGCCCTCAGTGGGCATAGCGCCGGTCCCACACTAACAAATCGATCGGCGGCGCATTTTAGCTAACCGGCCATACAACCCTTCGCGGGAAAGCAATGCTCTCTACTGGGTTGCGGAACTAGTGCAGCTTGAATCGGTGCTCGGCTTACATGTTCTCACGCGCCCGGTCCGGGCCACCACCACGCGCCTGGTTTCCTCCAAAGCACTTGAGGACGACGCATCTGTCCGTGCAATGGTCAAACTTAACGCAACCGGAGAGGCACTGTTATCTATTGAATATCCAGAATTATCGAACTTAATATAAGGCGTGGAGCCCGCTGCAATGCTATTGCCCGTTATATTGAAATAACTCTTCAGAGCACCCTGCGTTTGAACGGCAACGTCAGTGCCCTCAGTGAATGAATTATCACGATTCACATCCACATACACTAGCCATCCACTATTCCAACCGGAGCCTCTCGGCACAACAAAAGCATTTCTTCCAGTTTTCATGGCTTCACCTTTTGCTGCGTTGACAGCAGCCAAAAGCGAGTTGGTCAGCGACGAAAGCTCTGAATTACGCTGATATTGAATAAAACTAGGCACTGCAAGACTGGCCAAAACAGCCGCAATAGCTATGGTGACAATCAGTTCAATAAGCGTGAAACCAGAACTACGAAGTTTCATCATCATGGCCAACAAAGTTTAGGGTCAGTCGATGCGGATGTGCCTGTACATGACTTTGTACCAGTGGTAGTCATCTGTAAGGAACCAACTTTAGGATCAGCTTTGACGGGCGTTGCAATAACTCTGACGCAATCTCCAACTGAGAGGGTGCCAGCCCCGGCTGGGCAAGCATCCGCGCTCAATAGGTAATGCGAATTACTCAAAGTATCACCTGAAAAAGTCTTGAAAGGCACGGACGCCGCCGTGACTCCACCGCATGCTGCACCAGGAGACGTAGCAGTCGCAACACCTGCTGAGTTCGTGGTGAATCCGAGGTAACAATTCTGTTGCGTAATATAGCGCTCCTGTTGCTGCAGCAATTGTGCTACCGCAGCCCTGCCCTGTGCTCTGCGCCCCTTCAGGACTGAGTCAGTGTAGGCAGGATACGCAACAGCAGCCAAAATACCAATAATTGCCACAACAATCATGAGTTCAATCAGCGTGAACCCCGCAGCATATTTTTTAATTTTATTCATGGCGCATTCTTCATATCTTGGTAGTTAAAAATTTGTCGCCAGTTCAAACGCCCGATAGTTTCCTTTGTCGTGACAGGAGGGGCACTGGTATCGATACCACTCTGAGCCTGAGTAAAGCGACGAAGTGTCGTCGTGCGAACACGTCTTCCAGTGCTGTCCGACGGAGTGACAACTGTCTCCGAATCATTTGACAGTAATACCGGAGGGCCAAGTAATCCAAGACTGGATGGCACGTAAGATCCAGACCCATTATTAATACTTAAAAAATACTGATTGCCGCTACCAAGCGTGTTAGAGCATGAGCCAGCGCCAGCTGAGGTAGAACCTGGAATCTTGGAATTGATTGCAGCATATAACGTACCCAAATCCAGTGCCGCTTGATCTACTCTCTCCCCAGAAACAGGCAAATCAAAATACCAGCCTGCACGGCTCGTCAGGTCTGCGTTAGTGGTCGGTCGCCCCCATTTAAAAGCACTTACCGTAATAGTTTTCGCTGTTGTATTCACCGTTCCGGCCTGCAAGCGCCCCCGCCCCGTAATTACACTAGCGCTGGCAGGCGAATTATCAGCCGTTGTACCTCCATTATCATACACAGCATAAATCGACTGAGTAGTCGTAGAAATATTATCACTGGATTCAAGATATTTCCCCGTTCCAAAGACAATATAGAAAGATTCCAAACCACTCACAATGGGACCCGCAAAAGGGGTGGGCGCCGCAAAAATAGGTTGGACCTTAGGGGTTGCATCACCCGTTCGAGCGACATACAGAGGATAAGGAATTGGACTACCAGCACTGCCTTTATCAAAATACGACAATTTACCCATATTCCAATCAGCAGGTAATTGTCCGGCAAACTTAAGTCTCCACAATGCCCCATGGAGATCACCCATATAGATATCTGTCATCTCGCCTTGGGTGCCATACAAGGCGCTAAAGTTGGTGACACCAGTGGCATTAGTTGAAGCGAGAGATGAATCGGTGGGCACCGAGACCTTGTAATAATTGGTACCTAGCGACCAAGCATCTCCAGAAGGTTTATCGAGGGCTAGCAGAAATAGCGCAGGCTTGCCGGTGGAGCTGAACCTGTTGTCAGCATCAGGGACATAATTATTCACCCCGCTACCGACAACAGCAAACCATCGATAAGTAACCGTTGAACTTGTTCCACTCGTTTTGATTTTTAATATTTTTGGCTCACCAACAACCTGACCCATATCCTCATCATCAGCACGAGTGAACTCCCACATAACATTGGATGCACTGAAATTAGTAGGGTTAGACACATCAAGCGCAAACACACCAGACCCACCGCCACCTGTGCCGGACACCAAGACTGTTTTCCAATCCGTGCTTGCGCCAGTGTTGGCTACTTGTGCCTCAGAGACTACGGAAGGAGCATCTACATAATTTTGATGATTATTAGCAAAAGTAGGGTCTGTCAGTGCCGACAAATTACGACCCAGCCAACTTGGAATATATGCAAACAGCTCGTCGCCCGTAGTAGCGTTGAATGCGTGCAACATACCATCATTGGCCCCAGCAAAAACCGCAGCGGTGCGTGAATCATAGGCAGCACGGAATGCGGTATATCCCGTACCAGTGAATGACTTGGAGGGAGCCCCTGAGTACGAAATATTAGAGTTGACAATGTCGCCCAGCAAAGAACTTCTCACCCGGAATGGTGCCCCTTCTTTCGTCCGGTCCCCGCGAAGATAAGCAAGACGGTCTGCACCCAAACCATCTGCAGCTGCGGCCGGGCTCGCTTTATCAAGCTGTGCTTTCAATGTTGCATCGATCGCACCCCATGTAAAGGCAGTGGCGGTGGTACTCGATGTTGCGCCCACGCGTCCCACAAAAATCTTGCGGTTAGCAGCAGGTGAAATCATGTTGTCCAACCGCTGAGCAGCACTCCAAAGCTGCGTGCCAATAACTAAATTATTACTTGCATCTTGAGTGATGGGCTCAGCAACCACATCTCCACTCCAGTTACTGGTGTCGAATTTAGCAGAATAAGAAACTGAATTACTGGTCACTTTGCTGCCGGTGCTCAAACCACCACCTGCAACACTTCGAGCACTGGTAGATGCTCTACTAAAAATCTCATCAAATGCGGTGAGCACCTCGCGCGCCGGCGAAGTTTTTGATGTGTTGTAAACATAATAAGTGCTTGCCTCTCCGGGCTCAGCAGCTTTTTGCCACACATTATTATTATTTACATTATTTTGATCTTTAAAAGGATTGCCTTTGACGTTATAAGGTTTTTGCCCGGGATTGGTTGGATCCGTTTCAAAGCCGCCGTATTTGGCAGCCATGAAAAACTGATTTGCCGTCCGCCGCGTAGTGTCGTCGTTTTGCGCGCCATATTCATTGACGTCAAAAAGAAAAGTCTTCACCCGGAGCCCAGGACGCTGCTTGGCCGTGTCAGCAGTCCAGCCAGAACCTCGGATGTCGTGAGTTCTCGCCCAATACGCTGAGCCCATTATTTGGCTTGTGCTTGTACCAGAAGGAACACTGTTGTTGGCGGTATTAGGATTCGCAATGCTCTGACTAGCTCCCTGCCCATCCACATACGTACCAGCAGTGTTCTTCTCAAACTTCTGTACTATACCTCGCCAGTAATTAATATCTGGAATATTATTGGCAGCACTTGCAGTGGGAAGACGATTGCCGTCGTGAGTGTTGATATCACCGACAACCACAATGTTGCTCTTCACACACGAATAATCGCTGGCATTGCTGCGACCATCCCCGTATGGATCGGTCCAAGTAGTGAAATATGGAAAACCGTCAGCCATAGTGGCCGTGATCGTTCCACTGATTGCATCAGCGCTAGGCTGAAGCCCCTGCAAATAGCGAAGCGCCTCATAATGCAACTCCCCAACCGGATCATATTTTTTGTACACTCCAGGTGTAGGCCCAGTCCGTCCGAATTTATTTAGATAATTTATAACCCCGCTGATAGCCGGCGTTGCATTGGAATCGGGGTTATCAATAAATACGCCAGTGTTGGCATTCCATTCCGCCTTCGGGTTACCCCCTGTCGGAGTGTTGTCTTGACCGTTAATGTTGTATGTCTTCGCCCCCACATACTTCATGGGCGCACGCAAAACACCACCATATCGCCCCCCAGAATTATAACTAGCCGTTTGGTCTAACAAATAACCAAAGGCTGCCAATCGAATCTGGTCGCTATATTTTTGAATTACGCCGGTGGGCTTATAATTACCGCTAGGATATTGCTTGCAGAAATTATAATTTCTAGTGTCCTGCAAAGTACCCGATGTGGAGTTACAAGCCTGCACTCGGGCGTAGAAGAATCCATCGGTATTGAAAGTACCTGCGGTAGTCGGAGGAGTCCATGTTCCTGAATAATCGAGTATGTAACACTCTTTAGCCTGCCCAGGATATGGATCTCCAAAAGTTGTCGAATTACAACTCACCCCATTGTAGGCAGGCGCAACATACCAATTATTGGTAGTCCCATTCTTTTTCCCATACCAAACCATCTTGGTACCTGAAAAGGTACAAAATGCGTTCTCTGCAGAGCACAGGACGGAACTGACTGGGCGATTTCCAGTTTGCTTGGTGATTGGGCCTATAGTGCTGCCAAGCCTGTAGCCGGTGTTGTCTGTACAGTTTCCTGTCTGCGACGTGCCAAAATAAATCCTATTTAACGTGTTGGCCACATAAATATCACCGCCATTTGCATTAGCGATCATTGACGCCGGCACCGCCCCCCAATAACTACCCGCCCCACCGCCGTCTTTGGACAGTCGCTTACCAGGGAAGTTTGTAGAGTTCCACATGCAGGTAGGATCCCCGTTAGGGATAACCGCGCGCTGAAGTATGGTCAACGAAGGCGTGTCAATATATCTGTCTCCACCAGACAGCGCCAAACGAAGCATATCGATGGCTGAGTTAGACGCCCAGTTCAAAAAGTTGCCACTAAATGCATTGGTACATTTGCGCCCAGTCGCAGCTCCAACGCGATCAAATCTCTTGTAATCAGTCGCTGTTTGGCTGGCGGCGGGGGTTTCGCTGGGTGAATTGTTGTAGGAATAACAACTCTCCGCATCATAATATCCAAGATACTCCTTAGCGGTATCATAAGTATTATCCGTACTCCCACCTGGGGTATATTGAGCACCCACCGTTGGGAACTCCACAGACAGGGCAAGAGCCATGGCGGGCTTATCAACTACCACAGCAGCATAGAGAGGCTCGGTGGCAAGGGCAATGGCTGGAATGGAGGGTGGAGTACCGCTACCAATCGCAACAAATGAAACAGCGATAGCGAGTGGCGCCAATCCCCACGCGGCGTACGCAGCACGTCTACCCTTGAGCAAATTTCGAGATTTGTGAAGTGCTCGCTCGCCAAGAGCGGCTAGATTTTTAGAGAATTTTGACATGTTTATCTCACCGCTTAATTTCTATAAATCATCTGGAGCACTCCTTGAGTTTCTCCGTTGGGGCCAAAGCCCATGGATGTGACCCTGTACACATAAGATGGGCCAGAACCAGCGGTAGGATCGGTAGTCCTGTACGACTTGACCCCATATCGATCAAGAATAGGTTCGATAATATAACGAGGTGGTTTGGCCGGCTGTGTCCCCTTCACGCCTGACGGAAAGTCCCGCCCAGTGTACGTACCCAATTCCACCGCCTTCGCGCCCGTACCCGTTGCAGTAAAATCTACTGTCAACCAAGCCGGTTTTCCGGCATCTTTCAGCGCGCATAAGCCAATGCTCTGCCCCGAGTCACCACAGTTATCAATGAATTTGGCCAGATCCACATCACCGCGTTTGAATACTACACTTCTCTTATTGGGTGACGCAGCAGGAAGCCCTTCAATATCAAACTCTGCATCTATCAATCCAGCCTCGGCCCCTTGCCAGGCAATTTGCATATCTCTGTCATTACGGGTTCCCCGTTCACCCATCATGGAGATTTGTATACCGCCGACTCCTAAAATTGAAACCACAATGAGTATCAACATCACGATAATCAACGAAAGCCCTTGCTCACTCATTGATGTCGGACGTTTCTGATGTAAGGGTATTTTCGTCATTTCAGTACTCACCCTGAAAATTTCGCAAATGCACAGTAAATGTGACCACTTGCCTTAAGCGGCTATCGACTGTGGGCGTGTAAGCAGTGCCGGGATCTGTTGAATTGTTGGCAAAACCCGACCCTGGTGTACCGCTTCCCGAGGCTTTGGAAACCCCCAGGGGGTAAAACGTCTGACTTGCATTATCGATAGCTGAACCAGGTGGCCCGCGTAGCACAACACCAATTCGAATGCTGCGAACGCGCTGCCAGTTGGCATAGGTGGCAGCGTCGTTGCCTGCAACCGTCAGTTGGTCTGCCCGCAAATATCGCTCGGGAATCGAGTCCGCTGAAGCAGATGGAATAGGAACCGTAGTGTTTCCGGGCCCAATACCATCCACTCCGTAAAGCACTTGGAAGTTCTCAACACCAGAAATAATCGGCTGTACGTCATAGGGCGCCGCCCCAGTATCCGACCGCGAACACAGAAGTGCCGGCTCGCCGTCTGATCCCACACCCACGTGGAGAATACTGACCAGCTTGTCATCCAGCCCCGTGGGGACAGCGGTTGACGCTACGCCGGCACAGTCAATCATGGTTCCATCAGAGCTTGTCGCATCTGGAGTCGATGAGCTAGTCTGATGCCGCAGCACTAGGATATCGCTGCCATAACCAACTTGCCCCGAGGTACGCACGGTGCCTGCATCCCAGGTCGCAGTGGACGTTCGGGACGCATTATTCAATCCAAAAATATTTGGGGGAGGAGCAGTCGCCCCGTAAGCTTGGTTGGCCTTGGCAGTCGTATCCGTTGCAAATTTGACATCTCTGTAACCCGCCTGCACGCCAAGGCGCTGGGTAAGGCTTTGCAGATATCGCCCGTTGTCACGCAACTGCGAAGCTGCATCCACTGCGGCGAACCCTTGGCGAGAAACCAGCAGGGCAGCAGCAGCAGCAAGCGCAATCAAGAGCCCCAACGCCATTGCCACCATCAACTCAACAAGCGTTACGCCCTTTTGGCGACTATCTTGACGTTGCGCGCCACCAGAGGCGAGAAAAGTTGACCATTTCATCATGTTGCGTTCCCACTAGTCACAGGAACTACGACATAAGGGCGGCTGCCACTGTCGTTAGCTCTTTCGAGAGCAGCGCTACCGGTTTGACTCTTGTCAGTCACAGTCCGTGTCCAGCCAATTTTGATGAACACAATTTCGTCAGCGCCCGTCGCATTGCAGTTCCACTGAGGCAGTCCATTGGCGTCATAGGGCGCTCCATCGAAACAAACCGTGACACGCGCATCCGGTAGCTCAGCCGCAACGCGGGCCAACCAATCCGTCATTTCTGCGCTGGCTACATCCAACGTGGATGTACACCCAGTAGATGCATTGGCGACTCTCATGCAGTAGCTTGGCGACGCCATCGTCATTGATGTCACCAAATACGGGTTGGCGGCAGCAGTAGTCTTGACCGCAATTTCCTTATTCCCGCGCATCATTTCCGCCAACTCACGCGCAAAAACTACCGCCTGAGCCTGGAGGCGTGCGTCGCGGTTTGCCTGGAGTGCAAATGCCTGCATGCCTACGGTTCCCAACATGCCGAAAGCCAGAATTACGATGGCGACCAAGACCTCCACCAAAGTGAAGCCCCGCTCTTCGCGCGATAAATCCACACATTGAGCGGATACTGGTTCGCGTATGTAGCCGAATGAAGATCGATATTTCATAGGCTTATCTTACGGAGCATGCCCTCTTAAGGGTAGGTGGCAGCGAGCCGTTTGTGCGTTTGGATTGACCGCCGGGCGCCAAAAAAAGAACGGCGCTGCTCAATGAGTGAGTCTCCGCAAACGTCTACACTCCCGCGCTTTTTAATCAACTACCGACGTAACGCGATGGTGAACGTATCTGGATCATTCTGCAGTCCTCGGATCTGGACCACGGAGCGTGCGTTCTGATTGCGGTTCCGGTCGGGGGGTTTCCGGACAAGACGGATCGGAACCCAGAACATGATCACGCAGGTGGAGTGATGCCAAGCAAGGGATCAGCCACCAAGGGCATTGACCATGACGGCCACCGCAGGGCTTTCGTCGCAGGGTAGATTGGCAAGAATCCTTGACGAATCTTCCTCTGCCTCTGCAAGCCGGATAGCCCCGCCGACAGCCTCTCCAACCCTTATCTCGCAAGCGCTTTATTGGTCTGTGCGTCACAGCGCTGGCCCGGGGCCTATCGGGAAATTACGGCGCGCGCCAGTCATACTTGTGTATATCCTCAGGAAAACGCAGACAAGTCCCATTGCCGCGTGTCGACCGGGATAAATCAGTCTTGTTTCTGCTCAAAGCCTGTTTGGTATTGTCCGCATCTGCAGGGACAATGTTGTTCACCATGACCTTTCCGCAAAGCCCAGAAAATCCGCCCCCTGCCGACGCATTTGACCCGGATTCCACCCTGGCATTCCAGCGCCGCATGGAGCGAGCGCCGGAGTGGTTTTGTTCTTTTCTCGCGGGCAACAGCAGAGAAAAGAGCCGCTTGCGCCGCGAGATGGCCACCATGAAAGGCTCGGTGGTCTGGCTGGTGCAGCAGCGCCGCCAGGGCACCTGGAGCGCCGAGGAACGTGCCCACCTGCGGGATGTGATGCGGTCTGCCTCTTCGGTCAGCCCTTATCTTTTTATATGGGTGATCCCCGGCTCGATGCTGCTGCTGCCCTTCATGGCGTGGTTTCTGGACAAGCAACGCAAACGGCGGGAACGCAAGCTTTTGCTATAGCACTGCACTGGGCTGAAGGACATAGCGCGCTCAAAAAAACAGCCCAGTCGGCCTGCCCCTGCGGTCCCAGCCTAGGGGCTATGCCCAGTTGCTGGTAATGACCACCAGCATGCCCGCCCCCACCAGCCCCAGTTGCCAGCGCAGGGCCGTGGACCACGATGGCACATGACGCTCCACTCGCAGATACAACAGACGCCCAGCTGCCAGCGACAGCCCAAACGCCAGGAACATGCCCACGGCGTTCAGCGCTGGTGATGTAGGCCAGAGGTGGCTAACCACCGCGTTCACGAGCAAGCACACGGCAAAGTGCACCAGAAACACCGAGTACGACATCTGGCCGAGCTTTACGAGCTGCGACACACCGGAAAAGCTGCGCATGCGCGCAGAGCGCATCGCCACCACCAGGCACAAGGCCGTGACCGCAGCTACGGCAATGCGTGCCCGGAAATCCACCGCCAGCGCTGCCCCCACCAGCAGCGCCATAAGGCAGACCCATGCCTGCGCCTGCGGCGCCCGCACCGCCCAGTAAGCCAGCATGCCTAGGCCGTAGGCACCAAAAAAGTACAGCGCCCACATGTCCAACCCCGCGATGCGGTTGAAAACCCATAGCGAGGCAGCAGCCACCAACAGCACCAGCCCCTGCGACAAGGCCGCTGCATGGTGCTGTACCCAGCGCACAGGCAGCGCGCGTACACCGGCCAGCATCAGCACAGTCAGCGCAAAGAGTTGAAAGTCGATGGCCACGTACCACACGCCAGCCGACAAAGCACCTTCACCCACGATGTCCTGCAGCAGCAAAGCGTTCGCCAACAGTTGTGACAAGGTGGGTTGGTCGGGCACAGAGTGGTGCTCCATCCAAGGTCGCACGAGGGCGGCGACCACCACCGCCAGCATCAACGCCACGGCATAAGGCACCACCAGCCGCACGAAGCGTTTGGCAATGGCGGTGCCCGCATGATCGAAACGCGCAAAGCCCTGGGGCGCAAGGCTCGCAGCAGCCAGGTACCCACCCAACACCAGAAACACCTGCACCGCCATGCGCCCATAGTCATATAGCCACGCTATGAGTGATGGAGCCAAGGGATGGGCGATGTCGGACATCGGGCCATAGAAGGCCAAGTGGTGCCACACGATGGTGGCGCAAGCCATGCCCTTGATCATGTCGATCAAGGGTGTGCGGGATGTGGACGAAGACATAGGGTGAGGTGTTGAATCCCTGCAGACAGTGCACCGCTGGATATCCGGATTCCCTCCGCGCTGATTCGCCTGCTGCGCAAAGCAGCAAGACGAACTGAACCGAGGAAGGAACAACAAAACCCGCTATTGTCCTCCGTTAGAGGATTTTTTGCACAGCTGCACTGTCTCCCGCTGGTCTGCCATCACCTGCAGCGGGCTCGATGAACGAAAGTCCCCCCACCGCGCGAGGCGTGGAGACCCTCAGTAACGCAGACTGCCTTCCGCGTCCACGATAGCCAGCTCCACATAGGTCGACCCATTGTGGTTGCGCGGCGAATACTTCACGCTGAAACGACCGAAAGCAATTTCACCCGCGTCTTCCATCGTTTTGGAGAACGACTCGGTAGTCAGGTTGCGCCCCGTGCGGCGTAGCCCTTCCACCAGCAAGCGTGCGTGGACAAAACCTTCGAACTGCGAAGCCGAGGGCTGAGCGCCGGGCGACTTGGCACGCAGCAGGCTCAGATATTCGGCCACCACCGGGATAGTGGTGTTGCGCAGCGAAGGCATGATCTGCGCCAGGATGATGCCCCGAGCCTTGTCCCTGAGTTCGCGCTGGATCACGTCCATGCTGGCCACGGAGAACCCGTAGTAGGCAGGACGCGCCGCCGTGGCCTGCACCGCCTTGATGTAGCTCGTGAAAGTGGTGCCGCCGGTTGCCACAATCACAGCCTGGGGCTGGGCCTTTTCGGTCGCCTGTGCGGCTGCGGCAAAGTCGGGCTGCTTGGGGTCCACCTTGATCTCGGCCACAAAGGGCAGCTTCTCCTCGTCCGAAGCTTTCTTGAGCTCACCTGCCAGTGTCTTGCCCAGGCCGTCGTCCTGAAAGAACACCGCCACACGGGTGATGCCTTGCTGGCGCAGCTGCGACACGATCTTGCTGGCCTCGTTGGCATAACCCGCACGCACATGGAACACATACGGATTGAACGCCTCCCGGAACATCGAGGCACCCGTGACGGGGCCAAACAGCACAGTGCGCTGCTCCTTGATCAGCGGCAGGATGGCCGCCGTCTGCGCCGTACCGGTGCTATGGAAAATCATGAACACCTTGTCGTTCTCCAGCAGCTGGCGCGTGTTTTCCACGGCCTTTTGCGGGTCGAAAGCATCATCGAGCGTGGTGTACCGAATCATGCGGCCATGTATCCCGCCCTGCGCGTTCACCGCGTCGAACAGCAGTCGCGAGCCCTCGCCATACTGCGCCGTCTGCGGCCCGAGCGGCCCCGACAGCACGACCGAGGCACCCAGCCGGATTTCATCGGCGGTCACGCCTTCATTGCGGGCATGAACCAGGGTGGTGGCGCACACGGCCAGCAGGCACACAAAAGCACGGAACATCAGGCATCTCCCTCGCAACATGGTGACAAGGCCGGCGAACGTGGCACCGGCATTCATTGATTATTTTTCATCACCATTATCTGTAGAGGCCTCCCCCTCCTCACGCGGGTTTCCCCTCGGGTGCGTCACCGCAAAGACACCGCACGAACACCTCCCACAAAGACATTCGCCCGCCATGTGTGAATACACATGGCGGGCGAAACAAACGGCAGGGTGAGGGAAGAAGGATGGCCGAACGCCCCCCCCAGAGGCACAAAGCCAGCGCCCCTCACACAGAGCGCAGATTCAGAGCTTGAGACGGGCGCGGGCTGCCTCGTATTCACCGCGCAATTTGGCGACCAGTTCGGCGGTGCTGGTCACGGCGTTGATGGAGCCAATGCCCTGGCCGCAGCCCCAAATGTCCTTCCAGGCCTTCTTGGCGTCGCCGCCAAAGTTCATCTTGCTGGGGTCGGACTCTGGCAGGTTGTCCGGGTCCATGCCTGCCGCGCGGATCGAGGGCGCCAGGTAGTTGCCATGCACGCCCGTGAACAGGTTGCTATAGACGATGTCGTCCGAGTTGCCGTCCACGATGGCTTGTTTGTAGGCCTCGCTGGCGCGGGCCTCATGGGTGGCGATGAAGGCCGAACCGATGTAGCCAAAGTCCGCCCCCATGGCCTGTGCAGCCAGCACCGCGCCGCCACTGGCGATAGAGCCGCTGAGCGCCAGCGGGCCGTCGAACCACTGGCGGATTTCCTGGATCAGCGCAAACGGGCTCTTGGTGCCAGCGTGGCCACCGGCACCGGCCGCCACGGCGATCAGGCCGTCAGCGCCTTTCTCAATCGCCTTGTGCGCGAACTTGTTGTTGATGATGTCGTGCAGCACCACGCCGCCCCAGGCATGCACGGCCTGGTTCACGTCCTCGCGCGCACCCAGGCTGGTGATGATGATCGGCACCTTGTACTTGGCGCACACCTGCATGTCGTGCTCCAGCCGGTCGTTGCTCTTGTGCACGATCTGGTTGATGGCAAACGGCGCAGCAGGCTTGTCAGGGTTCGCCTTGTTGTAGGCCGCCAAGGTTTCGGTGATCTCGGCCAGCCACTCGTCCAGCAGTTCGGCAGGGCGGGCATTGAGCGCGGGCATGGAGCCCACCACACCGGCCTTGCACTGCTCGATCACGAGCTTGGGGTTGCTGATGATGAACAGCGGCGAACCGATGACGGGCAGCGACAGGTTTTGCAACACGGGAGGCAGTTTGGACATGGCAACAACTTCCAGAACAAGAATAGGGATGGAACAGGCCGGATGCGCTAGTGAATCATGCGTCCGTAGCTATCATTTTTATATCAAGGCCCCTGCCCCGCAGGTGGCCTGTCTCCTCACAGCACGCCAGTCCTTCAGTAGGCTTCCAGCGCCAGCTCAGTCACGCTGGCCGCGCCTTCCACAATGCTGTCGCGCAGGCCTGGGGCCTTCACCAGGATGTGGTCGGCATAGAACTGGGCCGTGGTTATTTTTGCGCGCATGAAGGCTTCGTCCTGTCCCTTGTGCAACAGGTCTTGCGCCACCAGCAAGCTGCGCGCCAGTTGCCAGCCCGCCACCACATTGCCCGCCAGCATCAGGTAGGGCACGCTGCCCGCAAACACGGCGTTGGGCTGGGCCTTGGTGCCACCGGCCACGAAGTCGATCACGTCGAGCAGCGCCTTGCGCGCGGCCGTCAGGCGCTTGGCCACAGCCAGTGCAGCGGGCGTACCGCTGGCCAGCAGGTCGGCCTCTGTCTTCTCGATCTGCGCGGCGATGCCCTTGGCCACCTGGCCACCGTCGCGCGCCGTCTTGCGGCCCACCAAATCATTGGCCTGAATGGCCGTGGTGCCTTCGTAGATGGTCAGGATCTTGGCGTCGCGGTAGTACTGGGCCGCGCCGGTTTCTTCGATGAAGCCCATGCCGCCATGCACCTGCACGCCCAGGCTGGTCACTTCCAGGCTCGTCTCGGTGCTGTAGCCCTTGACCAGCGGCACCATGAATTCATAGAACGCCTGGTTCTGCTTGCGCGTGTCGGCATCGGGGTGGTGGTGTGCGGCATCAAACGCCGCAGCCGCCACCGTGGCCATGGCGCGGCAACCCTCGACGGTGGCGCGCATGGTCATGAGCATGCGCTTGACGTCGGGGTGGTGAATGATGGCGGCGCTGGCGTTGATGCTGCCGTCCACGGGGCGGCTCTGCACGCGGTCTTTCGCGTACTGCACAGCCTTTTGGTAGGCGCGCTCGGAGATCGCGATGCCCTGCATGCCCACGGCGTAGCGGGCCGCATTCATCATGATGAACATGTATTCGAGGCCCCGGTTCTCCTGGCCCACCAGGTAGCCCACCGCGCCGCCGTGGTCGCCAAACTGCAGCACGGCCGTGGGCGATGCCTTGATGCCCAGCTTGTGCTCGATGCTCACGCAATGCGCGTCATTCCGCGCGCCCAGGCTTCCATCCTTGTTGACCATGAACTTGGGCACCACGAACAGGCTGATGCCCTTGACGCCCTCCGGCGCGCCCTGCACGCGGGCCAGCACCAGGTGGATGATGTTTTCGGCCATGTCGTGCTCACCGTAGGTGATGAAGATCTTGGTGCCGAAAATCTTGTAGGTGCCGTCGGGCTGGGGTTCTGCACGCGTGCGCACCAGGGCCAGGTCCGAGCCCGCCTGGGGTTCGGTCAGGTTCATGGTGCCAGTCCACTCGCCGGTCACCAGCTTTTCGAGGTAGGTGGCCTTGAGTTCATCGCTGCCTGCTGTCAGCAGCGCCTCGATGGCGCCGTCGGTCAGCAGCGGGCACAGCGCAAAGCTCATGTTGGCGCTGTTGGTCATCTCGATGCAGGCCGCGCCGATGGTCTTGGGCAGGCCCTGGCCGCCAAAGTCGGCGGGGTGCTGCAGGCCTTGCCAGCCGCCTTCGCCATATTGGCGGAAGGCTTCCTTGAAGCCGGGGGTGGTGGTGACCACGCCGTCTTCCCAGCTCGACGGGTTCTTGTCGCCTTCCCAGTTGAGCGGCGACAGCACCCCTTCGTTGAACTTGGCACACTCTTCCAGCACGGCGGCGGCCGTGTCCAGCCCGGCATCTTCAAAACCAGGGATTTGCGCGATCTGTTCAATGTTGGCCAGGTGCTCGATGGCGAACAGCATGTCCTTGACGGGGGCGGTGTAGCTCATGGGTGTCTCCGGGAAAGCGAAATTTCGTCAAAAAAAAGGCATCGCGAGCGATGCCTTTGTGTGCACAGGGGCGTTCTTACAGGGCCTTGACCAGTTCAGGCACAGCCGTGAACAGATCCGCTTCCAGCCCATAGTCGGCCACGCTGAAGATCGGCGCCTCAGGGTCCTTGTTGATCGCCACGATCACCTTGGAGTCCTTCATGCCCGCCAAGTGCTGGATGGCACCCGAGATACCGGCGGCCACATACAGCTGCGGTGCCACGATCTTGCCGGTCTGGCCCACTTGCCAGTCGTTCGGCGCGTAGCCCGCGTCCACCGCCGCGCGGCTGGCACCCAGGGCGGCGCCCAGCTTGTCGGCCAGGGGCGTCATGACTTCGTCGAACTTTTCCTTGCTGCCCAGCGCACGACCACCGGAGACGATGATCTTGGCAGCGG